>JAHHID010000026.1 GCA_019359015.1 Spirirestis rafaelensis WJT71-NPBG6
CTAGCGGGTAGGACTTGCACCTACATCTGTCTGAGAGTTCAACCTTTTGTACTTTTAATGACAAATGGTTGGGTTAGTTATATACGGGCTGGATACCGGAATTCACTAACCAACGAATCGCACTGTGTTTCTCAACCCAAGCATCCAGCACTCTGGGACGGTATTTGAGCCAAATCACAAAACCAAGCGGTAGTTTAAATTCTGGAATCATTCCTAACTTAGGAACCTTCAATTCCGCAGGTAGCCGTAGTAGCCAAAGCGGAGAGAACCAAAGAACTCCCACGTACAAAACTAAAACTCCAACACCTCCAAGGATTACCGGCACTACTTTCAATGGCAGATCCGACTTTTTATCATCATCAGATTTTTCCCCTTTCTCCTGCTTTTCCTGCTGTGTCGGTGTAGTCTTTTTAACTTCACCAGGTTGACTCGCTTGGGGTGTAGACTTGGCAGGTGTTTGAGCGTATATTAAGATATTATCCTGCTTAGTGTTCGCCTGCGCCCAATTGTGACTTGTCAACAACAAGGGAAATGAAACTCCCAACAGGGCAACTTTCAGGAATGCTAAGAAAGCTTGATTAGCGTGCTTGGTCATGAATTAGACTCAGCGCAAGGCAGATAACAACAAGATTTTCTGCTAATTCTAACCTTTTTCCTAGGTAAGCAAGCGATCGCCTGAATCTTTGAGTTTATCTTCAAATTTTTTAATTTATTTTTCCAAACAACCAAGAAATTAACTAAGAATTTTGAAGAAAATGTGAAATTATTGATATTCAATGAGAAAATCTGACCTAATCTTCTTACGCAAGCTAAAACATGATTGTTGCGTGATGATTTATGTCATTTTCGTTTGTGATGCACTTACGATAAAAAACAATGGATGAACAACAGCGTCGGTCTTATTGGCGTGCTAATACTGCTTTAATCCGCAATCTTTTAATAGTCTGGGCATTAGCTTCGTTAGTTTTTAGTATTTTGTTGGTTCAACCATTAAATGCAATCCGCTTTTTTGGTGTACCCTTTGGCTTTTGGATGGCACAACAAGGATCAATCCTAATATTTGTCGCATTGATTTTCATTTACGCCTTCCAAATGGACAAGCTAGACCGCAAGTATAATATCAGGAAGTGAGGAAAATCTGTGTCAGTTGAAATTTGGACGATTTTGTTAGTTGGAATTTCCTTTCTCATCTATATTTACATTGGTTGGCAATCACGAGTTAAAGATACTAAAGACTTTTTTGTTGCAGGTCAAGGTATACCTTCAATCGCGAATGGTGCAGCTACTGCCGCTGATTGGATGTCCGCTGCCTCGTTTATTTCAATGGCAGGACTGATTTCTTTTTTGGGCTACGACGGTTCTATTTATCTGATGGGCTGGACTGGTGGATATGTGCTGTTAGCATTGCTTTTGGCTCCCTACTTGCGGAAATTTGGGAAGTATACAGTGCCGGATTTCGTGGGCGATCGCTATTACTCGAATGTCGCTCGTATGGTAGCAGTTATTGCAGCAATTTTCGTTTCCCTTACTTACGTTGCTGGACAAATGCGAGGCGTAGGAATTGTTTTCAGTCGCTTTTTACAAGTAGATATTAATACAGGTGTAATTATCGGCATGGTGATTGTCGGCTTTTTTTCGGTGCTGGGAGGCATGAAAGGCATCACCTGGACGCAAGTGGCACAGTACTGTGTTTTGATTTTTGCTTACCTGATTCCCGCTATAGCGATCGCCTGGTTACTTACAGGTAATCCTGTTCCCCAACTGGCATTTACCTTTAGTGATGTTGCCGACAAGCTGAATAAAATCCAGGTTGACTTGGGGTTTAAAGAGTATACTCAGCCATTTGTGAACAAGTCGATGCTCGATGTGCTGTTCACCACGATTGCGCTAATGGTAGGTACTGCTGGCTTACCCCATATCATCGTTAGATTTTACACCGTAAAGAGTGTACGTGCAGCCCGCTACTCTGCTGGTTGGGCACTGTTGTTCATTGCTATTCTTTATACTACGGCTCCTGCACTCTCGATGTTTGCCCGCTACAACTTAATCGATTCTCTACACAATCATACGCTTGCCGAAGTGCAGCAGCTAGACTGGGCGAGGAAATGGGAAAAAACAGGACTGCTAGCCTTTGATGACAAAAATAAAGATGGGCGTCTTCAGTTAACTCCAAATAAAGACACCAACGAAATTCAAATTGACCGAGATATTATTGTGCTTTCTACCCCAGAAGTGGCGAAACTAGCTCCTTGGGTAATTGCCTTAGTAGCAGCTGGTGGGTTAGCAGCTGCCTTGTCTACGGCATCAGGTCTGTTACTAGTAATTTCTAGTTCTATCGCCCATGATGTCTACTACCGTATGATAGATTCAACAGCATCAGAAGAAAAACGGGTGTTTGTTGGGCGCATCATGGTAGGTTTCTCCCTTGTCCTTGCTGGCTACTTTGGGGTAAATCCACCGGGATTTGTCAGTGAGGTGGTGGCTTTTGCTTTCGGTTTGGCAGCTGCTAGCTTCTTTCCAGTGATTTTCTTAGGAATTTTCGACAAGCGCACCAATTCTTACGGGGCGATCGCTGGTATGTTGAGCGGTTTAATTTTTACAATATTTTACATCGTCGGCGTGAAGTTTGCAGGTATGGAACCTTGGTTTTTCGGAGTTTCTCCGGAAGGAATTGGCACTTTGGGTATGTTAATCAACTTAGTTGTTACTCTGGTAGTTTCTCGCTTGACTCCTCCTCCTCCAGCAGAAATTCAACTGCTGGTAGAAAACCTCCGCACTCCTGCTATTGAAGAATAAAAGGCGATCGCCAACTTTTTTCTTTTACAGCCGATTCCAAGGAGCGTGAGGTACAGTGTTTTGGTCTACAAACCAGATGAAAAGCCTTTTTTACTCCTGACTCCCCCGTCTCCCGTCTCCTGACTCCTGACTCCTGAATTCTTCTACTGCCCCAATTCTTTGAGATTGTTCATCACTTCTTGGTATAATTGTCGATTGTTTTCTCGCTCAAAGATGGTTGCAGCGCGTTGCAAGTCCGCGATCGCTCCTTGTTTATCATTATTTGCGGCGCGGGCGTTGCCTCGGTTATTATATGCTGGGGCAAAGTTGGGATTGAGGCGAATCGCTTCGTTATAATCGGCGATCGCTGCTTGAGGATCTCCGTTGGCAGCGCGGGCGTTACCCCGGTTATTGTAAGCTATGGCATATCTAGAATCGAGGAGAATCGCTTGATCGAAATCATCAATAGCCCCATTTATGTCTTTCATGACTGAACGAGCATTTCCCCGATTATTGTAAGCTTCAGCATAGTTAGGGTTAATGCGAATCGCTTCGGTGTAATCGGCGATCGCGTTGTTGCTGTCTCCCTGAGCAGCACGGGCATTTCCTCGGTTATTATACGGTTGGGCAAAGTTGGGATTGATGCGAATCGCTTCGTTATAATCGGCGATCGCTCCCTGTTGGTTGCCCAAATCAAAATAAGCAAGTCCTCGGCTATTGTAAGCCTCAGCATAGTTAGGATTAAGACTAATTGCTTGCGTAAAAGATGCGATCGCTGCTTGTGAGTCTCCTTTTACATGCTGACTTTGCCCCTGAATATAAAAATCCCCAGCTTTCGATGTACCAATTCGACGGCTAGGAGGAGTAACTTTTATTTCTGTTACCAATACACTTTTGTTGTTACTACAGGAAATAATTCCAGTTGCCATAAATGTACTAAGCATAATTATGGCAAATGCTTTTTTAACCCTTGTCAACTTTTGCTCAGATAACCTCGCTCTCATAATTTACTATAAACCGCTATTACGTCTGGATGAAATTAGTACCAAAATATAATTAATTCTTTAACTAAAAAATAATACTAACTTTTGCATGAGGTGCAAAGTCAATTGACAGGCTTTCCTCATATTCCATAGCTTTAATTAACGGTTATCTCAACTTTTTGGTTTTCTTCTTTTCTTCACTTTTAGTAAAATCGTATTTTATGTAGTAAGTATCAGTGTTTAATGTTTGTCGTTATACTAATTTTTGGTTTAATAGTTACAAATAAATTGTGATTTATGGCAATTATTGAGACAAATTATTTATTCGTCCTCAACATCATCCGTTTGTTTAGGAGCCAGTCGCCATGAGGTTGTTTTTTCTGCATCTACAGACAGTCGTTGAATATTTTCTCCTAAATCTGTTTTTAGTTTCTTCGTCACTGTAATCGGAAAATCTAAATTAATACCTTCAGTTTGTACTAGCCTTGCTAATTCTACAAACGGCACTTTCACGGTTTCCCGTTCGTAGCTAGTAAGTTTAAAATCTGGAGTTTCCGATAAATTCTGGGCTTGCATCGCTTGTTTAACTCGTTCTTGCAGATGTTCAAACTCGGAATTTAGCAGTTTATATTGTTGCTCAACCTGCTGATATCTAGCTGCGAGTGATATTAAATCTTCTGTTGCTGGGTCGGGGCTAGTTTCTTCCTTCAATTCTATCAAACGTTGGTGAACTTGAGCAAGATAAATACAGTCCAGGCAAGCATATTCTATTTGTTCTTCACTGAGGGGTCGTTTGCCCCAATTGCTACTTTGTTCTTGTTTTTGAATATTATTAAATTTACAAAGTTCAACAGCTAAAGTTTTTAGTTGATAGTTGGATAATGGCAATATATAGTAGGGGATTTTCTTTGCCATTTCTAAAGTACAAGTAATATTTTGAGCTTTTTTGTTACCAAGAAATTTTAAATCATAGCTAGCATTGTGAAAGACTTTTTCAATAGCAGGATTTAGCATAATTTGGCTAATAAAGTCACCGACGATATCGGGTTGATCTAATACATCCAAAAGGTAAACGCGATCGCCACTCATATCTTTTGCATCATCTAATACCTGAATTAGCGATAATCTGGGATTTTTACTTTTATAATCAGCTACTTCTGTATCTATCCATAAAGTTGGACTATTGGTATATTCGGCAACAAGAGAGGAAATTTCCCTGGCTGATGTCAAGTAAGGCATTGGCTAATATTTCCTGATAATTAAAACAGAATTAGGAAGTTACAGTTTCCCAAATTAACACTTCTGCAACATGGTTTTATATCTCAAGCTGGATAAATAAAGCTGCAAGTAGAAGTAATTCTATAAATGTATGAATAAAAGCAAATTTTTTACCAGCCCATGCGCTACTTTGCATTAGCTACAGACTACGATGGCACCCTAGCAACAGATGGTCATGTAAATGACGATACCTTAGAAGCTATGAAACGTCTGCGTATTTCTGGACGGAAACTGATTTTAGTCACCGGTCGGCAGCTAGATGACTTGTTGCGCGTGTTTCCGCAAATAGATTTATTTGATTATGTGGTAGCGGAAAACGGTGCTTTGTTGTACTTGCCTGCTTCGCGAGAAGAAAAATTATTAGGCACACAACCACCAGAAGAGTTTATTAAACTGTTACAAGAACGCAACGTTGATCCTCTGTCAGTAGGTCGGGTAATTGTTGCCACTTGGCATCCCAATGAAAATACAGTATTGCAAACCATCCGCGACTTAGGATTAGAATTGCAAGTTATTTTTAATAAAGGTGCGGTGATGGTACTACCTTCAGGCATCAATAAAGCATCTGGACTGAGTGCAGCGTTGGATGAGATGAATTTATCGCCACACAACGTTGTCGGTGTAGGTGATGCAGAAAACGATCACGCAATGCTCAACTTATGTGAGTTTTCGGTTGCTGTTGCCAATGCCTTGCCGATTGTCAAGGAACGTGTAGATTTTGTAACTGATGGTAGTCGTGGTGCTGGTGTTAGCGAACTAATTGACAAGATGATTGCCTCAGATTTGTCTGAGTTGAATCAGCAATTGCAAAGACACGATATTTTGTTAGGTACAACAGAAGATAATAGTCAAGTAAATATTCCCGCTTATGGCTCAAGTATACTGCTGGCTGGCACATCTGGCGGCGGCAAATCTACTTTAGCAACAGGTGTATTAGAACGCATCGCCGAGCAAAACTATCAATTTTGTATTATTGACCCAGAAGGTGATTATGAAAACTTTGAGGGTGCGGTTGTGCTGGGTGATGCGGAGCGATCGCCTAGAATAACAGAAGTATTAGATTTACTTGAACAACCGCATCAAAATGTGGTTGTAAACTTGTTGGGAGTTGCTTTGCAAGATCGTCCGGCGTTTTTTGCCGAACTGCTGCCGATATTGCAAAAAATGCGATCGCGCACCGGTCGTCCTCATTGGATAGTTGTCGATGAAGCACACCACCAAATGCCCTCATCTTGGAACCCCGCTGAACTGACACTACCGCAACAACTCACGGGCATGATTTTAATAACAGTCCATCCAGATCAAGTTGCACCAGCAGCCTTATCATTAATAGATACCATCCTTACCGTCGGCAAATCGCCAGAGCAAAATATCAAACAATTATGCGAAATTGTCGGTAATTGTCCGCCAAAGCTTGCACCCCAAACTTTAGAACCAGGAGAAGCGTTAGCTTGGTTTCGCGCAAAAGATGCAGAACCCCTGCGTTTTCGCTTCAAACCAGGGCGTACCGAACGCCGTCGCCATGCCCGTAAATATGCTGAAGGCGAACTCGGAGAAGATAAAAGCTTTTACTTTCGAGGTGCAGAAGGCAAGTTAAATCTCCGCGCCCAAAACTTGATTTTATTTACTCAAATGGCAGAAGGCGTAGATGATGAAACATGGTTATATCATCTGCAACAACAAGATTATTCCCGCTGGTTCCGAGAAGCCATAAAAGATGATTCTTTAGCAGAAGAAGCTGCGGAAATCGAAAAAAATGCTCATACCTCAGCTACTGAAAGTCGCACAGCAATCAAACAAGCGATTGAGCAGCGTTACACCTTGCCAGCTTAAATCAAAGTAGGGACTGCCTCTCTAGGGACTAGGGATTGGCGAATTTGAAGAGGGGGAAAGGGAAAAGCGAAAAGGGATTCATGGTAAGAAAGAAAAAATATTTCTCCCCCTGCTCCCCCTGCTCCCCCTGCCCCCCCTGCTCCCTGCTCCCTGCTCCCTGCCCCATGCCCCATGACGGCAGATGCTCCACTTGGGGAGACCCCAAGACCGCACTGCCTCCCCCATGCCCAATTCCCAATTCCCCATTCCTTATGAATACCCAAACAAAACCCAAAATACCTGTTGCATTAACCATCGCTGGTTCAGATAGCGGTGGAGGTGCAGGAATTCAAGCTGATTTACGCACCTTTGCTTTTCACTGCGTCCACGGTACAAGCGCTATTACCTGTGTCACAGCCCAAAATACTTTAGAAGTGGCGCGGATTGATGCGATGCCAATAGAGGCTGTTATCGCCCAAATTCACGCTGTAGTTGAAGATATTGGCGTACACGCAGCGAAAACAGGAATGTTACTCAATGAGGAAATCATTGCCGCTGTTGCCCAAGAGGTGGAAGCTTTACAAATCGAGAACTTAGTAGTCGATCCTGTGATGGTATCACGCACCGGGGCGCAATTGATTTCTGATGATGCCGTGCAGGCTCTTCGCCATGTCCTAATTCCCAAAGCGACGATTGTCACGCCAAATCGCTATGAAACACAGATTTTAACTGGCTTAGAGATTAACTCCTTAGATGACATGAAAGCAGCAGCGCAAATGATTCACCGCGAATTAGAGACGAACGCTGTTTTAGTTAAGGGTGGAGGAATGCAGGAGAATTTGCGAGGCATTGATATCTACTTTGATGGGCAAAATCTGGAAACCTTATCAACAAAGCTGATAGATACAGAAAATACCCACGGTACTGGTTGTACTTTATCGGCGGCGATCGCTGCTAATCTAGCAAGAGGAAAAGACTTGTTAACATCGGTACAACAAGCAAAGAATTATCTCACCAGTGCGCTTTCTCACGCCTTAAATATTGGCAATGGGCAAGGTCCTGTAGGACATTTTTTCCCATTGTTAAAAAAGGAAATGTATTTATAGGTTTCCCTTACACCCGAATGACACGTTTGACCATAGCCTAAAAACCCTCATTATTAGAGACGTTCCATCCGAACGTCTCTAGGGTAAATTAAGAGTTTTATATATTTATTCATCTGCCTCATCCCCCACTCAAGGGTGCAAAGGGGTGAGAGGTGGCGCATCTCATACCCTGGAAAAGCAAATTTGGGATTATGGGTTTACCCGTATGCCCTTAAAGAGAAAAATGTAAATAAAAATTCTTTGCTCTCTGGCCATTTTTCTATTATTGTTGGGCATAGTTTCCGGGCTGACTGTTTCTGATAGCAGTTCTGAATAATCTAATTACTTTCATTTTTGATACTAAACTACCGATGCAAACAAGCACAGGTTCTATTCATAGTCATACATCCGCTGCAAACCCTAAAACCTATTCTCCGTCTGTACCATTATCTGTATACCGGGATTTGGCAGGAGAATTGCAAGCAGCAGAGGCAATGTTAGATGCAATCACTGCCCAAAATAAACAATTAGTGCAGGAAAATCAATTACTCCGACAAGAAATTGCCAAAGTTGTTCAGTCTTTTTCACACCTGCAAAATTGGGTTGACAATTCTACTACAGTTATTCATAACAAAATTCCTCGCGCTTCTGGCGATTTGAAAAGTCAAACCAGCCATCCCGTAAATCAAGTACGACAACAACAGCGGGTTTCTCGTCTTTATTCACCCGTAGCTTCGGAAAATCTGCATGACGGCTTTTCCAGTTCGCACTTCTCTCCTCCTGTACTAGAAACGATTCCCCCAATACCCGAACCAGTTTTCATAGAAGAGGAAGAAGTACGCTATTACCCCAATAATGAACCAGAGCCTAAAGAAGTCAGTGCTTGGTCGTTAATCATTGCCATTTTATTAATCATACTTACAGCTTTTGGCGTTGGGTATGTGATTGTACGTCCGTTTTTTGAGCATCAAAGTCGGTAAAATAGCTTAACTCGTCAAAATTATCTTTCCCATACCTAATGCCCATAGATAGTTATTTGAGGTTGAGATGCTACTTAAAGCGTCAGACAGATGATCTGCTTAGATAGATAAACGAAGCTACTAGAAGTCAGGAGTGGAAATAATGAAAAAAGTAGAAGCAATTATTCGCCCTTTTAAACTCGATGAAGTGAAAATTGCCTTAGTCAACGCTGGTATTGTTGGTATGACCGTTTCCGAAGTCCGGGGTTTCGGACGGCAAAAAGGTCAAACCGAACGCTATCGCGGTTCTGAATACACGGTTGAGTTTCTGCAAAAGCTCAAAGTGGAAATTGTCGTAGAAGATAACCAAGTTGATATGGTGGTAGACAAGATTATCGCCGCTGCCCGCACTGGTGAAATCGGTGATGGTAAGATTTTTATCTCACCAGTTGAGCAAGTTGTGCGGATTCGTACTGGGGAAAAGAACACAGAAGCAGTCTAGGCACTTGCCCTGAAAAAAGATACCAGCCGTCACATCCAGATCCACGACACACAACGAATAATCCCAAAACACGGCTGGTATCTTTTTTTTCCGGTCTCCCCTTAGGGATTTTGAGAGAAGTTTGAGCGGAGCAAACCTCCGCTCAGAACTTCGGAGATTTTAGATTCAATCTAAAATTGCTAACTGGGGAAGTAAAGCCTCAATTGCTTTGCCTCGATGACTAATTGACCGTTTCAAGTCTGGTGTCATCTCGGCAAAGGTTAATTGCAATTTTGGAACATAAAAAATTGGATCGTAGCCGAAACCACCATTACCACGAGGTGATTGCAGAATTTCGCCACGACAAACACCTTCAGATTGTAGTGCGATCGCTCCATCTGGACGAGCGATCGCCACTGCACACGCAAATTGGGCTTGTCTATTAGTTTGATTATCTAACTCTCTCAACACCCTGGCAATGCGTTCAGAGTCAGTTTTACCATAACGTGCAGAATACACTCCTGGTGCGCCACCAAGGGCATCAACTTGCAAACCAGAGTCATCGGCGATCGCCCAATTTCCTGTCGCCAAAGCCACCTGAGAGGCTTTTAGACAAGCGTTAGCAGCAAAGGTGTCCCCTGTTTCCTCAACTTCCAATTCCTCAGGTTTTAGGGTCAATTCCCAAGCTAAATCAGCCAGGTAAGCTTGCATTTCCCGCAATTTACCTGGATTTCCGGTGGCTACTACGAGTAATTTAGTCATTGGTCAAAAGTCATTAGTCAAGAGTCAATAGTCGCTTGTGCAATGGTCAATGGTCAATAGTCGCTTGTGCAATGGTAAAAACCTTAGACTTTGAACTATTCACTTTTACTATTGACCCTTTTTGAATTCAAAATTCAAAATTCACCCATTAAGAAAGGAAAAATTATTTTTAATAATTAATTTTGGGTACAAGCCCCCACTGAAATTTTTAATTTCAGTGGTCTTCAATTAGTGGCGGCTTGGTGCCCCTACTAATTGTCTTTTTTTTGAATTTTGAATTTTGAATTTTGAATTGGAGCGTTGGCGCAGCCTCTCCCCTGGGAGAAGCGACTTGACTCTGGACTCTGGACTATTCAGCCCAATCTTTTGCCCAAGCCAAAGTTCGATGCACCTGTTCAAGTGTTGGTGCTTCGCAGTATAGACGTAAAACTGGTTCAGTTCCGCTGAAGCGAATCATCAACCAACTATTATCAGCTAGACGGAACTTGTACCCGTCAATTGTTTGACAATCAATCACTGCAAGTCCTGCGATTTCTGTCAAAGGTTCTTTTTGCAGTTGCTGCAATAGACGCGATCGCACATCCATACTAGCTAGAGGTAAATCAATGCGATCGTATGCTGAGTTGAAATCTGCTTGCTCTTGCAACTGTCGGTAATAGTCGCCTAAATCCAGCCCAGATTCAACAATTGCCTCTAATACATACAATGCTGACAGCAGTGCATCGCGTTCAGGAATATGGCTACCATAACCAATTCCGCCCGATTCTTCACCGCCTAGTAATACTTGCGATACTAACATGCGATCGGCGATGTATTTGTAACCAACTGCTGTTTCAAATACTGATAGCTTGTGCAGTGCAGCGACGCGAGGAATCAAGTCAGAACCACTAACAGTTTTGACTATTTCACCTTTAAAACCGCGCCTTAAGGTTAAGTGGTCGATTAATATCGGGATTAATACTTGTGAACTGAGGAAGTTACCTTCGCCATCGACAGATGCGATGCGATCGCAATCTCCATCAAATACTAATCCTACTGCCAAACCACCTTGATTGCTTTCGCGGTGCGTCTTCATCACCTCAAATAGACGCTTCATGTATTTGGGTAACGGTTCTGGGGCACCACCACCAAAAAGCGGATCGCGATCGCTATTTATTTCTTTTACTTGATTCCCTAACAGCATCTCTAGTCCACCAGATGCAGCCCCATGCATCACATCGGCGAATACTGTCAGTTTACCTGAGTTTATCGCCTCTCGAATTTTGGCAATATCAACTTTACCTTCTAGGGCTTCACAATAACTGCCCCAGGGGTTGAACATTTCGATTTTGCCAGGGGTTGCTGCGGGTGGCACTCCATCAGACAAAAGCGCTTCTATCTCATACGTTACTTCTGGCGGCACCGAACCCCCAAAAGCCCCCTTGACTTTTAATCCCAAATATTTTCCAGGATTATGACTTGCTGTAATTACCAACGCTCCCAAAGCATTGAGTTGTTTTGCCGCCCAGCTAAAAGCCGGAGTTGGGGCAAAGGTTTCGCTCAATAATACATCAAATCCGATCTTCGCGACATTATCGGCAACAGCACGGGCGAAATCTTCCGCCATAAATCGGCGATCATAACCGACAATAATTGTCCGGCTATTCACCGTTGAATTATATGTGTCAAATAATACTTTTGCTGCAATTGGCGCGACTAACGCGAGGCGTTCAAAGGTGAATTCATCACCAATCACGCCCCGCCAGCCGTCCGTACCAAACTTGATTGAGCTAGCTAGAACTGGCATTGAAATATCCTAACTTTCCAACTGTGGATTCTAGCATTTATACATGCTTTTATGTAAAAAAACAATTAAGTATGTACGAAATTACTGTTAACCCTAGTTAATTAGGACACAAAAGTCAGCGAATCTGTTCCGGCTAAGTACGATCAAAATCAAGTTCGGTTAAGGGTGCTTGGCGTAATAGAAACCGATTTATAGTCAGACTATTATCCCTTGTCTTGCTCTTATCTAAAACAGATAGTAATAGTATTTTTTGGAGCGATTAACCCGTAAACACTTATAATAAATTATTCTAAAAAATTACTCATCATCCCAATCCATATCATCGGGATCTGCTTGCCTATCTTCTTGTTCTACTCTCAAAACATCGATTCTGCGCTGTCTTAGCATTCGCCGGATAGCTTGGGCTGCCGATCTAGCGCGTGAAGGATAACAACTATTAGAAGATAATTTTTTTCCTTGTTCTATTTTAAATTCGACTTCTCTACCGTCTTTAGTGGTGATAGATATAAACTCACTATAAACTCTCTTATTTAAGGTACTATCGATTATATTAGAAGATGCTCTCTCTCTAATTTTAACTGAAACAATACTGTCATACAGATATTCACACATTTCATCATTTATAGAGACACCTCTCATGAAATTCCAATGGCATCTGTAGTATGACAAAAAGTTTTTGCATAGAAATATTACTATAAACTCATATACACCGTATATTCTTTTCCTGCCATCAGTAGTTGTTACACTCTGAAAATCTCCTGGAGATATCAAAAGTCTTTGTTTGTCAGATGCAAGACGAGAATTATCTACTTGAATCATAGACTTTAAGCTTTTTTCATCACGTCCCGATTTTAGCCATATTGGACTTTGCTGAAGTAAGTTTTGCTTATTTTTTGGATTTATTTCATATTCTTCTAATTCATCATCTTCTAAATCTTCCACTCTTAATTTATTTTTTATTTTCTCAAGATGCCTCGCATTGTCATCTATGTTTAGCCCCAATAAACCTATTTTTATAAGATTATATATATCTTCATTTAACCATTCAATAATCTGCTCATCCGTAACTTGAGAGCGAGGGAGATTATCTCTATATAATTTATATATGACCTTTCTTAACTTCAACTTTGGCAATAGATAAATAACAATTGCTATACCAACAAATAAAAAGATAAGATTGCTAATTAAAAGCGTATTAAAAAATTCTATTATTCCTCTGGTTAGAGAATATCCTAATCTTACTAAAGTTAAAAAACCTATACAAAGCCATATACCTTTTCTAGGAAATCTTCGTTGAATGAATGATTGCCATAAATCCCTGCAACTCTCCTCAATAAATTCTGAAATAACATGATTCAAATTCTGATATTCAAATATTGATTCATCTTCCAACCATGAAAGTGATTCCAATGCTCTTCGATATTTGAAATATTCTCGAATCAGTCTTCGTTTTTCACTATCATTTAAAGACATTACATCATTCCATTGACATTATAATTTGTTTTACTTGTTTATTTTTAATGATGGAACTTAGCTTCTGCTGACGATTTTCTTTTCTTAAATTTCCTGATGCAGACAGCTTTTTTATTCGAGCTAAATATTCTTTTTCGCTTTCAATAATATTTAAATCATTTGCTGGTGCTGGTAAGCTAAATTCATGACAATAGTAGCAGCAATAGCCAACCACCAATCTCAAAACTTGTATTTCAAAATCTATAAAATCAAATTTTCCTGATTGAGCTATTACCAAAAAATGCCAAAGCTTTCCGGCTTCGTATGGATCTAGGTCTTCTAAAAAGCTAAATTCTTTTTTTAGCTTTTTAATTAAGCAATCAAAGCTAGGTTTTGCTTTTTTCCGGCGCTGCTCAGGATTTTTTAGTCATATATTTATTGTTGGGTTATGAATTGTACCTCCCTGTACAACCATCCCAATTTTTTCTGCTAATTTCGTAAAATTTTGAACGCTGGCAGGTTGAGACTTGACAACATCTGCTACAGCTTGGACTGCTTGAGCAACTTCAGGATCAACCTTAGCAGATTCCTCTAATTTTGCCTGCAAAACCTCTATACCATAATCCTCTGGCTGTTGTTCTGTTAATTCTGGACGTTGTGCAGCCAGTTCTATAGCACTTGCCGTATTTGGAGACTTGCGCTTCAGCAATTGCATTAACTCTTTGCCTTTCTCCAGCGCCTTTTCTCCTAGCTTTTCACGTGTCTTTTCAATAGCTTTGGTTAAAACCAGCGTAGCGATCGCCCCAGCCGTCAATGATACAGGCTCCATAAGTTATAGTTTAAAATCTTTTACTAAGTAATTTTACCCTATAATTTGCAGTTTACTAACACTTTATCTAGGAAAATACCCCTAACTAGACTGCGTTCGCCGTGCGTAGCGTTGCCGCAGGCTAGGCAGGCTTTTCGCATGTATAGCCTTAGGCTAAAGCGCCTGAGGGCGATAAAGCGCAATTTTACACTTACCCACATACCAGCAATTGTCTATAAACTTTATTTAAAAAAATAACAATCCTTAATAGTAATTACTATTAAGGACGTTTATTGAGAGCATTTTTTGCTTAACACCCTGATGACTGTTTAAAAATCATCGAGATACTGACTCAGGCGGCTGATAACAGGGTCAACATCTTGAGGAGGAATTGCAGCAGTATAAGTAGTATGATTTACCACCTCTTGCGGTGCTGATGTTGCTTGGGTTTGAGGCTGAATGATTGGTCGTTCATGCACCATGATTGCCAGCTGTGCAACTTGTTGACTAAGTTGCAAAAGCTGGCGTTCCATAACCTCCAAACGATTAGATTCCTTAGCAAAAAAACGTTCCTCAAGGTCAGCCACTTGACGTTGCAGTTCAGCGATTTGTTGTTCTTCAAATGCTGGTGCTGTCGCTTTTTCTGGCGTTGCTGGTGATGGTCGTACAGATTCGGGTACACATAAAGATTGCCATAAGGCTTCTTTACAGAGGTCGCTGAAAGTCTTCTCTGGGTCTTTTTCCAAATGGCTTTCTACAAGCGCCAACAAGCTCTCGTCAGCGACCCCTGGATTGAACGTGACCGATTTTACTACCTTTTTTGACCATTGGAACATCAGTTTTAAGCCCTAGCGGAGCGACTGGAGGAAATCTGTGCTTCTCCATAAATATACTGCCCTAAAGCGTTAGCTTGGCGAGAGGGAGCAGCTAGGTGGGCATTAATCTTCGCTTCTTTTAGCAGCCGTTGCATATCTTCCCAGAAGAACTCACCACCACCGCCGGTGAGAATCACATCAGTTACGCGTTCTGGCAGCCATGCTAGCACGCGATCACATATCTGACGAGAAAACTGCTCTGTGAGGTTGGGGAGAAAATCATCTAGATTGGTAGGCTTACTCGCACCTTTAGGACGATAAAAGCGATCGCCTTTGGTCTTGTTCACAGCCGAAATTAAAGCTAGAGATTGACTATCTGCTCCTTCAATTTCTTTGGCGACTATTTCATAAAACTTGCTCATCGCAAAGTCTTCGCTCTTAGAAGCACCGCGAGCGAAACGGAAGTTATCCACCATTAAACAATCGATAGTTTGATGTCCGATATCGACGATCGCTACCGAAACTTTTGTAAAATCGGGAACTCCGGGTCCTTTTTTCGGTTGAGCTTCAGACCATAAAAGACTGCCATAGCCTTCTGGCATTACCCATACCTTGCTGACATTCAGGTTCACAGGTTCCCCTCGGAAGTTCATCACATGGGGACCAGCTACCTGGCTGATCAGTTGCGCTTTTTCCTTTTCGAATTGCTCTAAAGAAAGAAAAGGCAGACCGAGAATCACTGAAATGTCATCTTTCAGCTTGAAGTAGCCGGCACAAGCCAAAACTTTTACCAGTGCATCTTCAACTTTAGATTGACCTACTCCTAAATTCGCCCCAAAATCTGCTGCTAATTGACCAACAGCATAGCCATTGCCTTGATACTCCAGCCACAAATCCATTAAGGGGTCAGTTGCGCGGGCTTCAAAAACGCCTCCACGCACCTGTTCCATAGTCATTTGCTTAACGTTAGCGGGCACGAACATGACATTGTTCGGTTCACGACTTACACAAGTCTTGGTGGAAGTTCTACCTAAATCAACACTAAGAATCGCTTTCCCTGTAACCATACCCATACCAGGCTTGGGAACATTACTAGCAGCATTTAGCGGGGTAGATGCCGACACTCTATTCATCGGGATCGCAGCGGCATTCATTGGACTAGCGGCGGAAGGTTGTTCTGTCATGAAAGCTCCTAGTCTTTACTTAGCTTTAAAAGTTATCATGCTCATCTTACAAAAATGCGTTAAGCAAAAATTTTTGGTTGCCTTCGGTGTAGCCTGAAATACGCCCAAAATTACTTAAAGCTTTAAAAAAGTTAGCATTATCTAGGATAGTGTAGGCTAATTTTTGGCACTCTTCACGCTTGCTATTACACAATTAGCGCTCTTGTTGTCATTTTCTCCTGCTTTTTTGCTTGCGCTTGACTATCCAAAAAATAAATGCCAGAGCAAGACACCCAAGCACGATTTTAGATACAGGCGCAAGGTACTTGTCCACAAGTTCGTACTGACTACCCAACACGTATCCAGAGTATGTTAGCAAACCTACCCAAGCAGCGCTACCCAAAGTTGTGTAAAATAGGAAAGGCAACAATGGCATATTGCTAATTCCTGCGGGAACAGAAATTAATGTGCGGACTCCCGGCACAAGGCGACCAATCAACACAGCTTTGCTACCTTGGCTATCAAACCAGCGCTTTGCCTTAGTAATATCTTTGCTCGATACTGTTATCCACTTGCCATATTTGTCAGCCCAAGCTTTCAAACGCTCTTCGCCCAAAAACTTGCCTGGGTAATACCAAACTAATGCTCCCAATACAGAACCTGCTAGCCCTGCAAAAAATACGCCGATAACATTGAGCTTTGCTCCTGGTAGATTGGCACTATATCCTGCCAGTGGCATGATTAGTTCTGAAGGGATAGGGGGAAAAAGATTTTCCACAAACATCAGCGCAGCGATTCCCAAGTAGCCTAGGGATTCAATCGTATTTTTGATCCAATCTCCCATGAAGTTGATTCCTAAAATTACTAAACGAGTTTAATTGCTAAATTAAAGTTTATATTTATTAATAATTAATAATTTGCTTTTCTCAGAGCTAAAAAATTTGAATTTGCTGCCATAAAATTTCCACTTATCGCTTAAATAACACTAAATGCACAGAAAGTAAAAGGTAAAAATTATTTTTACCTTTTACCCGTTTGGTGACGCTCCTGCTTTGTTCGCGTAGCGTCTCCCCTTGGGAGAAGATTCCCACTTGCTTACCGCAGTGGCTCACCTTCTATTTTTTAAACTGTAGGAGACAATGATTGGACTCTCTGCTCAGATTGCCACTCTAATGGGTTCCAAACCTTATCTTCCAAAGCCATTTGTTCAATTAAACTTGCCAATCTGAGAGCTTTTAGCGCTTGTTCGCCACCGACCGAAGGTTGATTGCCACCATGTACACAGTTGACAAAATGTTCTAATTCTGCGCCCAACTTGTCAATATTGCTGGTGTAGACTTGTTCTATTAAACCATCCTGCTTGTAAAACACTTGCCGATGATCCATCATTGAATTGGCAGTACTGTGGCGATGAATCAAAATTTCATTTTTAAGAAAATCTGCTTCCGTAAACGAGTTTTTGCAATGAGCAGAAATGCGGCGAATTTTACGGTGAGTGACTTTGCTGGCTGTCACGGTAGCGACAATGCCATTAGCAAACCCCAAGGTAGCTGTGACATAATCTAAATAGCCAGAGTCTTGAGCGCGACTACCACTAGCGGTCAACTTCACTACTGGGGATGCGGCTAATTCTAAAAGTAAATCAATGTCGTGGATCATCAGATCCAGCACAACTGACACATCGTTTGCCCGGTCTGAGTAAGGATTCATGCGGTGAGCTTCCAGAGCCAGCACTTCCTCAGTTTTCAGCACTTTGCTCAATTCTTGGAAAGCTGGACTAAAGCGCTCAATGTGACCTACTTGCAGGATGCATTGAGATTCAGCAGCGGCATTCACTAACGATTCTGCCTCAGAAATGCTTGCGGCGATCGGCTTTTCCATCAAAACATGAATTCCTGCCAAAAGACAGTTGATGCCGACAGCATAATGTAAGCGGGTGGGAACAGCGACACAAACTGCATCTACATGAGGCAGTAAGTCACAGTAATCTTCAAAAAAACGCACCTTATATTTACTGGCGGTTTCTAGCCCTCGCTCGACATTAATATCTGACACGCCGACCAGTTCAACGTCTTTCATTGAACTGAGTACACGCGCGTGATGTTGTCCCATGTTACCCACCCCAATCACGCCTATGCGGATTGGTCGTGGCTGGTTTCGTTGTATATATGGATTCGGTTCTGCCACTGACATGCTATTTTGCACTACTATTTTCTCCTCAACCACCAAATCTAAAGACGCTTCGAGCGTTGGCGTTTATACTTGATTGCTACTCACGAGCCGTCTAAAACCATCCAGATGGTAACATAGAGGTTCTATTTATGAAGAATTTCAAAGTTTGTTGTGAGTTCCCGCAATCTAAGTTTGTTTTGTATATTTAGTTTGGAGCAATTAGTTTTTTTGCACTTTACACAAAATATAATATGTATTTTTCTTAACTTTAAAAATTAAGTAATAAATAAGGGTCACTTTCTCGCTATTGGTTTAGGCAATTACTTACCCGAATCAATATCCATTGAACACAAGTTAAAATTCCTCATTTTTTTGTCAGTAAAATTACAAAAGCCGAAAAATCTAGTACTTACAGCATTTTCAACAACAAGAGTTTCATTTGAAATTGCGATCGCTTATACACTTAAATTATTTTCATTGAATAATCTCTAAAATCCGGCACAAACCCAGAGCGCCTTGTTTAAGTCATCGTGCCACGTTTTGGCTTCGATTGATGCAATTCCTTTATTTAGACCAACTTGCCACTCTCTTGTTCCATGCAATGCAGGCTAAAGACACTCCGCAAAGTCTGTTTGTACCATGTTGACAAATCAAATCCATAAATTAAAACCGAGATGAAAGCTGTAATTCTGTTGTCTGGAGGATTAGATTCTTCCACAATTCTGTATCAAGCCAAAGCTGATGGTTGTGAGTGTCACGCCATATCCTTTGATTATCAGCAGCGTCATCGGCGAGAGTTACAGTCAGCGCTCTTGGTCGCTCAACAAGCTGGGGTGGTACAACATCAAGTGGTAAAATTTGACTTACGGCAATGGGGGGGGTCGGCACTTACAGACGACGCGATTGATTTACCCCAAGAGCGTACATTGGCTCAAATGTCGCAAGATATTCCTGTGACTTATGTTCCGGCACGCAATACAATCTTTTTAAGCTTTGCCCTCGCCTTTGCTGAAATTATCGGTGGCGATTGCGTTTACATTGGCGTTAACGCTTTAGATTATTCTGGATATCCTGATTGTCGCCCCGATTATATCCAGGCAATGCAAGAAGTCTTTCGTTTGGGAACAAAACAAGGGCGTTTTGGACAAGCAATTAGTATTGAATCGCCCCTAATTAACCTCAAAAAAACCGAAATTATCCAACTTGGCAATAAATTGGGCGTACCGTGGGAATTAACTTGGTCTTGCTATGCAGGTAGTGATAAAGCTTGCGGAATGTGCGATTCTTGCCGCTTGCGTCTAGCGGCTTTTGCCGAATTGGGAATCGTCGATCCAGTGGCGTATCTTGAGTAGGGAAGTGGAAGAGTGGAGGAGTGGGGGAGTGGGGGAAGTATTTTCTTCTTCCCTGTCTTTTTGTCCCCCCACGCCAGTCGCCTCAAACTCCTCCACCCCCGCACGGCGCTGGCTCCTCTCCCCCTGCCCCTATCCCCCCCTCTCCCCCTCTCCCAAGCGTCGCACTTGGATTTGGTGCAGGCGTGGTCCGGTGACAGACATTACGGTAAACTCTAGATTGTCATAATTGAAGGTTTCGCCCATAGAAGGAATTTTCTGCCATTGGTAGAGCAAAAAGCCACCCAATGTCTGATATTTTTTAGTTAAAGGCAAATTGATGTGCAAGACTTCGTTAAAATCTTCTAAGTTGATTTGAGCTTGCACCAAATATGTTTCTTCATCTAACATCTTGATTAACAAGTCGTCGCTACTTTCGGCTTCACCTGCGTCGCCGATAATTTCTGCAATGACATCTTGAATAGTTACTAGTCCGACAGTCCCGCCAAATTCATTCACGACGATCGCCATTGCTGGTTTCTCTTGCTGCATCATCGGCAATAATTCACTTAAAGGCGTATGTTCTGGTACAAACCGTGCAGGACGCATCCAAGGCTGGATATGTGTCTGTAGTTTCAGCTTGTTAAGAGCTAAAGGTTGTGCCAAATCTTTAAAATAAATAATGCCGCGAATATCGTCTAAAGATTCTCCGATTACAGGATAGCGAGAGTGACCAGTAGCCACCATTTCTTGAAGTAATCTGTCGAAGCTGGCATCTTTAGGCAAGGCTATAATGCTGGTGCGGGGAACCATCACTGCTTGCGCTGTCACATCACCAAACTCAAAGACGTTGTTAAGTAATTCTCGCTCAGAAAGCTGCAAACCAGTAGATTCTCGTTCTGTGGAGATAATTAGTTGCAGTTCTTTTGAGGTTACAGGTGGTAGCCACCTTTGTCCTGTATACTCAATGCCAAACAATCGCATGATGGCGCGAGTTGATTGGTTGAGAATCCAGAGAAAGGGGCTAAAAAATCGGACGATCGCTTTTACTGAAGGTCCCAAAAACCGCGCCAGTTGTTCTGAGTACAGCATGGCTATCGATTTGGGACATAATTCCCCTAAAATAATTTGTAGATAGGCTATCAAGAAAAAAGCGATCGGGATTGATAGGGAATGAGCCATAAAGGTACTCGTCCCCATAGGTAAAGGCAATGATTCAAGCCATGAACGTACTAATCCGACAATTGTACTTTCGCCAATCCAACCCAACGCCAAGCTAGATAAAGTAATGCCTAACTGAGTAGTAGATAGCAGTCTATCTATACTACGTTGCAACATTTCCACAGCGATCGCCTGAATGTCACCAGCCTCGACTAGCTGATGAATACGCGATCGCCTCACTGTCACCATCGAAAACTCGGCTGTCACAAAAAAAGCATTAATTGTTATCAGCAGCAGCACTGACAACAATCGCAGCCCCACATCTGTCAAACTTAAGCTAGGAAAACCAATCACCGCCAAAGCCCGTGTACAACTGACGCTCCTATTTAGTAAGATAATCTTGATATTAGGGATTGTTAGTGGTTAGTTGTTGATTGTTTACGACCACACTGGGGATTAAAAATTAAAGATTAGGACTGGGGACTGGGAAGAAAACAATTTCAAAAAAGAATTTTAAATTCAGTATATCCTGTTTGTTTCCTACTCACATGTTAGACTTTGTGACGCTCAGGCTGGAAACCTGGTGGGCAGGTGCTGAGGACGTTCGTCACTAGGATACAACCTCTAAAAAATGGGGTGGAGGCTGACACAAAGATGCCGAGAACATTTACAGCGTTTTGCAACTACATGAGGTACACCCCTCCCCAACCCGGACCTTAGTAAGGTCCGGGTGCGCGATAGCGCGGGTGGGGTATTTCTGTACCTCACTAACTTGAAATATGCTGTAGACGCGGCTTTCTTTGAATTGGTGGACTAGGCGATCGCACGCTTTGAGCGAAACACTTCCCAGTCCCCAATCCCCAGTTTCTATCTTTCCACAGGAATATTTGGCACTTCCAGTTTTAGTTTTTGATCGGGATAATCAGTTAAAGCAAGTGAGATACGCTTCACATCGTCAAGCAAAGGCGTAGGAATACTCACTGTACCAGAAAATGTCGGTCCGTTTGCAGGCAATTCTGCTGGCAAGCCTTCGGTACTAGCGCTTAAGGTTCGTCCTTTGTCATCAGTGACATCCAAAAAACTGTACAAAAAGCGCACAGAATCGGTACCTTTATTCTCCATTTTCACACGAAGTTGCAAATCACCGCCAGAGTAGCGAGCAGATTGTACAGAAATCGTTACTTTACCGCTTTCAGCAGTAATTGGAAATCCTGCTTGGGGTTTTTCTTCGGCTTCAGCCGGCTTTTCCTGAGGTTTTGGCTTATTAGTATTTTCTTCGTCCTCGTCATCAGATTTTTTTGCTTTAGCAGCCTTGCTCTTACCCTCAATCCGGGACTTAACAACTTTGAGGATTTCTTCCTCTCTCAATAACGTTACCGCTTGATGTTGGGCGCTGTTTGCCTTACTGCTGGCGAATTTGGTTGTGGGACGACCATCCGGTGTTGTCACACCTTTAAGTGCGGAACTCCCCAAAGTAAAGCCCCAAAACGCGCTTACAGAACCGGCTCCCAACATTAGGGTTAATAAAATCAACGTTAGAAGTACAGTGGAATTTAATTTCATCGCTCTCGAAACTATCGCCGCTATATTGTCGGTCTATTTATTTGACGTTCTCCCCGGCGTAAACGCACGGGGATTCCTGAAATCACTTTCAGGTTTTTCTCTTTCTTCGAGTTCCCTTACTTGGCTGCGTTTGCGCGTCGAAGCAGAGGGGAATCTCTCCAGAGACTTTAAGTTCGGTGCGCCCCACCGTATTTACTAATTCTGTAAAAGTATTGAAGCTGTGTACTTCAATTTATAAAAGACTTAATCAATATTAGTCTGCACTATTTATGTGTCAAATTATGTAGTATAAAATCTGCTAAACTATTCTAGAGTGTTCACAGTCTGTGAACTCATGCTAAAATCAAGTAGGAAGGTTGCTAGAACGACTCTAGTCAGCTACCTGAGGCTAAGATTAGCAACCAGGGTTGAACTAAGAGTTAAAGCAATAAACTCATATCAACCCCAAATTCAAACAAATAAGCGCCTTTGGCCGATTGGGGAGGCAGCGAGCTCATAATTCGCTTTCAGACTGGTTCGATTCCAGTAGGGCGCATTAAATTATTATTCATAAAGAGGGGGAAAGGGGAGGCTCCGTAAGGCACTGTCTCGCCTTTTCCCCTGCGCGATAATTTTATGATTGGTCAATAGTCATTAGTTCATGACAAATGACTACTGATTCCGCGTAGCGGTATTTTACCGAGGTGGTACAGTCTCAAACCTAAATTCGGTGCCGGTTTTGAGCTTGTTGGAGTTTAAGCGAGGAGACATCATTAAAGATGTATTATAGGGATTGGGTAAATCTGGCGTGCGAATGTATGGATCGTTGCCAACTTGCTGATTAAGAACATCGCGATAGACAATGTTAACTAACTCAGCATCACGGGCTATTTCATTTTCCGGAAAGGAGTTGCGGAATAACGAACCCGATCCAACTATCCAGTCTATTTGCCGCTTAAAAGTGTTATTGCCGTAAAAATTGCGATCGTTTTTAAAGAAAGCTCGATCAAATACCTCATTTGCTGTTTCATAATTAGTTGTCTGCTTGTCATCGGCAAAAGCTGGGACGCTAATACTCGCAGCTAGCAGGACTAATAAACTGCCAACAGCTTTAAATTTTATACCCATATTTATTACTCCTCAATATGATGGGCGAATCTTAACTTATGCTTAATTTCAGAACTTTGATGAGTTCAACCTTTGGTGTAGCACAACTTTTAATGTTTTGTGATGAATTATCAAGCTGAAAACCTTTCCCCGTCTGACTTGTGGGCATCTACTGCCGATGTGAATATTCTGCACCAACAGTTGCTCGATTTATTTTGCCGACTGGCTTACCAAGAAGGTGATTTTATACTTTCTTCTGGGCAAGCGAGTTCTTATTACATCAATGGTAAGCAGGTAACGCTTAATGCCCAAGGTGCTTTAGCAATTGGTCGCATTCTTCTATCCCGGCTACCAGAAGACACCCAAGCAGTAGCGGGTTTGACATTGGGTGCAGATCCAATTGTCACAGCAGTAAGTGTGGTTTCTGCGTATGAAAATCGACCAATACCCGCTTTAATTATTCGCAAAGAAGCTAAAGGACACGGTACAAAAGCATATATTGAAGGTCCGACTTTGCCAGAGAATGCAACAGTGGTGGTTTTGGAAGATGTCGTAACTACAGGGCGATCGGCGATGAAAGCAGTTGAACGGCTTCGAGAGGCAGGTTATACCGTAAATTTAGTAATTTCATTGATAGACCGCTTACAGGGTGGCGCTGAGTTTTATCAATCGGTGGGGTTGAAGTTTCAGGCGGTATTTACGATTGAGGATATTCAGCAAAGATATCGCCAGCTTGCGGATTAGTTACCCTCAGACTGGAATAGGCTAGACAAACTAAGCTCGTTAACTTGCCAAACCGTAGTTGGTGCGTTTTAAGCGCTCTAAAAGAGTAGTTCTGAGGCGTTTCTAAAAGAAACGCTTCGGCAACACTCCCGCGCATAGCGATCGCCTTCTGTTTTCTCCAAGTTCTCTGTACCTACCCAGGCTATTAATAGCATTTTCATACATCAATGCTATTACCGACATTTTATCAAACCCGCGATCGCACTCAAAATCGATTCCCAGACCTAATTTTGTTGGGACAATTATCAATAAAATTACGTAGATGGTAATCAATGCCGTTTGCTGTTACTTTGCCGCTAATTACAAGCTTTGTAATACTATCTTGAAAATGGGGAAAAAGAGTTCCTACGTACTAGTACGAAGATTTTCATCTTTGTAAAATTTTATTAATATTTTTTGCTAATTATTTATTATTTTTCCGCAATTATACTATATCTTATTATTCAATAATTATGAGAGCTTATATAAGTAGTCATCACATACGTAGATTCTTAGACATGAAAATATTTATTTTCTAACCTAAGCATTTCCGTAGCATTAAGTGTATCCGCCACTAAATTTTAAAAGCGGACGTAGTTACGTTTAATCATTCCTAGGAAATTATAAATATAAAGATAAACAGTGACAAAAAAAAATAGATATTATTCATGGTTAACGTTGTTTACGCAAGCGATGCTAGCAAGATTACCAATAATAATTGCGCTTGTTACTTCACTTGGAACTGTTTTACTTTGGCGGGGATTATGTTTTAAAGAACAACAGCAAATTAAACAATTGATTGAACAGCAATCATCTGCCGTAAAAAGTAAAATTACAGCACAGTTAGAATCTCGTGTCCAATCACTGGATCGGATGGCGCAACGTTGGCAAGTTCGCACTCAGACACCCAAGCAAGAGTGGGAAGTAGATGCAAGATATTTCCTTAGAGACTACGGAGGTGTACAAGCGATAGAGTGGATAGATTCCTCATATAACGTCCGTTGGATTGTGCCTATAACAGGTAATGAAGCAGATCAAAACTTAAATATAAGCTTTGATAGTCAACGACGAATTGCTTTAGAGCTTGCCCGCAAAAGCCGAAAAGTAACTGTTGCTCAGTCTCTCAATTCAGCGCAACAGCATAATAAATTTTTAGTTTATATTCCTTTGTACAAAAAAGAAAAGTTTGATGGATTCCTTCTTGGTAGATTTAGAACTCAATCTTTACTTGATATTCTTTTAACCAAAGAAGATTTAAGCGACTATAAAATTACTATCCTCGATGGAAAAAATAAAATTTATAATTACAATGGTGATAATAAAAAAAATCAAAAACAATGGGAATATAAAACAAAAATTTATTTTTATAACGTTACATGGCAAGTACATATAGAGCCAACAACAGAGTTACTAAATAAGATTCAATCCCCTCTCCCAACAGTGGTGTTAATTGGCGGGTTACTTAGTGGTTGGCTGTCGGCATTAGCGGTTTACCTTGCCCAAATAATGCTATTTCGGAAAAAGCAGTTGGAGGCTACAAAGCAACAGCTAGAGTGTAACATTATCGAACACAAGCATACAGAGGTAAAACTAAGGCAAAGAGAGCAGCAATTACAAGATTTTATCACCCAGCGTCAGCAGGTAGACCATGCACTGCTTTTAAGTCAAATCCGCCTTAAATTGCTTAACAATATTGCAACCAGCATCACCTCAGGGATGTCCATCACACAAGTGATTTCCCATACTGTAGAACAAGTTAGCAAACATTTTAAAACCTTACGAGTCGCTTTTTCTAATATCAATGACGAAGGTTTCTTAAAAGTAATTTATACCGTGGAACCGCCAGACATGGCGGGAATTACAGGGTTTGTTGTTGACCTTACCACTGCTCCTGATTACTTCCAGGCTCTGATTGGCGGCAAGACGATCATAGTTGAAGATGTGACTCAAGATGAACGTTTGGCATCGCTATTGCCTGGGATGTTAGCGGGTAACACTCAAGCGATTTTGGATGTTCCTTTACAAGATTTAGACGGACTAACAGGTTTACTTTCTTTTGAATCTCCAGAACCCCGACAGTGGAGCAAGCATGAAATTGCCACACTCACTGAAGTTGCCAAGTACTTGACTATTGTCATTAAGGATTCACAAGCTCAACAGGAACGTAAACGGGTCGAAGCCGAACTTAGAGAAAGTGAAGTATCGGTGCGATCGCTTTATGAAGTAGCAGCAGCTCGCAGCCTCAATTTTGAAGAACGCGTCCAGAGGCTTTTAGCAATGGGATGTCGGTCATTTGATTTAAGTTTTAGTGTTTTGGCGCGAATTGAAGGCGATCGCTATGAAGTGATAATTGGGCGATCGCCTAACAACTCACTAGCCCCTGGAGATACTTTTAACACCCAAGAAACTCTGTGTTGCGAAGTTTTAGGCACCGATGAACCTTTGACTGTAGATCATGTTGGTAATTCATTTTGGCAGAATCACCCGGCATACATGAAGTTTAGAACTGAGTCATACATCGGGACACGCGTATTAGTGGCAAGTAAAGTTTACGGCATCATCAGCTTTTGGTCACGCTCCCGACGAGTCAAACCGTTCAAATCATCAGACAAAGAACTGTTGAAATTGATGGCGCAATGGGTTGGCAGCGAAATTGAGCGCCATCAAGCAGAAACAGCCCTAAAACAGCAATTTCAACGGACTTTGCTGCTCAAACAAATTACCCAAAAAATTCGCCAAAGCCTGAATGTAAAACAAATTTTTGAGACTACTGTTGTCCAAATCGGTCAAACCTTTAATGTTAATCGCTGCGCTATTCATCAATATATTTCTACGCCGATTCATCAAATTCCGACTATGGCTGAGTATTTAGAACCAGGCTATGAGCTATCAATGCTTGGTTTAGAAATTCCTGTTATCGGCAATCCTTATCTGGAGAAGTTGTTAGCTCAAGACCTAGCGGTTGTTTGCCCAGATGTTTATAGTGAACCTCTGTTAAAACCTGTAGAATCCATCTGTCGCCAAATTCAATTAAAATCGACTTTAGCAATTCGGACATCTTACCAAGGCGAACCGAACGGCTTGATTGCATTGCATCAGTGCGACCACTTTCGCTCTTGGACAACCGATGAAATTGAACTACTGGAATCTGTCGCTGCCCAAGTTGGAATTGCCCTTGCTCAAGCTCATCTTCTAGAACAGGAAACAAAACAGCATGAACAAGTCACTCGAAAAAATTTAGCCTTAGAACAGGCAACACGAGAAGCTGAAGCTGCTAACCGAGCCAAAAGCGAGTTCTTAGCCATGATGAGTCACGAGATTCGCACCCCCATGAATGCGGTGATTGGGATGACTGGGCTTTTGCTGGATATGCAACTCACCCCCCAACAACAAGACTTTGTGGAAACCATCCGCAGCAGCAGCGATGTACTGCTTACCGTCATCAACGATATTTTGGACTTCTCCAAGATTGAGTCTGGCAAGTTGGACTTAGAGAAACATCCCTTTAACCTGCGTAATTGTATAGAAGAAGCTTTAGATTTACTAGCTTCCCAAGCCGCAGCCAAAAACCTAAATTTAGCATACCTAATTGATCTCAAAACTCCGACCACAATTATCGGAGATAGCACGCGAGTGCGACAAATTTTAGTGAATCTGCTCAGTAATGCGGTTAAATTCACAGAAGTTGGGGAGGTCGTTGTTTCTGTGACAGCAAAACAATTAATCAGTGACCAACAAGAAAACGAAGCAGCGATTAAGAATTACGAAATTCAATTTGCCGTCAAAGATACAGGAATTGGTATTTCCAAAGAACAGATAGAACGACTATTTAAACCTTTTAGTCAGGTTGATGCTTCCACGACGCGCCGATATGGTGGCACTGGATTGGGTTTAGCAATCAGCAACCGCTTGAGCAAAATCATGGGCGGCAAGATGTGGGTCGAAAGTGACGTTGGCATTGGATCTACGTTTTATTTTACCATCGTCGCTCCGTCTTCTTCTTATTCAGAAATCGTTGACCTTAAAGGTGTTCAGTCAAATTTAATTGGTAAACGGCTGCTAGTGGTTGATGATAACGCCGTTAACCAACAATTTATTACTTTACAAGCCTCTAACTGGGGAATGATTGTTCAAGCGGCTGAGTCCGGTTTGCAAGCTTTAGAATTTCTTACTTCAAAAGAGCAATTTGATATTGTTGTTTTGGATATGCAGATGCCACAGATCGATGGTTTAAATTTAGCAACACGTATCCACTCTCTTTCCGGTTGTGAAGAACTACCGTTAGTGATAGTGAGTTCTGTTGGCAAATTAACACACGAAGAAATTGGCGCAAAAGCTGAATACGTTGCTGTTTTAAGTAAGCCTATTAGACAATCGCATTTGTACGATGTGTTAGTCCGTCTGTTATACGGGCAACGTAAGTCAGTAACACCTTTGGAGTTATCACCGTCAATATTTAATTCGCAGTTGAGTGAAGATTTGCCATTACGCATTCTTTTGGTAGAGGACATTTCTTTAAACCAAAAGGTAGTAATACAGATGCTACAGCGGTTTGGCTACCGTGCCGATGTAGCTAATAATGGATTAGAAGCCCTGTCAGCTTTGCGGCGTCAGTCTTATGATTTAGTCTTCATGGATGTACAAATGCCGGAAATGGATGGGCTGGAAGCGACTCGGCGAATCTGTCAGGAATGGTCGCACCCGACCCGTCCTTGGATTATTGCGATGACTGCCCATGCTATGCAAGGCGATAGGGAAGAATGCCTCGGTGCTGGCATGAATGACTATATCAGCAAACCTATTCGTGTCGAGGCTCTCATCCAATCTTTTGAAAACTACAGACGCTTGCGGCAATCTGATTTTGCTTCAGCTATGGAAACATCTGATTTGATGGCTCGTGTCAACCGGGAGAAGACAGTTTTTCAGCCAGAAATCGTTTCTGAGGATGTTGCACCAGCGATTGATGGCGGAACGTTTCAAGCTTTAAAAGATATGACCGGCGACGATGTCGAAATGCTGGCAGAGATTATTGATAGTTATTTGGAAGATGCACCGCAAAGACTGAGTGCGATCGCCGAAGCGGTTGATAAAGCAGATGCTTCAATGTTGCGTAGTACATCTCATTCCCTGAGATCGTTGAGCCTGACCATCGGGGCAATGCCTCTTGCCAAACTGTGTGCGGAACTAGAAGCGATGGGTCGCGCTGGGACTACTGTCAGTGCATCTACTCTGGTTTTACAAGTTGAAAAAGAGTATCAACGGGTAGAAGCTGCTTTGCAATTACAACATTCAAGCAAACACCATGATTAAACCGGACTATCAAAACAACCCACCTTTAATTTTGATTGTAGATGATGAAAAAACCTTGCGATTAGTGCTAAAGCGGGCTATGGAGAAGGAAGGATATCGGGTTGTTGAGGCATGTGGTGGACAACATTGTTTGGATATTTGTCAAGAGCAAATGCCAGATTTAATTTTATTAGATGCCATGATGCCGGCGATGGATGGTTTTACTTGCTGCGCCAAAATGCGAGCTAATTTTGCTGATGATTGTCCTCCGGTTTTAATGATTACTGCTCTTGACGACAAACAGTCGGTTAACCGAGCTTTTGAAGTAGGGGCGACAGATTATATCACAAAACCTATTAATTGGGGTGAGTTGAATTTGCGAATTAGTCGCTTGCTTGGTTCTCGATGGGCGATCGCCGAACACCGAGGACAAATTCAACGCGAGTGTAAGCTGACAGTACAGATCGAGACAGCGAATCGGGAGTCACAACGTCATGCTTTGTTTGATAATTTAACTCAGCTTGCCACCCGTCACTACTTTGATGAGTATTTACAGCGCGAATGGAAAAGATTGCAAGGGGTAGAATTACCTCTTTCTTTAATTTTGTGTAATGTTGATTTTTTCCCAGCTTATAACGATGCTTACGGGCATGCAGCGGGAGATGAATGTTTATGTAAAATTGCTTACACGATTAATAAGAGCAAAAGGCGATCGGCAGATTTGGTAGCGCGTTACGCTCATGATGAATTTGCGATCGCTTTACCAAATACTTCTGCGGAAACAGCTTTTGGTGTTGCAGAAGCAATTCGATCTGCTGTCAAAGCTACTGCTATAGTTCATGCTGATTCAAAAGTTAGTGAACACGTGACCCTTAGCATCGGGGTTGCCAGTATTATTCCATCTGGGCAATTATCTATAAATATGCTGATTACCAAAGCTAGCAAAGCTCTGAATCAAGCCAAAATCGAAGGAAGCGATCGGATCTTCATGCTCTAATTTTATATTTTTAGCTTTTATAAATATTTACTTTAAAAACCTCTTCCAATAACATTTTTATCTGGTTATGTCGTTTTCACGCTCTGCCTGGGAATGCGTTAAACCCTAGTCTTTAGAACAATTAATATACGAAGAATTAGCAGGAAAGTCTCATTTCTACTCTCTACGTGACCAGCTATTATTTTTGTTCGATGATGAACTACGCCAACATTCGGAATTTTATATTAATCAACAAGCTGCGAATGCTGGTTACAAAACTTTAGTTTCATCGAATTTAGAAGAAGCATCAGATTTGGCTGTTGCTAATCTTTATTACTATTTCAAAATTAGAGACGAATCTGAATAAACACTAGAACTACCATCAAAGGTTGGGGAGCTTATTTTGTTTCAATAATATTTTTGCGTATTCTCACGGTTATTTTGTATTTAAAGAGTTGATATAGTTTAGTAGATAAGAAGCTTAGAAAATACGATAGTTTCTAACAAATAGCCTCTATTTTGGTTTCTTCTAATATAATTTTCAAACATAACTGCGAAAATTGTAGATGTTTTTACAACCGTCATTAAGTAAAAACTTTGTCTGTAGGTTAAAAGTATTTGGTTTATAAATGTAACACCAAATGAGGTAATGAAAATGCCATTAGGATTTTTTGAAGAAGGTTTTCGCTTAAGTCAAAAGGGAATAGATTGGTTACAAGAATGGAATACTGAAGCAGAAATAGCTTCCAGCATTTCTCAAAACGCTCAAAAAGCTGTTGAAATATTAATTAATGTCCCAGGTATGACTCAAGCTCATAGTAGAGATTTTAGAAGAGCCACACCTATTTTTGCTCTTAAAGATGGTACTGCAATTAAAATATTTATTAATCCTGCTAATGTTAAGCATATCTTTTTAGCTGACAGTAACAACAAAATGATTTTTGGGGGTTATGTAGGATGGACTCATACTCAAGGATTGACTCAAGCTATAGAGAAGATAAAGAATCAATTAAGTAGGTAGTGGAAAATTCATAACTACCTCATTGCGAGTGGAATCTTACGTCGAGATTACTAATTTACCCAAAATATCTTGCGTAGAGACAGAATAATATCTCTAATATTAAACGCTATAAATAATAAATAGTTTTAGCCCACGAAGGTGGGCTTTGTTCGTATAGCCCCAGACTTACAGTCTGAGGGCTATCTGTTAACCTTGCGCTACCGGCTCTTTCGCCAAGAACTTCTCTAATTCTGTCAACGCATCAGCATCAACTTTAGTTTGCATTGGGCAGAATTTAGGGCCACACATCGAGCAAAACTCAGCAGTTTTGTAAATGTCTGCTGGTAAAGTTTCGTCGTGATATTCTTTCGCTCTTTCCGGGTCGAGTGATAATTCAAACTGACGATTCCAGTCGAAATTATAACGTGCTTGAGAAAGCTCATCGTCTCTGTCTCTCGCGCCTGGGCGATGTCTAGCAATATCAGCTGCGTGAGCTGCAATCTTGTAAGCAATCAAACCGTTACGTACATCTTCGGCATCAGGTAGTCCTAAATGTTCCTTCGGTGTTACGTAACAAAGCATCGCCGTACCATACCAACCAGCCATCGCTGCACCGATCGCTGAAGTAATATGGTCATAACCCGGAGCAATATCTGTCACCAATGGTCCCAGCACGTAGAAAGGTGCTTCAGAACACTCTTCCATCTGCTTTTTGACGTTGAATTCAATTTGATCCATCGGGACGTGTCCGGGACCTTCTACCATCACCTGAACGTTATCTTCCCACGCTTTGCGGGTCAATTGCCCCAGAGTTTTCAACTCAGCTAATTGTGCTTCATCTGAAGCATCATGAGTACAGCCAGGACGCAAAGAATCACCCAAACTGAAACAGACATCGTATCTTTTGAAAATCTCGATGATGTCACGGTAGTGGGTATAAAGCGGGTTTTGTTTGTGGTGATGCAGCATCCACCGTGCCAAAATACCGCCACCGCGAGAGACAATGCCAGTAATGCGATTTCTCACCAAAGGCAAATGCTCAATCAAAATTCCGGCGTGGATAGTTTGATAGTCTACCCCTTGCTGGGCGTGTTTCTCGATTACATGAAGAAAGTCATCGGCGGTGAGTTTCTCAATTGTGCCGTGAACGCTTTCCAAAGCTTGGTAAACTGGGACTGTTCCGATTGGCACTGGTGAAGCTTTGATAATGGCGGTGCGAATTTCATCTAAGTTACCCCCGCCAGTAGACAAGTCCATCACGGTATCAGCGCCATACTTCACCGCTAGTTTTAGCTTATCTACTTCTTCTTGAAGATTGGAAGAATTAGGCGAAGCGCCGATATTGGCATTTACCTTGCATTTAGAGGCAATGCCGATCGCCATTGGCTCTAAGTTAGTGTGATTAATGTTCGCGGGAATAATCATCCGTCCCCGCGCTACTTCGTCTCTAATTAGCTCAACTGGGAGGTTTTCCCGTCGAGCGACATAATCCATTTCTTCAGTAATAACACCCTGGCGTGCGTAGTGGATTTGCGTGACATTATCTTGTCCCTGGCGCTTGGCAACCCATTGAGTCCGCATATTGAATTCCCTCGATAAACAGCTTCCCTCCGCTGGTATTACCCAGACTCAGGTGTTAAGGGTGTGTTCTCAGCCTGAAAAGTGCAGGCACCCCTAGCATGAAAATTGATTGTATCACCTTCGTTGTCGGTGAGCGCAAGCAAGTTAACAAATCCTAAGGTAAGCAAGGGTTATGCGTCTTACGTTTTCTGCTTCTATGGATTTTCTCTGGTGTGATCAATGGGGATACTTTATGGAAGAGGGATTTGCTGTTAAGCGATCTACAAATGCGTAAAAAGCTTCTTGCCGCGCTTTGATGGGCGAAAGCTTTGCCTCTCGCATTCGGTTGGCTAACTTTAAACATCCAGCTTTGTTATGTTTAAAATAATTATCGTCACCTAAATTTAAAAGCACAAGCTAGCTGGATTCTAGCCCGCGCAGGCTTTGTTCGTATAGCCTGTAATACCGTTTCACTTTAAAGTTGATACAAATAGACCGCAAGGGAGCAGGGGGCAGGGGGCAGGGGGCAGGGGGGAAAGAAATTAGGAAAAATAATTTGTATCAAGCATTTCGTGAAATGGTATAAGGTATTTTTTAAATAATGAACGAGCATCGGTATATCATTTTTTACAAACCCTATGGCGTTCTCAGCCAATTTACAAAAGATAGCCCTAACCGCAGTACGCTAAAAGATTACATCGAAGTGGCTGATGTGTACCCTGTGGGGCGTTTAGACTGGGACAGTGAAGGATTATTATTATTGACAAATAACGGACAATTGCAACATCGTCTTTCTCATCCTCAATTTGGACATGAAAGGACTTATTTAGTACAGGTAGAGCGAATTCCGGATGCAGAGGCTTTGCAGAAGTTGCAAACAGGTGTGCAAATTCAAGATTACCGTACTCGACCGACAAAAGTACGACTTTTAGCAGAAGAACCGTTGTTAAGCGATCGCGATCCACCGATAAGATTTAGAAAAAATGTCCCCACAGCGTGGCTAGAAATGACTTTGACAGAGGGGAAAAACCGCCAGGTGAGAAGGATGACTGCTGCTGTCGGATTTCCTACCTTGCGACTGATGAGGATAGCGATCGCCCACTTAAAATTAGATGATTTACAACCAGGACAGTGGCGCGAACTTACGGCAGAAGAAGTCAAATTGTTGCATAATTTGACTAAATCACACAAAAAAGCATCTATTTTTAAGCCTTAAGCATTGCTTCTAAGGGGGAAGGCTCCCTACATGCAATTATCATTGGCTCCCCTTTCCCCTGACTTTTGCAAGAAGTCTAGTCTTTACATAAGTTTTTATTTAAAATTTTCACAAAAATTTATTCCAAACCTGTATAATACTAATTTTTTCTTACCGCCTAGTTCACACTTTTCGCTTCGGTGCAAGTTTAAATCTATGATCCGCAATCAGCAATCTAGCTGGCATGACACTCTTCAAAAAGATATTTTTTCCATAACACCTCCACATCTGGAACTTGTGCCTGGACGAGCCAAGGATTTAGAACTTTGCACCCCAGAAACCTTGCGTCGTACCCAACAAGAACTCCAGTGGTATCGTACTTTGTATGAAAATACACCTTCTCTGTATTTTACCTTGGATGCAGCAGGGAGAATTGTGTCTGTAAACAAATTTGGTGCAGACAGTCTGGGATATACACCAGAAGAACTAATCGAAACTTCAATTTTTAACTTGTTTGAGCAATCAGAGAAGCAAAGCTTAAGTAATGCCTTCAAAGAATTATTAACAGCATCACCCCAAAGCAAAATTACTAATTGGGAGTTTCGCTTAAATGCCAGTAAGATTGTGTGGGTAAAAGTTACAGCGCGGATATTACCAAGTGAAGACGGACACTTTCTTTTGGAGGGAAACCCTTCTGACAAGTGTCCTCAGCAAAATCCGTTGATTCTCATGATTTGCGAGGATATCACCGCTCATAAACAGACGGAAGACTTGTTACGAGAAAGTGAAGAACGCTTTCACATTATGGCTGACACAGCACCAGTTATGTTGTGGATGTCTGGAAGTAATTCGTTATGTAATTTTTTCAACCAATCTTGGTTAAATTTTACCGGACGCAGCTTACAACAACAGCAAGGTTTAGGCTGGTTGGAAAGCGTACATTCTGAAGATCAAGATTTTTGTTTAAAAACCTATGAATCTGCCTTTAATGCACGAGCGAAATTTCAGATGGAATATCGGCTCAAGCGACATGACGGCAATTATCGTTGGATTTTAGATTCAGGGGTTCCCAGGTTTACATCAATAGGTAACTTTGCTGGTTACATTGGTAGTTGTATTGACATTACAGAGCGCAAAAGTGCGGAAGTTGCTCTTCAAGAAACTCAAGAAGCAGCACAAGCGCGATTCGATGAAATCGAAAGTCTCAATCGTCTGAAGGATGAATTTATCAGTACAGTTTCTGATGAATTACGGACGCCACTAACTAACATGAAAATGGCGATTCAGATGCTGGGAATCTCACTGAATAAAGAGCAAAACTTTTTGTTGGAAATGAACAAGCCACAAACAGAACGCTCAAAAGCAGCTCGCTACTTTCAAATTTTAGACAACGAGTGCGATCGCGAAATTAATCTAATTAATAATTTCCTGGATTTGCAAAAGCTCGATAGCAACGCTAAACCCTTGGTATTAGAAACAATTCAACTACAGCAATGGCTTTGGCGAGTATTCCAGGTATTTCAAGCACGCAATCGCAACAGTTCTCAGCAAGAGTTGCAGCTAAATATAGCTGCCAATCTTCCCCCACTCGTTTGCGATGCCTTCAGTCTGGAACGTATTTTGATCGAACTACTCACCAACGCTTGTAAATTCAGCCCTCCGGCAGCACAAATTACCCTCAGCGCTCAATTAAAATCAAAAGAAATTCAATTGCAAGTAATTAATACTGGTGTGGAAATTCCCACTACAGAAATACCACTTATTTTTAACAAATTTTATCGCATTCCCAGCAACGATCCTTGTAAGCAAGGCGGAACCGGATTAGGATTGGCACTAGTACAAAAACTCATTTTTTCCCTTAGAGGCACAATCGAGGTTGAAAGTGAATCAAAGCGTACCTGTTTTACCATCCTACTACCACGGGCTTCTGAGGGATGAGGGGGAGTAGAGACGCGATGTTCCTCGCGTCTCTACAAAAGTGGGGAAGTGGGGGAGTGGGGGACAATTATTTCTCCCCCTGCTCAAGAAAGCTGCCCCACTCCCTCAAAGCTAAAGATATGTGTTTAAATATGAGCGATCGCTAACTTTTAATGGCAGGTTATTGTGAGGGATAGGCTTGCCTGTATTTTACATATTTGGAAAATATGCGTAAGAATTAATACTGTCAGCAAAATTCAATGTTGACACCACAATATTTTATCGGTCTACTATAAGCAGCCAATTGTGGCAATGCATCAATTGTAGTGCTCAGAAGCACCGAGGATAAGGGAATTAAGGAACTTCCACAATGCTGATTTGCCCCCAGTGTAAATTTGAAAACTCTAATACCAACAAGTTCTGTCAAAACTGTGGCACGTCCTTAACGCAAAAGGTCTGCCCAAAATGCAGTAGCGCTGTGGCTGTGAATGCAGAACAATGTCAGAACTGCGGCACGGAATGCGGCACAATTTGGTGGGCAATTATTGCCAAGGAAGAGGCTTTTGTAGAAAAAATTGGCGAAAGTGAACCAGAAGTTGAGGAGACGGAAAAACAAAAAAATGATTCTTCGCTTCTTTCTTCTAACTTAATCGGCTTCTCTGAACTCCCAGTTGGTTCTTATTTAGACTCGCAAGAGCGCTATAAGCTGTTAGATCCGCTACCAGCAATGTCAGAATTTGCCGCTAATACTGAGGTGCTTGTAAGAGTTTTAGACTGCCAACCATATCAAGTTTCGCCCCTAGTGGCAATACTAGGAAATCAGCAAAACAGTTTGATTACGCCATCAACCCAAGCAGCCAGAATTCCTAGCCTCGCCAAACCTTACATTGCTTTGCAATCAGGGTCTCACCCAGAAATACCATCGATTCACGATGCATGGCAGGAAAAAGACATACAGGTGGTACTCATTGAGAATCGCTCGGATTGGCAGCATTTAATCGAATTATGGCAAAATGAGACGGCAAGCCAGCTACAAATATTACATTGGTTTTATCAGATGACCCAACTCTGGGCGTTATTAGAACCATTGAATTGTCGGCAAAGTCTGTTGCAGTTGTCGAATTTGCGATTGGATGAAGACCAGACGCTGGCACTACAAAAATTATACGTAGAAACAGATAGAAATAATTCGGCTGATTTGCCAGAAGATGCCCAAGAGCAACCTTTGACAATTGAAGCTTTGGGACGTGTTTGGCAGGCGTTATTTAGACAGTCGCAACGAACTCAATCTGGCTCTGTGATACAGTTGTTGGGGGAGATTGAGTTAGGTAACATTGAGACGATCGCTCAGTTGCGATCGCGTTTAGAGGCGATAGCAGCAGAATTGGAAGCATTCACAACCGGAACTGCAACTGACCCATACATAAATGAATATACTCGATCGCCTACTATCCTCCAATTAGAGGACACAGAAGATACCACTGCCATAGACGATGATATGTCAACAGTGGTGCTGCCGATGCAGTTAATTAGCCTAGAAGATGCAGGACGCACGGATGTTGGGCGTCAACGCCAACACAATGAAGACTTTTTCGGTGTTGAAACCAAAATTAACAAATTAGAATTACCAAAAAACCGAGTTCTGCAAGCGCGAGGTTTATACATTCTCTGCGACGGAATGGGTGGACACGCTGGTGGCGAAGTTGCCAGTGAGTTGGCAGTTAACACCCTGCGGGAATACTTCCAAAAACATTGGCTTTCTGACCAGCTGCCAACTGAAGACAGCATCGCGGAAGCAGTACTTTTAGCAAATCAGGCAATTTACAATGTTAATCAAGAAGATGCCCGTTCTGGCGTCGGTCGGATGGGCACTACCTTGGTAATGCTCTTAATCCAAGACACTCAAGCAGCAGTTGCTCATGTGGGGGATAGTCGTCTGTACAAGTTGACTCGCAAGCAAAAACTCAAACAAATAACCGTAGATCACGAAGTCGGTCAACGAGAAATTGCTCGTGGAGTAGAACCAAGTTTAGCTTACGCTCGCGCAGATGCTTATCAACTTACTCAAGCTCTTGGTCCACGGAACGAAAACTTGATCCATCCGGATGTGCAGTTTTTCAGCATCAATGAAGATACACTCTTCATCCTCGCTTCGGACGGTTTATCAGATAATGATTTACTAGAAACTCATTTTTCTACTCATTTAGAACCGCTGCTCAGTTATGGCGCTAACCTGGAACGCGGAGTCCGAGAGTTAATTGATTTGGCAAACCAACATAATGGTCATGACAACATTACTGCTGTACTCATCCGAGCAAAAGTCCGTCCTAATGTCGAAACTCAAAAAAATGGTTAAAAGCTAGAAGTTAAGTAGAGACGTTCCGCCGGAACGTCTGTAGGGGGAAGTATGGAGTTTTTTATCAACTAGCATCTAACAACTAACAACCAACAACTACCAACTAACATTATTTTATATTGTGATTACTCTCACACTGTTAGAAGCGCAAGAAAAAACGCCAATAAAGCAGTGGTGCTTTGAAGACTGCTCCGTAATTAGGATTGGTCGAGCGGCAGATAATCACGTTGTTTTAACTGATAATTTGGTTTCTCGGTATCATCTAGAACTCAGGCAAATCAATTCTGGCAACAAGGGTGATTCCTGGCAGGTAATCAGTCAAGGCACAAATGGCACTTTCCTTAATAATATTTTGGTGACACAGAGTTTGCTGCCAGATAATTCATTGTTGCAATTGGCACAGCGCGGTCCACTACTGAAATTTGAAATTCAGCCAATAAAATCACCCGCTCCTAAATTAGCGGGGAAAGAAGTTGGCGGGGAAATCGAAGCAACTGCAAAGAGTTTTATAGAAGTGGTGTCAGCAAAAACTCCTGCAACATCACGCTCAACTTGCACCCATGAAGGTAATTCTCCTAAGAATCTATTTTGCGTCCGCTGTGGTCAACCGCTGACAGTAGAAAAGATAATTCGCTACTATCAGGTGTTGCGGACGCTCGGACAGGGAGGTATGGGAACTACCTATCTAGCTTGGGATGCGGCTGGTTGGATTGCTGGATATCCGCAATTGCTGGTGTTAAAGCAAATGAATGCTGATATGGCGAAAATTGCCAAGGCTCAAGAATTATTTGAACGCGAGGCATATACTCTCAAATCCCTGAGCCATCCAGGAATTCCTAAGTATTACGACTTTTTTGTGGATAGCGGGAAAAAATACCTGGCAATGGAATTAGTCCACGGTCAGGATTTGGAAAAACTAGTTTATAGCACTGGACCTGTCACCCCCAGTCGAGCGATCGCTTGGATGATTCAAACCTGCGACATATTAGATTACCTCCATAGGCAAGATCCACCACTCATTCACCGCGATATTAAACCTGCTAACCTGATGGTGCGAAGTTCTAATAATCAGATAGTGGTGCTGGATTTTGGCGCTGTGAAAGAAATTGGCACAACACCGGGTACTCGCATTGGTGCAGAAGGTTATTGCGCTCCCGAACAAGAGCGAGGACAACCCTTGACGCAATCCGATTTGTACGCGATTGGACCAACACTAATTTTTTTGCTTACAGCCGAAAATCCTTTTAAGTTTTATCGTCAGCGCGGTCGAAATTTCCGATTTGATTTGTCAAGCGTTCCCACTTTTACTCCCCAATTAAGAGAGGTTGTTGACCGCGTTACAGAACCACTGCCACGCGATCGCTTTCAAACAGCGAAGGAACTTGCTACGGCATTAGCTACTTGCCAATAGGGGGAGGGGAGGAGTGGGGGAGGGGAGGAGTGGAGGAGAGGGATAAATAAGGAAGCAAATTCTTCCTTGTCTCCCACTCTCCCACTCTCCTTATCCTTAGTCTGAGTCTTCGTCCCAAGCTTCTACTGCTAACAAATCGCCAATTGGGTCTTGCATAGTAAAGCCAAAATCTAGCAATTCCTGCTTCCAGTACTGCCATTCATTGCCGTAAAGCAAGGCGATTTTCCAAATGCTATCGGTTGGCTTGATGATTTTAGATTCTACGAGTGATTGCACGTTACGCTGCAATTTCACCATAGGGTGAATTACTTGCTGCTGAGTCATAGCCTCGAATGAATTCAGATTATGTATGGTAAATTCTTAATCAAAACTGCTTTCCCTTGGGGGATTTTTGCCTATGCGTAGAGTTGTACTTTGGCAAAGCCAGTCTTAACTTCTTAACTCTACCATAACTAACTCTACTTGCGTTGTGATGATTTCGGTTTTGTACGGTAATCAACACCTAAAAACTCAAATACCCCATAGCAGTCGTTGTAGACACCGATCAAAAAAATTAGCCGTCCTAAGACTTGCAGATATAGCAATTGTGAGGACGGCTAGTAAGACTTTATTCTTTCTAGTAATCAAGGAAGTGTGTGATAAGCAATTTATATCACAAGGGGTTTTAGGAAATTTTTGAGTAATGGTAAACTTTGCAGTCGCCTGGAAATATTTACCGCCTCTTTGAGTGAAACGTTATTTACGATACCGCAAATATTCAGGGTTGGAGTAACTAACCGGACATTTTTATCTAAATGTAATATTTTTTATTGTGACGAAGTCGCAAAGGCAAACTAGAAACAGCAGTTTTCTGCTCTTGTAACTATGGTACTAAAAATAATTCTACATCAACTGCCGATCGCTTTATTTTTTTATTACACCATCAGAAGTAATAATTTAAGGCTTGCAGAGCGATCGCTCTTTACCGACAGCTTGAGCCGAAAAACGCCCAAATAAACTCACGGTAAGCATTATAGACCAGCGTGACCGCAAAATACTTTTCCCTGGCGGATTAGCACCAGAAATTTTTAGGACAAATGTTAGTTCCTAAGTTGTCGATGGGTATCCTGAGCATGGCAATTACTGATGAGAGCGGATCGATTTCATTAAGAAAGATTTTGCTCTTGTCTGCTAGATGCGCTCTTTATAGCACTACATATATTTACTATTCAGTCAATCAGTAAATAGTAGTAGTTTTTGCGAAACCAAAATTAGTTAAGTTCCTACAGCAAGCAGTTCAAAGATGGCTATTTCTGAAAAAGAATACATGATGGCACGGATGAAGCGATCGCAGCGTCTGCAAAAGATTGTTGGATTCGTCTCTATAATCTCCTTCGCGGGTTCTACAGCGTTTGCGGTGATTCCTGCACTGCAACAGGCTAATCACAAACCCCAGTCAGCAACTGCGTCTGTTGAGTCTTCATTACAACAACAGGCACGGGGTTTTGAGTTGGTTTTGCAACGGGAACCAAAAAACCAAGTGGCTTTAGAGGGGTTAGTAAATGCGAGGCTACAGCTAAAAGATGTTAAAGGTGCTGTTGAACCGTTAGAGAAACTGGTAAAACTGCAACCTGAACGGAAAGATTATCAAGCTTTATTAGAGCAGATGAAGAAACAAGTAGGAAAGAGCTAAGAGCGATCGCCCTTAGAGTTGTTAGTTGGAAAAAAATTTAACTTTAACCAGACCTTATGGAAAGCAATAATAATTCATTTAAGCTCCACCTTGGATGTGGAATCAATATAAAAGAAGGATACTTTAACATTGACCAACATGTTTCTGCTCCTAGCATCATCAAGATGGATATTTTTAACCTTTCTATTGATGATGATGTTGTAGATGAAATTTTCACAGAGCATATGTTAGAGCATCTCAGCAAATATGAGGTGCCATTAGCATTGAAAGAATGGGCAAGAGTTTTGAAGCCTGATGCTAAATTGATCATGAATTTGCCAAATCTTGAGTGGTGCTTGCAGCAATGGTTAGCCAAGCCAGAAGAAGAGCGCTGGGGCTGGCAATTAGATACTATTTTCGGCTTGCAGACTCATACTGGAGAATTTCATAAAACAGGCTTTACTGAAATGCGTTTGCGCCGACTACTAGCAGGTGCAGGTTTTAGACAAATTAAAATTAATGAATACTGGTCGCATGGGCAAAGTTGCTTTTGGGTCGAAGCTAGTAAAACTATACTATCAAATGAACAGAATGTAGTGGTAAAAATTCAGTTTTGTAAAGATGAGCAGAGTGTAACTACTATTGACAGTAATCAATCGCATACAAATGAAAACTATACCTTAAAAAATATAATACATGAGCGTCATTCAAAAAAAAACCAACTTTTTGAAGAGGAATATAAACAAACAAAACATATTAGACTTGCAAGTATAGTTATACCTTGGTGGGATCATACTGAATTATTAGATATATGGAAGCCTAATCTTGAACATTTGAAAGATGCGGAAATAATTTTTGTTGATAATGGTAGTCAGCCACAAGGCAAATTGGCATTGCAGGAATTTTGCCATCAACACAATATTAAACTCATCCGAAACGAGGAAAACCGGGGATTTGCCGCAGGTAACAATCAAGGTGCAGAGGTGGCTACAGGAGAGTATATCTTGTTCTTAAACAATGATGTGCAAGTTTTAAATTTTCCACTTGAAAGCCTATGCAATCTAGCTATAAATGGTATAGCTGGTCCCGGTCTAATGCAAAATGAGCTAGGTGAAAGTTATATAGAAGGATGGGCATTATGCATTAAAAATTCTACCCTAAAAGCCTTAGGAGGTTGGTGTGAAGATTATGGTCCAGGCTATTGGGATGATGTAGATTTGTGCTATAGGGCAAAATTAGCAGGATACTCGCTGATACCTATTCCTCAAATTGAAAACTTGATGCGACATAAACAAAATACTACTGGCAGGGATGGACGTCTCGATCAGAGAGCTTTACATATTCGTAATAGAGGAATTTTTGCGAGAAAACATTATTCAACACATCCAAAGATTATTGTTGATGGAGTATTTTTTCAACTCTACAAAACTGGTATTGCTCGTGTCTGGAAATCATTGATCGAAGAATGGGTAAACAATGGCTTTGCGAAGCATATTGTTGTACTTGACCGCGCTGGAACTGCTCCCAAAATTCCTGGAGTAAGATATCGACTTATACCAGCTTATGATTACAAAAATACTGATGCCGATCGCGAAATATTACAGCAAGTGTGCGATGAAGAAGCTGCTGATTTATTTATCTCTAGCTACTACACTACCCCGACGACAACATCTTCTGTATTCATGGCATATGACATGATTCCAGAAGTTATGGGATGGGATATGAATAATCCCATGTGGCAAGTAAAACATCAAGCTATTCAAAATGCATCTACCTATTTAGCAATTTCTGAAAATACAGCGCGTGATTTAGTAAGGTTTTTCCCAGAAATACCTTTAGAATCAGTAAAAGTTGCTCTTTGTGGTGTGACAGGTAATTTTTCACCAGCTAGTCAAGAAGAACTTAATAGTTTTAAAATAAAGTACGGCATTTCCAAGCCTTACTTTATGATAGTAAGCATTGGCGGTTATAAAAATACTATTTTATTTTTAGAGGCTTTTGCTAAACTTTACAGCAAACAGGCATTTGATATTGTCTGTACAGGTGGTGGCTTACTCGATGAACAATTAAGAGCATATACATCGGGTAGTACTGTCCATATGCTGCAACTTAGTGATGAAGAATTAAAAATAGCTTATTCTGGTGCTGTTGCGCTGGTTTATCCTTCTAAATATGAAGGTTTTGGTTTGCCAGTTTTAGAAGCGATCGCTTGTGGATGTCCAGTCATAACTTGCCCAAATGCATCGATTCCAGAAGTTGCCGGTAAAGCCGCATTATATGTGCAAGATAATGATATTGAAGAGATGGCAAATGCATTGTGTGAAGTACAAAAGCCATCTGTTCGCAACTCGTTAATTGCTGCGGGTTTGGAACAAGCGAAAAAGTTTTCTTGGTCAAATATGGCGAAAGTAGTTAGTTCTACCTTAATTAACACTACCCTTTTGTCATTAAATCTCAGAGAAATTAATTTAATTGTATTTCCAGATTGGTCACAGCCAGAAGAATCACTCGGTTTAGAATTGGAAAAACTGATTAGCGCGATCGCAACTCATCCCGATAGCCAAAAAATCACTTTGCTTATTGATACTAGTGGCATTTCTAGTGAAGATGCTGAACTTTTGCTATCTGGTGTGACAATGAATCTGCTGATGGAAGAAGGTTTAGATATAACAGAAGGGCTGGAAATTTCTTTAATTAGTAACTTGGCTGATATTCAGTGGGAAGCTTTGCTATCTCGCATTCAAGCGAGAATTGTTTTGGAATGTGAAAATAAACAAGCGATCGCACAAGTAAAAGCAGACAATCTTCCATCCTACAATTTGGATTACTTCAATAGTCTTACAACCTCTGCATTGTAAAGGGTGAGCCATTAATAAACTACAAAAATAAGAGCATCACTCGTGGATGCTCTTATTTTTAAGGCTCTAAAAATAGCTATCAGCCTTTAATATACCTTTGCCACATTTGCTCGTATGCATTCTCCATCTCAAGAGTAAATTGCTTCGCATTCCAAAGTGGTGCAGTTTGCCGCGATGCTTTGAGTTTCCAGGCAATTTGTTGTCGCAAAGCCTCATCTTTACCTAACCGCACACCCCACTCTACATATTGTTCATCAGTCCAGGCAATACCTTCTGTAATACCTGCATTCTTCATCATCGTGTAGCTGTTACGAGCTGCAAATTGCTCACCCACCCGCGTCACTAAAGGAATACCCATCCACAAAGTTTCTAGAGTTGTCGTAGCTCCATTGTAGGGGTAGGTATCTAATACAACATCCGCAATCCCTAAATTTGCTCGGTGAACGGCTTCAAAAGCAACATCAGGGAGGAATCGCAGGCGATTATAATCTACGCCTTCTTCCTCTGTCAACTGAGTAAAGAAACGTTTGATAGATTCTTCATCAGCCGTACCTTTAATTAAAAAGTAACTATTTGGGACTTCTTTAAGAATCCTTAATTGCAATCGTGCTGTATCTGGATGTCTTTTAAAGCCGCGTTGAGCACACAGATACACCACAGCATCATCGGGGATATCTAATTGAGAACGACGTATTGTCGGTACATTCACTTCAAAACCATCTACAGCTATATAAGTTTCAGGTAAACGCCAAATTTTTTCGCTGTAGTATTCCTGAGCCGATTCTGGTAAAACATAAGGGTCGGCAATAAAGTAATCAATCGTTGGAATTCCAGAAGCATCCCAACCCAACCAAGTTACTTGAATTGGTGCAGGTTTCTGCGCCAATATTTCACAACTAGTGTCTATTGTGATGCTATCTAAATCAACTAGGATATCAATTTCGTCTTCAAAAATTTGTTTCGCGACTTCAAAAACATTATTGCAATAGTAAGCTTTGTTAACTTGATTTATATACCATTGATGTAATGGATCAAAAGCAGGTTTACTATTAACAAAATAAGTATTAATTGTAAATTTATCTTGGTCATGATGATGGAAAAGCCATCGAGCTAACCAGCCAACAGAATGACTTTTGAGACAATGAGATAAGTAACCAATTTTTAATTTTTTAGTACTCAAATCTAGATTTTTCCGCTGTAAATTACCCTGACGATATAACTCTACTTGCTCATGAGCATAACTTTTCGTATTTGCTTGGCAAAGCTGCATTAATTGATTTTGTATTTCTCTTGTTTTTTTTGGCTCATCTTTAAAATAAGGTGTAAAAAAATTTGCGTTTTACAGTCTTAATACTTGTATTTGTTCAATTTGTGTTGATTTATCTTCTATTAACGATACCATTAACGATTCTTGTCGTTGAGTCACAGAAGAAGCTTCTTCCCAACGACCGCCAGCACTCATTAATCCTCGCAGAATCTGGCGATTAGCAAAAATTTTATCTGGTAATTTATCTACCAAAGAATAAAGTAATTCAGCAGTTTCTATGCCTTTATCATATTCACCAGCATTTTGATAAAAAGCTGCCAAATGTGACAAAAGTTCTGTGTTATCAGCATCCAAGCGTAAATATAGTTCACACAAACTTGCTGCTATTCCAGGTTGCCTTTGGGAATAAGCAATTTCCACTGCTGGTCCTAGTATGGCACTCAAAAAAGCTAAAGTATTATCTTGAATGTATGGTAAACAAGCCTCAGCTAATTCTATTGATGAGGCTTGTAAAGGCGCTTCATCTAAAACATTCCGCAAGATTTGCATTAATAAATCAAAGTCTACTTCTAGTTGTAGCTTTGATTTGAGTATTTCCAGCACCCCTAATTGTGTCAGATACTCTTCTGTATAAATTTCCAGCTTGATAGCTAGCTGTACCAGATGTAATAGGTTGTTAATTTCTTGAGGAAAAATTTCTTTGATTTGCTGCCGAATTTTATGAGCAACAGAGTCTTCTGATAGTGCTTTTCTTCTTTCGGCTTCTGTTTGCAAAATTCCCAGCAATTCCGTATTCCACAGTTCAACTTGCTCTGGTTCACCCTCCACCATTGCCATAAACCAAGTTGTCTGCCCTTCTATTTCTTGCCCCTGCAATAGTAAGATTAACCCTAAGTACCAATAGTGGGATTTTACATCCGGTTCTGCGGCAATTGCCTTTTCGTAAAGGGTAGCAGCTTGTGTGTAGTTTCCTTGAATTAAGTATTGCTTAGAACGCTGATGCCATTGAGTAGAAGCAGTTAAAGAAGACATATGATTTATCACAAAAGTTGTAACAGTAAAAAGGGTAATGTGTAAATCACACTACCCAATCAGACAAGATGTTTAAGCAAAATAGCCTTAAAAACATTACTGAAAAAAACCTTGGTTTTTCCTACCTAGCTAAAGACTTATAGTCATTTTCACAGTTTGTAAACGAAGTGGATGGTTGTATCGCACTAGTACCAGGAGCTGGAGCCTCACAAGCTATTGCTAGTGTTAATGCCTCAGATGTTGCTACATCTCCCACTGCTGTACCTACCACTCCATAGTAGGATTTAAGTGCTTGTTTCCCCGCCTGTGCTTTATTTTGAACAGTAGCAGCAGTACCACCGCCAGTCATTTCGTAAGTGTAATTGTCTGTTTGGCTTTTAATACCAACTTGCAATTGAGAAACAGTGCTGGCAAAGTTCTGGTATTCTAAGAAAAATGCTTGTTGAGAACGGTTTAAAGTACCAAGGTTCTGCTTGGCTTCAGCTTGTTTAGCTTTGCTCACCTGACCTAGTAATGATGGCAAAGCAATAGCTGCTAATACACCGATAATAATTACTACCACTAGTAATTCAATTAGAGTAAAACCTTCATCGCCTTTTTTCTTACGGTTTAGGTTTTGCAGGAATTTGGCTTGTAATTCTGGCTTAAGCATGGGTTTCTCCGGAAAATTTCGATGTAATATTTCGATTGCTTTCTAGATATAACTTGCCCACTTTTTAGCGCTTTCATATCACCTGGAGAAAAAATCTTTCTTTTTGGGGTTTTATTTTCTCAGATTGTAGTTAGCGCTCTTTGCGCTGAAGCGGCGACTACAAAATCCAAAATAATTTGTTATGCTATATTAAGCGTAGTCGTTATGAGTTTATATAAAAATATGACCAACCCTACAGTAGAAAACTTGGTAATTATCGGTTCTGGTCCTGCTGGCTACACAGCGGCTATTTATGCGGGACGGGCTAACCTGAAACCTATTGTATTTGAAGGCTTCCAAGCTGGCGGCTTACCTGGTGGACAGTTGATGACAACGACTGAAGTTGAGAACTTTCCGGGGTTTCCGCGAGGGATTACAGGACCCGAACTGATGGATCAGATGAAGGCTCAGGCGGAGCGTTGGGGAGCCGAATTATATACTGAGGATGTGATATCAGTTGATTTAACTCAGCGTCCTTTTACTGTCCGCTCTGAGGAACGGGAATTTAAAACCCACAGTATTATTATTGCCACAGGCGCCACCGCAAAGCGTTTGGGTTTACCCAGCGAACATCAATTCTGGAGTCGGGGTATCTCGGCTTGTGCTATCTGTGATGGTGCTACACCGATTTTCCACGGCGCAGAATTGGCTGTAATTGGCGCTGGTGACTCGGCAGCAGAAGAAGCGATTTACCTGACGAAATATGGCTCAAAGGTAAATATGCTGGTACGCACCGAGAAAATGCGTGCGTCAAAAGCGATGCAAGACCGCGTTTTGAGTAACCCGAAAATCAAAGTGCATTGGAACACCGAAGCTGTGGATATTTTCGGTAACGGTCACATGGATGGAGTGAAAATCCGCAATAGCAAAACCGGGGAAGAAAGTCAACTGCACGTTAAGGGTTTATTCTACGCTGTTGGTCACAAGCCGAATACGTCTTTGTTTGAAGGACAAATAGAACTAGATGAAGTGGGTTACGTTGTCACGAAACACGGTTCTGTAGAAACGAGTGTAGAAGGCGTATTTGCGGCTGGTGACGTGCAGGATCATGAGTTTCGGCAAGCAATTACGGCTGCGGGTAGTGGCTGTATGGCGGCAATGTTAGCTGAACGCTGGTTGTCTTTCACTGGTTTGATTGAGGAATTCCATCAAAAAGCGGAAACTCCAGATAATGAATTAGAACATCAACCGACTGAGAAGAAAACAACTCCAGAAGAATTTGATTTAGATGCGACACGCCACGAGGGGGGTTATGCTTTACGGAAGTTATTCCACGAAAGCGATCGCTTAATTCTTGTCAAATACGTTTCTCCTGGCTGCGGTCCTTGCCATACTCTCAAACCAATTTTAAATAAAGTAGTGGATGAATTTGACGGCAAAATTCACTTTGTAGAAATTGACATCGACAAAGACCGCGATATCGCCCAAAATGCTAATGTGACAGGAACGCCAACAATTCAACTGTTTAAAGATAAAGAGTTGATCAACGAAGTTAAAGGCGTCAAGCAAAAAAGCGAGTACCGCAAGTTGATTGAAAGTAATTTGTAAGGCTAGGACGTGTTTTCGCTCCTGCCCGACACCCTGGAAGGGTGCGGCTATACAAACAAAGTCCGCCTGCGCGGACTATGAAAAATCAGGGTTTTCAGCCTGCGGAGGCAGAGAGAAGTTTGATCGGAGGTTTCCTCCGATCAAAGCTTCGGAGCTTTGTTCGTATAGCCTCAGGCTTCCAGCCTGAAGGCTTTTCGGAGAGCGAAAACACGCCGTAGGGACTGGGGACTGGATATTTGATGAATGCAAAATGGCTGAAAATTCTTTGTTAATAATTCTTACCTAGTCCCTAATCTCTAATCCCTAATCCCTGCTAGTACAATAGTCAGCGTATCTTGCTCTTTGGCAGGCGATCGCTCATGACCGTTATCAAAAAACCGCTACCTAGATTTTTTAGTTTTGCCAACAATCCCAATTTATCTCGGCAATTAATGCTGATTGGGTTAGCTATTACCCTGTCTTTCGTATTTTTGGCTTTTTTCGCTCCCATCTTTCAAGCTTGGGGATTGTTGCAAGATCCCACAGATTTCCTTGCTAACCCGATTCACGATGCACCCTCAGCAAAGCATTGGTTTGGCACCAGTCGCTTGGGCTATGATGTGTTCTCGCGCACAGTTTTCGGCATTCAAGCTGCCTTGCAAGTGGTTATCTTGGCTACTTCGCTGAGTATGTTTATCGGTGTGCCTTTGGGGATGCTGAGTGGCTATCTGGGCGGTAGAGTTGATAAGGTTTTGCTGTTTTTTATGGATAGCATTTATACCTTACCCGGATTGCTGCTTTCCGTGACACTGGCGTTTGTGGTAGGAAGGGGAATATTAAATGCAGCGATCGCGATCAGTATTGCTTACATCCCCCAATATTACCGCGTTGTCCGCAACCACACAGTTAGCGTAAAAACTGAAGTGTTCATCGAAGCCGCACAAGCAATGGGTGCGAACACTTGGCAAGTCCTTTCTCGGTATCTATTTTTCAACGTAATTCAAAGTGTACCCGTACTTTTCACCCTCAACGCCGCTGATGCTATTTTGGTATTGGGGGGTTTAGGCTTTTTGGGGCTAGGACTTCCCGAAGAAGTGGCAGAATGGGGACATGATTTAAAACAAGCTTTAGAAGCGCTACCTACAGGAATTTGGTGGACTACGCTTTTTCCTGGTTTGGCGATGACATTAATGGTCGTTGGGTTGTCGCTGCTGGGTGAAGGGTTAAATGAATTTATCAATCCGCGTTTGCGGAAAGAAAATAGTATCCGGAAATAGTTTGAATCGCTTAGTAGTTGATGGATAGTGGTTAGTGGGAATTTGAAGAGGGGGAAAGGGCTTTTTTAAGAGGGGGAAAGGGGAAATGTCCAATGCCCAATGCCCATTGCCCAATGACCCATGCCCAATGCCCAATGCCCAACTATCCATTTTGGTTTGCTAGTCTATTATTTGTTGTATTTTGTGGCTGAGAGATTTGTGTGAAAGATAACCTTTCTTTAATTGTTGCTGCTGCTGGTGGATTTATGCTTTCTGTGGCGCTTACAGGTATCTTACGAGGTGCGCCAGTAACGTCTTTCCAGGCTCAATCTAGTTTTCGTCCCGCGACTGTGACTGCATTAAGCGTTGCACCCAAGCAGAGGGAATTAGAAGATTTTCGCGCTAAGTCCTAAAGGCGTTAAGATGCTTTTTATACGGAGTTGTATTCAAAAATATTATTGATGAAGCAGGAGACACCAAGCCAAGAGTCATCAGAGTATTTTCGCAATTCTGACTCCCGTACAGACGCGATTAATCGCGTCTCTACAACTCCTAACTCCTGACTCCTGAATTCTGACTCCTGACTCCTAGATGAGTATTTTAATGTGGTGAATTCTCAAGTAATCGGTATTGACTTGGGGGGAACGGCGATTAAGTTGGGGCGATTTACGGCTGATGGTGATTGTTTGCAATCTTTGAGCGTGGCAACTCCCCAACCAGCAACACCTGAAGCAGTTATAGCAGTGATGGTGGATGCGATCGCTCAACTTGACCCAGATAATCTTAGTATAGCGATCGGTGTCGGTACTCCAGGTCCTGCGGATCGTTGTGGACGCATTGCCAAAGTTGCCATCAACTTGACAGGATGGCATGATGTCCCTTTAGCTGAATGGTTAGAAGCGAAAACTGGCAAACCAACAATTCTCGGTAACGATGGTAATTGTGCGGGGTTGGGAGAAGCTTGGTTAGGCGCCGGTCGCCATTTTCAAAACCTGATTTTACTGACTTTAGGAACTGGCGTTGGTGGCGCGGTTATCTTAAATGGTAAATTGTTTATTGGGCATCAAGGAGCCGCTGGAGAGTTGGGTTTAATTACCTTAAATCCCGATGGTCCGATGTGTAATAGCGGTAATCAAGGTTCTCTAGAGCAGTATACTTCAGTTGTGGCAATTCGCCGCCACACCGGCAAAGAACCAGCGGAATTGGGCGCTTTGGCGCAAGCGGGAGATATTGAAGCCTTGACTTTTTGGCAAAATTATGGTAAGTTTTTGGGCGCTGGTTTAAGTAGTTTAGTTTATGTATTGACGCCGCAGGCGATCGTTCTTGGTGGTGGTGTCAGCGCTAGTTTTGAGTTTTTCTTACCAACTGTCAAGGCAGAAATTGAGCGACGAGTGCTTGCTACTTCTCGCGTCGGGTTACAAATCTTGCCTGCTGAATTGGGTAATTTTGCGGGGATAGTGGGTGCGGCTAAGTTGGCATGGCAACACCATTTGGGTTGTTAGATTATGGTTAAAACAATTCAAGCTAGAGATATCAGTCTTTATGAATTAGAAGAAAAATTTGGTTTGCAAGTTATCAAAGATACCGAATTTCTTACAGAGTGGACAGAGAATTTACCGACTTTGACTGATGGTGAAAAACAAGCGATCGCACGAGTGCAAAGCAATTATTTTAACTTGAATAAGCGCCGTCCGATGTCAGAAGAGGCGGTAAAAATGGTAGTATTGTCTCCTCTACTCGATTTGGCTGGATTTTATCAACCTCCTTTTGAGATTGAAACCGAAACATCTATTGAGATTTCTGCTGAAGATGAGGACTTTGTTGTTAAAGGAAACATTGATGTCCTTGTTATTCAAAAGCGCTTTTGGGTACTTGTTATCGAATCTAAAAGCAGTAAACTTGATGTCATGGTAGCCCTACCCCAAGCATTGGCTTATATGCTTGATAATCCAAATACTGCACAACCAACTTTTGGTTTGCTTGTCAACGGTAGGGAGTTTGTTTTTGTTAAATTGATTCAACAAGAACAACCTAAGTATGCACGGTCTTATGCGCTATCAATTGAACGCGATTCAGAATTATACCAGGTAGTGAGTATATTGAAGCGCATTGGAGAATTAATTATTGCTCGTAGTGGGGACTAAAGTGCCCAAGATAAGCGATAAATCGCGTCTATAGACGCGTCAAACCCTTGTGTAGACGCGATAAATCGTCCTCTCTAATCTAGAACAACAGATGACTAATGACTAATTCACGCTTCGGTGCAATTTGATATTCTAACCTCGCTTCCATTCTTCTTTCCTAAAAGCCCAAAATCCAAACCTCACCCTCGCTTTACCCTACGGGTAAATCTTTCCCTCTCCTTATTAAGGAGAGGGATGTCCTCAGGACAGGGTGAGGTTTTGCCAGCTTTCACGGCGTTTAAAACACTTCTAATGGTGCTACAAAATTAGAGGTAGGATGAGAACGAGCGATCGCTGCTTGCATAAATCCTGCAAATAATGGATGAGGTGCGCTGGGACGCGAGAGAAATTCTGGATGAAATTGGCAAGCTATAAAGAAGGGATGATGCGGTAATTCAATCATTTCTACCAAGCGTCCATCAAGAGATGTACCGCTAATCACATAGCCGTATTCCAAAAACAACTGACGATAAGCGTTGTTAAACTCGTAGCGATGGCGATGACGTTCGTAAACTACATCTTGTTGATATAGCTGAAAAGCGATTGTATTCGGTAGAACTCGGCAAGTATACAAACCTAAACGCATTGTACCGCCTAAATCAACTACATCCTGCTGTTCTGGCAAAAGGTTAATTACCGGATTAGTCGTACTGGGGTCAAATTCCGCACTATTGGCATCTGCAAATCCCGCAATATTTCTTGCCCATTCAATTACAGAACATTGCATTCCCAAGCACAAACCTAAGAAAGGAATTTGCCTTTCGCGTGCGTAATTAATCGCGGCAATCTTACCATCTACGCCTCTATTACCGAAGCCTCCTGGTACAATTATTCCATCGACACCTTCAAGATGCTTTTCTACATCTTCAACTTCTAGCGTCTCGGAATTTACCCAGCGTAAAACTAATTCTCCATTTGTCGCGATCGCTCCATGTCTCAATGCTTCTACAACCGACAAGTAAGCATCACTTAACGTGACATACTTCCCAACAATAGCAATTTCGACTTGATATTTAGGACTGTACAACCTTTCGACCATAGTTTGCCACTCCACCAAATCGGGAGTGCGTTGTTCCATTTGCAGTAAATCAAGTACTTGCTCTGCAAGCCCTTCCTGTTCTACAATGAGCGGTACTTCATAAATACTCTTGGCATCTTGCGCGGTGATGACGCATTCGGCAGGCACATCACAGAATTCTGATAACTTCTGTTTTAACCCTTTTGGCAAAGGGCGATCGCACCGACATACTAAAATATCCGGTTGAATACCAATAGAACGCAATTCTTTCACCGAATGCTGTGTCGGTTTGGTTTTCATCTCACCCGCCGAAGCAATCCACGGTATCAAGGTAACATGCATGTACAATACATTTTGCCGCCCTACTTCCTTGCGAAACTGGCGAATCGCTTCTAAAAAGGGCAATGATTCAATATCCCCTACTGTTCCACCAATCTCCGTAATTACCATATCAGGGGTAGTATCACGGGCAACTCTCATAATCCGTTCTTTAATTTCGTTCGTAATATGAGGAATTACCTGCACCGTGCCGCCATTGTAGTCACCACGTCGCTCTTTATTAATTACTGCTTGGTAAATCGCACCAGTAGTAACACTGTTAAGACGCGACATCAAGGTATCAGTAAAGCGTTCGTAATGTCCTAAATCTAAATCCGTCTCAGCACCATCTTGGGTAACAAAGACCTCACCATGCTGAAAAGGACTCATTGTCCCCGGATCGACGTTAATATAAGGATCTAGCTTGAGAATTGACACCGAATAATTGCGCGATTTGAGCAATCGTCCCAGACTTGCTGCGACAATTCCCTTACCAATACTGGAAACTACGCCCCCAGTAACAAAAACAAACTTAGTCATAGTATTTATAATTTCTAGCAACTTCTAAAAATACATGCCGTCATTGTGCCACAGTAATTGTGTTATTCAATTTTGTTTGATTTGGCTGTGAAAACCGTTTTCGGATTGGTATTATTAAGCTCTATAGTCATATCCTCCCCAACTTTGGCTCAAGAGCAATCTCTTAATATTGTTTTTCCCTCAGCAAACTACCAAACCAGTCAAGAAAAAATCTTCTTTCTGGGTACAGCACCTCCAAATGGAGAAGTTTTCATCAATGGTAAGTCGATAACTCGCAGCAAAGCGGGACATTTTGCCCCAAGTTTACCTTTACAGTTAGGAGAAAATCTCTTTACTGTGCGCTATCAGAATCAAGAGCGTCAAATTAAGGTGACAAGGAAATCTTCCTTACCTGAAACACCAATTGGGTTAGCTTTTGCTAAAGATTCTCTCACTCCAGCAGCAGATGTTGCTAAACTAACGGGGGAACTCATTTGTTTTAGCGCGATCGCACCCAAAGACGCCACAGTATCTGTCAAGGTGGCGAATCAAACTATTGCCCTTTTACCTCAACCAACTCAAGCGCAACTCCCAAGTAATTTAGCCGCGCTAACCGGAAATAATCAGCCGATAGTCCAATCTAACGTTGCCAAGTACGAGGCTTGCACTACAATAAATGCTGCTGCCGATGTCGGACAACCTCAATTTGAACTAGCGCTGAATGGTAAAACAATCACTCAGCCTAGTACTGGAAAAATTCAAGTTTTATCACCCGCGCAATTACAAGTTGCTGAGGTGACGGTAGATGCTGGAGTTGCTCGTACTGGTCCAAGTACAGATTATTCTAGATTAACACCGTTACCCAAAGGAACACGCGCCACAGTCACAGGTAAAGAAGGTGAATGGTTACGCTTGGATTATGGCGCTTGGATTAATAGTAAGGAAACTCGCATTTTATCAGGTGCAGTTCCACCACGGACAATTATTCGCAGTGTGGGATATCGTCAACTTGCGAATGCGACGGAAATAGTTTTTCCGTTACAAGTTCCTGTGCCCGTTAGTGTACAACAGGGCGATCGCTTTCTCACCCTCACGCTTCACAATACCACGGCGCAAACAGATATTATTCGCAGTGTCGATAATGCCTTAATTTCTCGCCTAGATTGGCAGCAGTTGCCCCAAGGGAGCGTGCAATACACCTTTAACCTCAAAAGAAACCAACAGTGGGGATATAAGCTGAGATACGACGGAACAAGTTTAGTTTTGTCTTTGCGTCAACCCCCGGAAATAACAAACAAAAGACGCCAACCGCTATCTGGGATCAAGATTTTACTCGATCCGGGACACGGCGGTAAAGAATCTGGTGCAAGTGGTCCTACTGGGTATTTAGAAAAAGACTTAAATTTGGTTGTGTCGAAGTTGTTGCGCGACGAGTTGGTCAAACGAGGGGCAACGGTGGTGATGACGCGGGAAGATGACAAGGAAGTTTCTTTAAGCGATCGCCAAGCCATCATTGATAAGGAAGAACCAGCGATCGCTCTTTCGATTCATCACAATTCTTTACCTGATGATGGAGATGCTGAAAAAATCAAAGGTTTCGCTGCTTTTTGGTATCATCCCCAAGCTCACAGTTTAGCCCTATTTTTACATAATTATGTAGTGAAGAAGTTAAAACGCCCTGCTTATGGTGTATTTTGGGATAACTTGGCATTGACACGTCCAGCAAGTACGCCGTCGGTTTTGTTGGAATTGGGTTTTATGAGTAATCCCGATGAATTTGAGTTGGTGACGAATCCGGAAGAACAGAAGAAAGAAGCTTCATCGATTGCCCAAGGTATTGTCGAATGGTTTAAAAGCGATCGTTAAAAGCTTTTTCCCATTACCCATTTTCTAATAAATTCCGCCCTAAGCCAGATGTTTTTTGGCTTACTTATTCTAATTTTATTCCACTATATTTTTGATTTTGTCAACAGTATGCAGGATTTACTTATACGTACATCCCGCTACCACATTTGTGAGTAAATAGCCCTCTTTTAGAAATGCTGAAACCCAGACAGAGCAAGTTATTGGTTTAATTTAGCCAAACTCTCTGACTTCCAAGTTTTTTCCCAAAATCCGTAACTTATAAGAAAACTTTACAATTTCTTTAAAAAATCTTTGAGTCTCTACATATTAACTTTATATTATCTATTTAAAATTACAACGAATAAAGTTATACTCACTTTGAGTGAGAAAGAATGTAAATATACTCAGGAAATAACGAAGCAAGTTATCACTTGAAATTACTTAAAGTGAGCGAATCTTTCATGCATATATTTTTTCATTCATTGTTGAAACTGTAATAATTGAAAGCTGTATTTTGGAATTATCGGTGCATCATGTTTAATTTATATTTTATTAGTTAAAACAACTAACTTGGCTAGTTTTAAAAATTATTTTTTACCCTAGACTCAGTTGTTTTAAGAGTGGTGATGAGACAGGTTAACTTACTAAACGTGACCATTAACAATATTACAATGGTCGAATTGCTAGAAAATCTACGACTCGGTGGTGTTGTTTTTACCCCTAACGTAGATCACGTTATGAAATTGCAGAAAAATCAAGACTTTTATACTGTTTACCAAGAAGCAGATTATAGAGTTTGCGATAGTAAAGTTTTGATGTATATAGCTAGTTTTTTGAAAACCCCAATACAGGAGAAAATTTCTGGCTCAGATTTGTTCCCAGCGTTTTACAATTATTACCAGCATGATGAAAATATAAAAATATTTTTGCTTGGCGCTGAAGCAAATGTAGTTAAGATGGCTCAAGAAAAGATTAATTCAAAGGTAGGTCGAGATATTATAGTCGCGGCGCATTCGCCCTCGTTTGGATTTGAAAAGAATGAGTACGAATGTAAAGAAATTGTGAATCTCATTAACTGTTCAGAGGCTACAGTTTTGGCAATTGGTGTAGGCGCTCCTAAGCAAGAAATGTGGATTACTAAATATAGAAAGCAATTGAAGAATGTGAAAATATATTTGGCTATTGGTGCAACTATCAATTTTGAGGCAGGTAATATTAAGCGATCGCCAAAGTGGATGAGTGAAGTTGGTCTTGAGTGGCTTTACAGGCTTTTAAGTGAACCTAAGCGACTCTGGAAGAGGTATCTATTAGATGCCATCCCATTCATGTGGTTAATTGTGAAACAACGATTTCAACTTTATGAGAATCCCTGGTCCGCAGTTAAACCCAGTAAAGTTAGTAAAAGGCCGTATTTGATAAATAATATGAAGAAAATGTAGAAAATTATACATATCAGTTTCTTGTAAACATGCCCCAGGTCATTAAATCCTAGTATTCATTTGCTAATTAAATTGGTAAAATTAATTACCCATTCATTTAGAATTAAGTAACTTGTATGGAGACTAAGAACTATTCTGAAGAGATAGATGTTCAAAAATATTTGCTAGTTCTCAAACGCCGTTGGTGGATAGCCTCAGGAGTGTTTGCAGCGTGTACTTCTTTAGCTGGACTTATCTTGTTCACACAAAAACCAGCCTACGAAGCGAGTGGACAGCTTCTTTTCCAATTAAATAGAACCTCATCTCTGACGGGAGTAGGAGAAAAAATAGGGGATCTTGAATCCGTCAAGCGTGAGTCTAATCCGCTAGACACGCAAGCTCTAGTTTTGCAGTCTCTGCCGGTCAAACAGCAGGTAATAGATACTCTTAAGCTGAAAGATAAAAAAGGTGCTCCTCTCAATCCAGAATTACTAGGAATTAAGGCTGCGTCAGTCTTAGGGACTGACGCACTCAAAGTTGATTACACATCTGAAGATCCTCAATTAGCTACAGCAGTAGTCAATGAGGTGATGAAATCCTTCATTGCCAATAACATACTGTATAACAAAACTGAAGCTATATCCGCAGGTACATTTATTGAACAAGAATTGCCACGAGCTAAAAAACAGCTAGAACAAGCAGCAGAAGCCCTGCGTAACTTTAAGGTTCAAAATCAAATTATCGAGCTTAAAGAAGAGACGACCAAGTCAGTTGAAAATATAAGTGAAGTAGAGAAAGAATTAGCTAACGCTCGTGCTCAACTCGCGGATGTAACAGCTCAGGAAGTAGCAATACGGCGTCAAATGAATCTACCTGTAAATCGAGCTGTAAATGTTACTTCTTTAAGTCAGACAGCTGGTGTGCAGGAACTCTTAGGTGAATTGCAAAAGGTGCAAAGTCAGCTAGCATCTCAAGGAGCACGCTACACACCAGCACACCCAGCTATCGTTACTCTCAAGAATCAAGAAGCAGCTTTAAATTCTTTATTACAGCAGCGAATCAGCCAATCTTTAGGATATAGCGCAGCGATTTCTCCTAGTCAATTGCAGATGGGAAAAATCAAGCAAGACCTGACATCAGATTTTGTCAGATTACAGTCACAAAGCTTGGGTTTAGAAAAAAAAGTACAAGCTTTGTCTCAGGTCATAGAGTCTTATAAGCGTAGAGCTAATATTGTCCCAAATTTAGAGAAAAGGCAAGGAGAACTAGAGCGAAACTTATCAGTTGCCCAAAAAAGCTACGAAAACCTTATAACAAGACTACAAGAAATTAAAGTAGCAGAAAATCAAACTGTAGGCAATGCCCGTGTCATCCAATCAGCTGTGGTTGGTAGCAGTCCAGGAGAAATTAAAAAGAAACTCGCAATATCATTAGGCAGTGTATTTGCTGGTGTACTACTTGGTGTGGCAGCTGCCTTTTTTGTTGACTTAATCGATAGAAGATTGAAGACTACTAAAGAAGCAGAGGCACTTTTTGGCTATACCTTGCTGGGGCTAATTCCTAAATTTGAAACTAATAATACATCTACTCAACTGGAGACTAGCTTACAAGGAGTCTCGCCACGAGTCATTGTTGCAACTACTCCACGTACTGTAATTCATGAAGCATACCAAATGCTTCAGGCAAATCTCAAGTTTATTAGCTTAGATAAAAAAGTTCGCACAATTGTAGTATCAAGTTCTATATCTGGGGAGGGAAAATCAGAAGTTGCTGCTAATTTAGCTGCGGTAATGGCTTTGGCAGGACGACGAGTTCTGCTAGTTGATGCAGATATGCGTCTGCCATCTCAACATCACCTTTGGGGTCTAATAAACTCAGTCGGTTTAAGTAATGTCATGGTTGGTGAGAATGACTTCTCAAAAACCGTGCAAAATATTACAAGTAAGTTATCTATCCTCACTGCTGGAGTGATGCCTCCCAATCCCCAAGCATTGATAGACTCAGAGCGCATGACATCTTTCATTGATATGTTGGCTCAAACGTATGACTACGTAATTTTTGATACTCCACCTTTAATTGGAACTGCTGATGCAGCAGTGTTAGGCAACATGGTGGATGGAGTCTTAATTGTAGTCAGACCTGGTCTTGTAGATTCAACTACTGCTACCGCTGCGAAGTCCCTACTGGCACGGTCTGAAGCTAATATTTTGGGAATCGTTGCCAACGCCGTCGATGTGAAGCACGAGCCTGATAACTACTTTTACTACAATAACTCCCGGTCTGAACAAAATGCTGAGAAAGTAAATACTGCACTATTGCCCTAAATATCTATTGGCTCGGTATTAGAGGCAGATAACAGTCACTTAATCTCAAAAAATAAGAACTCGCGAACTTATTAAATACCCTAAAGTTTAATAGAAGAACAAAAAAACGGAAATAGGAACCATAAGATGAGTGCATCACCCCAGTTGAGAGCAAATACAAGCGAGGCAAAACTTCCTACTTTAAGTCTTTGGCAACTTATTAAAGAAGATTGGATTGCTCACGGACGAGATTGGACTAAACCAGGATTTCGAGCGGTAGCGGTTTTGCGTTTTGGAGTCTGGAGGATGAACATTCAACCCAAACTGCTTCGCGCACCCTTCAGCATCTTATATAGGATGTTATTTCGGAAAATCCGCAACACCTATGGAATTGAACTACCTTACACTGTCCAACTTGGTCGCCGCGTGATTATTGAACACCAGGGAGCGATTGTTATTCACGGAGACTGTGCGATCGGCGATGACAGTATTATTCGCCAAGGCGTGACTTTAGGAAACCGTTATTTAGATCGTCCCTTTGATGCACCAAAGCTGGGTAAACGTGTCAATGTTGGTGCTGGTGCGAAAATTTTTGGCAACGTTACTATTGGAAATGGCGCAAATATTGGTGCTAATGCTGTAGTTCTCTGCGATGTTCCCGCGGGAGCAACGGCAGTTGGCATACCTGCAAAAATCATCAATTCTTCAAAGCCTAATCCAGAGGGTTAAGTGAGGTGAAATGGCTGAGAATTAATAGTTATGCTGAACTTTATTCAACAGATAAATCAAGTAATTAAAAAAATTGAATTAAATTATTTTATATATGAATGACACGGTTTATTTATAAAGTAGTGTAAGTGGGTTTAAAAAATATTTATTAATACTATATATATTCAAAAAACTTGCCAGTACCTATGATGGTAAGTTTGATATTACCCAGATTTTCCAATAAAAAAGGTTTTGAGCATGAAAAAAGTATCTGTTATTATCCCAGTCTACAAAGTCGAGAAATATATAGCGGCTACTGTGCGATCGGTTCTTGAACAGACTTATACAAATTTTGAAGTTCTGCTCATTGATGACGGGTCTACTGACAGAAGTATAGAAATTTGTCAGCAATTTACAGACCCCAGAATTAAAATTATTAGTCAGGAAAATCGGGGAGTGGCTGCCGCTCGGAACACTGGCATCCGTCAAGCTCAAGGTGAATATTTGGCTTTTTTAGATGCAGATGACTTGTGGTCAAAAGAAAAGCTAGCAAAACAAGTTGAGCATCTAGATAGCTCCCCATCAGTAGGAGTTAGCTTTTGTCGCTCTGCTTTTATTGATGAGGCAGGAAAGCCTTTAGGTATATATCAAATTTCTAAGCTTCAAGGAATTAGCCTGCTTGATTTACTTTGTCGCACTCCAATTGGAAATGGATCGGTAGCTGTGATTCGGCGAGAGGTTTTTGAAGATATTAGATTCCAAGACAATCTTTATGGTGTTGTTGAGGACTTTTATTTTGATGACGATCGCCGATTACACCCGTCAGAAGATGTTGAATGTTGGCTGCGTATTGCTATTAAAACAAAATGGAAAATTGAGGGGGTTCCTGAGCCTTTGACACTTTATCGGGTAAATTCACAGGGATACTCAGCTCAGTTGGTTAAAAAGTTAAATTCCTGGGAAATGATGCTAGAAAAAGCTGGTTCCTACGCTCCCACGGTGATGGCTCAGTTGGACAACATAGCAATGGCTTACCAACTGCGACATTTAGCCAGGAGGGCAGTAACTTTGCAATCGGGTTCAACAGCTGTGCAACTGATGCACCAAGCTTTATCTATCTACTGGCTCATTTTGCTAGAGGAGCCACGTCGTACACTTATGACTTTAGGTGCTGCGTATTTGCTCTGGCTGCTACCGCGATCGCTTTACCGCCAAATTGAAAATCTTGCTTTAAAAGTCACGGGAGCTAATCAACAACGCCGCATTCTTCAAGAAGCATCCACATTTTAATGAGATGTAGCTGTGCAATTAAAAAGAGAGACATAACACCATGACTAAACCTCTTCGGATTCTTTATGCGGTTGGTCCTGAAGATGTTATTGAAGCTTACAATTATTGGATTAATGGTCAGGATGCTCCTTCACAAGTATCAGTTACTTTCTCAAGTCAGTTTTATGAAGTTTGCAAAACTTTAGATGCCAAAGGTTACGTAATCGCACAGTCTAACAAGCAGGAATTTGTGCAAGACGAGCGATTTATCATTGAGCGTCGCCGAGTTCCATTACCTACAGCTTCAGGAATTTTTTATCACTTAAGACAGGTTTGGTGTGGATTACAGTTACTTGCCTCTGGCATTCGCTTTCGAGCCAATGTTGTCGTCGCAGATAGCGGCACAACATATTGGTTTGTTTTATCTTTATTTTCCTGGATAGGGATAAAAGTTATTCCATCGCTGCATTGTCTTTTGTGGTGCAAGTACCTGACACCACGTTTAGTAGATAAACTGAATTTATCACTTAGCCGTAATTTGTTTGCTTCTGATTGTCAGGGGATATTAGTAGCATCGCAGGACATAGCTAAACAAATTTCCCAACTAACGCGGGGTAAACATCAACCAATTTTTGAATTCTTTTCTACCTATCGGCGAGCAGACTTTGTAAACATATCTGAACCATCGGTCGCATCGCCCTTCCGGGTTCTATTTGCAGGTAGGGTTGAAGAAGAGAAAGGCGTGTTTGACTTGCTAGAAATTGCCAAACGCTTTGCTACTGAAGGTAGACAAGATATCATTTTCGACATTTGTGGCGAAGGTTCGGCACTAGAGTCTTTACGTCTTGCAGCTAATCTGAGCGGCGTTGATAACTTGTTTATCTGTCATGGATACTGCTCTAAGCCGCAAATGCGGGAAATGTTCAGTCGCTCCCACGTTGTCATTGTACCGACTCGCACAGATTTTATCGAGGGTTTCAACCGGGTTGTGTGTGAAAGTATTTTGTCGGGTCGTCCGGTTGTTACCTCAGCAGTCTGTCCAGCTTTGTCCTATGTGCGGGACGCGGTAGTCGAGGTTCCTCCCAATGATGTTCAGGCTTACGGTGATGCGTTGCTTGCGTTATACAGCGATCGCCAGCTTTATGAACAAAAGAGACAGGCTTGCCTGATAGCGCAAGAGCAGTTTTACGACAATACGAAAAGTTGGGGATCTGCCCTTAAATCTATCCTGCTCACCATTAAGGCACAACAAGATGCCAATAAGTTAACGATCATAAGTAGCCAACGGTGAAAATTGGGTGCATCCCAATGCCGGAAAAAATACCCGGCAAATACAATAGACCTATGAGCACTCATTGCTAAATTTACTCTCTTTCTCTGCGCCAATGCTTGCGAGTGGGTGAGGTAAAAAGCAATACGGTTCAGTTAAGAAATTTATCCGTTGAGGCAGGCTGTTCTTGAGCAGGGGATGCAGGGGAAGCAGGGGGGGAGAAAAAAGCTTATCTGAACCGTATTGAGGTAAAAAGATATTTATGCAAGAACTTTAATGATACTGTAGGCAAATTAATGGGGGATGATACCCTACAACCCCGCTTTATTCTCGTTTGTCGTTCCCACGCTCTGCATGGGAATAGATTCTTTTGGAACCAACAGTAACCACAGGCTCCGCCTTTCTCAAAGCATTCTTAGGTGGAACCGACGGGCAACGAGAGCAAGAAAAGCAGTGTGAGGTTTATTAAAGTTTTCTTTGTAAGCGATTTTTTGCTAAGGTAACTCCAAGCATATTAAATCTAACTATATTAGATTTAATACGTACATTTACTGATATTTACCAAAACTATCTCTATTTAGGTGAGAAAGTGCTTGATATACTAAGTTTACTATTTTTTGTAGTTAGCTTATCTAATTTATTTTTTACTCCAACAATATAAGTGTCTATATATTAAATTTATCTAAGTTTTTATATTTTATTTTAATTCAATTAAGCAATATAAATTTATGAAAAAAAAATCTCTAGAAATTGCTGAGAAATACTTCGTAATTATCGGGTTAACTTTCTTCACAGCAGCCTTTGACATAGGCTTAACCTTATCAACTGGTCCGTTACTTCCAACCATCATTACAACACCACTTAGATATTTTATTTGGCTAACTTCGCTGCTATTAATTTGCCTCAACTGGAAAGATGCCCTACGCACAGCCAATCAAGATAAGATCCTCTGGATATTAACACTAATAATCTTGCTATCGTTTATTTGGTCAAAAAATATAGAATTCACTCTCAAAAATAGCCGTGAGGTTTTGCAAATGACCTCGTTTAGCTTATATTTTGCCACACGATTTAGCTTGAAAGAGCAAGTACGACTAATTGCTTGCACATTCGCTATAGGAGCTTTGCTCAGTATCGTTTGCGCTCTCGTACTACCTTCTGTTGCTATACATCAAGTTGATCATCCAGGAGCATGGAGAGGAATCTACGATTATAAGAATACCTTTGGCAGCATGATGATTATCAGCTCGTTAGCATTTTTTTGTCTGCCCATCGACAAGCCACGACATCGCCTTTATAAGTGGGCAGGTATTAGTTTATCGTTAACTATGATCCTGCTGTCTACTTCCAAAACTTCCCTTGTTGTATATTTCCTTATTATATTAATTTTACTTTTCTATCGGAACTTTCGGTGGCGGGGAAAGATAACCGTAGTTTTTTTAGACCTTGGAGTTCTTTTTTTAGGATGTGTGGGTACATTAGTTATCAGTAACTGGGTAGATATCATAACTGGCTTGGGAAGAGATCCTACTTTAACTGGACGAACAATATTGTGGAGTATTATTTTATTGAGTCTTAACGAGAGACCCTGGTTAGGTTTTGGTCGTGGTGCATATTGGGCACCAGGAAGTACGTATGCAAGAGAAGCAGGTCAGGCACTTGGGAATGGTTTTATCGCACCTCATGCTCACAATGGCTTTATTGATTTCGCACTTGATGTTGGTTTTATCGGTTTATCACTTTTTCTACTTAGTTACGTTACAGCCTTTGGTCGGGCACTGAAACGAGCTTACGCGACTAACAATTCAGAAGACCTTTGGCCTTTAGCATTTCTCATCTTTTTAGCAATGAATAACATGACGGAGAGTTACCTACTGCGTCTAACAAATATATATTGGGTTTTGTATGTGTCCACTGTGCTTTCCGTACTGATAAGAAAGCAACCCAGTCAGTTGAAAACAGGGTGACACGGTGAAATGCACTCTTTTTAATTTTCATTAAATCACTCTACAAGCTTTCTTATAAGCCAACTCTTTGCGTGACCTTGTAAAGTCAATTATTTTTTTGATAGAACGCGACGGCAAAGGAGCTTCATTTTTCATCGCACCAATAGAAGTCAGCCAATCAGCTACAGGTGGATGGGTTTTGCCAAGACATTCTATGAATGTTTCCCAGAACGAAGGCCACATAGAATCATGGTAATGAACTATCTTAGCTGCCCGAAGTTCTTCTTCCTTGTACCAATCTTTGTGCGTCTTACTGCCCATAGGATAGTTGTGAGAGTAAGGCAACGCTCGCCAAGGAATTCCCATCTTGACCATAGTCAAGCCTAAAGCAATTTGGTCATTGAAAAAGAATCCGGAATTCTGAGAAGCTATATAGGAATCGCACAATTGAATAAATGTTTGTAAATAATGATCAGCAAAATTTGTTGAACGACGATAAACAAAAATGCCACTGTTCCAATATAAACGGATACGCACTTTTTCGTACTCTGTATTAATCCAGGGTAGGTCTTCAATTTCAACGCCTACACATTTGCAAACCTCCCGCCAATACGGTTCATTAGGGTCTTCTGGTCCTGTAGTGCCAATATTTTTGTCTGAGGCGCAGGCGAGAAAACTTTCCCCTTGGTTGAGGGTGAGTTTGTCTGGTTCGTCCACAATAAGTAAATCGCTGTCTAACCAACCAATACATTCAGTTGTAACAAGCTTTTGTACAGCAGCTAAAGCAGAAGGCTTATTCAAAAATTTATTCCAAGAATACTTGCTTTTATTTTGAAAACTAAGATATTCCACTTGGAACTTCTCAAAAAATTGATGTGTCTTTTTGGCAAGGGGAGGTCCAAAGCAAGGCGTTACTGCAAATATGGGCGCCGAGGCAAATTTTCCTCCCCATCGGCGCAGGCTCTCTATCATCCGTATAGTATGTATTTCCAGCGAGCCGGACTCAACGCAGCAAACGAAAGTAATTTGAGAATTTTCTGTCATGATACGCCTCTATAAACGAGTTAAAACTAGCAAAGGGATTAAAATCTTGAGATAGTCTCAGATGCAGTGATAAATTTAGGCTGAAAACCAATTAGTTCTGTACAATGAGATGCAATTGTCTTACATCTGCAACAGGCAAACGAACTTTTCAATAATATCCTGAACCGGAATCCAATTCAGAGACTCGAATTATGATCGTCTGCATTTACGAGGATCGTCCAAAGTACCTGATCGGAGTTAAGCTTACCGTGTTGAGTCTGGCCCGTCATTGCCCAGACCTTCCGGTCATTATCAGCTGTCCCCAACCTCCCGCCACCTTTCGCCGTTGGGTTGAAGTCCAACCTAATGCAAAGCTTCTTGCCGAGGACGATTTAGCCGAGGTAGGTTGGAACGTGAAACCGACAATTCTGCTGCGCCATCTCAACGAAGGTCATCCCGAAGTAATTTGGATTGACTCGGACATTATCGTTAATCGGGATTTCCGCTCCTCACTCCAAAACCTTAACGACGATACCCTGGTTGCTACTCAAGAGGATTACTGGGGACAGTATCAAGGAGGAACGCACCGCACCGTTGCTTGGGGGCTGAAACCAAGTCGAAGTTTTCCCACCACGATAAATACGGGAATCGTCCGAGTGACTCCCCACCACGTAGAACTCCTCAAGGCTTGGCAGGCGATGCTTAATGACCCTACTTACATTCAAGTACAGCGCCAGCCATACTACCAACGCCCGTTGCATATGCTTGGGGATCAAGAGGTACTCACGGCCCTTCTCGGTTCCGGAGAATTTTCCCATGTCCCTGTAGAAATGCTAAAGCGCGGAACTGATATTGCACAATGTTACGGACCTGCCGGCTACACCCCCACCGAACGACTGCAAACGCTCCTAAAAGGTCAAGGTCTGCCAGCGTTAGTCCACTCGATGGGTCGCAAGCCTTGGGAAATGGCACTTTCTCCGGCGGCGATGTGGAGTTCTCCGGAGTCGCTGAAAAAGCGGCTGCGTGCGTATTACGATCGCATACACTTGGAACTCTCTCCGTATACATCAACCGCTCGCCAATACCGAGAACAAATCGGGGAAGACGCACCTTGGATGGATATCAAAACTGCCCCTTCACGGCTTTTAGCCGCACTATCAGCAGGCGATCCGACTTTGCAGGAATTCCCTGTGGCGCTGTTCGATGCTGTTGTGCGTCACGCGCGTCGGCTGATCGGTATTGCTCGCTACCGCTTGAATTAGTCGGGCTTCTGCTTTCAAAGAAGTTGACTCTAGGAGAAGTGAAAATGACTTTAGATACTGTATATGATTGGAGCGAAGAGGAACTTATACCATTTTAATGTGAAGCTGCATAGAAAAGAGCTTCTAAAATAAAGTTATAAGAAAAGACAGACATTACCTGTTCAAGTGTAAGTTGGTCAAACAATTCTTGGATACGATTTCGTAAATCTTGCAACGGGGGTCGAGACTCCACTCCATTTCGTTATCGCGCCGCGGCAGCTTTCTCATTCGAGATAAACGATGCACTACAGTCTAATGTTAAAATTGAATCAAGTAAATAAATCCTATATGGTATATATGGATACTTTCAAGCAAGCGATAAAAAGATTAGTAGGCCAGTCTTTATTGAATAAATGGCGATTATGGAAGGTAAAAAAAGTATATAAAGATTTAGTTGGAAAATCGTCAGAAGAAATATTTACTTCGTTTTATGAAAAGAATCATTGGCGCGATGAACAATCAAAATCAGGTCCTGGTTCATCAGACTTTGAAACTAAACATATTCGCGCGATTTTGCCTAGCCTAATACAAGAGCTTAATGTTAATGTCCTCTTGGATGTACCTTGTGGCGATTTCAATTGGATGAAATTTATTGACTTGGGAAATTGTGACTACATTGGTGGAGACATTGTCAAAGAACTAATCACAATTAATCAAAATAAATATGGAAATCCTAAGCGGAAATTTTTTTATTGTGATCTGACGAAGGATGAGCTTCCCTACGCCGATTTGATTCTCTGTAGAGACTGCTTTTTCCACTTATCATTTGAGGACATATTTGCAGCAATAGAGAATTTCAAAGCTAGTAAATCGAAGTATTTGCTGACTACCACTCACCCTGATACTAGAGAAAACTTTCCTATCGTAACAGGCGGTTATCGTTCTCTTAACATGTGCCTGGAACCCTTTAACTTTCCGACTCCATTAAAACTTATTTACGAAAGACGTGATGCAGGTTTTGCAGACACAGATAAGTGCATAGGTCTTTGGAAACTGAGTGATCTGCCCAAAAAAAAGAGATGATGAAGTCAATGCAACGTGACATTGTTGAACGGTTACGGGAGCAAAAATTACAAAAATACAACGGTGCCAAGTCTTGTATTAAGAGACTAGGCGCCCAAAAACTTCTGCAATAAGGGTTTTCAAACCATAAGTTGCAAAAGTATTCGCAAAAAAAGTAGTGGGGTCTTGGTAGACCCAAGGAGCTTTACCCTGCACAACCAACCGCAACTTCGCCGCAAACGAATCTAGGGATAACTCCCCCGCTAATATTTCTTCTCTAGGTACGCAGGTTTTGAATACGGTAGGTAACATATGTTTTTCATTGTTTTATTAGAGGCATTGTAAACAACCTGCTCCCTTATGACGGCATTGGAGCAAGACAGGGGCTTATAGTTTTGTGCAATAAATGAACCGAAGCGTGCCGGAATAGGAGGCGCCGTTTCTCGGTGATTGGAAAGCGTAGAGAATTTACCAGAAATTGTGTAGCGACTTTTACCAATATAAATATAAACGATACGTTAATTATAGTAATCTAACGTTACGATTCAGAGAATACATTATTTTTCAAAATCGAGCTTATACCGTTTTGATATGAAGATGCATATAATTAGCCTGCTCGCGGCAGGCTTTGTATCAATAGCCCCAGGCTTACAGCCTGCGGGCGTTCTATGCAGCTTCACATAAAATTGGTATTACAAATAACTGTCACCAAATTTTAAAGGATATGAGTAGAATTGTGCTTGATTACAAACCAAGACGCATTCTTGATATCGGTTGCGGTAACGGTTATTTATGCAAAATTCTGTCAGACAATGGAATTCAATGTGTTGGAATTGAACCTAATGCTGACGGAATTAAGCAGGCAAAACAAATGCTGCCTCAGGCAGATTTTTATGATATGTCCTGTTACGAAAATCCTTTAGAAACTGGTCTTGGCAAATTCGATCTGATTGTAAGTACTGAAGTAATTGAGCATTTGTATTTGCCCCGAAAACTACTTCAGTTTGCCAAAGCTCTCTTAAATCCTAATGGAATACTTTTACTTAGTACTCCAGACTACGGCTCATATTGGAAGAATTTGTGCCTTTCGCTGACTAACCGCTGGGATTTACATCACGATCCTCTCTGGGATGGCGGTCATGTCAAATTTTGGTCAAAAAAGACACTTGGTAAATTAATTACACAAGAAGGTTTTGTAATAGACAAATGGGAAGGAATTCGCTCAACACATCTGCCCATTTTTAATGTGTCAATAGTATGCCATGCTCGTTTGAGCCAAGCAAATTAAATTCTTTAGTATTAATACTAAAGAATTTAATTATATTAGGTTAGTCAGCATACTTGGATGCCTCACATCCCCCGCTCTTGGAAAGTGTCCGTTTTCACTATCGTGAAACTCAACAAACATCTCTATAAACATTGGGTTTGGTCGTTGAAAACCCAACCTAGAAACTAAAAAATCACATCTTTGAACGCAAAGCCCGTTTTTTGTTTTAAAAGCTATATGTGTGTTGTTTCCACTCCACTATGAGCGCGTTCTTGCCGCTATAATGAATTCAATTTCTCGGCAATGTACTCACCAACAACAGCTTCCGAACATTTTCTCTCCCACCAATTCAAAGATCCTTGGTGTATTTCTTCCATGAGTTGCTTGTTTTGGAGCAGCTTTTCCAGTATTGTTTCAATCTCTCGCCAATCTGTTATCTGAATCGCCGGAGAACCATCATAAAACCACCGTGAAGGTAAAGCTTCCGTCAAGAGGATACAACCATATTTTATTCCCTCAAAAAAGCGATATGTCTCAAAGGAAGTTCCTCTGGGAGCGAGACATATTTTTGTGTTCATCATTTTTTCGTTATAGCTAATTGCAACTTCGCTATTACCAGTAGCACCAAAAGCCGCAGTCACTGAAAATTGCACTTTAAATTCTGGATGTTTTTCTTGGAATTTATTTAAACTCGATATCATTTGTTCTCGCGAAATGGTTTTTGGAGTTCTCAACCAGTACTGCAAAGACCATAAAGGATAACGTTCGTGTACTGAACTGCCTGCAAAGAAAACGTCGTAAGTACGTTCTTCCATATCTTTGATTGGCAAATCTTCTGAGTTATAGTAACCCAAAGGAATGTCATAAATTCGTGTGTTTTTCTTGCTTCCCGAAAGGCGATTTTTAAAATTATGAAATTGATAATTCACCATCGAAGGTAGACGCTTCACCCAATTTCTGACATATTGAATTGTTGTCACCAAATTCAAATAGGAAGGCTTGCTCAAAAAATTGCATCCAATTATTTGCTGCGTACCATAACACTTGAAAATAGCTCCAACCTTGTGAACATACTTTGGTATGCGACACAACTCGTCTCCCAGCATAACCACAATCACATTTTCGCCATAGGATGGGAGTTGATGCATTTCGGTCATTGTCACGTAGAATGTTAGACCTCTTTTCTCCAAGTGCTTTTCCACAGCTTGGAAAACTTTACCGAAATAAGCAACGAAGCCGCAGTTTGCTGGATTGGGGTCGTATATATCCCAAGGGATTAGCCCCTCTTCTGGCGTGATGTAAATATAGTATTGGTTGGAAACTAACTCACTAACACTCATACAATTTGTTAAATGTCGGTTGTATTGTTTCTATCAAGCTTAGTACAGCAGAAGATAACGTCATCCCAGACTCCATAGCGTTGGCGATCGCTCTTGTCTAGCTGCCGCGCATAGTACTCTTCTTTGACTTGAAAGCCGACGCTTTCTAATCGTTCCTTCAAATCCACACCATAAACTCGTAGGTGATCGAACTGTCCGAAACGTTTTTCGCGCTCCACTGGATCGGTGACGTTCGGATCTTCATCGGTTTTCTCGTATCTATTGTAAGGAACTTGAATATACGCGATCCCATTGGGAGAAAGAACGCGGTACATCTGACTCATTGCGGCTCTATCATTTGGGATATGCTCAAGCACATGCGAACAGAAGATCGCATCAAAAGAGTTATCGTCGAATATCAGATTTGTCAGATCTGTATGAACATCTACTCCTGGCGCTGAAAGGTCGGCGGTTGTATACTCCAGGTTATGCCGATTTTGAAATTTAGCTCGCAAACATTGATCGGGAGCGAAGTGCAAAATTCTACACGGTTGATCGAAGATGCGGCTATGTTTCTTCAGAAACAGCGACAACAATCTATGTCGGGTTTTGCTGTCACACGACGGGCAGGTGCCGTTCTCCTGCTGCCTAAGCCACGAACTAAAATTTCTGTCGCATATAGGGCAATTAACCTCCTGACCTGCGTATTTGAAGCTCTGGTAAACCTTCCGTATGGTTCGGTAGGTAGGAGAAATAAGTGGAAGAAATTTATACGGCGTTTTCATCAATGACCCTCCTCTAATTGGGTTGATATGTTTTGCTAATTAGTCCAAGCTATTTACAATAATGCCTGATAGCCCAGATTCAGCGCCTATGAAAATGGTAATTGATTAACGTGAGTACAGCTTTGGCTATTTCTTTGTTAGCACTCTTGACGAAGTGTCCATCAGGAACGAAGTTCGCTAAGTTAGTAGCTGGAGCAATGTTATGAGTACTTACATACGGAATGGCAGCACTCTTGAGCGTCCCAGATAGTGCTTGGAACAAATGGTCATCATACCCGCGATCATTGAGGAGAAGTACAATTGGCATTTTGCCATCCTTCTTGGCATCGGCGGCAAAATCAGTAACTATCGCCCTCAGAACCTGGATTTCAGATTCTGCGAATCCATTTGCACTATAAATTTGCTTTTCTATCTCCTTTTGATGACGTTGTGCCCAAGCTCTGCGAATCAGGCGAACAATTGCGGAATTGTCGAGAAAATTCCCCTTAAACAAAAACGAATTAAAGAATTTATCATTCTTTTGCAACTGGTTGATGAATGCATTCCATTGCTGCTTCTTCCCAAAAGCGGCACGGAGTTGAGCCTCGGATGTGATGGTTGGCGAAACCTCCTTGAGATTGCCGTCTTCTAGGAAGTATCTTGGGTAGGTGTAAGGAGCAGGTCCTTCAAACTGCCATGTCATGCCATTCATCGTGTCTAGTCCTTTGACACTAGAAGCTAGAACTCCCAACATGACAACATCGGCTTGATGTCTACCCCGATCTAGGTTGTATGCAGCGAATGAGTAGTTGGGCGGTGCTGCTGGTGCTGCAATCATCCTCAATGCCATTTTCGGATCGATTTGCTTGATTGCCTCCGCCACTTGGTTGGAGAATGACATTCCATAGACGGCAATTAGCAAATCTTCACTCTTTGCCGGATTAGTCGGTAAATTTAACTGTTTCCATGAGTCTGGATCTAACCAACCAGCTTGTGCCAGGGCTGAACTTGACTCATCCGTTGCTCCCACCATCTGTGAAAGCTTGCCTTCGATGGAGCGTCCATAGTTAAAGTAGAGGCTGAGTTGTTTAGGCGGGATATGCGGATCTAACGGGTAAGGAAACAGAAAGTTGACTGCAAAGTCAATTACCAATAAAAATAAAAAAATCCACAGTTTGGTTACGACAGTTTTACTGATTGTCTTACTGCTACGTAACTTATTCTTAGAACTGAGAGTATATGAATTGTGCAGGCGCATTACTTGCTCCCATTAACAAAATGAAGATCAGTGTGGCGTAAAAGGCTGCACGCGCTGGTATGGAAAAGCGAGGGTTAAAATCTGGTTTAAGCGCCATGTATTGGAGAAGTTCGTAGCCAAATAATATCGGAATGCCTAACAGTGCTGCCAGTGGCGGCTTTGGCATACTGAGGGCAAAATTTCCGAAATCCACAAACACTATTTTGGTGAAGGTAACGACTTGAGTTAGAGAAGTGGCGCGAAATAGCAGCCATCCGTAGCAAGTGATAATAAAGAACAGCACAGTTGCCGCCACTCCCCGTAAAAATCCGAACTTTTTACTGTAGAATGGTTGCTTGGTAGCTGGCTTAGAAGTGAAGGCGCGATACAAACATAGCAGTCCTCCCTGATAAAATCCCCACAGCACAAAGTTCCATGCTGCCCCATGCCACAGCCCCCCAAGCACCATTGTGGTCATGAGATTTTGGTAAGTTCTACCCTCGCCTTTACGGTTCCCACCAAGGGGAATGTAAAGGTAGTCTCGCAGCCAACTAGATAAACTGATATGCCAACGCTGCCAAAACTCGCTGGGATTTTTCGAGAAATAAGGCAGATCGAAGTTAAGCATTAGTTCGATGCCAAAGAGTTTGGATACGCCTCTGGCAATGTCGGAGTAGCCAGAAAAATCACAGTATATTTGGATGGTGAAGAGGAAAGTTGCTGCGACAACATCAATCCAGGAAACTGCTCCGGTAGTTTGATAAACGGCACTGACTGAACTGGCAACTCCATCGGCGATCGCTACCTTCTTAAACAAACCAAATAAAATCAGGAAGACACCCTCGGCTGATTGCTGAAAACTTAGCTGGCGCGGGTTTGATATCTGCGGCAGCAAGTGCGATGCTCGGTCAATCGGACCTGCCAGCAGCGGTGGAAAGAAAGCCCAGAACAGGGCAAAGTTAAGGAAGTTATAATACGCCCCCATCTTACCTTGGTAAACATCGATGGCGTAGCTGATTGCCTTGAAGGTGTAAAACGAAATTCCCGCAGGCAAAAGCAAGTTTAAGTGCAAAGATTCCACTGGTATGCCAAAAGCACGAATCAGCGCCTCTGCATTCTCAATGAAGAAATTGAAATACTTAAAGAATCCGAGAATAGCCAAATTAGCACATATACTTACCCAAAGGAATAGTTTGCGGCGTTTCTCCTCTTTAAGTGCAACACATCGCGGGTACAACACTTTGCCTAGTGCAACTAACACCACCGTCCCTAGCAGCACTAACCACCCTGTTCCAGCGCTGGGGAAAAGTTGCGACCATTTTACTGATACCGCTATGGGAGATGTTCTAATCTCAACTGCATCCCATTGCAATAGACTTCTTGCAGAAGTAGGGGAAAGGGGAAAGGGGAAAGGGGAAAAGGTAGGAAAAAAGCTTCTCACGACAGTGCCAAAAAGACTTTTGCAAGAGGTCTAATGTATCAAAGGCAACGGCTGCAACGATAACTGACAAAAATGCCAAATTGCGGTTAAAGCGATTCAAACGACCTGAGTCAATCATTGCTCCGCAGCAGAAGTCGATTACGGTTGATAAAACAATCAGATAAAGTAAATGTACGTCCCACCAGCCATAAAATACATAGCTGGCAATCAGTAACATCATGTTTTGCCCGCGAAAAGGAAGGATGCGGTACAGCAAATAAGTAATTGCCAGAAAAACAAAGAATTCGATTGAGTTAAATGACATTTATGCCAGCCCCCAAAAAACTCAACGCTTTGCAATCTGCTCTAACGTTTACGATTCTGAAAGCTCCTCTCACGAACATGCAATCTTAGCCTTATTATGGTGAAAATCAGATAACTTTAAGTCAATACAAGGATTTTGCTCTGCATTAGTTATACCCACATGTAGATGCCGTACCCAATCCTGTTACGATTGAGCTTTGTTGTATTTAACTGAAAAACGTTGTTTTACAAGGTTTACACCTTTGCTTAAGCCTTTGGTTTTACTGTTCAAAAGTTTCTGAGATTTAGCTTCAACAAGGTACGTGCCTATTGCTTGCTAAATAACACAGCGTTAGTGTTTTCTTGATTTACACCAAATTTTACCTTTATACAGATTATTATTATTTTTTTTTCATGAAATTTAAAGTTATTCAGCATTTTTATGAAGATAACATGAAGAAACTACATAGCTCTACAGATAATCTCTGTGAAATCAATTAAGAGGAGTTGCAAATAGCTACTTTTTTGCCAATAAATTGAAACGCTGAGAGAATATTAAGTATATTTTTAAACTTAAAGTAACTTTGTCCTGAATTAAACTGTCTCTATGATTAGCAGACTGGAAATTTGAGGTATTATGTATAAAAAAATATAACTGTTGCAGTAACAGAAATTCACTAATATTAATTTACATTGAGCTTGCATATAATAGATATAGAGGGTGAAACTTGATAATACAAAATGGCACGTAGGCTAGAACTGGAAATTAGAGAAAGTGTAGAGTATTTAGAGAAAACGCTAAAACAAGCAAGGAGTGCGAGTCAAAAAGAACGACTGCAAATGCTTTGGTGGTTCAAAACAGGACAAGCGCGATCGCACGCGTGAACTAGCACGAAGATTAGCACGGGATTCATCAACGATAACGCGGTGGTTGCAGAAATACAGAAAGCAGGGACTGGCTGGGTTACTCGAAATCAAGAAACCACCGGGACAAGATCCAATCATAAAAGGAGAAGCACTTGAATTGCTCAAAGCAAAACTCAACTCCCCTGAAGGTTTTGGTAGTTATGGGGAGATTGTGAGTTGGCTGAGTGACAATCATGGCTTAGATGTTAGTTACCGAATGGTGCATTACTTGGTGCGCTACAAACTCGCCTGCAAACTGAAAGTACCTCGACCATGCAGTGTAAACCAACACCCAAAGGCAATTGAGGCATTTAAAAAAACATTCCACGAGCATTGAAGCGCGTTACAAGAACTATTTGCTAAAGGCAGACGGTTGCGTTATCTGTGCCAAGACGAGAGCCGAGTTGGACTCAAAACCGAAACCAAGCGCGTTGTCACCACTCGTG
>JAHHID010000027.1 GCA_019359015.1 Spirirestis rafaelensis WJT71-NPBG6
AAACCTAGTCATTATTCAAATTACTACAAAAGGGGGTGAAGGGGCTGCCGACGGCAGCCCCTTCACCCCCCCAAGAATGATTATCATTTTAAATAATGGCATAATTTATTTTTTGGAAGTCCCTAAGGAGAAGTGATTGCCGCGTGGACGTACTGGGGGGGGTAGACGCGTTACGGTGACTTGTCCTTGGGAGTTGACCACCTCCACGTCAGAAATTACTGCGATCGGTTCTGGTAAAGTGGCATTAGACAGTGCCTTTAGTGATGTAGCTACCATGTGAGGGAGAAGGCAATCGTCGTCATCAAGATATGTAACCCAGCGACCGCAAGCCGCGTTAGTACCTACGTTACGGGCTGCTGCGCCACCTTGAGACTTTGATAAGCGGATCAATCGCAGTCGGGGGTGTTCGGGCAGGTTTAACGGCTGTGTTGAACCATCATCAACAACGATAACTTCTAAATCCTCTATAGTCTGTTCAAGGGCACTTTTTACAGCATGACTTACTAAATGAGGTCGGTTGTGGGTAGGGATGATAATGCTGAGTAGAGGATTGCTCATTTTTAATACACCCTGTTGTTAAATTTTGCATTAACACAATTTCAGCTTTTCTTATTTGACTTTTACCGACAACTATTTACTGATAACTTCCCATTTACGTGGTTGATAAAATAAACATCGACTAATAGTTTTATTTGTTTTTACAGTAAATCTAAAAGAATCAACAATATCAAATGAGTAAACATCCCTTCTAATATAGATTCTGGCGCTGTATACACCAGGAATTAACGAACAATAAGGCATATACATTTGGATCTCTGATTTGCCAGGAGGTATTGTTAGTTCCTCATTGTCACTACTAGAAGTCAAATACAAAACTAGACCATTTTCTCCAGATAACGCTGTTACTAAAATACCTAGATTCGCCTTATCAACTTTTTTATAAGCTTTGCATTCTACGCATAAATAAGCAGACTCACCAGAAAGCAGGGTTTCTATTGGATTTCCTTCTTTATCTTTAAAACCAAGAGAAACAATATCTAAGCCGGAACTTTCTTTTTCTGGTTTTTCGGGCAAAACCATCTTACCTAAAGCATTTTCAGCCCCAACTAGACATAAGTCTTCTTCGTATTTACGAATTACTGATTCAGTATCTCCAGATGCGATTAACTGACCTTTAGAAAGATACACTGAAGTCTCACATATATTTAATACGCTATGTGAATTATGAGAAACTAATATAAAAGCTGTACCTTTTTCTCGCATCTTAGATAACTGGCGGTGGCATTTCATTTTAAACTTAATATCACCGACAGCTAGCACTTCATCGATTAATAAAATCTCTGGTTCTATATGAACTGCACAAGCAAATCCCAGTCTTGCAGCCATACCAGAACTATAAGTTTGTACAGGTGAATCAATCGCATCCGCAATTTCTGCAAAATCTATCACATCCTGAAATCTATCTTCGATTTCTTGGGTTGATAAACCGAGAATTGACATATTTGCATATATATTTTCTCGCCCTGTGAGAATAGGATTAAATCCGGCTCCTAATGCAATTAATGGAGCTACTCTACCCCTAACTTTTAGACAGCCACTATCAGGTTTTATTAAACCGCTAATAATTCGGAGTAGTGTACTTTTACCGGCTCCATTTGAGCCTACTAACCCTAGTGCTTCTCCCCGACGTAGTTGAAAACTAAGATTCTTCAGCGCCCAAAACTCTTTTGGGCGAAGAGTTTCGCTTTTTCTATTTGCCCCTACTAACTCTGTGGAAATATCTTGAACTGCATATAATAAAGATCGTTTTAAGTCTCTACAAAACTTTTTAGAAACGTTTTCTACCGAAATAACTACATCAGTATCTTTCGACTGAACAGCAATATTTTGCTCTATCAAATTAGTCATTTTTAGGAACTCACTCTCTCAACCACAAAAGGCATAGCCAGACGAAAGCCAATCCAAGTTAATAATAAACCAAGCAGGGTAATTACACTTACTATCCAAAACCTCCAAGGATCTGATACTACTCCTGTTGTGGCTAACTCTCGCGCTGTTACTAACAGAGGAGTAACGGGGTTTAGCTTTACTAAAAACCCAAAGGCTCCTTCATTGGGGATTGGATAAACTACGGGAGTCAAAAACAACCAAAAGCCTGTAAACAAAGTTAATCCCTTAGATATATCTTGATACAAAACCCCCAATGGAGCTAAGAAAATACCGATAAATGTTCCTAATAAAACTAAATGAATTAATGCTACTGGAGCTAAAATTACTGTCCAAGTCACCGAAACCTGAAACCAAATAAACAACGCTATTATTAAGATCAGCTTGATAGCAAAGTTAAAAAATACTTCGCCTATCTTTGCCAAAATCAGTGCTTCTCTAGGAAAGTTGACTCGTGCTAACATTGGTTTTGCAACTGCCACTGCTTGCACTGGACCGTTTAAAGCTTCGACAAAAGTTTGCCACAGTGCAGTGCTGAACATGACATAAGCTGGATAAGGTAAATCTGTTTTGCCAACATTAATTACATTCGCATTACTAGCAAGCGTAAATCCAGTTGCCAGAACAATTGGCGGTATAAAAGCCCAAATTATTCCTAAAAAAGATTGACGATATTGAGCGCTGATATCCCGCACCATTAGTCGTCGAGCAAGTTCGCGAGAAGCTAGTAAGTCTCGCCACATTTGTTTGAACAATTCTAGAGGATGCCTGAGCTGACTTTCAGGTGTGTAAATAATCTCAGGTGGCTGAGATTTGGGACTTTTCTTTTGCTTCAAAATTTCTCACCCTTTGCTGCAAAGAATGCAGATATACGTTGTTGTAGAGCGGGTATTGCCCACTCTACTAATCAATATTTATTTATGAGCTTATCTTTGGGAAGCCGTCATTACGGACTTCACAGGCTGTGATGAGGCTTGGTTTTGCATCCCCTGGAGGTGTTTGTGGGCATACTGATTGGTGAGATAACGATTTAGCGCGTGGTCTAACTTGATTAGCAAGCTCTCTGCGCGGTAAATTCTTCGCCTCAAAACACTTTTAACCAGAGGAGTGATGATTGTATGATGCCGTCTTCTTCCCAAACTGTCGTATTTTCTTTGAAAGTACTCGTCCTCGGTCAGGTTCCACTTGTCGCGTAAACGTTTGAGGCTAGCCAGTTCCCACGCATCACTCCAACGCAGCATGTAGAAATGTAAGTCTGACCACTCAAGAGGTGGTCCCGGCACATATGTTACGAGAGATTCGGGTTCTAGGTAGACTGAACCGCCTGCTTTGCTGACAAGCATACACAAATCTACGTGTTCTTTGGTATTCATTAGACCTTCATCTAACAAGCCAATCTGCTCAAATATCTCTGTGCGTACAATCATGCAGTGAAACTCTGCAAGCCCAGTTTTTTGCCGTTGCAGTTGAGGAAGAATATCCTCAACCATTCGTCCTTGTTTATAAATTTTTTCTATTATCCGGTGTCTGGTTGTGTCACCTTTGGTTTCTACTTTTACCCCGGATTCTCCACCCGCACAATGCACTTCTGAATGTAGTGGCAGGCTCTGACAAATTAGAGGACTAACTACGGTGGCTTTGGTTTCTTCGGCACAATTTACTAACGTTTTCAACCAGCCAGGGGTGACTGCTACGTCGTTATCCATGAATACCACATACTTAGTATCGACTTGACGCAAGCCCAAGTTTCTGGCTCGGTTGGGAGAGAGATAGTAATCGGTACGAATCAGTTGAAATCCTTTCTCACGCGATTGCTCTTCGAGATAACGTCGGACATGAGATGGAGAATTACCATCTACGTAAATTAACTTAAACGGATATTCCGTATGCTGGTAAATGCTTTCTAACGATTCACGCGTGTAGCTAAAACGCTCTCTTGGAGCGACAATAATTGTAACTTGTGGGTCTGCAATTGCTGGTGAATTCATTTCCAAATCCTCTGTTGAACTAAAACAATTTCATAAGGTAGTTGCGAAGAAAACTAAGATAGAAAACACCCACTTTGGTTATGGTAGCACTTAGGTGTATAACTAATTGGCGTATTTGGGATTTACTAATGTATTTGAAAGTTGGTGATTATTTTGTAAGTTATTCGTCGCAACTTGGCGATAAATTTCCACTAGCTCATCGTTAAGCTTGTTGAGATTGTAGTGCGATTCTACATAAATACGACCTGCGCTACCCATTTGTTCCCAAACTTCTGGATGCTCAATGAAATAGCTTAACTTTTCGCTTATGGCATCAGCATCTCTCTCTGGGACAAGAAAACCAGAAATTCCATCTTTCACCAATTCGGGAATACCACCGTGGAGAGTACCTATAACTGGCAAACCCATTGCCATTGCTTCTTTTAAGGTGTTGACAGGAGCATCTTGATTGCCATCTTTAGCGGTGATACTTGGGGCGATAAAAATATGGGTCTTGTCGATAATTTCAATAATTTCTGGTTGGTTTTTCCAACCAGCTAATTTCACTTGTTCAGCAACATCTAGTTCTTGAATGATTTGCTGTAAGTGTTCTTTTAATTCTCCGTCGCCGATAATATTGAATTCAATGTTTGGGTAATTTTTTACTACCTTGGCAATTGCGCGAATAGCGTATTCTATACCTTTTTTTTCGACAAGCCGACCTGTGGTGGCAATTCTGATTTTACCGTCTGGTTGGAGATGTCGTGGTTTAAAGGGAAACTGGCTGCAATCGATACCAGAACCGTGGACGACAATTTTATTTGCGTCACAACCTAGTTTAATTGCGCGTTGTCTAAAAAATTCGCAATTGGTTAAGAAAAAATCTCCTTCTGCAAATAGTGGATTATAAATATCTTCTCCATGTTCTTGAATATATCGACTGATATCAAATCCGCGAAAGGATGTAATCAACTTTCCTTTGATGATACCGATATCACGCATAACTACACTATCCAGACCAAATACTCCAAATTGGCTGTGGATAATATCGTATGTTTTAGGCTTTAAAAATGGTATTGCTAAGTAGAGAAATTTTAAAGAATATGCTTTTTCTCCATATTTGAAAAAGTTAAGCGATCGCAACAACACTAAAGGAGCTTTATGAAAATTGAACAATAGCAATACTAATGCTTTAACTAAACGTAAAAAATAATTTCCCGGAATTGAAGGTATATAGTATGTGCGCTTCAATAATTGGTATTTTTCTACATCCGGATGAATTTTAGAGCAGTCATTTGGTTGACTGGCGTAAATATCAACTTCGTGCCCACGTGCAATCAAACCCGTTATTTGATTCAGGATGAATGTCTCTGATAAGACGGGAAATTGTCCGGCGATGATTGCTATTTTCATACCAATATTTTTTAGTTTTGACAAACTGTATTGTACGTCTAAGCTTTTTCTTTTTAATATAAATTAATAATTATGCTAAATTACTGACTAAATCTAAATCCTCAAATAAATTGTTATCTGATTTTGCAATAAATTTCTACTAGTTCATCGTTAAGTTTGTTCATGTCGTAGTGTGCTTCTACATAAGCACGTCCTGCTCTACCCATTTGTTCCCAAACTTCTGGATGCTCAATGAAATAACTTAACTTTTCAGATATACCATCAGCATCTCGCTCTGAGACAAGAAAGCCGGAAATACCATCTTTCACCAATTCAGGAATACCACCGTGGAAAGTGCCTATAACTGGCAAACCCATCGCCATCGCTTCTTTTAAGGTATTGACAGGAGCATCTTGATTGCCATCTTCAGCCGTTACGCTTGGAGCTATAAATACATGAGTTTTGTCTAAAATTTCAATAATTTCTTTCTGGTTTTTCCAACCTAGTAATTTCACTTTGTCAGCAATACCCAATTCTTCAATGACTTGCTGTAAGTGTTCTTTTAATTCTCCGTCGCCGATAATATTGTATTCAATTTTTGGATGACTTTTTGCAACCTTGGCAACTGCACGAATACCGTATTCTATGCCTTTTTTTTCCACAAGGCGACCAGTTGTAGCAATTTGAATTGTACCGTTAGGATGGGGATACCGCGCTTTAAATGTAAACTTACTGCAATCTATACCTGAACCATGTACAACAATTTTTTGTTCATCACAACCTAGTTTAATAGCTCTTTTTCTAAAAAATTCGCAATTTGCTAGAAAAAAATCTCCTTGAGTAAATAATTGGTCGTAAACATGTTCACCGCGCTCTTTTACATACCAACTTATATCGTAGCCCCGAAACGAAGTAATCAACTTACCTTTGATTGCACCGATATTACGCCACGTCAGTCCCTCAAGGGCAAATATCCCAAATTGACAGTGGATAATATCGTATGGATCAGCGTCTAATAAGGGTATGGTTGCATAAAGCAACCTCATGGAAGCGGCTCGTTTGCCATATTTAAATATGTTAAGCGATCGCAGCAATACTAAAGGAGCTTTATAAAAATGACTCAATAGTAATCCTAGACCTTTTAGAAAGCGCCAAAAGTAATTTTCGGGAATTTTGGGTTGATAGTAGGTATGTTCTAGTATCTGATATTTTTCTACATCTGGATGTACTTTAGAAATATCATTTGGTCGATAACCGTAAATATCAACCTCGTGTCCACGGGAAATCAAACCTGTAATTTGGTTCAGAATGAACGTCTCTGATAAAACTGGAAATTGCCCGACTATGAAAGCAATTTTCATATATAAAATTCCCAGTTACTAGCTTTTTCAATCTTATTAAACAAGGATAATAAATTTATTTTATTGAGGAATGCTTTTTAATATATCTTTATGAATTTTTTAAATAACCTTAACCCAAAATTTATTTAAAGAGACTCTTTAATTTCATTACTATTAGCTGTTTGCTTTCTAGGTGAGAATCAAGCTTAAAGGCTTATAGATAGTGTGATTTACGCCTCTCTAAAATCCGCTGTTATTTTATGCGACTAAAAGTTATTTATCTAAATTGAAATGCACTTTTTGTTAAAACCGTCAAGTATCACAATACAGCTAGTTAAATAATTATTAGGTGAAAAAATTTACAAGGTAAAGTCCTACAAAGATACGATCAAAACTAGTAACTTAGCAGAAATTAAATTTTATGTCTTTAACTGAAGAGATACTTTCACAATTACCGAGCGATGTTTTGGGAGGATTGCGTCGCTGCGATCGCACTTTGGCATCACTGAGAGAAAACAACGCATCCATACCGATGGTAGTCAAAGAAAGTCAGCAGTCTTTGGGTGTTGTGGATTGGGATGTTGTCATTTGCGGTGGCACTTTAGGCATTTTAATTGGTTGTGCCTTAGCTTTGAAGGGATTGCGGGTAGCGTTGATTGAGCGCTCGATTTTGCGTGGTAGAGAGCAAGAGTGGAATATTTCCCGCAAAGAGTTAGAAGTATTTTTGGAATTAAATTTGCTGACACAGGAGGAATTAGAAATTGCGATCGCTACACAATATAACCCAGCGCGAGTCAGCTTTCAAGGTGGTACAGAAGTATGGGTAGAAAATGTACTTAATATCGGTGTAGACCCAGTATATCTACTAGCAACCTTAAAAGAGCGATTTCTTGCCGCTGGCGGTAAATTGTTTGAAAACACGCCATTTACAGAAGCAGTAGTTCATCCAGATGGTGTGATGGTAGACGCTGGCAGCGGGTTCAAAAGCAAATTGTTAATTGACGCGATGGGACATCTTTCTCCCATTACGCAGCAAGCACGACAAGGACAAAAACCAGATGCTTTGTGTTTAGTTGTGGGAAGTTGCGCTCAAGGATTTCCGGAAAATGATTCTGGCGACTTGTTGTTATCATTCACATCCTTGCAGAATCAATGTCAGTACTTTTGGGAAGCTTTCCCGGCAAAAGATGGCAGAACCACCTACATGTTTACCTACATGGATGCACATCCACAACGCTTGGGTTTAGAAGCTCTTTTCGAGGATTATTTTCGCTTGATGCCAGAATATCAGGGTGTGGCATTGAGTCAGCTGAAGTTGCAAAGAGCGCTGTTTGGCTTCTTTCCCAGTTATCGTCAAAGTCCTCTAAAAACTCCTTGGAATCGCATTCTACCAGTAGGAGATAGCAGCGGTAATCAATCTCCCTTAAGTTTTGGTGGTTTTGGGGCAATGGTGCGTCACTTAAAGCGTTTAACATTTGGCATTTATGAAGCGCTGGAAACAAATCAATTATCTGCAAAGTCCCTTTCCATACTACAACCATATCAGCCGAGTTTGACTGTGACTTGGCTATTTCAAAAGGCGATGAGTGCAGGTGTAAATCAAAAAATTGCCCCTGATCAAATTAACCACTTACTCTCGGCGGTGTTTCAAGAAATGCAACAGTTGGGCGAACCAGTACTTAAGCCATTTTTGCAAGATGTGGTGCAGTTTCCGGCACTTACACGAACACTTTTAAAAACTGGTTTGGCGCATCCAGGATTGATTGCCAAAGTCATACCGCAAGTGGGTTTAATAAGTTTGCTAGATTGGACCGTGCATTATGGTAATTTAGGTATTTATTCGGCTTTATTTTCGCTGAGTCCAATGCTAGAACCGTGGATAAAAAATCTGCCAAGCGAACAACAATATTATTGGCATCGTTTGGTTGATGCTTGGAAATATGGTTCTGGTGGTGACTATTCTGATTGATGGTTTGAGATAAATTCAACTTCAACAAGGTTTGTGAGAATAAGATGATAGAACGGCAATCTCAAGGAATAAAATACTTTGCGGTACTAATTGGCTTATTACGCGATCGCCAAGTATTTCTAGAGGAAATTCGCGAAGGAACGAGATTACCAAGTAAAATCATTTCTCTACTAGTTTGCAGTTCGATATTTATTGCGATTTATGGCGGAATCATTGGTGCGTATCATAGTTGGATGCAAGCTTTATCTTCCGCTATAAAACTGCCATCTCTCTATTTAATCACACTGCTGATTTGTCTCCCGACATTGTATTTTTCTAATATTATTTTTGGTTCAAGGCGGAATTTTCCTCAACATCTTGCTTTGGTGCTGACTGCGGTTTCGGTAACTAGTGTATTGTTATTCAGTTTTGCGCCAATAACGCTGTTTTTCTTGATAACTACTAATAATTATCAGTTTTTAATTCTGTTAAATGTCTTTATCTTTGCTTTAACTGGATTTTTTGGTATTTCTTTTTTATATCAAGCAACAAGCTTGGTTTTAGAACAAGATAATCAGGGTAGCGATACCCGCAAGAAAATTTTACAATTTTGGTTATTACTTTATGCTTTTGTAGGTAGTCAGTTAGGATGGACTCTCAGACCATTTTTCGGCACACCTGATTCTCCTTTTCAACTGTTTCGAGAAAGAGAAGGCAACTTTTATTTGAGCATTATTCAAGCTATTGGCTATCTTTTAGGATTTCGTTAGAGACGCGATTAATCGCGTCTGTACAATGTTAGTGGATAGTGGTTAGTAGATACCAACGCTCGAACTAACAACCAACAAATAAAAAATAACAAATAACAACCAACAAAATTAATATGCTTCATAAGCAATCTCGTCAAATCAAGCACTTTGCTGTTCTGATTAGTTTATTACGCGATCGCCAAGGTTTTTTAGAAGAAATTCGTCAGGGAATGGGATTACAAAGTAAAACTACTTCTTTGTTTGTTTCGAGTTCCATTTTTTTTGCCATATATGGAGGAATTATTGGTGCATCTCATAGTTGGGCACAAGCGTTATCTGGTGCGATTAAACTACCTGCATTTTACTTATTAACGCTCATAATCTGTTTTCCAACTTTGTTCTTTTTTAATGTTTTGTTTGGTTCCCGTAGCAGTATTCAACAGCATTTTGTTGTGTTACTCACAGCTGTGTCAGTAATTAGTGTTTTGTTATTCAGCTTGGCACCAGTGACGCTGTTTTTTATGATTACGGCTCCAAATTCTTATCAATTTTTCAAGCTGTTGAATGTGTTAGTTTTTGGCATCACTGGTGCATTTGGGGTTAAGTTTCTTTATGAAGGAATGCAGTTACTTTCTCAACAAGATGAGGTAGGAAAACGAACGCGCACAACTATTTTAAGATCCTGGTTATTTCTCTATGCTTTTGTGGGGATGCAGTTAGGATGGTTTCTCAGACCATTTTTTGGCGCACCTGGAAGTAACTTTGAGTTATTTCGAGCAGTGCAAGGTAACTTTTATCTTGATATAGTTACGGCAATGTCAGAAATTTTGGGGTATCGTTAGTTAGGAGTTGTAGAGACGCGATTAATCGCGTCTCTACTTTTTTGAAATTACCCCAACAATTCATTAACTGATACATTGAAACCTTTTAACATTTGAGTGCTGACAATTTCATTATCAGTAAACACAAGTCGCTGATTTTTGGTAACAAGAATTATCCAACGATTTTCCGGAAACACTAACCAAACTTCTTCGCATCCAGACTGCAAATATTCTTGAGATTTAGCAATTACATCTTCAGCCAAATCTGTAGGAGAAACTATCTCAGCAATTAGTGGGAAACTTTGGGGTAAAACAGCAGGTTCACCAAACTGGGTAATTAGTTCTGGTGTGAGATAAGCAACATCAGGGACACGTCCTTGTTTATTGGTGCGACAAGGTACTTCTGTATACACTTCTCCCCCTTGTCCGCTAGACTCTTTGTAATTTCTCCAGTAAACTGCTAAATTAGCTTGAATCCGACTGTGCTTGAGTGTCACTCCGTTTTTCTCCACTAATTGCCCATCCACCCATTCTGTATTATCAGGGGGATTTTGCATCCAGTCTTCTAATGAAAATGTTGATGTATTTGCAATAATTGTAGAAATTACCATTAATATCTATTCTCCTTGGACAGCGCTTACTAAAATTATGGCTGATTATTTATCAAAGCATCCATAGCTGTTTGTACTTTCTCAATTTGTTTGGGTGCTTGCATTTCGTGAAAAAGAGCGATCGCACTCTCAAAATTTTCTCTACTCTGGTTCAATTCACCCATTTTTTGATTAGTTAACGCTAATTGATAATAAGCTTCAGCTAAATCACATTTTGCGCCGATTTTGTCAAGTGTTTTTATTGATTCTAAATGATGCAAAACCGATTTCTCAAATTCTTGCTCTTCTCGATAAAGTTCCCCTAAACAACTTATCGCTTTCGCTTTAACCTGAGTAAAATGATTGTGTTCAGCATACAATATAGCTCTTTCACATAGCTCGAAAGATTTTTGGATGTTTCCTAAATTTTTATAAGTGAAACATAAAAATAATAAATTATATCCAGTTCCCCAAGCTGTCAATTTAGTTGTAGACATAGCTGTTTGCACCTTTTGAGCTAGGAAAAAAGCCTCTTCTCTTAGCTCTAAACATGAGTTAACGAAAGCCAGACAGCATTCCGAGTAAACAATATACTCATAAGAAGTTTCAGTTTGTTCTGCAAGTGAGCAAACCGAATTGAAAAAGAATTTAGCTTCTTCGAGCTCCCATAACTCCATTTTACAAAGTCCTATATTAAACAATGGAGATATTTTTAGGATATTCAGTTCAAATTTATCTACAATCGTCCTTGACTCTTGATGGCATTCTAAAGCTGTAGAAAGTCTGCCAATTAGCCGATAACTATAACCGAGAATATTGTAAAGCCTACTACGTCGTTCATGGCAGCTAATATCGTTAATTATCTGTGTAATTACAGAAATTACTTTTTGAATTAAACCTAATTGGTAAAATGAACAACCTAAAGGCAAATTAATTTTTTGTTTATTATCTCTTCTATAAAGAATCACACCACCCGCTTGTTCAAAATCATTAATTTCTACAAACTGATAATAAGCTTCTAAAGCACTTAAAGCATCAGCTGTATTTTCAACTTCTGTAATTATCTGCGTCCAAAAACCTGCGGCTTTACGATTGACTAATTCCCATTCTTCAGTTACTAATCTGAGTCTGCCAATCGCTTCATCTCTAATTACCGGGTGCAGCCAATATTGCCCTTTTTTAGCTTCTATCAACGATAAGTCTTGCAAGGCTTTAATAACACGTCTGCGTTGTTGTTCAGGTACATCCCAAAGCAAGCATAAAACTCCCTCGATAGCTACTGAAGGGATATCTTGATAGCGATAGCATCCCAAACGACACAAAAGGCGATAAGCTTCTAAATCTATTTGTTGCAATCGATTAAATTGGCTAGCAACTAAATCTTTTAACTCTCTTTCGATTAGCAAATCTGTACAGTTATCTTGCCAATATGCATCTATATCATCCTGAAAATCTGTTAATATTGCTCCTCTGAGAATTTGCATTGCTTTGGCATTACCTCCATAAGCTCTGCACATTTCCTTAAGAACGGTTGAGTTGCAATTTATCTTACGGCTACTGAAAAATTGTTGCCATGCCTGCTCATCTAAACCTTCTAATGGGTAAAGATGAACCTCTATACTTGACTCACGCAGACGCTCACGACTTGTTACTAAAGTAACTGAATGCACATCCGAATCAGTTAATACTCTTAATAACTCCACATAAGGACGACGAGATTCTAAAAACTTGCCATTTTTATCAAGAGCAGTTTCCAAATTGTCAATAAACACCCCAATTTTTCGGGATTGATTTCGCAGCTTTCGCCGCAATCGCTCTAAGTTAATACCAAAGTCTCTTCCTGGTTCTTCGTTAAAATCTCGCCGCAACCATTCTTCAACTACACTCTCTACTGGGGTGAGGTTTTGGATTTCTGTTGCCATCCACAGTTCCAAAACAAAGTCGAAGTTTTGCGCTTTGAAATACTTACGAGCTAGAGTTGTTTTGCCTACACCTCCTTGTGCTTGGATGAGAATAACTTTCGCACCACTGTTGATGATGTTGTGGAGTTCAGTTATTTCGCGATCGCGTCCCAAAAAGTTAGAATCAATACCTGAGTGTCTAACCCCATTTGTCAAATCTTCAATACTTGCGCTGCCGTTGCCATACTGCTGTCTCCATCGTTCGACTGCACTTTGAAAGCTTCCCTTTGTGATTTTTTCTCCCAATACCTCTGAGAGTAGCTGCCAGAGTCCCGCTCCAACTTCTTTTAAATATACAGACGAGTACGCACAACTATCTGCAATGTCGTGATATGTTTTTCTTTGATCCTGCCATAAATCAGAAAATATAATCCTTTGGGGTTGTTCTAAGTGTTTCCCTGTCTTTACAAACACCAATCTGTCGGCAAATTCTAAGGCTTCTTCCGCACCCATTGGTTATTGAAGTTGAAGTATCGTTTTTTCTTAAATGTAGCGTGATTCTTCCTACTTTTTCCAACTTCTTCTAATACAACCTACTTTTTCCCACAGATTTAGTCAGTAAAACTACCCACTTAATCCGCCTGACAAGCTATAAATTATTCAATACACTTTATAGTATGAAAGATAAAGTTTACTACCCAGCTTTAAAGGGCACAATCTCCAGAAATGCTCAGAGTTAATTTGGTGAGGAGATATTTTTCATAACTCTGATATTGCGGTGAAAGAAGGAGTGTTAGTAATTGTGCCAATAGTACATATATAAATGACTAATTAAAGCTGTGTTATCTAAAACTACCTGAGGTATTTACTGACTCAATCGAGGAGAACGTCCGAACATTTGCTATCTAACTCTTGATTACGGGGTTAAATTATGTTCCCAAAAGACTGTCCTCACGATTGCGAAAGCAATCATTGTCCTTTTGCCCAAGACACGCATAATCTTAACAGATATGTCTGCCTGAAATGCGGTTTTGATAGACAAATAGATGGAAATCGTTTTGATTTCGGCTCATTTTTACTGCTTATTTTCACCATGCTGGTAATAGTATCACTGTTAGCCAATGATGGTAAGCAAGATAAAAAATCAGTGCCAGAAAAGCCAAAACAATCTTCTTTCTCATCCATCATCTTGTAAACGCGATTCAGCATTTGCTTTTTTGAATCTGCAATATCATGTGAGTGCAAAATTATGACTACGAATCAATATAGCCCTTTAATGAGATTGGTTTCCAAAATTCTCAAGTATTTCTTGTTGGTAATGTTAGGCTTTGCGATCGCCTACATTTTATCAACGGCTTTTAATGCCTTACCTATTGCCAAAACTCTACTACCTATCGTAGTATTTTGGTTTCAAAAGCTAGGAATTATTCTCTTGTGTTTGTTAGCAGCAGCAGTAATTCTTGAATCTTGGCGATAGGAATCGACAAAATAGGAAATAGGGAGATTTTCCGTATACCCTATCTCCTTTTACCATCCAGAAACTTGAGTTGTTGATATCTCATATCCCTGACTTCTTTAAGAAATCGGGGATATGAACAGCGTATTTTAATTTATGTTAAATTAGTAATTTATTCACTTTAGCTATATGCTAAGGTTAATTAGGTTATCTAAAAATATATTAAATATAAATAAATTCTTAAGATGTTGACATTATCCCAACAAATTAATGCTCGATTTTAATACCATAAGTGAGCTATCCCGCGCCAACTGCGTGACTATTTGTGCATTTCTCGTGCCAGCCAACTTACTGGCTACATCCTCGACAATCATCTTGACAGCACTACGGCGTCCAACACATCAAGTATGGCAAGCATGTGGAATTGCCACCTTTTTCGCTGTAGTGATGATATTGCATGTCTATACTTGGTTCATGATCGGTGTCGTCATGGCTCCTACTTATATCCTCATGTGGCTAGCAATCACCTGCTTGCTATCTAATTTTGGAGCGATTCTGCTGCAAAGACACTTCCCTAAGATCCTCAGCTTCGGTAGATAAGACGCCCTCACGCCCTCACGCCCTCAGGCTGAAGCCTGGGGCTACACTAACAAAGCCTGCCTCCGCAGGCTATACAGCTTTTAGCCTGCGGAGGCAGGCTTTGTTCGTATAGCCATACCCTTCTAGGGTATGAAGAGAATATGTGTGAAAATCAATTACTAACTGAGTGGCAATTGATGGCTTAGAATAAAAAGGTTGTCAAAAATTGCGATATCTGCTGTCATGGCTGTTCCTAAGAAGAAAACATCAAAGTCCAAAAGAGATAAACGCCGAGCTACCTGGACGCACAAAGCTGTAATTGAAGCTCAGAAAGCTTTGTCTTTGGGCAAGTCCATTTTGTCTGGACGTTCTACATATGTCTATCCAACTGCTGAAGAAGAGGAAGAAGAGGAATCATAATTTCCTCTTGAATAGGTAGTCCGGAAACGCTAATCAGTAATTGGGAATTGGGCATTGGGTAATGGGGAGGCAGTGCGGTCTTGGGGAGCCACTGCGTTGGACGGGTTTCCCGGCTTGAAGCATGTGGCTGTGGCGTGTCTCCCCAAGTGGAGCATCTGCCGTCATTGGGCTTTTCCCTCTTCAATTTTCCCTGCCCGATACCCTATTACCTCTTACCCATGACCGATGACTAAGGCGCAAATAATCATATAAAGATAACTAACTATCTTCAGAAAACTTATTTTTCTTCAATTATGCTAGGTAAATTTTTTCAGAAACCACAAAAGGAAGAAAGCGATCGCGTTCCTCAAGGACAATATTTAACTAAGGGCTTCCCTGTCTTAACTTACGGTGCAACGCCCAAAATTAACATAGATGAATGGGAATTTAAAGTTTGGGGTTTGGCAAAACCTGCGACTTTTACTTTGTCTGATTTCATGGCATTACCCCAACACGAATTCACAGCAGACTTTCACTGTGTAACACGTTGGTCAAAACTCGATGTCAAGTGGACTGGGATTAAAGTTACAGACTTTATGAAGTCGATTGAAGTAGACCCGAAAGCGGCTTACATTATGGAACACTGCTACGGTGGCTACACTACTAATATTGCAATGGAAGACTTTGTCCGCGAAGAAAACTTCTTTGCTTTTAAAGTATTTGATGAAGATTTGCCAACAGAACACGGTGGTCCAATACGGTTAGTTGTTCCCCATCTTTACGCTTGGAAAAGTGCTAAATGGATTAATGGTTTAGAATTTTTAGAGCGCGAAGAACTTGGTTTTTGGGAACGTAATGGTTATCACCGTCGTGGTGAACCTTGGGCTGAAGAACGTTATAGCAATTAATAATCGGCAATGGGGATGGGGCATGGGACATGGGGCATGGAAAGAATCGTATTAGAATGGCATCACTTACAGCCGCTTCTTTAATTCCCAATGCCCATTGCCCATTGCCCATTGCCCATTGCCCTATCCTAGAATTCGCTTTAGTAAGGATAATTTATCTTTGTAGGGAGGGTACAGCCATTTAACGTCTAGTAGGAAAGGCTTGTATAACACGCTTTTGTAATGGGAGAACGTGTCAAAACTAGCTTTACCGTGATATTTACCAATACCGCTTTCACCTACACCGCCAAATGGTAAAGATGAGACACCAACTTGTATTACTGTGTGGTTGATACACACTCCTCCAGATGAAGTTTGCTGACATACTTGCTTTTGGAGGTTTTTGTTTTGCGAAAATAGATATAAAGCCAGGGGTTTTGGTCGAGAATTAATTAAGCCGATCGCTTCACCAATATCTGTGTATTCAATAACAGGCAGAATGGGTCCAAAAATTTCCTCCTGCATCACTGCATCTGTTGAGGAAACTTTATCAATCACCGTTGGGGCAATATAAGATTCTTCAGAATTACTTTCTCCACCAGCTATAATTTTACCATCTTTTAATAAGTTAACCAACCTGTTAAAGTGTTTTTGATTAATAACTCTGGCATAATCAGGACTCGTTGCCGGGTTATCACCATAAAATTCTTTCAGGCATTTTTGTATGCCAGCTAACAAATTATCTTTGATTTTTTTATCAACTAAAAGATAGTCAGGTGCAATACAAGTTTGTCCAGCATTGAGAAATTTGCCCCAAGTAATACGTCTAACAGTTTGTTCCAGATTGATGTCAGAATCGACAATGCAAGGACTCTTACCGCCTAATTCTAAAGTAACTGGTGTGAGGTGTTTTGCAGCAGCTTCCATGACTATTTTCCCGACTGCTGTGCCACCAGTAAAAAAGATGTGATCGAACTTTTCTGCTAAGAGTTGTTGACTTGTTTCTACACCTCCTTCTAGGACTGTAATATAAGCCGGATCGAAATGTTTGGTAATAATATCCGCTAAAACACGAGAGGTATGAGGTGCAAGTTCTGAAGGTTTAATAATTGCACAGTTGCCGGCAGCGATCGCACCCACTAATGGTGAGATAATCAAGTGCAATGGATAGTTCCAAGGACCAATAATTAAAACTACTCCCAGCGGTTCGGGATAAATTCGTGCTGATGCAGGGAAAAAGTCAAGAGAAACTGGTGCTTTCTTAGGCTTAGTCCAATTTTTAATATCTTTTATTGCTGAATCAATCTCCTTATATACTAAAACTTCTGTAGCATAAGCCTCAAATTCTGGTTTCTTTAAATCTGCTTGCAGTGCTTCGAGAATAGCTTGTGTATGCTCAATAACAGCTTGCTTGAGAGTTTTTAATTGGGCAACGCGAAAATCAATATTTTTGCTTTCCCCTGTTTGAAAAAAGTCACGTTGTTTGCTGATAATATCAGCGATGGATAAGTTAGCAAGCATGTTTTCGTCCTGATTAAATTAATATTTAACTCATTAAATAAGAGCATCCTATTTTGATGCCGACACCTTAAAAGGTGCGGCTACACAAACAAAGCCTGCCTTCGCAGGCTAGGATATTTTATAGCCTGCGAAGGCAGGCTTCGTTCTTATAGTCCCAGGCTTCTAGCCTGCGGGACTTTTTGGATTACACTCTACTGTTCCACGGGTAGATTTACAATAAACACACTACCTTTTCCGAATTCAGAATTGACTAGAATAGTTCCTTGATGTGCTTCGACGATTCGACGAGAAAGATAAAGTCCTAAACCACTACCAGAGCTTTTGTGAGTTCCTTGGCGAAATCGTTCAAATAAGGTGGCTTGTTCTTCACTGGGAATACCTGAACCTGTATCTGCTACTTCAATGGTAACGATTTGGGCTTGAGAAGTCAGACGGATGGTAATTGAACCGGTGTCGGTAAATTTGATAGCATTGCCTACAAGGTTGGTGAATAAGCGATGTAGTTCTAAGCGATCGCCTATTATTTTACTGGTTAACTCCTCAGTCAAATCCAAATTTATAGCGATCGCTTTGGCTTCCGCTAAAGGTCTTAATTCTCCAGCTACTTCTTCTAGCAACGATCGCAGATTAACAGGTTGAAACGCCAAGGTTTTGCGACCGGCTTCAAAGCGGTAAACTTCTAATAAGGTATTCACCATCGCTAGCAGGTTGGTATTGCTGCGAGCCATAATGGTGATAACTTCCTCCATTTGTGCTGAGAGATTTCCTAAAGCACCTTGCTGAAACAGCATTAGTATTCGATCTGCTGCTACTAAAGGGGTGCGTAAGTCGTGGGTGAGACGCGAAACAAAATCTTCTCGCTGTTTTGCTATTTCGTCACGTTCGTCTATGCTGTGTTTGAGTCGCAGAAGCGATCGCACTCGCGCTAACAATTCATCCACCGTTACAGGTTTGCGGATAAAATCATCAGCACCCAAATCTAAACCTTGGGCAACATTCGGTGCATCATGAGCGGTAATCAGCAAAATGGGGATATATGGCAATTGCGTATTACTACGCACACGTCTTGTAACCTCGTAACCATCCATTCCCGGCATCATCAAATCTAGCAATACCAAGTCACAAGGAAATGTTTCAATTTGTGCTAACGCTGAAGCACCATTTTCGGCTGTGCTGACTGTGTATCCTTCTTCCTCCAAAATGCTTTTGATTAAAAAGACATTATCAGGAGAATCGTCTACAACCAGAATTTTGTCAGATTGGGAACTCATATAAAAGCAATATATACGTAAATTTAAATTACAACGTTAATTAGGTAGGCAGAAAGAGCGATCGCTATTTTACTTTTAATTATGGTTATATAAATGTTGCATCGGGCGATTTTAATCGTCCGGGCAGGTGCTGCTTTATTGATATCATTATTAAATTTAAACCTCCCCCCCTCCCCCTGCTCCCCCTGCCCCCCCTGCCCCTCCCATGAAACCACCCCACCCAAAGTATGAATATCAAGTTGGGGGAAGTCTACCGGCTGATGCTCCCACTTACGTGACGCGGCAGGCTGATGATGATTTATACAGAGGTTTAAAAGCTGCGGAGTTTTGCTATGTGCTGAACTCGCGACAAATGGGCAAATCTAGCTTGCGGGTAAGAACTATGGAACGCTTGCAAGCAGAGGGAATTGCTTGTGCTGCGATTGATATTACCGCGATTGGGACTTGGGATATCACACCTGAGCAATGGTATGCGGGGGTGATTGATAGTATAGTTGGCAGTTTGTATTTATACGATAAGTTTGATTTAGATAGCTGGTGGGAGAGTCACCATTTACTTTCTCCGGTGCAGCGATTCGGCAAGTTTATCGAAGATGTTTTGTTGGTGGAGATTTCTGGACAAATTGTCATTTTTGTGGATGAGATTGATAGCATTCTCAGTTTGAGTTTTTCGATAGATGATTTTTTTGCTTTAATTAGAAGTTGCTATAACTTGCGGGCTGATAATCCAGAATATAAGCGGATTACTTTCACCCTGTTTGGGGTCGCGACACCTTCAGATTTGATTGCGGATAAAAAGCGGACACCGTTTAATATTGGCAGAGCGATCGCACTGACTGGTTTTCAATTCGATGAAGCTCAACCATTAGCTGATGGCTTTGTGGGTCAGGTGAGTAATCCGCAAGCTGTGCTGCGAGAGATTTTGGCTTGGACTGGTGGACAACCGTTTCTCACCCAGAAGGTTTGTAAGTTACTGCTTCAAGCAGATAGACCTAACCCCCCAACCCCCTTCCCTGCGAGGGAAGGGGGAGAATTTCTCCCCTCCCCTAGTAGGGGGGTAGGGGGAGAGGTCAGCGTGGTGGAAGAGTTAGTCCGATCGCGCATTATCACAAGTTGGGAATCGCAGGATGAACCGGAGCATTTAAGGACGATACGCGATCGCTTGTTGCAAAATCAGCAGCGTGCTGGCAGATTGTTGGGATTATATCAGCAAATATTGCAATCTTCCCAACCCCCCTTTGAAAAGGGGGGAGAAGGGGGGATCGCAAGTGATGACAGTTCCGAGCAAATGGAATTGCGGCTTTCCGGGTTGGTTGTGAAGCAGGAGAAATTAAAGGTTTCTAACCGCATTTACGCAGCGGTTTTTAATCAAACTTGGGTTGATCAAGCATTTGCCAAACTGCGCCCCTATGCACAAGCGTTAACAGCGTGGTTAGATTCCGGTTGTCAAGATGAATCGCGTTTGTTGCGGGGGCAAACATTGCGAGATGCTCAGACATGGACAGTGGGCAAAAGTTTAAGCGATCAAGATTATCAATTTTTAGCAGCTAGTCAGCAGTTAGACCGGCAAGAAGTGCAAATTGCCTTGGATGCGGAAAGACAAGCGAAGCAAATATTAGCTGATGCACAACAGAAAGCAGAAATCGCTTTAGAAGAAGAGAGACAAGCGAATCAGCGGTTAGCGCAAGCGCAACAAAAAACACGACGACAAACTTATGTTGGTGCTGCGATTTTGGGAGTGACACTGCTGGCAGCTGTCGGAGTAGCAGCACTGGCAGAACAAGCCAGACAAAACGCTTTTACTGCTACTCAAGTGGAACAGGATGGCAACTATGCCTTAGAACAGTTTAAATCGAATAAATATGAATGCCAAGTTCAAAACAGCTAAAAAATGGAACTCTAAATTAGACATTAATCCTAAAGTCAAAACTGATTCTCTCCGCTTGGAGTTTCAAGGTAGAGAGTTAGCAGATAAAGGTGATGTTGACGGTGCAATAACCAAGTTTAAACAAGCACAGAAACTAGATGCCAAAATTGACTTTGACACAGATACCGATGGTGTGCAGAACGATCCCGAAAAAGTTGCCAAAGAACTTGTCAGTGAAGCTTTAGTTCAACAAGGCAGAGAAATAGTAGACAAAGGTGATGTTGACGGTGCAATAGCCAAGTTTAAACAAGCACAGCAACTAAACGCTAAAATTGACCTTGATAATTATACTCAAGGTATGCAAACTAACCCCCAAGCTGTTGCCAAAAAACTTGTCACTGAAGCCTTAGTTCAACAAGGTAAAGACTTAGCCACACAAGGTAATTTGGATGGTGCAGTTGCCAAGTTTAAACAAGCACAGAAACTAGATGCCAAAATTGACCTCGACACAGAGACACCTGACGTGGAAACTAACATCCAAGCTGTTGCCAAAGACTTTACCACCAAAGGACTTGTTGCTCAAGGCAAAGAACTAGCAAGTCAAGGTGATGTTAATGATGCAGTTGCCAAGTTCAAAGAAGCACAAAAAGTCCAACCCAAGGTAGATATCAATCCAGACATTGATGGTGTACAAAATAACCCAGAAAAAGTAGCCCAAGACTTTTACATAGCCGGTTTAATTGACCAAGCCGAAGAACAATTAAAGCAAGATGAATATAGCAAAGCGCTTGCAATTTATAAAAGAATTGAAAACTTAAAACCAACAAAAGAAAGCCTAGCTTACTCTTGGAATAGTTTGTGCTGGCAAGGTAGCCTACAAGGTTATGTCAAGAATGTAATTAACGATGCTTGTGAAAAAGCAGTGAAACTTGCACCTAATGAAGGCTATATCCGCGATAGTCGCGGTTTAGCAAGAGCGTTAACTGGTAATTTTCAAGGTGCAATTGAGGACTTTCAGGTATTTATCGAATCAACTGACGACGCTGATAAGAAGAAACAACGGGAAAGCTGGGTGAAAGATTTGCAAGCCGGCAATAATCCCTTTACACCAGAGGTGTTGGAGAAGTTGCAGGGGGTTTAGGGATGTGAAATCAAGATTTTGACCTCTCTCCAAACCTCTCTCCTACAAGGAGAGAGGCTTTGAATTTTATACCAATTCTTTGTGATGTTGCGTTTAATCTCCCTCAGGCTAGAAGCCTGGGGCTATACGAACAAAGCCCACCTGCGTGGGCTATTACTCCCCTTCCCTTGTAGGGAAGGGGTTGGGGGTTAGGTTTTGATCTGCAACGCACTATTTTATTCTTGTGTCGTAACGAAACCCTCGACGTTAGTAACCAAAGTCTCGACGTTAGTAACCAAAGTCTCGACGTTAGTAACCAAAGTCTCGACGTTAGTAACCAAAGTCTCGACGTTAGTAACGAAACTCTCGACTTTAGTAACGAAAACCTCGACTTTAGTAACGAAAACCTCGATATTATAAGCAAAACTTAAGCGTTAGTAACGAAAGCCTTGATTTTTGTCATAAAAGCTTATGTGTTAGCTAAAAATTATAAAGCGATAAATAGTGTTTGATGACAAGACGATGGAGCATCTACACATTATATCAAGTCCGGATAATTAGTTATGATTCCCACACACTGCACCCCACCCCGCCAAAGCTGTGCTTTGTCTCCCCGGACCGCAAGCGGGGAGGGGATTAAGGGGTGGGGTTCTCCGGGTTTAATAAGTAATCAAGCGGACATGATATTAGACATCGACCGAATTTAAATATGGGTTATCCACAACCCTTGTAGAGACGCGATTTATCGCGTCTCCACTCCACAAGCGATAAATCCTCATCCAACAGACGCGATAAATCCTCATCCAACAGACGCGATAAATCCTTATCCAACAGACGCGATAAATCCTCATCCAACAGACGCGATAAATCCTTATCCAACAGACGCGATAAATCCTTATCCAACAGACGCGATAAATCGCGTCTCTACTTCGTCAAACTGCATGAAAAATTAGGCGATCGCTTTTTGAATGAAGATCAAGCGATCGCATAAACCACAATGAACTATAGGACTTACGCAAGCGTCACAATATAAGGTCAACTGGCACATATATTTCAATTTGCCGTAAATGCTTGTAAGCATTGATTTATAAACCTTAGAGCCATATTAATTCTATGTGACAGTTTTCAGATAAATGTGCCAGTTGCGTAAGTCCTGAACTAATTACATCACACCTCTGGTTCAATTCCCGCAGCTCTGAGTTGTTGTGCTAATCTATCAGCACGTTGACGCTCCTCATCAGCGCGTTGACGTTCTCTAGTTGTCAACTCCGAACCCCACAGCAGCAGTTCTCCGCTTTCATCCCACCAGCGCAACCAATAGCCAGTTCGATTTTCGCGACTACCTGACCACACACCGAGAAAAAGGTTCATTTCTCCAATCCAGCAACGATTATTTTCATCCAAATCTTGGATTTTATATCGTCCGGAATCATCCAATTGATAAACCTCCAGCACTCCAGTACTCGGTTCAAAAATTGCATAATTGGGAACTTGTAAAATCTGTTCGTAAAAAAACCACTTTCCCGGTGGATAAGTTGGTTTACTGGAATATTCCCCACCTTCAGTATCAGAAATAAATTCCATCACAATCAGTGGAATATCTCCTTGCAATCGCGGGGTATAACTGCGCGTCACTTCTTCTCGCGAAACCCGAATAGCTGGTACATATCCCCAATCAGGTGCTTTCACCACAAACTTATTATTCAAAGTGGCACAAATACCGTAGTTAGTGGTAGTCAAAGCATTCGCGGGTAACTTCCCAGCAATATCTAGAGTTTGCGTTAAAACAGCAGCCATAATAGGTTGATTTATATCATCAACTGGCTCGTCATCTAAAACAAAATCGTCTGGTAACTTTTCCCAGGTAACTTCAAATGTGGCTGAATTAGCTAACATAATGCTACTACCTCATTCACGCCGTTTAATTCTCAGTGGTTATTCTTGAGATGCAATGCTTGACAAAAGTTGTTCAAATTCTGCAACCGAAGGAATAGCGATCGCTCTTTTATGAAGCATTTTTAACACAGCCGATTCATCAAGTTGATTAACAACTTCCACAATCGAACCTGGCACTTCTCCAAACCGCGTCTCTAAAACTTCAATTACACTATCTCTGGCATTTTGCAGAATACCTTGTTCAATTCCTTCTTGAATTCCTTCTTGAATTCCTTCTGCTTTTGCTAGCCTTTCAATACTTGTTACGTACCGCATTCTATTTACCTCTTCGTAACTTCTCAATTCTGTTTTAAAATTATTTGCCAGTTCTTCTGGAAGTACCATCACCCAGTCAATAAACCGAAATAATCCCAAAATGTATTCTCGGTCATATCCCCTTTCAAACAAGCTTCTGACTAAGCTCAATTTCCACTGTAGCCTGCTTTCGGGATTTCGGTTTGTCGCCTTAGTTCTTAGATGCGCCATCACAACTATACTAAAGGGATTGGTGCTTTGTTCCAAGCTTTCCCAGTCAGCTTCATAGTCTAAAAGCTTCGCTACAGGAAACTCTAAGCTGACGCGACATCCCCCAAGTTGATAGTTATAACTTGAAGGTCGCCAATTAGTATCTTCATCCGCTAAAACCGCCAAGCTAATAACTTGCTTTTTATGACGATCAACCTCCCTCCGGTCGGAATTCAAAATTCAAAATTCAAAATTCAAAATTCAGACGTATGAATTATGAATTATGAATTATTTGGTCATAAATTAAAATAAAAAGTACCTTTGTGCCATTGGTAAAATCGTCGCCGGTTCGCAAGTCAGCAACTCACCATCAGCGCGTACTTCATAAGTCTCCGAATCAACTTCAATGTGAGGTAGCGCATCATTCAGCTTCATATCCCGCTTACTCAATTGACGTGTCCCCGAAACTGCAACTACTTGCTTTTGCAAACTCAACTGACTGGGAATTTCTCTTTCTAACGCTGCTTGCGAAACAAAAGTAAATGAAGTAGCGTGACGCGCACCTGCAAAACTACCAAACATTGGACGCATATGCACAGGTTGCGGTGTAGGAATACTAGCATTGGCATCGCCCATTTGCGACCAGGCAATCATTCCCCCTTTAACTACTATCTCTGGCTTCACGCCAAAAAATGCAGGACGCCACAAACACAAATCTGCTATTTTCCCCTCTTCCACCGAACCTACATACTCAGCAATTCCGTGGGTAATTGCGGGATTAATCGTATACTTCGCAACATATCTTTTAGCGCGATTATTATCAGCTAGCCCATCTCCTGTAAGGCTTCCGCGCTGCACCTTCATTTTATGTCCTGTCTGCCAAGTTCTAATTATCACTTCCCCTACCCGTCCCATCGCCTGAGAATCGGAGGAAATCATACTAAACGCGCCCAAGTCGTGTAAAATATCTTCGGCGGCGATCGTCTCGCGGCGAATGCGCGACTCAGCAAAAGCGACATCCTCAGCGATCGCTGGATCGAGATGATGACACACCATCAACATATCCAGGTGTTCGTCCAAAGTATTGACGGTGTAAGGGCGTGTAGGATTGGTAGAAGATGGTAGTACATTCGCTTCACCGCAAACCTTGATAATATCTGGTGCGTGTCCCCCGCCAGCGCCTTCGGTGTGGTATGTGTGGATAACGCGATTCTTGAAAGCAGCGATCGTATCTTCCACAAAGCCGGCTTCATTCAAAGTATCGGTATGAATTGCCACTTGCACATCATATTCATCAGCAACACTCAAACAAGTATCAATTGCTGCTGGCGTAGTTCCCCAATCTTCATGCAATTTTAAACCGATCGCACCCGCGTTAACTTGTTCTACCAGTCCTTGAGGTTTACTGGTGTTGCCTTTACCCAAAAATCCTAAATTAACTGGGAAGGCATCAGCAGCTTGCAGCATTCGGTAAATATTCCAGGGTCCTGGCGTGCAAGTTGTCGCATTTGTACCTGTAGCCGGACCAGTACCACCGCCAATCATCGTCGTAATTCCGGAAGCGATCGCCACTTCAATTTGCTGCGGACAAATAAAATGAATGTGGCTATCAATACCCCCAGCAGTGAGAATCATCCCCTCCCCCGCTAGCGCTTCGGTTCCCGGACCAATAATAATATTTATATTGTCTTGAATATAAGGATTTCCCGCTTTCCCAATCTTGAAAATCTTGCCATCTTTAATGCCAATATCTGCTTTGACAACACCCCACCAATCGAGAATCAAAGCATTTGTAATCACTAAATCAACCGCACCATCGGCATTAGAAATGGGAGATTGTCCCATCCCGTCACGGATAACTTTACCACCACCGAACTTGACTTCATCGCCGTAAGTTGTGAAATCTTGTTCAACTTCGATAAATAATTCTGTATCAGCAAGTCTGACTCTATCTCCGACAGTGGGACCGAAAGTTTCTGCATAAGCACGACGAGACATTCTGTAAGGCATAATGCACTTTTAGTAATGGAGGTTAGAATTGAGTTTAAACGCAAAGGAGCGCAAAGGTAAGCGCACTCGTTTCGCAGAGGATGGATGAGAATGATTTAAGTGGGGTGATAATTGGCTGTGGGATGCGAGTGCATACAGCGTTGGGACCGGGTTTGTTAGAGTCAGCTTATGAGGAGTGTTTGTATTACGAATTAAGAAAGAAGGGATTGAATGTTGGTAAGCAAGTTCCATTACCCCTTGTTTACGAAGAGGTGCAATTAGATTGTGTTTATCGATTAGATTTAATAGTTGAAAATAAGGTAATTATTGAAGTGAAATCTGTAGAATCTATCAAACCAATTCACTCAGTACAACTTTTAACTTATCTCAAACTCACCGATTGCAAACTTGGTCTTATTCTCAACTTTAACGTTCTCCACCTCAAAGAAGGCATTAAACGTGTGGCAAACAAACTCTAACTCAGCGTACCTCCGCGTTTACCTCAGCGTCCCTCTGCGTTAAAAAATCAACTACTTATTCCTATAGGTAAGGAGACAAACTGCGAATTTTGAATTTTTCAAACTTCATCGGGAACCCGTTTCCCTCAGGTGAGGCACACATCACACCTACATTCACCGTTTCAACCGAAGTCAGATACGCCAGCCTCAGCATAGTATATTCAGTGCCATCCAAAGAGTATTGCACCTCTACAGCAGTTCCTCGTCGATTTACACGCATCCAAATCATAGATGGATTATGTGGCATTGGCACAACAGACCAATCGGAGTAATTGCGTGTCACCACAGCGCTAATTTGTTGCACACCATCAACAAATTCAACCCCACATTTTAACCAATTAAACTCATCTAAACGCACCATTAATCCAGCTTGATCATATAAATCTCGATACTCACCGCTGACTTTCACCTCAACAATAAAGTCTCCCTGAATTTGTTGATAAAAAAAGTGACCATTATCTCTGATAAAGCCGTAATGAGTTTGCCGCCAGAAATCTGTTTTTGCTCCCGAACTAATAGCGATCGCATCATCTTGTACATTCCAAACAGGCGGTTCGTTGTACCATTTCATCGCTGTTGAATCCTTATACCCAAAAACATCTGACGAGCCATTTTATAAGTCATTACCTAATTTCTCTTATCTGTTGAATTTCAGATGCGCTTAAGGAGTATAAACCGGCATTGGTTCAACTCCTAATTCACTCCTCCATTCTGATAAAGGCTTATCCCAATGTTCTTCCCACTTTTGCGCCAATAAGGGTTTAGCTTTCGACCCCATTTTATATCCCGCAGCAACACGGTCTAATAAATTGTCCAGATTTTCTGGTTCTTTCAGCGTTTTTAATAATCCTCCAGCTAACAGGATAACTGGCAAAGGTAGACGAGTTTGAGCGAGACTAAATGCTTGCAATCCCAGTTCGCCAATTGAATCAGTACCAAAACCTGTAACTATATGCCAAATATCATGAGCTTGTCTCATGCGTAAAAGAATATAGCTGATATCGTCTTCCACTTTGATTTTGCGGTAGAAATCTGGAGTGAAATTTGATTCTTTGATGTAAGATGCGTAGGTATGTCCTAAGCTACCTTCGGGATACTTTAATAAATTTTCTATATCTGGGGTTGGAGCAATATAACGTTCGTTGACAATCTGCTCAACTTCCGGCGCAGATTTTACGTATTTGACTGCCATTTTAGTGGCATCTGTGTTACGCATTCCCTCAACAATGTCAAAAACAGATTCTGTTTGACTAGGATCTCTCAATAAAGAAATAAATCCTTTTAGTACAGTTAAATATTCAAGATTCAACCGGGGTAAAGCTACTAATAACATAGGTCTAAGTTGTTTTTTTGCTAAATTTTCCAACTTGCTTACAGCTGATCATTGATTTTAGCATTGAAGCCGTATACTTGACGGCTACCAACTAACGGGACTAAAGTCACTTCTTTTTCATCCCCAGGTTCAAACCTCACAGCAGTCCCCGCAGGAATATCAAGACGCATTCCTCGCGCTTGTTCTCTGTCAAAATTTAAAGCCGCGTTAACTTCAAAAAAGTGAAAATGCGAACCAACTTGAATTGGTCTATCTCCTGTATTTGCCACCAGCAATCTTACAGTATGACGACCTGCATTAAGTTCTATTTCCCCTTCTGGTGTAATAATTTCCCCTGGAATCATAGTTTGCGCCTCTGCTACGACTGCGTGAGCTTTATCTAATAGGATTATGCACCGTTACCAACTTTGTCCCATCAGGAAAAGTTGCTTCCACCTGCACTTCATGCACCATTTCTGGCACACCTTCCATCACATCATCTTGCCTCAAGAGAGTTGCACCATAACTCATTAATTCAGCAACAGTTTGTCCATCTCGCGCACCTTCTAAAATAGCAGCAGAAATATAAGCCACAGCTTCCGGATAATTCAACTTCAAACCTCTTTCTTTGCGTCTTTCAGCTAACAACGCAGCTGTAAAAATCAATAACTTATCTTTTTCCTGCGGCGTAAGTTGCATTTCTACCTCTTTTCTCTTTTCTCTTTTCTCTCTGTCCTCTGCGTCTCTGCGGTTCGTTTAAATTTGCCAAACTCTGGGTATACAATTTCCACGACTTGAAAAAGACATCCGCAGCAGTTGCCAAACATCAATAAACCAGTTTCTCACCTCAGATGTGGAACAACCACGATATCGACACAAAAATCCATTTTCTAAACGAGTAACCCCAGCTTCACCTTTTCCACACCACAAATTGCGTGCTTTCTCAACTATTTCCGCGCTCACGACACCTCCCACCCAAACTAGATTACCTGTAATTGGTTGCCCAGCCAAGCCGTGGGGACTGTGGAAAACTTCTTCACTACCCGGTAGCCATTGTCTATCAATCCACAACGGTTTGCCTTGCTGCCAAATTTCAGTATGATTGCGCCATTCTCCTTGCACAAATTTCTCACCTCTAGCACTGCGACCAAATCGAGTAATTTCCCAGCTTAAATAACTAGCTCCGGTAGCTAATTCTAGCCGTAAATCTTGCCGATAAATTGCGCCGTTAAAAACAATAGTTTCTTGGGGCAACCATTCCAAAGAAGCGCCAGCATCAACTTCTATTTTGATGCTTTGTTTTGCTTGAGTGTTGTTACTGCGATAAATTTTACTAGCAGCGGCTGTAGTAATTAATGCTTGGGTGTTGGGTTGGAGGTGAAAATCAAGAGAAAGGCGATCGCCTCCCACAACGCCCCCAGCCGTATGTAAAATGACGCTATGACAAACTTGCTGCCCTTCTGGATAAAATGGGCGCTGTACCTTCAGTGGGGCTTGATGGGAGTTATGAATTAGGGCAGTTGTCCCCAAGCGATCGGCATACACTAAATTCAGTTTGCCATGCCAGCCAGCATCAACTTCTTTTTCTATAATATTGCTCATTTTTGAGCCAAAATCACGTAATCATCTAAAATATAATTTATATTATGATTAATAATCTTATATTTTTTCGCCAGTTCAGTATTTATATCTCTCGTCTTGATTAGCAAAAATACGAAGTACCTTCAGAATATCCTTCATCAGGTGGTTTTGCAATTTTGAAGCTTGATATTATGTTGAATAATTATCAAAGATTAGCGCTTATACGCTAAATAATTTGCATTATTGCTGAAAATATGGGGCATTAGCTTTAGCGTAACGCCCCATATTTTCTAACTGATCAACTTACCGTTTTGAACTTTAAATTGCTTCCAAAATATGCACACTAGTGCTATCAACCATATAAACAAAACCATGCTCATTAACAAAGCGTTCATATAATTCTTGTAAACTAACAACGAGTTGCTGCTGCATTATTCCATTACGAGGAACGTAAGAATAACTCATAGTACGACCAATTAGCCCAGTTAAGTCTAATTCTTGCCGATGAACAAAAGTATGTTCGGTTATGTTAATAAAATGGAGACTTGCTAATATTGGTTTTATAGACTTAATCCGCTCCTGTACTGGACCACTATTCGATGCTGCACGTATTAAGTGGTTATATTCACCAGTAAAAGGATCTTCTTGAGCGCGGTGATTCCACACTACAGCTAACCGTCCTGATGGTTTCAAAATGCGATGGAACTCTGATAAAGTTAGTTCTGGGTTAAACCAATGAAAAGCTTGAAAACTAGTTACTAAATCTACCGATGCATCAGCTAAGTTAGTAACTTCTGCTGTTCCATCTCGAAATTCAACTAATGGATGTGGTTCAGCCACTTCTCTCATCGCTGCATTTGGTTCAACAGCAATGACGCTAACTCCGCGTTCACCTAACAACCGCGAGGAAATACCAGTACCCGCACCAATATCAGCTGCTAAAAGTTGCGTCGGTGGTGCTAACCCTTCCAAGATAATATCAATTGCTGCGGCTGGGTAGCTTGGTCGATAGTTTACATAATCCGCTGCTCTGTCAGAGAATCGGGTTAGTGGATTGAGGGTATATAGGGGTGTTGTTTCCGGGTTCGTTTGGCTCATTGGTGTGGGATGGAAAAAAATCTAAGTAATCTTATTAAGGTAAGTTAATTACCCATACTAATAAATATTTTCCAGAGTTTTACGGGAACTATAAAGTTACTTCTCCTGAAAAATACCTGCCACGGATAAATCGAGAACGCAAAAACGCATAAAAAACAGGAGAGGTTGAAAGAAGCTGGTTCTGTGGCATTTACACAACTGAATTGGTTGTGAAGTAACTTTATACATTCCTCTTGACAATGCAGTTGAACCCCAGAAACACCCATCCTGCTAAGAAAACTAAATCGATACCTCTGCGCTTGATTCTTGTCGTTCCTTTTGTGCTGCAAATATTTGCGGCTGTAGGGTTGGTGGGATATCTTTCGTTTAAAAATGGGCAACAAGCAGTTAATGACCTTGCCAATCAGCTAATAGACAAAGCAAGTCAACAAGTTGATGGACATTTGGATACTTATTTGGCGTTACCACAGCAACTCAACCAAATGAATATGGATGCAATTTCCGCCGGACAATTGGACTTCAACAATCCCAAGGCGAGCGAGCAGTATTTTTGGCGACAAGCTAAAGCTTTCAAGAATCTCAGCTACATTGGCTACGCTTTACCTGATGGCAGAGAATCAGGGGCTGGGCGTTGGCTCAATAATGTGGATCTGCTAATCTACGATAACCTTTCTGGAGATGGTAAAAGTTCAGACTACATATCCGATGAGAAGGGAAACCGCGTCAGACTTGTGCAAACCTATGACTATGACCCGATAGCAGATTACTGGAAAGAAATGAGTCAAGCGGGTAAACCCATTTGGAGTAGCATCAAATCCGCAGGGATCACTAATGTGAAGAGCGCCAATACGGCAGCAGCTATTTCTACCAAATATACTACTGCAATTGAGAATTATATCACTGTCTCTGCCAGATCCCCGTTATATGACAAAAACCAAAAGCTATTTTGTGTTGTCAATGTTGATCTGCTGCTAACTAATATTAGTGAGTTTCTTCGTAGTTTAAAGATCAGCCCCTCCGGGCAAGTCTTCATTATCGAGCGCGATGGAATGCTAGTAGGTAGTTCAAGTTCGGATTCTATCCTTTATCGAGTAAATGATAAAACAGAACGGTTTAGCGCCCTTAATAGTCCCGACCCATTGATTGGCAGCATTGCTGGTGAGTTGAAAAAAAGGTTTAGTAATTTCCAATCCATCCAAGACAATCAAGAGCTTAAGATTACCTTCAACGGGCAACGTCAATTTATCCAAGTGAAACCGTGGCAAGATGAGTATGGTTTAGACTGGCTTGTGGTTGTGACAGTGCCGGAATCCGACTTTATGGCACAAATTAACGCCAATACTCGCACAACTATTTTTTTATGTGTAGGAGCATTGGTAGTTGCAATTTTATTAGGAATGTATACAGCTGGCTGGATTACTCAGCCTATTTTGCTTTTGAGTCAAGCCTCCGAAGCATTAGCCAAGCGAGCTGCGCTAGCGGATTTCGCTACTGGAAAACTAGATCAAACTATAGAAGAAACTAGTGTCAAAGAAGTGAATATTCTTGCTCACTCTTTTAACCGGATGGCACAGCAATTGCAAGATTATTTTATAGCTTTAGAGAAAACTAATCAACAATTGGAACAGACAAACGAAGTTTTAGAAGTTCGTGTTAGTCAAAGGACAGAAGAACTTTCTCAAACACTCCACGAACTACAACAAGCGCAAGCTCAGTTAGTGCAAAACGAAAAAATGTCAGCACTGGGACAAATGATTGCCGGTATAGCACATGAAATTAATAACCCAGTCAATTTTATCCACGGCAACCTAACCTATATAAATGAGTATACACAAGACCTTCTGCAAGTGCTTGAAGCGTATAAACAACATTACGCAAATCCACCTCAATCACTTCAAGAATTACTTGATGAAACTGATATCAACTTTATCACCGAAGATTTAACTAAAATTCTTCAGTCGATGAAAGTTGGTACAACTCGCATTCGGGAAATTGTCTTATCACTGCGAAGCTTTTCGCGTTTAGATGAAGCCGAATTTAAAGAAGCGGATATTCACGAAGGCATCGACAATACATTAATGATTTTACAGCATCGCTTCAAGGCACAAAATTACCAAAAAGAAATTAAAATTATTAAAGAATACGGAAAATTGCCTCTTATTGAATGCTATGCAGGACAGTTAAATCAGGTATTTATGAACTTAATTACAAATGCGATTGATGCACTAGAAGAAGAAATAGAAAATTGTAAAGCAGCTAGCGATTCTAAATTACCCACAATTTGGATTCATACCGAAATAACACATGCAAATAAGGTATTAATTTCAATTCGTGACAATGGCGTAGGTATTCCAGAGAACATTCGCCCCAAATTATTTAATCCTTTCTTTACTACTAAAGCCGTAGGTAAAGGAACTGGCTTAGGATTATCTATCAGCTATCAAATTGTAGTTGAAAAGCATCGCGGTCAACTGTGGTGTGATTCAATACTAGGGCAAGGTACAAAGTTTGCGATTGAGATACCGCTAAAGCCAAGTTGATAGGCAAAATTATGAGACTGCGTAGACGCATAGCGCCTTGTCGCAAGATATCTGTCTAATTACAAAAATTAATATAATAGCAATTAACGTGCCTATTAAAAATAGTAATTCCATACAATCCTAGAAAGATTACTTAATATCGACATTGACAAATTACTATAAGGCGTTTATTTAGCAACATCAGATAAGCTTCAAGGTTTAATTACTCAACAACTGACAGATGCTGAGACTTTATAAATTGCTCGTAATGTAGCGTTTAAGCTACTATAAGCACAATATCAGGATAAAAAACAGATTGCTTGCAACGAATAATAAATGGATTAATTGGGAGATTTAGAGGATAGTTGAATCTAAAAACGATCAATTATATTAATAATTATTATGAACAAATATCCGTATCTACCCTGAGCCTCATTGTTTGCTATAGATGATAACCTATATCAGTTTACAGAAACTGCTATTGAGGGCAATATGGTGAGTGTAATAGACAGCGAAAAATTATCTGAACAAGTTTCTAATAGTTTCCAGAATGCAAAATACTTTTTGCATGAAAAGACTGGCAAGACATTTTACTCTATAACTGAATTAACTAATAAATCTCTCAGCACTGCGTCAGAAACAGCTGAAAAGGCGAACAATTATTTAAACGAAAATGCTGGTAGATCAGTTAGTACCGCCACTGCGGCAACTGGTAGAACTGTTAATAAAGTTGCTGAAGTTACGGACAAGGCAAAAGGCTCTTTAAGTGAAGCAGCAGCCAAAGTAAGCGACATAGTAGCTGAAAAGACTAGCAAAGCTATTTATACTGTTACAGAAACCGCTGAACAGACTAAAGATTCATTGACTCAAACCGCAGTAAAAGCAGTTGATAATGTTAGCCTAGCAAGTAGTAAAGCGGTCAATAGCATAAGTGAAAGTGCCAAGCAGGCGGAAAATTCAATAGTAGGAACGTTTGAAACAAGTAAGAATTCTCTAGAAGATACTATTCAAAAAGCAGAAAAAGTCAGTGCCGTAGCTTCCACAGCAATTGAAAATGCTGTTAATGATTTCATAAATCATCGATTGGATACACTAAAAATTTGGATTGATGATCATCCAACAATCTCCTGGACAATTAAATCACTAATATGGGGAGTTAATCACCCGATCTATAGCATAGTCATAATACTGTTAATTATTTTTCTTGTGTGGCAATTTTTTAAAGCCTTCAGTCGTTTGATTGAGAAAGGTTTATTAGTCACACTAATTGCCCCTTTCAAATTGGTTCAATCCTTATTCAAATTCAGCTTTAAACCCTTAAACATTTTTACAGGCAATTCCACTTCTGCCTTAACCTCGCAGCCAAACAACGAGCGACTAGCAAAACTTTTAACCAGGCTCGAAACAATTAAACAGGAGCAAAACGAGATTCTACAGCAGATTACAGCTTTAGTCTCATCAAATAAATCAGGACTTACGCAACTGGCACATTTATCTGAAAACTGTCACATAGAATTAATATGGCTCTAAGGTTTATAAATCAATGCTTACAAGCATTTACGGCAAATTGAAATATATGTGCCAGTTGACCTTATATTGTGACGCTTGCGTAAGTCCTATAAATAACTTCTTCCTCCTCCACACTCAATACGGTTCGGATAAGCCTTCTTTCTCTCCCCCTGCTTGCCTCAACAGATAACTTTCCTAAGCGAACCGTATGCCTCCACACTTGCAACAAAAAAACAGCCGCCTCCACCAGGAGACGACTGCTTTCAAAAATAGGGGACTATGAAATCTTAGTAATCAAAATCTCCGCCACCCATGCCACCGCCACCAGCTGGAGCAGCATCCTTAGGCTCAGGCTTGTCAACAACGATACATTCGGTTGTCAACACCATACCAGCGATAGATGCAGCGTTTTGCAGAGCAGAACGAGTCACCTTAGCAGGGTCAACAATACCAGCTTCAAACAAATCTACAAACTCGTTTGTCGCCGCGTTGTAGCCAACGTTGAATTCCTTCTCTTTCACACGTTCAGCAATTACCGCACCATTCTGACCGGCGTTTTCAGCAATCCGCTTTAGAGGAGCAGGCAAAGCACGAGCTACAATCAAAGCACCAATTAACTCTTCATCCTTCAAGTTGCCTTTTGCCCATTCTTCGAGCTGAGGTGCCAAGTGAGCGAGAGTGGTACCACCGCCAGGAACAATACCTTCTTCCACAGCAGCTTTGGTAGCGTTGATAGCGTCTTCTAAGCGCAACTTCTTGTCCTTCATTTCGGTTTCGGTTGCTGCACCTACTTTCACGACAGCGACACCACCAGCAAGTTTAGCCAAACGCTCTTGCAGCTTTTCTTTGTCGTAGGAAGATTCGGTTTCATCCATCTGACGACGGATTTGTTCGACACGCGCCTTCACAGCAACGTCGTTACCTTCGGCAACAATCGTGGTGCTGTCTTTGGTGATGGTGATGCGGCGAGCTTTACCCAAGCTATCCAGCTTGGTGTTGTCCAGCTTCAGACCAGCATCTTCGGTGATTAGTTGACCACCAGTGAGAACGGCGATATCTTCTAGCATCGCTTTGCGGCGATCGCCAAATCCAGGAGCCTTGACAGCAGCAACGTTCAAAACGCCGCGCAGTCTGTTAACTACCAAAGTTGCTAAAGCTTCTTTTTCAATATCTTCGGCGATAATCACCAAAGGACGACCAGCACGAGCAACTTGCTCTAACACTGGTACGAGGTCTTGTACCAAAGCGATTTTCTTGTCTGTGAGCAAGATGTAAGGCTCGTCAAACACTGCTTCCATCCGCTCAGGATCGGTGGCGAAGTAAGGAGAGATGTAGCCTTTGTCAAAGCGCATCCCTTCGGTGATTTCTAATTCGGTGGTCATAGATTTCCCTTCTTCTAGGGAAATTACGCCTTCTTTGCCTACTCTGTCCATTGCTTGAGCAATCATCTGACCGACTTCTTCGTCGTTACCAGCCGAAATTGCTGCAACTTGAGCGATCGCTTTAGAATCTCCTACGGGACGGGCTTGGTCAGCAATGCTCTTTACCAAAAAGCCGGTAGCTTTGTCAATACCGCGCTTCAAGGAAATCGCATTTGCACCAGCTGCAACGTTCCGCAAGCCTTCTTTTACCATTGCGTGAGCTAGCACGGTTGCTGTTGTTGTACCGTCACCAGCAGCATCGTTGGTTTTAGAAGCAGCCTGACGAATCAAAGCAACCCCAGTATTTTCTACGTGGTCTTCTAATTCGATTTCTTTGGCGATCGTCACACCATCATTGACAATTTGTGGTGCGCCAAATTTCTTCTCTAGCACCACGTTACGACCCTTCGGACCAAGGGTAACAGCCACAGCTTCAGCCAGGATGTCCATGCCTCGTTCGAGGGCGCGACGGGCGTTTTCGTTGTAAATAATGCGCTTTGCCATAATTGCCTACGTTCAACCTGCTATTTGTAAATTCGTTAATTGTTTAGTTGGAGCGTTGGAGCGTTGTTGGTTCGAGCGTTGTTGGTTATTCTACTAACCACGAACCACGAACCATGAACTACTAACTAACCACCGCTAAAATATCTTTTTCTGAAAGCAGGACATACTCGTCAGTGCCGAGTTTGATGTCGGTACCAGCGTACTTAGAGTACAGCACCTTGTCACCGACCTTTACATCCAACGCCTGACGGCCACCGTCATCTTTGAGCTTGCCATCACCGATAGCAACCACTTCGCCTACTTGAGGCTTTTCTTTGGCTGTGTCGGGCAAATACAGACCACCTGCGGTCTTTTCTTCAGAGGCGCTCACTTTTACAAAAACGCGATCGCCCAAAGGTTTTACAGTAGAAACGCTTAGAGATACAGCTGCCATACGATTTTCTCGCCTCCTATTAGCACTCTCGACTCCTGAGTGCTAATGTACCCAACTGCGGTATGCAATGGCAAGAAATTGACTTGTACGGGTTCCCGAACTAAACAACCAAAGTTATACTTAAGTACAAATACTCAATTATTTTTCTTTACCGGGTTTTGTTTTGTAAGTTACGAATATTTTTATATGGTCAAATTTATTTGCAAAGTTGAAAAATTGATATAGAACAGTAATCAGGGAGCCGCTTAATGAGTAACAATACAGTGATCCAGTCTTGGTGTGAAAATCCCAAAAACCACTCATGTTCAAGGGCAATAAACCTTAAGAAATTGTGTAAAAACTTTAGGACTTGCAAAAATTGAGCCACATCTTTTTATATGGTGCTGACGAGATAGTTCCTAAAAGCAACACAAAACAAGCTAATCTGGAATCTTGGGAACATTTGCTTGTTCGACTGCAAAGGCTCAAACTTGACCAGCCGCAAGACAAATATCCCACTTGCATTTCTCAGACCAAAACCAAGTGCTTGCGAGTTTGTTGTTCTAGACCGATAATGGTGGTTTACCCGGATGGTGTCTGGTATCGCCAAGTTACCCCGGAAGTCCCGGAAAGCGGCTTAATCAAGAACACTTGATAGGCAATATGGTGGTGGAAGAATATGCATTTTTGACCCAACATGTGCTTTGAAACTTCCTTTGGTTATGAGCGAACATCCAATTGAGGCTTAACATCCACTGAATATGAAACAGCAGTTAGCATAATTAAAGCGCTTCGTTGGTTTTTAGCTAAAGTGATCGTCAGCCAATACGACGTGTGAACCCAAAAGATTATTATTTAATCAGTGTTTTTCACTAGCCACGTACAAACCAATCTATAATAGCGCATTATTATAGTAACTACTGCTCTACGTATCCTTACTGGAGTTTTGCCATTGAATGACTAATATCACAAAAGTGAAAATAGCTTTTGTGACATCGCTTAAGCAAAGGCAAGTTAAGTGGGAAAAAAAGGACAACATCTCAATAATCCACCATAGAGGATAACTAATCAAGACCTTGATGGACCGAAGCGCGACAAGTGCCACTGCTATGAAAGAGCCCAGCATGAAAGATCACAAAAGACTTCTACTGATTGATGATGACCCTAACCTCATCTTGCTGGTGAAGGACTACTTGGAATTCCGGGGATATGAAGTCATCACTGGGGAAAATGGTCGGGAAGCTCTGGAAATTTTAGAGCAGGATATCCCTGACATGATCATCTGCGACGTGATGATGCCGGAAATGGACGGATATACTTTTGTTGAACAAGTCCGGCAAAACGAACGCACCAGCTGGATTCCCGTTCTTTTCCTTTCCGCGAAGGGTCAAAGTGCCGACAGAGTTAAGGGATTAAATAAAGGTGCTGACGTCTACATGGTCAAGCCTTTTGAACCCGAAGAACTCGTAGCCCAAGTTGAATCTTCACTAAAACAAACCATCCGCTGGAAAGAACACCAAGCAAAAGGAGGAGAAAACGGTTCCCGCATCCAGGTTCCCTTCGATGTCCAGCTAACTCCAACCGAACTGAAAGTAGTTCAGTTTGTTGCTAGGGGTTTAGCCAACCGGGAAATTGCTGAAGAACTAAACGTCAGTCAGCGCACCGTTGAAAGCCACGTTTCCAATATGTTGGGCAAAACCAATTTGCACAACCGTACTGAATTAGCGCGGTGGGCAATTGAAAATCAAATGGCGTAACACCCATTTGAGATTTAACAGAAGAATCTGAGGGGAGGAAATCTCCGCTCAGAACTTCGGAGATTTGGGATCACCAATCTCAAATTTCAATTCTAAATCGAGATTATCAGCCATTTTCTTTGGAAATGGCTTTTTGCATAATTTTTGAGACTTACTCCCCACAACTTCAATATTTTGATTAGCGACGCTAATAATGCGCTGCTGTCTGTTCTTCCTGAAGTGCCAATTGCTTCAAGTCAGGCAACAGGCTGGGATAAAATTCAGCTTGCACACTACCGTCAGCCTCCTCACATACTTCCGGAAATTAGTTCCCCACACCATACTATTTGCATTAATATTGGCGGTCCAGTCTTATTTGAGCATGTGGTGGATGGGCATATAAAGACAATCCATTCAGAAACGGGTGATATTGGTTTATATCCAGCTAACTTCAAGCAAAGCGTTCAGTGGGATAGAGAAACCGAATTTTTGCAACTTTATCTGGAACCAACACTGCTGATCGGTGCTAGCTACGAATCGTTTAGATGCGATCGCATCGAGATACCACCACGACTGACATTTTCCGACCCATTGATTTATAATATGGGGTTGGCGCTCTTGACGGCACTGGAAACAGATGGTGTACAAAGCCGTCTTTATGCTGAGTCTATGGCAAATGCATTGGCGGTTCATTTACTATCTCGCTACTCGACACAAGAACGCGCTATTCAGCATTTTGTCCCCAAACTATCTCGGCAAAATTTACAGCAGGTTATTGACTATATTAACGAGCATCTAGAGCATAATTTGAGCTTGGCTGAATTGGCTGCTGTGGTTCAACTGAGTTCTTATCATTTTGCTCATTTGTTCAAACAAACTACCGGAGTTTCGCCACATCAATATCATATTCGTTGCCGAGTTCAGCGTGCCAAGCAGTTGCTTCTAACAAAAGATGTGACTATTGCACAAGTTGCTCATGCTGTGTGTTTTGCTAGTCAGGGACATCTCAACTATCATTTTAAGCGCGTAGTTGGGATGACCCCAAAAGCATTTTTGCAGCAATAGCAAGAACTTGGAAAAAAACGCAAGAACTTTGAAGACAGGAGTTTGTTTTACTCCCGATACTGGATTGAGAATTCTGATTCAGCTAAAAGGAGATTTTCATGTCTACATTAAGCGAACAAAACAAAGCGATCGCTCTGCGCTTTGCCAAGGAAGCGTGGGGAAATGTTGCTCTGTGGGATCAAGTTTGGGATGAATTGGTGGCAGAAGATATGATGTGGTACTTTTGCGGTTGGTCTGAACCGATTCGTGGAACCAAAGCTAAGGAATTTTACGCCGATTTGTACCAAGGTTTCCCTGACATCAAACTTTTGAGTATTGAGAATGCGATCGCTGAAAATGATAAAGTTGCCTTTCGCTCTACCATAAAAGGCACACATAAAGGTCAATTTATGGGAATTTCCCCAACAGGAAAATCGATAAATGCAAGCGATCTCAATCTCTTGCGTATATCTGAAGGTAAAATTGTCGAATGGTGGTATGAATTGAATTTGCTAGAAGTGATGAAGCAAATCGGCCTAATATCTGACGAACCATAATTAGATATACAGCAGAATTCAGAATTCAGGAGTCAGAATTCAGAAGGGAAACAGGCTTTATACTTGGCTTTGAGATAATCGGTGTGTACTTCATCAACTTGAAATCCGCTGTCTGAGCAAAAATCTGATGGAAGCATAAAACGAATCACAGATAAACACCGATATAAATCTCGTGTTCATCTGTGTTTATCTGTGGTTCGATATAGAAAATATCGACTTCTGCAAGAAATTTATTATAAAAGTGCTAGCAATTCATAGACAGCGTTCCCAGCGTCAGACTGGGAAAAGTGACTAAAAATCGGCACTTTGCGGGGTTCTGGGAAACGGGATCACATCGCGAATATTTCCCATCCCCGTCATGAATTGCACCAAGCGCTCAAAACCCAGCCCAAAACCAGCATGGGGAACGGTACCATAACGACGCAAGTCAAGATACCACCACAAATCTTCTGGCTTCATTCCTTGCGCCAAAATACGCTTTTCTAACACGTCTAAACGTTCTTCACGTTGAGAACCGCCAATAATTTCGCCTATTTTGGGTGCAAGAATATCCATTGCTCGCACTGTTTTTTCATCATCGCTCAAGCGCATATAAAACGCTTTAATTTTCGCTGGATAATCAGACACTATAACAGGCTTTTTAAATAACTGTTCGGCTAGATAACGTTCGTGTTCTGATTGTAAATCTAAGCCCCAACTTACAGGATATTCAAACTTGACATCGGCTTTTTCTAATAGGGAAATTGCTTCTGTATAAGTTAGGCGCTGAAATTCATTATTTATAATGTTATCCGCCGTTGACAAAACGGTATCATCTATGCGCTGATTAAAAAATTCCATATCTTCCGGGCAAGTTTCTAACACATATTTGAAAACGTGTTTGAGAAACGCTTCGGCTAAATCCATATCGCCATCTAAATCGCAAAAAGCCATTTCTGGCTCAACCATCCAAAATTCGGCTAAATGGCGCGATGTGTTGGAATTTTCGGCACGGAAGGTCGGACCGAATGTATAAACGTTACTAAACGCCATCGCCATAACTTCGGCTTCTAATTGACCGCTAACTGTTAGATATGTCGGTTTCCCAAAAAAGTCTTGAGCGTAGTCTACGGCGTTATTGTCGGCGCGGGGAATGTCTTTTAGGTTCAAACCGGTGACATTGAAAAGTTCCCCAGCTCCTTCGCAATCGTTAGCGGTGATGATGGGAGTGTGTACCCACAAAAAGCCGCGTTCTTGAAAAAATTGGTGAATTGCTGTCGCACAAGCGTTTCTGACGCGGAAAACTGCACCAAAGGAATTGGTACGCGATCGCAAATGTCCAATGGTTCGCAAAAACTCATAAGAATGCCGTTTCTTTTGTAGCGGGTAAGTTTCGGGATCAGCTTCACCGTAGACTTTCACCATTTCGGCTTTCAACTCAATTCGCTGTCCTTTACCTTGAGAAGGAACTAGTACCCCTGCCACCTCAACCGAAGCGCCTGTATTTAACTTTTTGATGATAGCTTCGTAATCTGGCAAATCTTGATTCATCACGACTTGCAAACTAGCCAGAGATGAACCGTCATTAACTTCGATAAAAGCAAATCCTTTCAACTCGCGTTTTGTCCGCACCCAGCCTTGAATTAAAAGAGACTCATCAGGTTGACCACTTCGTAATATTTCTGCTATCCGTCGCTTGACCATAGTTAACCAACATAGGACTTTAATATCCAGCCTATGATAACGCCCAATCCACCAAAGCGGATAATTTGCCAAAAAGGTTTTTTGACGCTTTTCCAAGAAAATAACTGGCTTTCTAAGCTAACTTCTAGCACTTCCAACTGCTGTTTGATGTGCTTTAACTCAGCTTTCATTTCTGGAGTGTGATGTTTATTTTGATTAAGTTCTTGGTGGCGTTTTTCATATTCTGCCTTAGAGATGCGATCGCGTTGCACTTGCGTGTAGCGTTCTTTTAAGTCAAAAAGCGATCGCTCTAAGAACAAAAGTTCTTCTTCAAATTCTGGTTCCTGATTTGACTCTGGTGGCGGTTCTTTAGGCGGCTTCATTTACAGGTAGTACACTAATAGTCAATAGTCGCTTGTTCAATGGTTAATAGTCAATAGTCAATATTTCAAGGATCTTTGACTATTCACTCATATTGCACCTGGTCACCGACAGGTTAAAACCTGCGGTTACACGTACAAAGTCCGCTGCCCGGACTACGATAAATCGAGGGTTTGGAAGCCCACGGAGGTGGGCTTCGTTCGTTTAGCCACACCCTTATCGGGTGATGGCGACCAGGTGCAAAATATTTGACTATGGACTATGGACTATGGACTATCAACTCAGCACTCACCACTTAATATCATGTCTCAATCGACCCAGTTGCCTAAAACCGCTCAATTAGATGAATTAAGCACCTTAGAATTAGCCCAGGCTCTCATGGAGAGGTTGAGCATTTCGCCTAACGATTGGCATCGCCTTAAGTCTAACCGCAATTCTCGCGCCAGTGAACAAGCCGCCGCCGCTCTTGTGTTTCTCCTCAAAAATCAGCCTCAAGAAGCTCTTGCTAGATTAGAACAAGCATCTGGTTGGTTAGATCGCTCTATTTCCGCGCCACCCTGTCCAACGCACGGGGATAAGAAAGTAGGGGGTAGGGAGTAGGGACTAGAGGCTAGGGAGTGGGGGAGTGGAGGAAATTTCTTCTACTTCCCCCCTCTTCCTCTCTCCCCCTCCCCGTCTCCTCTTCACCGTCGCAGAGATAGTCTTGGTCGATTATCTAGCTGCTTACAAAGTCTTAATTCTGTGCCTTTGCGGTTCCACTCTACCTGATCAAAAATTTGATGCAGGAGAGTCATACCACGACCGTTTTCTGACTCATCTGGCGGTAGATAATCTGTGGGATCGCGATCGCATCTACAACATGGACTAAATCCGCTGCCTTGATCTGATATAATCCACCAATACTGATTATCTATTAAGGAAAAACGGACTACAACTGTTTTACCGGGATCAAGATGATTGCCATGTTTAGCTGCATTGACTAGGGCTTCTTGAAGTCCCAGTCGCAGTTCAGCTTGCAACTTCACGGGAATTTCTGCCAATAGTAAATCTAATATTGGACAGAGATATAGAGTTGAGGCGAAACTAATTGTGCCCCAATTACGTCCAACTGGACGGAGCGAAATGGTTATCACAAGAGAAACCCCATAGCCTTCAGTTAGCTAGACATCAGTTTGCTGTCACAGGCACCCTGATATAAGTTGAGGTGGTCGTGCTGCCTTCAAACTAGCGTCTTCAAAACTAAATTGTGAAAATACTGTGGAGCATCGGTTATCTTCATGAATTACAGTTGAAAATGTAAAACGGCAAGCATAAACTTCAATAATGCAGTTAGCAACTAAAGATGCTTTCAATAATCTAGAAGAGTATAGCAATACTCTTTTCCTGCCGATTCGGGATTTAAACAACTAAATTCAACTTTACGAGTAACCCATACAACTTCAATTTCTTTGTAGAAATGGAATTCAATGAATTCTATGTTTAGCTTAATTCAATTTTAGCATTTTTCCTATGCACTAGACTAAAAATTAAAAATTTGACTTTTGTCAAGGGATTAAATACCCTTCCCCAGTGGTGATAAAACTAGAATTGCCGCTGCTTCCACATGAGCCGTTTGAGGAAAAAAGTCAGCGGGCTGTATTCGTGTAATGGTATACATTCCATCTGCACAAAGTAGTTTTAAATCACGAGCGAGGGTGGCTACTTTACAGCTGACGTAAACGATGCGAGGGGGTTGCGATCGCCTTAAAGATTCTATGACATCGCGATCGCATCCTTTACGTGGCGGATCTAATAGCACAATATCGGGCAAAATGTCACGATGCGGTAACAATTTTTCAACTGCGCCGACTTCAAATGTCACATTATTAATGTTGTTATTTCGTGCATTTAAAATAGCCTGTTCTACCGCTTCGGCTTGTACTTCCAACCCCGTAGCAACACGTACTTTTTTAGCCAAAGGCAAAGTTAAAGTTCCTATACCACAATATGCATCAAGTAACACTTCCTGACCTTGCAAATTCAGTTCTTTTTCAATTTCTTGTAAAAGCGCCTCGGCTGTTTCGGTGTAAACTTGAAAAAAAGTATCTGGACGCACTTGAAATTCTAATCCGGCAAATTCTTCGCGCAGATAGGAAATTCCCGCAACGCAACGGGTTTTGTCACCAAAAATAGCATTAGTGCGATCGCCATTTCGATTTAAGCAGACTCCCACTAATCCGGGAAAGTTTTTTAACCACGCTGCGGAAAGCTTTTCAATTCCTGGTAAATTCCAGTCCTTGACAACCAAAGTGAGCAACATTTCCCCAGTGCGTCGCCCAATACGTAAACTAAGATGGCGTATTTGTCCAGTGTGACGGCGTTCGTCGTAAACTTGCCAATGTTGCCTTTGGATATCTTGTTTAACTTGTGCAAGTAATGGATTTAATCGTGCATCTTGCACAGGGCATTGATTTAAGTTAATTAATTGATGGCTACCTTTTTGGTAATAACCAGCTTGTACTTGCCCAGTTGCCGAGCTACCCAGAGGATATGTAGATTTATTACGATAACCTAAAGGTGAAGGCGCAGCCAAAACAGGATCTACTGGTGGTTGCACAAAACCGCCAATTCTTTCCAAAGCTTGAATAACTTGATTGCGTTTGGCTTCAAGTTGGTACTCATAGCTGATATGCTGCCACTGGCAACCACCACACTTATCAGCCACAATGCAACTAGGGCGAATGCGTCTTGAAGATGGTTGTGATACGGAATGCAGCTTGGCGTGCGCGTATTTGGGTTTGACGTGTAGTAAGCGAATAATAGCGCGATCGCCCGGTACAGTATCCGGAACAAATACTACGCGATCGTGGAAACGTCCGACACCATCACCCGTATCACTCAAGTCTGTAATTTCAACTTCAATTAACTCTCCCTGTTGCCATTTGGGTGAATCATGTTCATCAGTGTGAAGCAATTCTGTAATCGACACCTTCGGGATCTCCCTTTATTTGTGTACCTAAGACTAGTTAAACTAGCAAATAATAATATGTCGCGTGATTTTACTAATCATGACTGTAATTAGCCAAGTTATTCTCAAAGCCGACGACGAACTGCGTTATCCCAGCAGCGGTGAACTCAAAAACATCAAAGACTTCTTGCAAACCGGCTCACAGCGGATGCGGATTGTCACAACTCTCGCCGAAAACGAGAAAAAGATAGTTCAGGAAGCAACCAAACAGCTTTGGCAAAAGCGTCCTGACTTTATCGCTCCTGGAGGCAATGCTTTCGGAGAGCGCCAACGTGCTTTATGTATCCGTGATTACGGGTGGTACTTGCGCCTAATTACTTATGGTGTGCTTGCCGGCGACAAAGAACCAATTGAAAAAATTGGTTTAATTGGCGTGCGGGAAATGTACAACTCCTTAGGTGTTCCCGTACCAGGAATGGTAGAAGCGATCGGCTGTCTCAAAAAAGCCTCCCTTGACTTACTGAATGCCGAAGACGCAGCCCAAGCTTCCCCTTACTTTGATTACGTCATTCAATCGATGTCATAATCCAAGTGGTAGCTAATTTTGGCCTACGCTTCCGGTCTACTAGAGAGAGTGCAACATCTAAACACTCAACATTAATAAAATCTCTAATTTGATCATACCCTCCCCACACTTGGTAGTGGCTCTGGCAGAATTACTGTCAAGTTACCAGCAGGTTGTGGGGAAATTTTATTTAATGGGCACCCTCGCATTGGGCAAGAGGGAGGGGGAAAGGGGAGCCACTGCGTTGGGCGGCTGTGCCGACTTGAAGCATGTGGCGTTAAAGGGTAAAGGGAAGAAAAGAAAGTTTTTTTATTCCTTTCCCCCTCTTCAAATCCCCTTGTCTCCTTGTCTCCCCACTCCCCTTATCCCCCCATCTCCCTCATCTCCCTCATTTCGCCACTCGCCCGACAGACTGTCAATAAAAAACCGGCAGACTTCTTCAGAAGGCTGTCGGCAATTAGTGTGTTCCCTATTAATGACTCGGCTAGAGTTCAGTTATATGTAATTATGCTGGTTTTCCCGTATTTAGAAGACGATCTTAATCAAGAACATCAGTGATTCTCATCACATGATTGTTCCAGGCAAACTGTATTTACCTAAAAAAGAAACTTTTCACCTCGGATATTGAGTATACACATTATAAAAATAAAAACTGTAATGCTCGTTACAATATCAAAAATTATGTTAGCATCAACGCATCTAAGGGAAAATGCATAAACTTACGTACCTGATAACAGGGACACTTCTACTCAGCGCTTTTTTCGGTTGCACTATGCCCAACCAAATTTCGCTACCCGACAAGATTACAGCCACACCCAATACTGTTGATGTCAGTTATAACTCAAAAATTAGCAGGCTGCCCACTAAAACTGCCACAATTTTTCTTGAAGGCGAAAAAATCCCTATTACCCTGAGACTTTACGACCAATATAGTGATTTCTTCACTACGTACTTTCCCGAAAAAGATTTTCTTGCCGAAGGAAGCAGTTCCGGTGAAGGGACAGGAGTTCGGTTTATTGCCAATTTTGGCGGTACCAAAAATGAGAACGCATATGTTCACGTTGCCTTTTTGAATAATTTAACAACTCTCGGACAGCTAAGAAGCTTTATTAATGGAAAGCGTGGTTTAATTGCATCTAATAAATGGCGGGTTGTTAGTAAAACTCAAAATGTTTCTCATCCTTGGGCAAAAGAAAAGATTGTTTTTAGTCAAGGAAAAGACATCACAGGTACTTTGTATTTAGGTCAACAAAACGGCAAAGCTTTTTATATAATTACTCATTACCCAGTAGAATACGGAGACGGATTTTCACCAAGAGCAGATTTAATTTTAAGGAATCTGCTTTTTTAATGGTTAATGAGTAATTTGAGAGGTGATCGCACTTTTTTTAGTTTTAAATTTGATTAGCGATCGCCTAAACACAAACCTAATTTCACATAACTTATAGAAAATCTGGCTTCGGTGCAATATGACTGCGAAGCCATTCTGTAAATTCGTCTCGTCCTAACTTACCAGACGCAACTTGTAAAATTACCTCCTCTTGTTCATTCACCGCTGCGTTAATCTCAAAACCATTTAATACATGATATTATTAGAGGTTTGAAGATACCATTACTTTAGCACTGTAACTTATGTCAGAAAAGAGTGATCGCTTTTTTATTAGTTTACTTGTGAGAAAGCGATCGCGCTTTCAGTTTGCTGGCAAATTGAAGTGCGATCTATGTGAAAATTTGCTGCAATATTACTGCAACTAATAACCTCTTAATGCTTTGGCGACTATTTGCTCCAGAGTATCGCATTCATCAACCAACCTCAAAACAACTTTGGTAAAATATTCTGCATTGATCAGGCTAATTTCAGCATTATGCATAATCGAGAATATTTGCATATTCTCGATTTCCTCCAAGCACCAAAATCCTAATTTAAACTCAGAGTTTTTAGACAAAAGCAAGCTAGATAACCATCCTGGCACGTCATCTATACTGTTAAACTTCAAAGCGCTTGGAACAGAAAACTCCAATGTATTTTCATATTTAATAATAAAAAGTGTCTGAGTATTTCCGGAATCAGCATTAAACCTTAAAATTGCTTTGCGTTCGTTGATATCGTAAATGTTCCATCCTAATTTATTACAATAACTTTGAATTGTAGAGCGGAAATTGGTTGTTGATAATAAATCGAGGTCAATAGCCATATAATCTCCAATAGTTAAATGTAACCAGCAAAACTTACTTTCAAGTTTTTAAAGTAGTTTATTAAGTTTAGATAACTATTAAGTAAATGTTATTTTTTTTTATGATAATTATAAAGCGCGAGTAAAATTTACTTGATTTTTTGATAAGGCGTTTTCATACAGGGCAAGCGATTCCGTGCTATCCGTGAGTCAGTCGGCTTAACTCAAGAGCAAGTGATAGAAAATCTGGAAAACGCTACGGTATAACACTTAGTCAACAAGCTATATCGACTATTGAAAACGGAAAACGCAAGGTAGAAGCAGAAAAAGAATTATCTGCGCTAGCGGGATTTACGGAAAATCAATAGATTACTTTTACGAAACCCTAGAATTACCCACTGCACCCTCACCTGCCCCAAGCGGCGTTAAGTCTATAATTACCGTTGACCTAGAAGCCCTCACAAGAGCGCGATAAGCTAGAGTTAGCAGCAAAACTGATTCACAACGTCTTGCAACAAATTTAGCTTGGGGTAACGATGGCAACAGAAGAAAAGCACAGCACTTATTTATCAGAAGCAGAAAGTCGTTTGCGTCAACTTTCTCTTGAGAAGTTGCGAGTAGCAGTTGCAATTATTGCTTATCTACAAAAAACAGAAGAAAGCGAAGCAACTGAGAAACTATTATTAAATATTCCTGATTTTGCCGAAATTATCCGCGAAATGGAACAAAGCGGAGATAAATTAGAAAATACTACCTTAAATCAGATTGCCTCAGATGAGGAAGTATGGCAGGCTTATTTAGCAGTTGAAAAAAAATGGGAAGAGGTATTCCGTCGCCTTGCAGACTCCTAAATTTCTCACTATTTCCCAAGTCTTAGATATTCACCAACGCCAAATTCAAAGATTTGGTGGAACAAATGGTGTCAGAGATGAAGGTTTACTAGATTCAGCACTGGCACAACCTCAAGCCACTTTTGGTGGCGAACTTCTCCATCCGACAATTGGTGAGCAAGCAGCAGCATACCTGTACCATTTAGCGATGAACCATCCATTTATTGATGGCAACAAGCGCACTGCATTTGCTGTCATGTTGACCTTCATAACCTTAAACGGCTACACTCTCAACCTATCTCAAGAGCAAGCTTACAACTTGGTGATTCAAGTAGTTCAGAGGGAAATATCCAAAGAACAATTATCTGCATTTCTGGAACTGCATTTACAGGGCAAGTAAATCGATTTCTCAGTTTAGAAAAACTACTGAATGTGTTACGTAGCGAAGTTTGCCTATTTTGCCGGGGAAAAGCAAATTACATGAAGGCAGTTATTCAAGCAAATGAACAGTTTGCACGCTTGCTTGGCTATTACCTTTCAGAGGGATGTGTTTCTCAAAACGCGAAGACCTATAAAATTATCTTCACCTTTGCCCTGCATGAAACCGTATATGTCAATGATGTTGTGCATGGGCTAAAACATCTGGGACTGCACCCTTGCGTTGAAATTTGTTTTTTGTATACATATAGTCTTAACTTCAAGCCCTCCTTTAGATAGGCAAACTGAGTTAGACAATAAACATCAATTACAGAAACAATATCAACATCAAGTTTCTATTCTGTAAAAAGACTAGAGTTTTTTTGATTGATAAACATATTCTATTACTACATTAGTACAAAATTTATTTGAGGTATCACACCCTTTTTCCAAAAGATAGATAAGTCCAACAAAAAAATCGGCAAGCTTTTATGTAAACCGACTTTGGGTGTCCAGAATATGAAAAAATCAAGTGCTTTAGCTGCAATTATCATACAAGTATTTATTAATGATGTGTACTCAACTATAGGCTTAGTTTACATTAAAACTAATTGTATTGGTTACAACAAATAAAAATAAATATTTATAGTTTTTTAGTACAAAATTGCACAAATTAATAACCAATTAAATTCATAAAAACTTTGCGTCACTTTGTGTTTACTTTCGGTCACGATGCGTTGAAAGCTGATTTTAGATAGTATCTTTATTTCCGCCAGCCTGTACTAGTTCGAGCAGCAAAAATATTCTGTTAGACGAAGACAACCCCAATAATAAATTTTTTACCCTAAATTTGTTTGATTGCATAAAAAAACTTTTGTATTGACAATTACAGAATAAATTAGCGCTAACCCTGCCTTTAGGTTATCAAAATAGCTGAGTAATAAACTCCTTGGATAGAGTTAGACGAGATTTTTATTAGCTAAAAGTAAAGCTATAACGAGAAAAGATTAGTAACTAAGTGATAATTTTCCGCTTAATTGCTAATTACAACATTTTTTCGACAAATCTTTTGGCTTTGCCAATTTGGAGCAAAAGAGTAAAAAGCTGACTTAAATAAAGTAATTTGACAAATCAGGAATAATAATAAAACATCGCAAGATTATACATTTCTGGTCACCTGGAAAAACGGTATTTAGGTTGTTGGTATTACAGCCTAGTTGTTTGGACTTACCGATAGAAGTATTGCTGCCTTTTCTGATGGATATCTTTCTGCACTTGATATTGTGCAGTTATTGACTACCTCCTTTTTTCTAATAAGTTGGCTGTCTTTCAAACCAACACAAAGCATCAACAATTAACGTATCTATGATTAGCACACAGAATAAAATTCCGGCTTGCACTCAACCCAGGTTTAGAACAAATCAAATGGTTCATTTTGTTGGAGGTATGGGTAAGATTAAAAACTACCGACCCAATTCAGCGACATGGACTTATGCCGTTGAGATGGAGATGGGAAGAGAGCCAGAGATGGGTAGGGTGGGTTTTGAAACAACTATTCTCCTTGACGAAGCAGACATTGAGGAAGTAATAAATTAAAGGTGAGTTGCACTGCTTGACATCTGGTCAACCGACCAACCTTGCCTATGCTGCTAACGCTTACAGTTTGCGTGAGAGATGGTTGTAGAAAAACCATACAACCTAGTAATTCGAGTAGTTCAGCGGGAAATTTCACGCATAAGAATTATCTACATTATTTATGGAACTGCATTTACAGCGCCTGTAAATCGATAGAATAATTCTCTGTCCCCCAGAGTGCATTACTTCCCATGACTGCAAGCTCAAAACCAGCCTTTTCCGCTGAAGAAATCGCCGCAGAAGGTTTAAAGCCAGAAGAATACGCAGAAATTGTCCGCAGGTTAGGGCGTCATCCCAACAAAGCCGAACTGGGAATGTTTGGGGTGATGTGGTCAGAGCATTGTTGTTACAAAAATTCACGACCGCTATTAAAACAATTTCCCACAACAGGATCGCGCATTCTTGTTGGTCCCGGTGAAAATGCGGGCGTTGTCGATTTAGGCGACGGGCTGCAACTTGCCTTTAAAATTGAATCTCATAATCACCCCTCTGCTGTCGAACCGTTTCAAGGAGCCGCCACTGGCGTAGGAGGTATCCTCAGAGATATCTTTACAATGGGTGCGCGTCCCATTGCTCTTTTAAACTCCCTGCGGTTCGGTTCCCTGGAAGATACCAAAACTCAACGACTTTTCAGCGGTGTGGTGGCTGGTATAAGTCACTACGGTAATTGCGTCGGGGTTCCCACTGTCGGTGGGGAAGTTTATTTTGACTCTGCATACTCCGGGAATCCCCTAGTAAACGTCATGGCGCTAGGATTGATGGAAACGCCAGAAATTGTCAAATCTGGGGCATCTGGTTTAGGGAACCCCGTGCTGTATGTTGGTTCTACCACCGGACGCGATGGTATGGGTGGTGCAAGTTTTGCCAGTGCAGAACTCAGTGATCAATCACTAGATAACCGTCCAGCGGTGCAAGTTGGCGACCCGTTTTTAGAAAAGTCTTTAATTGAAGCTTGTCTGGAAGCCTTTAAAACAGGTGCAGTCGTCGCAGCCCAGGATATGGGTGCAGCTGGCATTACCTGTTCTACATCGGAAATGGCTGCAAAAGGTGGTGTGGGTATTGAACTGGATTTAGATAAGATTCCGGTGCGCGAATTGGGGATGGTTCCCTATGAATACCTGCTTTCAGAATCTCAAGAAAGAATGTTGTTTGTGGCACACAAGGGACGCGAACAAGAGTTAATTGATATTTTCCACCGTTGGGGACTTCAGGCGGTTGTTGCCGGAGAAGTTATTGCTGAACCCATTGTTAGAATATTATTCCAAGGTGGAATTGCCGCAGAAATTCCAGCTGATGCTTTGGCAGAAAATACCCCACTGTATGAACGCGAATTGTTGACAGAAGCACCAGAATATGCACGCCAAGCTTGGGAATGGACACCTGATTCTCTACCTGCCTGCACAACTGCTGGCATTGAAATTCAAGGAAGCCTGCAAAGTTGGAATGATATCCTTTTGACTTTACTCGATACGCCCACGATCGCATCAAAACGTTGGGTTTATCGCCAATACGATCATCAAGTCCAAAATAACACCGTCATATTACCCGGTGGCGCTGATGCTGCTGTCGTCCGGTTGCGTCCCCTTGAAGAGGAGCGGGGGAGTGGGGGAAGGGGAGAGGGGGGGAAAATTCCCAATCCAAAATCGGGTGTTGCTGCGACAGTTGATTGCAATCCTCGTTACGTCTATCTTGACCCTTACGAAGGTGCTAAGGCAGTTGTAGCTGAAGCTGCACGCAATCTCAGTTGCGTGGGTGCTGAACCCTTAGCTGTAACTGATAACTTAAATTTTGGCAGTCCCGAAAAACCGATTGGTTACTGGCAATTAGCTTTATCTTGTCGCGGTTTGGCTGAAGGTTGCCGAGAATTAGCAACGCCTGTTACTGGCGGTAATGTCTCACTTTACAATGAAACTTTCGACTCAGAAGGCAACCCGCAACCAATTTATCCTACCCCGGTTGTGGGTATGGTCGGGTTGATTCCTGATTTGGACAAAATTTGCGGTCAAGCTTGGCTTGGCGAAGGCGATATTATTTATCTTTTAGGATTGCCATTAGAATCTAAAGTTGAATTGGGAGCATCCGAATATTTAGCCACTATCCACAATACTGTAGCTGGAAAACCGCCACGGGTAGATTTTGAATTGGAAAGGTGTGTACAAAAGCTTTGCCGTGAAGGAATTCGCAATGGTTGGATTCGTTCAGCTCATGATTGTGCTGAAGGTGGTTTAGCTGTTGCTTTGGCAGAATGTTGCATTGCTGGCAAACTTGGTGCCAAAATTAATTTAGGACTAGCATCAAGCAATTCACAGCGATGGGATGAAGTGCTATTTGGCGAAGGTGGGGCGCGAATTATAGTTTCTGTAGCGCCAGAACAGCAAGAAATTTGGGAATCTTTATTAAATCAACAATTGGCTAATTATTGGCAAAAACTGGGCAACGTTAGTAATTCCCACACTGATTTAGGGGTGTTAACCTCTGATAACCAAACTTTAATTAAGGCTAGGATCGAAGATATGAGCGATCGCTATTCCCATGCGATTGAAAGACGTTTAGCTATCCACACTACTACACCCACTTAGAAAAGTTAGGAGTTGTGGGTTGAACAAGCTTGTGAACTCAAAACTCCTAACTTTTGATTGTTGACTTTTGACTCCTGATTATTTATACGAATACTTGCTAACCCCAAGCATGATTAAGGTACTGTTATATATATACATGGATTGTTAACAATTTGTTAAGGTCAGTTAATATTTCTGAAAACATTCATTTATATATCCATCCCACTGACTCAAAACCTCATCTGGAGCAAAGCTGTAGCATGATTCCTAATTATTCCGTCTCCTTGGATGACCACGCCATTGAAACCCGTGCTGACAAGCCAGAAGAAGCTTGCGGTGTTTTTGGCATCTACGCACCAGGGGAAGACGTTGCCAAACTGACCTACTTTGGACTTTATGCCCTTCAACACCGAGGTCAAGAGTCAGCGGGGATTGCCACATTCGCAGGGGAACAAGTACACCTGCACAAAGAAATGGGTTTGGTATCCCATGTGTTTAACGAATCCATCTTGAGTCAGCTACCGGGTAACTTAGCCGTTGGTCACACTCGTTACTCAACTACAGGTTCGAGCCGAAAAGTTAACGCCCAGCCTGCTGTTGTCGAAACTAGTCTGGGTTCAATAGCCCTTGCACATAATGGCAATTTAGTCAATACTGGGCACTTAAGAGAAGAGTTGCTAAAGAGCAAATGCAACTTAGTGACGACAACCGATTCAGAAATGATTGCTTTTGCGATCGCTGAAGAAATCAATGCTGGTGCAGACTGGTTAGAAGGCTGCATTCGCGCATTTAACCGTTGCCAAGGTGCTTTTAGTTTAGTAATTGGCACTCCGACTGGCGTCATGGGTGTTCGCGATCCTAATGGCATTCGTCCCCTAGTAATTGGCACATTGGGTGAAAATCCAGTTCGTTACGTACTCGCATCCGAAACTTGTGGACTAGATATCATTGGTGCCGATTATCTGCGCGACGTAGAACCGGGCGAATTAGTTTGGATTACCGAAGATGGTTTGGCTTCGTTTCCTTGGAGTCAACAACCCCAGCGCAAGCTGTGTATCTTTGAGATGATATACTTCGCGCGTCCTGACAGTATGATGCACAACGAAACATTGTACAGCTACCGACAGCGGTTAGGGCGGCGACTAGCTGAAGAATCTCCGATTGAGGCAGATATTGTTTTTGGTGTTCCTGATTCTGGTATACCAGCTGCGATCGGCTTTTCTCAAGCTTCTGGTATTCCCTACGCCGAAGGATTGATTAAGAATCGTTATGTTGGGCGCACCTTCATTCAACCAACACAAATGATGCGCGAGTCTGGAATCAAAATGAAACTCAATCCCCTCAAAGATGTCCTATACGGCAAAAGAGTGGTGATTGTCGATGATTCCATAGTCCGGGGTACAACCAGCCGAAAACTCGTCAAAACCTTGCGGGATGCGGGTGTTGTAGAAGTGCATATGCGAATTTCCTCACCCCCAGTAACTCATCCTTGTTTTTACGGTATCGACACAGACACCCAAGATCAGCTTATTGCTGCCACCAAATCAGTAGAAGAAATTGCTAAACAACTAGAAGTTGACACCTTAGCCTACCTCAGTTGGCAGGGAATGCTAGAAGCAACGCGAGAAGATACCAATAGTTTTTGTTCTGCCTGCTTTACCGGCGATTACCCCACCTCAATTCCGGAAGCGCTCAAAGGTTCTAAGTTGATATTAGAAAAAGCAGCAGTATAGGCATTAGGGAATGGGGCAATGGGCATGGGGCAATGGGTTATAGGGTCAAGATTTGGCTTTATTCCCAATTGCCAATTCTTAATTTTCAATGCCCAATGCCCATTCCCCAATTCAGCTTTGCTGCAAAAATTCTACATTCGGTAACAACGGATCTGTAACAATACCCACGCCACTGAAACCCCAGCGTTTCAGCAAACTTTTTACCTGCGTCCCTGGAATAGATTCTACAGAAAAGCGGCTTGCCAGTTCTGCGGCGTGGGTGTTGAGGTAGCTGAGGGCATCAAAATTTTCGCCAAACAGCAACAAATACCCCGAACCTTGCGAGTTCGGACGAGCAGTAAGATAACTACCGTCAGATTTTGAGCGTATCAGATAATAAACTTCGGACAGCATGGAGGGGAAGGGGAGAGGGGGAGCAGGGGGAGCAGAGGAAGCAGGGGGAACAGGGGGAGCAGAGGAAGCAGGGGGAGAGGAATTTTGCCCGATGCCCAATGCCCGATGCCCAATGCTCTATAACCAACTAATTCAAATTTTCTAGGCGAATTCGCGGATCGGCAGCTTTCAGCATTAAGTCCGCGACTAAATTGCCGACTATTAGAAGTACTGCACCCATTACCAAACTTGCCATTGCTAGAGGCACATCTAGATTAAATAAAGCTTGTAAAGTCAACTTTCCCAAACCGGGCCAGTTAAAAAACTGCTCAGTAATGAAAGCACCGCTTAATAAACTAGCTAATTCAAAGCCCAATAAGGTAATTAAGGGGTTAACGGCATTACGAAGGGCATGAACGTAAATAACGCGGTTTTCGGGCAATCCTTTAGCGCGAGCCGTTTGGATGTAATCTTGACGCAGTACATCTAACATTTCGCCGCGAGTGATTCGCTGTAAACCAGCAAAACCAGTGATGCTTAAAGCTATGGTGGGTAAAATTAAGTGCCAGCCTATATCTATAATTTTACCAATTGGGGAAAGGTCGCTGTGATAAATGCTGGTCATGCCACCTACGGGAAATAGGGGGGTGGTGATTTGGGCAAAGAACAGTAAAAACAAAGCGGCAATGAAACTGGGAAATCCTTGCCCGAGGTAGCTTAAGACTTGCAAAATCCGGTCGTAAGCGCGATTTTGCTTGACGGCGGCGGTGATACCTAAAGGGATAGCGATCGCCCAAGTTACAATCAAAGAAGCGATCGCCATCAACAATGTTGCTGGCACACGTTCCCACAACAAAGATGCGACAGAACGATTATAAGAAAAACTTGTCCCAAAATCGCCCCGCGTCAAAATATTCCACAACCAAAGTCCAAATTGTTCCAGCCAAGACCTATCCAAACCAAACTGTCGTCGCAGTTCATCAATTCGTTCTTTAGAAATTTTCGGATTTGCCTCCAAGGAACTGACATAATCCCCTGGTGCGAGCTGCATAATAAAAAATGATAATGCTGATGCTAAAAACAAAGTCAAAAGCGCCTGTAATAGCCGCTTGATAACATAAATAAAGGTTTCGCTAGTGACGAGCCTATAAAGCCAATCTCGACCCGCTTCCAAGGAAATTCTGGTAGAAGTCATATGTTCAGTGTCCTTTGTTCTTCGTCAAATGTCTTTTGTCATTAGTCATTAGTCAATTACTAACGACTAATGACCAGTGACTTATGACCAATGACTAATATTCCACAAGGCTAATAATCGGCACATCCGGCAGATTTTTTCGCCCTTGCAAATCCCGTAGCTCGATGATAAACCCAAATCCCACAAGTTCGCAGCCAATCTTCTGTACTAACTTTGCCGTCGCACTCGCGGTTCCACCTGTAGCAATCAAATCATCTACAATTAAAACCCGGCTATTGGGGTGCAAAGCGTCCTGATGCATTTCTAAACAGTCCGTACCATACTCTAGTTCGTATTCAACCGAATGAACTGCTGCTGGTAGCTTACCTGGTTTGCGAACTGGAATAAAACCAACTCCTAATTTATAAGCTAGAGGTGTACCAAAAATGAAGCCCCGCGACTCCATTCCCACAATGTAATCAGCTTTTAGTCCGGCATCAATGCATTTTTCGGCTAAAAAGTCAATTGTATAACGCAGTCCTTCTGGATCGCGTAGCAGTGTGGTGATATCCCGAAAGACTATTCCGGGTTTAGGAAAATCTGGAATGTCACGAATCAGAGACTTTAAATCCATAAGAATAGGGAATAGGGAATGGGGAATTGGGCAATGGTGAGCCAGCGCGGTCTTGGAGGTCTCCCCCATGAGCGACTGGCGAACCCCGAAGGGGGCACGCTCGCATTGGGCATGGGGGAGCCAGTGCCTCAAGTCGGGTTTACCGACAGTCGCGCATAGCCGCGTCATTCCGGAGCCAGTGCAGTGCGGTGAGACCAGCGCAATTCTCCTGGTTTCCCTCTCAATCGCGCTCCTACGCTTCTGGTGCGTCGGCTCTGGCTCTCCCGTTGGGAGGTGACGAACGCCATCGGCATAGCCGCATCATGGGGCATCGGGGAGTCATGGAAAGAATCGTATTAGAACGCGCATTACAAGAAGCGTCTTTAATAACGTTTTACTTAATTCCCATTACCCAATACCCAATGCCCTATGACGGCAGATGCTCCACTTGGTCCGACACCTTGGCGCTAGCCTCTCACTTTGGGAGAAGACCGCACTACCTGCCCCATGTCCAATCCTAGATACCTGAAAAATCGTACACTATAATGTCATACGCTTGGGATCATTGCTAGAGAACGCACAATCCATTGACGATTATCAGAATCTACACCAAGCTAAAGATGGAATTATACTACCCCTTGTTGCTATTGAACTTATGTTTTAAAAACTTCCGATTTCAATATACGGAAACCTTTGAGTAGAACGAGTAAGTAATCTATATATCAGGCAGTCCTACTACTGCCACAAGTAAAAATGTTCAAATTTTAGACTAGCTATCTTAAATTAGTTTTACCTAGTCTGTTGCGACCGCACAAGGTATTTATAATGAATGTCTCCGCAAGTTTAACACCGTTCAGCAGTAGTCCCACCCAAAAATCAGCGCCGATGATTCTGGACACTCTCCCCGATCCTGCAATTGACGGACAAGGATGTCCCCGTACAACCCGCGTGCAAATTGACCTTATTTTACTGGCAATTGAAGCTTTAGAACTGGGTGGCTCTGAAGCAATTTTGGGATTTGCTGAAGAATTGGAGCTCAAAGGTATTGTTAAAGATCGAGTGAATTTATGGCGAATGCGTAGCACTAACCCTTTACGTAGAGCAAATATTCGCCGTCCTTTGACAATTATCGAGGCAAAAGCCTTGGTAGTAATCGCTTGCTATTTGGCGCGACGGTTAACAGTTGTCATTCGCCAAATGCTAATGATTTATCAACAAATGAATGACAAAGAAATTCCTTTAGAACAGAATTTGCGGCTTTCTAATTATCTAGAGCGATTTAGAGCACATTTTAAAAGCCGAATGAATCCCCGTCGTTCTGGTTTTTTGGCATTAACTTCTGATGAAAAATTAGATGAACTGGCGATGAATTTGTTAGGTAAATTATTATTTTGTACAGGTACAGCGGGAATGCAACGCTTCTGGATTAGTCTTTTTGACGGTGAAGTAGAATGAATATTCAACGTAAGTATAGTTTACCTAATTGCACACTGCTTTTAGAAGGTTTAAGTGATGCTACAAAAGCCGCACACTTCCAAGAAATGCGCCCAGAACTATCTATTTTGGTAAATGCAGAATGTTATTTATCTGGCTATAATCAGCCGTTAGTGGGAGGGCGGGAATTTTTTGAAAGTTTGGTGAGGGCTGTTAGTGGTTATGCTCAAGAATTTTTGAGTAGTGTACCAAACCCACTCGCACACAACACAGAATCGGAGTTAGTGCAGTTTCAGAAAATTCACAGCAATCGACATAGATTGATTGTGCATTCAGATGTACAAAAAAGTGCAGAAGCTAAATCTAATAATGGTAAAGCACCAATTCAAATCGATTTGAATAGTGTGCAGTTGTTTGATTTAGTCGAAGCGGTGGATCAGTTTTTTGCTGATAGCCAAACTTTACCAGAGCTGTCACTAGAATTACAACCTGTTGGCAAAGGTTCTGGTCTTGCTAGTCAAGCATTTATCAAGCAAGCAGTACCCGCTGGTGTGGGCGTATCGAGTTTAGCTGCATGTGCGATCGCATTTGGTTTGATTCCAGCTCCACAAGTGCGTCAACCAGAACCGAAACCTCAAGAGCAAACTAACTCTACAACACAAGGCGCTACTGCAACAGCCAAAGATGCTACAAATCCCGCACCATCTGCTATCCCCACAACCAGTGCTTCTCCCATAGCAAATGCTACTCCCACACCAGATAACACAACGGCTGCATCAGCTACAGTTACAGATTTAGAAGCCCTTTTAAAAACAGTTCCGGAAATTACTGATGCCTCTCAATTGCGGGCGTTAAATCGCCAAGTCTATAACCAAATTAATCCTGCCTGGGCTACTCGCTCAGGATTAAATGAGGATTTAGTCTATCGTATCGGTGTAGCGGCAGATGGTGCGATCGTCGGTTATAAAGCAACGAATAAAGAAGCAAATCAGGCAATAGAAAAAACTCCTTTGCCGAAACTACTTTATAATCCTGCCAAGCGTGGTGGCATTAACAATGAACCGATCGCTCAATTTCGAGTAGTCTTTACACCGCAAGGTGTACTACAAGTTAGCCCTTGGCGGGGATATGCTAACACACCACAAGTTATTGGTGCCAAAATTACAGATGCCAATGCCGTCAAAGATTTAAATAAGAAGCTTTATGATACAATTCGTCAAAATTGGGGCGGTACTCCCACTTTTTCGCAAAATTTGAAGTATCGAGTCGCCGTAAACAAAGATGGGACTATCGCCGATTATGAACCACTTAACCAAGTAGCCTTTGATTATTTCCGGGAAACACCGCTTCCCAAGATATTCAACGAACTTTATGGTTCAAATGTAGCCCCTCCCAACACCAAACAACCCCTTGCTCACTACCAAGTATTATTCCAACCCAACGGCAATCTAGAAGTCACTCCTTGGCAGGGATATCGATAATTGTTGGTGGATAGTGGTTAGTTGTTGGTTGTTAGTTGTTGGTTAACAGTCAACAGTTATCCACTATCCACTATCCACTAACGATGCCCTATTTTGTAATTTTCCCCATATAATTTCCCCACAGTTGAGCTGCTTGAGCGCTACTGCCAAATGTGGGAGAATTGTTATCATTTCCTAGCCAAATACCAGTCACGAGTCGCCGACTGGGAATAAAGCCAATAAACCACAAATCAACGTTGTCATTTGTTGTACCTGTTTTACCAGCTTCGCCTAATCCAATAGCCGCACTGCGTCCAGTACCTCTAGTGACGACACCGCGTAGCAAATTGGTCATGGTATCGGCTATTTCCGGTTTGAGTACGCGCTTGTTTGCTTCAGGAACTTGGTCAAAAGAGTAGATGACGCGACAAGTTTTTAAATCATTGCGATCGCGACAATCACTGCTATCTAAAATCCGGCTAATTGCGTGGGGACGATTCCAGATGCCCCGATTACCGATGGCTCCAAAAGCACCTGTCATTTCCGTGACATTAACTACACTTTGACCCAGAATTAGACCAGGAACTGGATCAAGGGTAGATTTCACTCCCAAACGCTGCGCCATTGCTACAACTTTATTCAATCCGATTTCTTTGGCGACTCGCAAAGCGATCGGGTTTTCTGAAAGCGCAAGACCGGTAGCAATATCTAAACTGCCACCAGCACCACTCCGACAAGGTTTGTAGGTAAAGCCTTGCCAACGCAAAGAATCACACGAATAACCTCTTCCTGGGGAAATTCCTTGCTCAATGGCGGCAGCGTAAGCAAAAATTTTAAAAGTGGAACCTGGTTGTCTTTTTGCCTGGATAGCACGATTAAACTGACTTTTTTTGTAATCGGTTCCCCCTACCATCGCCAGTATCGCACCAGTACTGGAATCAAGAGTTACCACTGCTCCTTGGGAATAACGAAAACTTGAGCCACCGTTGTTGACTGAATTCCGCAACGCTGCTTCGGCTTGCGTTTGAATTGCTGGGTCTAGCTGAGTTTCAATAATAAAGTTGCCTTCTGTGGCTAACTCTTCACCCAAAATCGATTTGAGTTCTTGAAAGACGTAACTGTAGAAATAGGGTGCAATTGTTTTCGCTTGCTGTTCGCAAACTTTGGGGCTAACTTCGATAGGCGATCGCCTAGCGCGGTTATACTCGTCTTGTTTGATTTTCCCCTTCTCCAGCAACCGCTTCAGCACGCGATTGCGATATTCGATGGCTTCTAATTTATTTCCACTTTCTCCACAAAAATCGAAGCCATTGGGAGCGGGTAAAATTCCTACTAATGTTGCCGCTTCTGCCAAAGTTAATTCTTTTGCCGACTTATCAAAGTAAAATCGAGCTGCATCCTCAAACCCGGAGGTATCCACCCCCAAAAACACCCGATTTAGATAAGTTAATAAAATTTCATCTTTACTGTAAAACGTTTCTAACTTCAGAGCAACTATAGCCTCTCGCAATTTTCGCCCAAGAGAGTCTTGGCTGCCGACATAATCGCGGAACAAACTTCTGGCGACTTGCTGAGTTACAGTGCTAGCACCTTGCTGCACATCTCCACTGCGGCTATTAATTAGGAATGCTCGTAAAATACCGTATGGGTCAACCCCAAAGTGCCAATTATAACGGCTATCTTCTGAGGCTACTACAGCAGCGGGTAAATAAGGACCAAAGTCTTCTAACCGCTTTTTATCGATGTGAGAAGTAGAGCGAGGTTCGCGGAGTGGCTTTTGTCCATCACGAGCGTAAACGATTACCGGGGCACGGGTGGCTGTGGGTAAAGGTCTAACCGAGAATTTTAGCCATTCTACGCCAATTACCAAGGCGAATAATGCTGTCGCTCCACCAACACCGCAAGCGCCCCATGTGGCAGCTTTTACATACCAAGGTGGTGGATCGACGTATTGCAGCCGCACGGAAGCGGCGAGTTCTGGCGGTCCGAGGGTAAAGGTGTCACCGTGTCGCAGTTCTAGGGAAGTGACGCGACGTTTGCCGCGATAAATGCCATTAGTCGAGTTTTCATCTTTGATGATAAAAACGGGAGTTCGTTGAGTGGAATCGCGGGACAGTGACAAATGAATTTGGCTGACAACTGGGTTGCGGATGACGATGTCGCTGGATTTGGAACTGCGACCTAATACGTAGCGATCGCCTAATAACGGATATACCTCCGCCTTATCCGCCCCCGAATCCTGCACCAATAATTCTGGTACTCTGGCATTAGGTCGCAGCGCCAGCTTAGAAAAATCAACTCTAGCTTGAATTGTTTGTACTGCTTGAGTCACCTGACCAAGCAAAGTTTTTGGCTTTTGAGGAGGGTGGGGGGAACTCATCGGCTATATCACACCACGGTTATTAGTCAAGAAATCTAGCGACTTGCGCTCTTGATGCTGGTATTTCACCATTTTACTCATAAGCCAAAGTAGAATTTGGCTGTACGGTATTCTTGGAATTTCATCTGACACCAAGACCATATCAGGCGATCGTACTGAACTTGTTAAGTTTATGACATTTTTGCCTAAGCAATAATTCTTTTCCAAATTCTCTAATCCTTATTTCGTAGACTATATTTGATTTCCGAACAAAATATAGTTATTTGAACTTGTATTGATAATAACTACGAATACTGCTATAATTACTGGAAAATTTATCATTTTAATTGCTAAATAGAGTTTGAATTAAAAATATACATCTTCATTTAGGAAGATTTTATAAATTATATTGTTTGATTTAATGAGCGGAGTGTTCCGTTGAGGTTAAATAACATGAAGGGAAAATATCTGACCCTTATAGGTACAGCCTTTACCCTAGCAGTTACCAGCAATGTTGCTGTTGCCCAATCGTCCAAATTTCCAGAATCAAAGGAACTAGTAAGCCAATCGACAACCACCGCCCCAACGGAGATCAAGCTGAATGCTGATGCTATGGAAATTTTGTGTAAAAATTTCCCACTGAATTCGCGTTGTCAAGGAGGCACCGCTGGAGCCACTCCAAACACTCCAGCTAACACAACTACCCCAGGTACCACTACAACTCCCGACGCATCTACCCCAGGTACCACTACAACTCCCGACGCATCTACCCCAGGTACCACCACAACTCCTGACGCAACTACCCCAAGTAACGCGCCAATTCCGGAAAACAGCACTCCCAGCAACCCGACAACTCCTGATACCATCAATCCAGGTACCACGACTCCTGACACCAATAGCCCGAGCCAAATCACTCCACCAGGTGGCACCACGGGTCCTGACAGCGGTACTCCCGGCAGCACCACGGGTCCTGACAGCGGTACTCCCGGCACCACTACTCCTGAAAACAGCATTCCAGGTAGCACGACAAGTCCTGATTCGAGCAGCCCAACCAAAATCACTCCGGTTCCAGGCAGCACGATAACTCCTGATTCGAGCAGCCCAGGTAGTTTGACAACTCCTGATTCGAGCAGCCCAGGTAGTTTGACAACTCCTGATTCGAGCAGCCCAGGCAGTTTGACAACTCCTGATTCGAGCAGCCCAGGTAGTTTGACAACTCCTGATTCGAGCAGCCCAGGTAGTTTGACAACTCCTGATTCGAGCAGCCCAGGTAGTTTGACAACTCCTGATTCGAGCAGCCCAGGTAGTTTGACAACTCCTGATTCGAGCAGCCCAACTAAAATAACTCCAGCTCCAGGCAGCATGACAACTCCTGATTCGAGCAGCCCAGGTAGTACAATCGAACCAAGCACCAGTCCCAGTACACTTCCAAATTCTGGTTCGTAAAAACTTCCTACTGGTGGAGCAAAAATGTTAGCTCCACGCTAATTCAAACATAATCGCAAATTTGCGGCGTTTGATAGTCGGTTTGTCTGGGTGCCGATTATCAACTGATGCTTGATTTAAAGATTGTGTTTACCAGGGTTATGACGAAAAACGTCAGATAGAAAATTAAGCCTGCTTACTTTTGGAGTTATCTAAAAAAGTAAGTAGGCTTTAATAGTGAGGACTGAAATTCTCATCAGGAATGTTAAGGCGATCGCCGACTGGAAGCTGGCGTTTTTTGAAACGAGGAAATCAGCAGGCAAAAAATGCCGATACTAATAAATGAATCTGCCACATTAAATACAGGAAAGTTGATCAATCGAAAATCGAGAAAATCAACTACGTAACTTAAAACAAAGCGATCGATGCCATTGCCCATCGCTCCGCCTAAAATAAAGCCATAGCCTAGTTGATCCCAAAAATATAAGGCTGGACCAAAGCAAGCCACCGCTATCAATACTAAACTTACTGCCAATGATAAAAAGCGTAATAAATCTATATGTCCGCTAAGTATACTCCAAGCTGCACCATCGTTTTTTACGTAGGTCAAATGGAATATCCCCTGTATAAGCGGCAAAGTAGGTCTGTATATTATATTTTCTGTTTTTGATTCGATTATAGTTTCCAACTGCCAAGATTTCGCGGCTGACACCACTTGGTTTTTTGTAAGTTGGTCTAAGATAACAATTACGAAGGCAGCAATCCAAAAGAGGCGATTTTTTAAACGCATGGCAAATGAGTCAAGTGTCAAAAGTCAAGTGTTATTAATTATTAGTCATGAGCTTTTGACAAACAACAAATGACATTGAACTAATAAAACATTAAGTGTCGTAATATATACGCTATTACAGTGACGGCGCAGACTACAGCTAATTGACCTGGTAGAGCAAACCAAGAGTATGTGAGGATTGCTTGCATCATTAAAGCCAGAGTTTCTGTGCCTTTAAAGTGAAAAATATATCTGATAATTAAATAAGTAATACCGCAAACGTGGACAATTAACAAGCCACAAAAACAACTAAATGCCAAAGTTTCTAGTCGAGGTCTAGCTTTAAAAGCTAACAAGCCACAAATCCAAGCTCCAGGAATAAAGCCCAAGAGATAGCCAAACTGAGACTCTTTGACATAACCGATACCACCACCATCAGCAAAAACGGGTAACAAAGTCAATCCCATAACTAAATAGGCAATTTGCGATAGCGCACCAGCATTTTTGCCTCCTAAACAACCTACTAGCAGCACTGCGCCAACTTGATATTTAGCACCCAAAGAAAAAGTCTCAATTCCATGCTGACTCCAACTCCAAGGTAAAGTGATACCATAAGCCTCTAGGAAGGTGCCACCTATTGTCAGGAGTAAGCCAATCATCGACCATAGTAATTGATTGGAAGCAGCAAACATTTACAAGGCAATAGGGAAAAGTCAACAAGCGGTATGAGTATTGATAGTTGAGCGCTAATTTGTGCGTACTTCATTCAGAAATAGCACATTTTATAAATGCCTTTTTGGTTTAGAAGCTTTTACAGGGATTGAGCAGTGCCTTCACTTTACCTGTATGAACCAGAAAACGCTTAGGCTTGCGTCTCCTATTTATATTTCTTCTATCAATTAAGAATAATTTATAAGTTATTTAGCAATTACTGCCAAGGCTTGCTTAGATGAAAAAGCAAACAAGCGCGATCGCCGAACTCAAATAAATATTTATTACTATACCATCTTGAGCGATGAATTTTTAGGAAATGTGCGATCGCCATCCTCAAACCGTAATTTGGGACGTTAAAACTGTAATACCTTCCAGACAAGCCTTTTAGTTAAACTCAATCAAATATTTTTTTGTTGCTAATACCAAGCAACCATCATGCTCGGTTGAAGTAAAGATGTGATAAAAGTTATGATGTCCATTAATTAAGTCAACCAAATTAAACATAAAACCCGCGGGGTATACAAAAGATCGAGAGTTTTTAGTGCTGAATTGTGTTTTATCTATTTCCAAGTGCTTAGATTTTTATAAAATTCCTGCTTTACCACGCTCACTTGAATATGTATTCATAAAATTTAACGTTCGATTTTATACAAATACTTTGATGACTCATATCACTAAATGAGATAATTTAATTTTGGATTTTTAAATAGACAACCTAAGTATTTTTTACTTTGTTAACCTTCTGTTTACCCTAAAGCGGTATCTTAGAAACGCGTACCTAAAAAATGACATAAAATTGACAGCAATGCTATCACGGATAAATGTAATCAAAAGTACTCGTATAACAGCTTCAATTTCAGTGTTAGCACTGACAATGAGCCTAGCTGCTTGCGGTGGACAGCAAACCGCAGAAAATCCAGGCACTAAAGAATCACCTTCTGGTACTGCTACTGAGACTACTGCTTCCAGCCCTGGCAAATTGGATTTGGGTGGAAACGTAACCTTAACTGGTGCAGGTGCATCTTTCCCAGCACCGCTTTATCTAACTTGGTTCGATGCCTTAAACAAAAAATACCCAACCCTGAAAGTAAACTATCAATCAGTTGGTAGCGGCGCTGGTGTTGAGCAATTTACCAAAGGTACTGTAGACTTTGGTGCCAGCGATGTGGCAATGAAGGATGAAGAAATTCAGAAAATAGCACAGGATAAAGGTGTACTTTTGCTGCCAATGACTGCTGGTAGCATTGTCATGGCTTACAACCTGCCAGATGTTGCCGAACTGAAGCTAACACGGGCAGTTTACACAGATATCTTACTCGGCAACATCAAGACTTGGAACGACCCGAAAATTGCTGCTGCAAACCCAGGTGTAAATCTTCCCAACCAACCAATTACAGTTATATATCGTTCTGATGGTAGCGGTACTACAGGTGTGTTCACAAAACACCTCAGTGCGATCAGCCCAGACTGGAAAACTAAAGTTGGGGAAGGCAAAAGCGTAAAATGGCCCGTGGGAGTTGGTGCAAAGGGTAATGAAGGCGTTACAGCTCAAATCAGCCAAACTCAAGGCTCAATTGGTTATGTTGAGTACGGTTACGCCAAACAAAATGGACTCAAGTTTGCTGCATTGGAAAACAAGGCTGGTAAGGTGGTTACGGCTAACGAACAGTCGGCAGCTAAAACCTTAGATGCAGTAACTTTGCCGGAAAATCTCCGTGCCTTTATTAGCGATCCAGAAGGTGCAGATTCTTATCCCATCGTTACCTACTCTTGGATTCTGGCTCAAAAAAAATATGCTGAACCAGCAAAAGCCAAAGCTGTAGAAGCGATGATTGAATATGGTTTGACTGAAGGTCAAAAGCAAGCTCCAGAATTAGGATATGTTCCTCTACCCGCAAGCGTGGTTACTAAGGTAGCAGCAGCAGCTGATGCCATCAGTCCAGATTATAAAATTGCGGTTGAAGGTGCTAATAATAACGCTGCGGCTAAGTAATACAACTAAAAGTCCAAAGTCCAAAGTCCAAAGTCAAGAGTCCAAAGTTTTTGCACTATTGACCATTGAGCATTGACTAATAAAGGTTCGCTCCCGCATTTTTCCGCTTATTTGATTTTTGCGTCTGTATGACCACACAATCCCAGAATCCTCCGTCAGGACTTAGACAACGCTCGGAAGCAGAAAAGTCAGTAGATATTGGCTTTGTTTGGCTGACTCGCATTTTTGCTTTCGCGATCGCCGGCACTTTATTATGGATAGCATTCCAAGTTGCCGTAGGAGCGCTACCAGCAATCCAAAAATTTGGTCTGAGTTTCTTAGTTAAAAGCGCTTGGAACCCAGTCAATGATGATTATGGCGTATTGCCTCAAGTTTACGGAACTCTGATGAGTGCTTTCATCGGTTTGTTAATAGCTGTACCCATTGGTGTTGGTACGGCTGTGCTCCTCAGCGAGAATTTTCTGCCACCTAAAGTCAAGCTGGTACTAGTTTTCTTAGTAGAACTGCTAGCAGCTATTCCCAGCGTTGTCTACGGCATATGGGGTATTTTCGTGTTGGTTCCCCCCTTAACTAACTTTGGAAAATGGCTTAATGCTTCCTTTGGCTTTTTGCCAATTTTTAGCACTGCACCTACAGGTCCAAATTTATTGATTGCGGGATTTATCCTCGCCATCATGACTTTGCCGATTATTACGGCAATTTCCCGCGATGCGTTGATTTCTGTACCTCCTAGCTTGCGTCAAGCGTCTATAGGACTCGGAGCAACTCGTTGGGAAACGATTTTGAAAGTTCTCATCCCAGCAGCTTTTTCTGGCATTGTCGGTGCTGTAATGCTTGCACTTGGTCGAGCGATGGGCGAAACTATGGCTGTCACCATGTTGATTGGTAACTCCAACAACATTAGTACCTCGCTATTTGCGCCAGCGAACACAATTTCTTCTCTACTTGCAAACCAATTTGCTGAAGCTGGTGGTTTGCAAGTTGCATCTTTAATGTACGCTGCCTTAGTTCTATTTGTGTTGACACTGATTGTTAACATTTTGGCAGAGTTAGTCGTTCTCCGAGTCAAGCGGCTGTAGATAATTGGTATTAAATGATGGCTTCTAATATTTCCGGCAATTCTCAAGGATACAGCAGCGGTAGCCTGACTCGCGCTCCTTCGTCTCCTCGGACGATGTTCAACACAATTATGACCGTTCTTGCTTTTGTTTGTACGGTAATGGCGATTATACCGCTGGTAGCTGTACTCGGTTACGTTCTATTTCAAGGCTTTAGCAGTCTCAATCTCAATGTATTTACTGAACTACCACCACCACCTATAAGAAAAGGTGGCGGCTTTGGTAATGCGATTTTGGGAACAATTTTAATGGTAGGAATCGCCGCAGCAATTAGCATTCCTTTGGGAGTGATGGCGGCAATTTATTTGACAGAGTTTAGCTCTGGAAAGACAGCGCGTGTAATACGTTTTGCTACCAACGTTCTCAGTGGAGTACCGTCGATTATTGCTGGGGTATTTGCTTATGGGATTGTGGTTCTCACATTTAATAGGCTGGGGTTAGGTTCCTACTCCGCTTTAGCTGGAGGCGCTGCTCTCTCAATTTTGATGTTACCGATTATCGTGCGAACTACGGATGAAGCTTTACAGTTAGTATCACAAGATTTGCGACAAGCAGCCGTCGGGATTGGCGCAACTAAGTTTCAAACAGTATCGCAGGTGGTGTTACCAGCAGCTTTACCAGCAATTGTAACCGGATCGACTTTAGCGATCGCTCGCGCATCTGGAGAAACAGCACCACTACTTTTCACTGCTTTATTTTCTTCGTTCTGGCCCACCGGCTTATTTCAACCCACAGCTTCTCTTGCTGTTTTGGTTTACAATTACGCTATATCTCCCTTTAAAAATTGGCAGTCACTAGCTTGGGCAGCATCTCTGATATTGGTGCTGTTGGTTTTATTAACCAGTATCATCACTCGTTGGGCTACTCGTCAAAAAGTTTAGTAAATAAAGCCAATCGAAAATGTTATTATAAGTACAGAAAATAAGTGTAGATTGACATCTTCCTTTGGGAAGATTTTGAGATATGAATATAAATGTCCCATGCGAGTTGGTGACAAGATGATAAGACAAATAGCATAGTTACCAACATGGCTGGCTGCCAGCCTGTTTTACAGAAATTAAAATTAAGGATTTATGACTACTCAGACTAGTACAGTCCAAGACACAGATACAGTATTACGAACTGAAGATGTCAACGTTTATTACGGCGATTTCCTAGCTGTAAAAAATATTTGGCTAGATATCCCGAAAAACAAGGTGACAGCCTTTATTGGTCCCTCTGGTTGTGGTAAAAGTACATTGTTGCGATGCTATAACCGCTTAAACGACTTAATTGACAGCTTCCGGGCAGAAGGTAAAATTTTTTACTGCGGTAAAAACTTGTACGCCCCAGACATCGATCCGGTAGAAGTGCGCCGGCGGATTGGAATGGTGTTTCAAAGACCGAACCCATTTCCCAAATCAATTTATGACAATATCACTTTTGGCGCAAAAATTAACGGCTACAAAGGTGACATGGATGAATTGGTAGAAACCAGCCTCAAAAAAGCAGCTTTGTGGGATGAAGTCAAGGATAAACTGAAGCAAAGTGGCTTATCTCTGTCGGGTGGACAACAGCAGCGCTTGTGTATTGCGCGAGCGATCGCTGTACAGCCAGACGTTATCCTGATGGATGAACCTTGTTCTGCACTTGACCCGCTTTCCACCCTCAGAGTTGAAGAACTGATTACCCAACTCAAAGAGCAATATAGCATCATCATCGTCACCCACAACATGCAACAAGCAACACGGGTTTCAGATATGACAGCATTTTTCAACGTTGAACCGACAGAAAAAGGTGCTCGTATGGGCTATTTAGTGGAGTACGAAAAAACAGAGTTAATTTTCAATGACCCCAAACAGAAAGCAACCCAAGAGTACATTAGCGGTCGCTTCGGTTAAAAATTGCACATAAATGCTGCGTTTTTCATAGATGCAGCATTTATCAGAATTACAGGACTTACGCAATATACCTTTCAAACTGTTATTAGTCTGCATTTTCTGCGTAATAGTTAGTTTCGTCAGGTCTGTGAAACAGTGCGTAAGTCCTTAATTATTTATATCCACAAAGCGGGCGGCGGGAATCGAACCCGCATTATTAGCTTGGAAGGCTAAAGTTTTACCACTAAACTACGCCCGCAAATTTCCAACCTCAATAATATAACACAATTTTTGTGATAGTTCAAGCAATTAATCACAATTAATCAGATGACGCGATTTTTCTCACCATTATTTAGTTACGTTAGCTGGTAAACGCACTGTCAAACAACTGCCAACTCCTAACTAAGCCCACACAAAATTAAAGATTATGCTGTGGGAGGAAGTCACCGACGCTGTATTTTGATGTGTACAAACCGATTAATCAAGTCTGGTACTGGTGTACTATTTGTGGAGCGAGCAGGCTGAAATTTCTCGTCTTGGAAAACTTGGTTAGCAAATTGCTCATATTTGTCTCTTTCCCCTGATGCGATCGCTGGATCTACAACTTCAGCTTGGACAAAATTGCCAGCTTTATCAATCACTAAGCTAACTAGAAACTCTTTCTCTGGAAGATCCAAGTTGGGTTGGAGAGAAAGCGAGTTAATTTGTTTTTCGTTACTGCCTATATGTTCAGGTAGAATCAAATCTTTAGGGGGAGGATTCCGCATCAAACTCCTCTGTTCCTCTGGAGTCACAAAACGCGAAATAGCTATCAATCTTCCTGTTGGCGGTTGAGGAGTTTTTTGGGTAGGAGTAATTTGCGAATCTTCATCTATTGGCTGACGTGGAGTTCTGCGATTAGGAATTTGCGAATCTTCGTCTATTGGCTGACGTGGAGTTGTGCGATTGGTAGTTTGCGAATCTTCGTCGATTGGCTGACGTGGAGTTCTGCGATTAGGAATTTGCGAATCTTCATCGATTGGCTGACGTGGAGTTCTGCGATTAGGAATTTGCGAATCTTCATCGATTGGCTGACGTGGAGTTCTGCGATTAGGAGTTTGCGAATCTTCGTCGATTGGCTGACGTGGAGTTCTGCGATTGGTAGTTTGCGAATCTTCGTCGATTGGCTGACGTGGAGTTCTGCGATTGGTAGTTTGCGAATCTTCATCGATTGGCTGACGTGGAGTTCTGCGATTAGGAGTTTGCGAATCTTCATCGATTGGCTGACGTGGAGTTCTGCGATTAGGAGTTTGCGAATCTTCGTCGATTGGCTGACGTGGAGTTCTCCCTTGTAGAGAATCGGAAACTGTTGGCTGACGTGGTTCCTCTGGCGTATATCTTGGTAACGGTGTTGACTTTCCTAAACTGATTTCTTCACGCAAGCGTTTCCAAGGAAGATTACCAAATGATGTGGGTTTCGGCGTTGGTATTGGTGTTGGCGTTGGTATTGCTTCGGGTGTGAATCTGGGTGTCGCTGTTGGTGTTGGTATTGCTTCGGGTGTCGATGTGAATCTGGGTGTCGGTGTGGGAACTGATTTTTTAGGAACGAGTTTAGTATTAGGCTTAGAGGCAAAAGTGTTTCTTTCTCTCTGCTTGCGAATAGCAGCAAAATTTATCCCGCCAGAATTTTGATTTTTTGGCGTGACTGGGGATTCTTGTGTTGAACGCGCTGTTGAAGACTGTTGATTTGCGGATCGTGGAGAGACTGTTTTAGCTTTTAATTGTGGTTTTGATGGTTTAGCTTCTGATTCTGTAGGAGAGATCTCAATTATCTCAATCGGAATAGCCGCTTGACTAGCCCGTGGAAACCAGGGACTAAACGCATTAGATGAGCGCATTAGCCAGAACAGCAGCAAGTGCAATGCAACTGAACTGGTGACTACAGCAATCCACAAACCGGGTGGATCGTTGTGTCGCCTTGATGTTACATCTGTTATTGAAGTTTGGTCAACCGATTGAGTCATATTAGATAATTGGGTGGTTGTTGGTTCGAGCGTGGGTATTGGGCATTGGGCATTCCGGAGGGGGAAAGGGGAAAGGGAAGAAAATACTGTTCCTTATTCCTTTACCCTTTAACATGAGTCCCCTCATAAAATTCCCCTTTCCCCAATGATAGGCAGATGACGGCAGCTGCTTTACTTGGGGAGACACGCCACATCCGTGACTGCCCAAGGGGAGAGTCAGTTTGGCGGGACGGTACAGGCAACCGCCAACTGACTCACCGGGAAACCCGCGTATAGCGTAGTGGCTTCCCGGCAGCCCTCATAGAGAGGCGCTTTGCCAAGGGAGAAGAGCGTACTGCCTCGCCTTTACCCCTCTTCAAATTCCCACTACCCACTAACTAATAACCACCATCCATTATTAAGTAACAGTTATTTATGGTTTGACAGCAAACGTCAGAATTACCCTCCAAGCTTTGCCTCGTTCTGAAAAAAGGCAAGCAGGGGATTTTCGATTCGGAAAACCCCTTGGCTTGTGTATGCGCGATCGCGTGCCAGAACCCTCGCAAAAAGCGAGTTTTTGGCTATTACTGGCGTAAGTCTTGTATAAGTAAGCGTCCTCTAGTCAAGCGCCGGCTATTGTATTGGGCTTGACATCAAATAAAAATTTCGCTAAGTGGGATACAGCATCAGACCGTGTGGTCTGATTTTTGTTGGTTCCCAATTCAGTTATTTTTTAACAAAACTTAACTGTTAAAGAAGACAAATACATCTAAACTAAAGTGTTTAATTATGTTTACTGTGTCGGTACTTGAACAAAAAAATGGCGCTCAGTTTTAAGAGCGATCGCTTGCTGGGGCTTAATGGCAGATAGTGCAAGCATAGTTTAGGATGTAGGCAAAATTGAAATTTCGCGCTAAATTAAATGCTTAATAGAAGAACGCAATTCATACAGATTTGATAATGTTTTGGGATATTTGACAAGATTGTCCTTGAATAAAATCAATACTAAATTAGCTTTGACGACACCCTGGTTTTTTGACTCATCCCACCAACTCCCAGTCACAGCTGCTGCCGATGAAGCTTTTAACCAATTCCAAATTCGTGCGGCTACTCCTGCTGATTTGACTAATGTTGCCGAAATCATTACCGAAAGTTTTCATTCCCCAAATGGTATGTGGGGATGGGCTTTTCCCTTACTACGTTTAGGTATTTACGAAGACTTAAGGCATCGTCTAGCATCACCTGCACCCCATCACATTTGTTTAGTTGCCGTTGATACTACTGCTACAACTGATAACTTAGTTGGAACTGTAGAACTGGGTGTGCGTTTTGGTGATTCTTGGACTCAGGTTGGCAAGAGTTTTCCTTATTTATCTAATTTAGCTGTTCACCCAAAATATCGAAGGCTCGGTGCTGCGTCCGAGTTGCTTAAAGCTTGTGAAAAAGTTGCCCTTTCGTGGGGTTTTAAAGAGTTATACCTCCACGTTTTGGAAAATAACCATCAGGCACGGCAGCTTTATTTTAAGTCGGGATACCAGGTGCATCAAGTCGAATCTTATTGGAATACCTTTTTTTGGGGACGCTCCCGACAATTATTTTTGCACAAGTACTTGCCACATTCGTCAAGTATGTGAATTTTTCAGTTTTGTAAATTCTAAACGAGCGATCGCTTATTTATTGCGAATAACCTATGAGAGCGCATCGCTTTCTCAAAACGCCAACTAACTTAATTAAGCATTCTGGCAATAGATAGGGATATTTACTTAGTTTTAATTTTAAAAAATTTATATCTTTTTATTTATCCATAGCTAAATAGTTATTAATTAAATTTACAAAATATTAATTTATTAAGGATTTTGCCGTTTACATATGTACTGTTGGACAATTAAAAGGAATAATTTTTATTTAGTATAATGCCAACGCGCAACGCGTTTCCCCTTCTCCCTCATAGACAAGCGCTTCTCCAAGAAAGAAGAAATAAATGCAATTCTGTTGCTTCTCCTTCTTTGCTTATACATATTGTGGCAATGCCACATCGACACGACGAGCATTAGAGTGCCGAGTAGGGGGTGCGATTGCCATCGCCCGAATGCCAGAAAATCTAAAAACCAGATGTGGCGAGTTTCACGATTGCCAAATTCGTGTACGTAAGTGGTCTAATCATACGAGAAAAGGCTTTATTTTTCTGGAGCACTCTTATAGTTTTTTAAAAAATATACTAATTAATACAAATTAAATAAGAATGGAATATTTCGCGAATTTATATGATATTAATTTTAAATATCACAATCTAAAAATCTAATTTTATTTAAATATAAACCGAATTCTTGTAATTGGAATGGCACTAAAAATACGATAAATAAGTTTTAATTTTTCATAGTAACTTTGTATTTAAGTTATTCATCTTTATAAAAACTTTAAAAAAATAACTACTTTAATTCAAGACAAATTCCGTTAAATCTCATAAAATATGATTACTAAGTTGCTAAAAAAAGCCCATTTAATTTTATCTTAGTTAAATAAACCAAAAAGTCTTGAGAATTAAGATAAAGCTAATGATTTTGATTTAAATCAAGTTAAGTGTTGAAGTGCAGACTACTACCAAATTCTTTCAAACTTTTAGAAAAAATGGATAGCGAAAAACGCCAACGCTATCAAACTGCTATGTTATCAACTTATTGCCCTGAAACTAGTTTCCTTGACTATATTGTCATGCCTGATGGAACTGAGCAATCTCCAGGCTCGGATATCCTCGCACAGCTGCATAGTGGGAAGGTCTTTATCGTTAACAGTCGTCGGCGAAATGGGTTAATACTATTCAAACGCTACCATGCAGAATTTGCCGGACCTGGGGCAGCAGTGGGAGGTGATTATGATCGCGATTGCCAAAATTTATTGCCGATAGGTAATTTACAGTTATTGACTCCTGAGTCTAATGAAGAGCGGCAGAAAGCTTACTTGATTAGACGCCAGTGGATTCGGTTAATCAAGCAAATTACAGAAAACCCACTGCCACAGCAGCGAGTCCAAAAGATTCTCGATCAATTTGAGCAATACTTTCCACCAGAAATGGTGGGCAAGTTGCCTGATATTGCCTTTGCTCTTTTGGTAGGTGTGCTGCCACAAACAGTAGGAATAGTACGACGCTTGGGCAACGATGAGTATACCCGGTTTAATTAACTAGTACAGCACGGCGGAAATAAACCAAGCATTATTGTGAGAAACTAAGAAAGTAAAGTCAAAGCAGTTTAGGCTGAAAACAAGGGAACCTAGTGTGGCACGATTAGCTCCAAAAGTATTAAATTT
>JAHHID010000028.1 GCA_019359015.1 Spirirestis rafaelensis WJT71-NPBG6
GAACTCGTCGCTTGGAACGTGACTAGAGACCTTGCCGCCACAAAAATCAACTGGCAATTCACTACCAATGACGCACGCTTAAAGCTCAAACGCCTATATCCGGTTATCGACGATTAGGAGCTACTAGCCTGTGCTGGATGAATTGGTAAGAGTGGTCTTTTTTCTGAATCAATTACAAATACTTTGGACACAAGTCCCTCCTTGCGGGTAATGTTAGCCTGGACAATGATTTAAAGGCTTTTTACGCTAACAGCACTGACTCAAACCCAATGACTCTATTTAACTGTTAACCTCAGAGCTACAAACTGGCTTGTCTAACGACACGCTTGCGCGAACGTATTCGCAGGTGAGATGACCTAAAAATCGTAGTACTCATAGTACTTAGTCGGGTAAACTCTGGGCTTTTAAAGCCCCCACTGAACCTGTACTCAGGCGGCACGTTTTGGGGGGAAGCTTCCCCCCAAAAGCTGCCTTGTCAGTGGTGGGTAGTTTACAGCTTGACTTGCTGCAAATGACTGCGGGGATTGTAAGTACGGATAGCGCGGAGTTTTTCATAATATTCGCGCTCTTGTTGGCTAAGGTCTTTTGGCGGAGCGATCGCCACTTTCACCAACTGATCCCCACGTCCACCCTTGGCTAGATGCCAGCCTTTGCCGCGCAAACGTAAAGATTGACCAGAACGCACTCCAGCCGGAAGCTTGACATTAACCATGCCATCGGGTGTCGGGACATCAATTGAGGCTCCCAAAGTGGCTTCATCTGGCGTAATTGGCACTTCGCACACCAAATTATCGCCTTCAAATTGATAGAACGAGTGCGGTTGAAGTTCTACGCGCAAGTACAAATCGCCTCGTTGTTGAGTCAAAGGATTAACTTGACCTTTGCCGCGCAAACGCAGACGAGTACCGGATTTAGCACCTGCGGGAATGCGGACATCAATTGTTTCGTTACCTAAACTGAAGCGTTTTTGAACACCGTGAAAAGCTTCGCCAAAACTTAAAGTGATGGCTGCTTCGCTATCCTGTGCCGTAGCACCCGCACTCCCATCTTGAAAGCCAAAATCGCCAAAGTTACCAAAACCAGTTGGTCCATTGCTCGAAGTACTGTACGAATAGCTTTGTTGTCTAGTGCTACTGCCTGTAGTGCCTCCGAAGCGTCCTAGTAACTCATTGATAAAGTCGTCAAAACTGCCGTATTGACCGAAGTCAAAACCGCCCATATCGACACCAGCACCACCACCAGAGGCAAAGCCTTGACCAACCTTATTCCAGTATTGACCGAATTGGTCATATTTTTTACGTTTGTCTACATCTGACAAAACTTCGTAAGCTTCGTTAACTTCTTTAAAAGTTGCTTCCGCTTGTTTATTGCCTGGATTGACATCAGGGTGGTACTTACGGGCTAGTTTACGAAAAGCTTGTTTAATTTCTTCTGGAGTGGCAGTTTTATTAACTCCCAAAATTGCATAATAGTCTTTAAAATCGGTTGCAGCCATCTATCAGCCTCCTATAGAAATTCCCGTTATGTTTTTATGTAAGATGTGAGATAAGTTGTTTACCAGGTATAATGCCAAGCAAACAAACCATGATTTTAAATTAACAAACATTACCAAAAATCAAGTGGGGTTGTCGCTGACTGTATGAGGGCAATTCCCGTACTTTCCTGATGGGGAAACATTCCAATTTTGTCGCAATACCCTACAAGGCTATTGCTATACGGACAAAGCCTGCCTTCGCAGGCTTGAATACTCATAGCCTGCCTTCGCAGGCTTCGTTAGTATAGCCCCAGGCTTCTAGCCTGCGGGCATATATTGACCATTGGAATACTCCCGCGCTAGGGAAAAGCAAATCAGCTCGTCTAATCCTTCTTCCAAGCTTGGGGGTGCATCCCGGAGCTGACGATGCATCCGAAAAATTACTTCTTCCGGAACTGGGTTTAGGCGCTTTTTATTGCGTGCCAAACACAGCCAAATCGGTGTATCCAGCCACATCCCGGTAATGTGAGTAAAGCCTAACTCGCGGGCTGTATAAATGACTTCACGCCGATTGCGGCGTTGGGCATTAGTAGCATCATAAATTGCCGTGCTATGCGTCGTAATTGCCTGCTGAAATTGTCGCTGAATCTCTCGCCAAACTCGCATCCACGCTCCTTGAATTGCCTCATCGCCAAAAAGTTGTCCCCGGATGGCATCGCTAGAAATCAGCTGCCTCTGGGGACACTCTAACAGTAATCGTTTCGCCAAAGTGGACTTACCACTACCAGGAAGACCAATTAGCAAAATTAGTGCTGAGTGGGGGAGTGGAGGAGTGGAGGAGTGGGGGAGATGGGGAACAATTCTCATAAATCTTGACTCCTGACTCCTAACTCCTGACTCCTGACTCCCTGCCTCCTAACTTTTAAATTATCGTTCCATCAGCAATCACAGCATTTTTCAGCACAACGACGATTCCGCTGCGGATGAAAAAGCCTTGACTTTCGCGTTCAGCTTCTTGCACGTTATCTTTATTGATAATTTGCACATCGCAACCTATGCTGGCGTTTTTGTCAATGATGGCGCGGCGAATTGTGGTGTTAGCACCGATACCCAAGGGAATTTCACCATTTTCACAGTTTGTATGTCGTTCGGCGAATGCTTGATAGTAATCGGCTCCCATGATTAGAGTATCTTCAATTACGGAACCAGATTCAATACGCGATCGCACTCCCAACACCGAATGATCGATCCGGCAATTTTTCAGAATGCAACCTTCTCCTATCATTGATTGTGAAATCTTGCAATCTAATAGTTTGCTCGGAGGTAAGTAACGAGCGCGGGTATAAATTGGAGATTTTTCATCGTAGAAGCTAAAAGGAGGTAAGGGTTGCTGAGTCAGTGCCAAATTAGCATCATAAAATGATTCAATTGTTCCAATATCTTCCCAGTAGCCATCAAATAAATAAGCTTGAACGTTGTGATCCTTAGCTGCATCTGGAATAATTTCTTTGCCAAAATCAGTTTTTTCTAAAGATTCTTTCAACAACTTGATCAAAACATCTTTTTTAAAGATATAAATTCCCATCGAAGCGATGTATGGTTGCTGTTGAGCCTGTTCTGGTGTTAAACCGAGCAGACTTGTATCAACGCGCATCTGATACAAATCATCGCCTTTGGGTTTTTCGCTAAAATCGATTACTCTACCAGACTGATCGATTTTCATCAAGCCAAAATCAGAAGCGCGGCGATCATCCATAGGGATAACTGAGAGAGTAATATCAGCCCCGGTATCCCGATGACGCTGCACAAACTGGCGATAATCCATCCGGTACAGGTGATCACCGGAGAGGATGAGCAATTCCTCTGCATCCCATTCTTGCAACAGCCAAATATACTGACGCACAGCATCCGCAGTCCCTTGGAACCAGTTGGGATTTTCTGGCGTTTGCTGTGCAGCTAAGACTTCTACAAATCCTTCATTAAAACCAGTGAAGTTGTATGTACGGGCAATGTGGCGGTTTAGAGAAGCTGAGTTGAATTGAGTCAGAACATAAATTTTAAAAATTTCTGAATTTATGCAGTTACTGACAGGAATATCTATTAAGCGATACTTTCCTGCTACAGGTACCGCCGGTTTAGCGCGTAATTTGGTAAGCGGATAAAGACGAGTACCCGCACCACCACCGAGAATGATTGCTAATACTTTTTTCACAAAATTTCTCCCAACTGCCTTTCAACTCTCACATACAGTTTAGGACTGTCTGAGACTGCTGGTAAGGGGGGATCGTATATTGTTCTGAGTTAAGTTTGCGGTATGTTTTTATTAAGGATGGGACAGGTTATCGCGGCAAAAGGCGATCGCGTGTATCAATTTGCCTTAAAAATTATAAAACGCTCACACGTTTCATACCATAGCGCTGATTAGCCAGATGCAATGTTTGCGACAGTTTCACATGCTCTACCCACGGCTGCTCAGACAATTGGGAAATAGCACTTGGAGACAGTGTTGCAGTGAATACATCTTTGCCACTAGCAACTCCACTGACACCTAAATTTTCTAAAGCGGCAGTTTCCGCATTTGAAACTGGCTTGGTATGAATGAAAACCTGCAAGCTAGGTTCATCTGTATTTTGAACGTCTTTGAGTGCCATAGACAGGGGGGCATCTAATTTTTGATAATTCATATTGCGACGACTCCCAGATAAAAAGGTAAAAAGGGTAGGCTTTTCCTACCCTATAACCAAGCTATCAAATTTATCGGTCTTTAGCCCCTACCCTTATACAGACGTAATGTCATGTGTTTCTACGTCTGATTGCAGATTTAAGGTATTGTTCGGTTTACATACCCAATATTTTAGTTAGAGTCGGCAAATAAGTTTTGAGTGCTTCCGCTAGCTTGCTGGCATCAGTGACAGCGGATGTAACACCACTGAGGGCATTTAAAGCCATCTTGCAAAATTTGGGAGTACGTTTTTCTTCTGGCTTTTTCCCTTCTTCCGCTATGGTTTCTACTGCTTCCAGCGCTTCTTGCTTTTGACTGTCAGAAAGTGCAGCATCATCAGCAATAGATTTTTGCAGGATGGTTAGAATCTTCGCTAGTTCGTCGCTACTGTCAGTTTTAACATCGCTCAACTGCTGAATCGTATTAGTAACATTGTTAAGAGCGCCTGTCAAACTTGAAGCAGTGAGGTTCATATCTCCACCTGCGGATATTTTGTCACCAGTATCTAAATTTCCTCCGACATTTCCACGAATGTTGATACCTTCATTTTTACTTTCCATAATTTCTCCTTGATTAAGCATATATACGCGATTACCTTCACCCTGAATTAATACTTGTCTACCCGTACCTGCGACAACAGAAGCTAATTCTTTAATAATTTGGTAATTTGATGCAATTATTTCTCTTAACCTTTGTATTTCTCCATCTTTAGCTTGTAGAACTAATGGAATATTTGCTTCAATCAGGTTGAGTGTATTTGCATAACAAGTTGTAAATGCTTGGTGAATAGCGCTATGATTAGCATCTGGAAATACACCTATTTTGGCAAAAACCAGACTCTCATCTTTTCTTGTAATGCTATATCGCGATAAATCCAATCCATCATGATTGATAGCTGTTTGCGCTAAAGAAAAAATAAAAGCTCGCCAATTTAATCCTTGTCTGAAAATTAAATCAACTGTATTTTGAATTTCTCCAATCCACTTTTCAAATTCCCCTGGTTTAAATTCACCACTATCTGGCTTACGTTCCTCAAGTCGAATAATATTATTATCTCTTGTGCATTTTAAAAAAATATGTGTACATTTCACATCAAGAAAACGTGTATTTTTATTAATATTCAATCCTTGGATACAAGCACCCGTCAAAGTAGCACCAGAAAAATCTGCATCTAAAGCATTAACTTCATTTAAATATGCTTTTGTTAAATCAGCATTTTTTAAATTAGCACCGGAGAAATTTGCTCCAGTATAATCTTGTTCATCACCTTCTTTTTTTATCAATAATTTTCTCACTTTCGGATTTTCCAGAATTGTTCCTTGTAACCGAGAAGATTCTAATCCTCTTACATTTTCAAAACTTGTACGAGTTAAATTAGCTTTTCTAAAATCTGTGTGCGGTAAATGTGCGTTATCAAAGCAAGCATCTGTTAAATCGGCTTCGTAAAATGATGTCCCACCCGTCGCAGATAAAAAAACCGCGATTTTTTTCAACCAAACAAATTTAGGTGAATCTTTCATTGCTTGTTGAGCAATCGTAGCACCTGTAAAAAGAATTAATAGTGAGATAACTGTAATGATAGTATTTTTAAATTGCTCATTTTCGCTGGCAGTGTTTTTGACAATAATAGGTAAAAATATAGCAGTTATAGCTGAAATTAGTATTGATGTAATATTTCCAAAAAAACCAAAAAACGTATAAGATATGGTAATAGAAAAGGCTGTAACTATCACTCCTAGCCAATTACAAAGTATACTAAAACTTAAGAATAGAGCATCACCCCATATTTTATTATCATCAGGATGGTAGAAAAAAATAAAAAATACGGTAGTAATAATTATTAACGTTGTAATAAAACAAGTAGTTATCAGCTCAAAACCGCTAATTATAGGTAAAACTAGAGTAATAGCATATACAAGAAAACTAAACAATATAAAAATTAATGGATAGCCTTGTTTTAAACCATGAGAGATAATAATTCCTGATACAGCCGCTGAGAAAACAGGTATAATACTTAACAGTTCGACTACAATAATCACCAAAGCCCCTATCCACAAATTGTGGACAAATTTTCTACCAGCTTTTGCTGTCTGAAAACTTTCATTCTTTAACGTTTCTTTTCGGAAACACGCGCTGCGAATATCTTTGATGTTTGACATTTTGCTTAATCTTTCTAACAAAACGATAAAGCATTATTAGTAATTTCACAAACAGTGTCTTTCAAATCTAATGGTATCCGTAAATCAATGTCTTCCAGATTAATTTTTAGTAAAGAATGATTTTTCTCTCTCAATTCTGATACTGTTTGATTTTTGTCTCTGTCTAAGAAAACTTTTGAATCTTCTAAATCAAGATTAATTAATGAATCAATATCAACTGGTTGTGTAGCTAATAAACTAATAAATTCTAAATTTATTCCTGTTAGAATACTATACTCCTCCAGAAGTATGCCTCTATCTTGTATCATTTTATGAATACAAAGCTTAGTTATTGGCAAATCTGCTGTTACTAGCAAATCTTCAATACAACAATTTAAAACTTTAGTAATGTCATTAAGGTGTTTTTGACATTGAGATTCTGCAAGTTTTTGCTGAGAAATAGGCTGCGTACTATAGAATGCTAGTACTGCAAAGTTTACGCCGGAAAGCTTGCTTAACTCTGCAAGCGATAACTTATTCTCTTTAGCTAGTTCAAGTATCTTCAGTCTGAAAGCTTCTTGCTTGGCAACAGGTTTGACTAACTCAATCACAGGTACATTAAGTTGTTCGGCAATTTTTCTAAGATGTTCAGCTATTATCTTTGTGATAGCTTCAATAGTTGGAGATGTTATATATGCTTGAATAGCCTTCAACGGAACGTTTGAATCGTTGCTAAGTGTCTCTGGGGATAAATTTATATCTTCGATAATTTCTTTTATACGTAAAGTAATCATTAGTACGTTCCTTTTGAAACTGTTATATTTAAATTCACTTACACTAACAAAAATTACTGAAAACAGTTAAAAGATTTACTATAATTTTATGTTATACCCAAAAATATACGTGTTTATACTAAAAAAAAGTTAGCAAATGTGTTCCCAGTCTGTTGTGCCTTTAAAAGCGCGATCGCCTAAATTAACTTGGCTAAATAATCACGTTCCTTTCCTAAGCAACAAGGGCAAGCTTTTTTTGCTTACCCTTGTACAGACCTGATTTACTGTGCTTCTATGCCTGATTAAAGATTTTTAGCATCAATCAATCCAAAGCCCCACTTACTATCAAACGTTCCCGCTGCTTTTTGCGGGATCAAACTATTTTTGCGTAACAATTCTTTAACACCAGCTGGGTCAAGTTTGGGGTTACGTTGCAACAACAGTGCCACCAAACCAGTAACGAAAGGTGTTGCCATACTAGTGCCAGCGGAAACCACAAACTTAGAATTAATCATCGACGATCGCCCAAAACCTTGAGCAGTAGATGAAAGCGTAGAAACAATCATCGCTCCTGGTGCTGCGACATCCGGCTTGTGGGCATCATTCCGCAGCGGACCTTCACTGCTAAAATCAGAGATATCATGCAATTCCAAGCCCACTTCTTGAGGTTTGGCATCAATATCTGTATATTTCACTTTCGTAGTGTAGGAAGCCACCGTAACTGCACTCTTGCAAGCTCCTGGGGAACCAATTTTCACAGCATCTTGCACGCTTTTGCCGGTGAAAAATACTGCCGAGCGATCGTCTAACGTCCACACATCCAAACGTGTTTCACTCGAACCTGTGTTGCGTATCCGCAATTGCCAAATGCCGCCCATAACTGGCATTGTACCATTACCGCGAACTTGCACAAAGAAATTATGGTCGCCATTCATCGGATCGGGTCCTGGTGTGGCTATTTGCACCTGTGCATCTGGCAATTGGTAATCTTGGGTGGGATTGCCTTTTGTAATGATTTTTTGGAAGGGGGTAACAAAACCGTTAGGACTCCGCACAGATACTTCTAACTGACCTTTGCCAGAATACCAACCGTTTAACCAGGCAATGCCTACTTGGTTTTGAGGAACATTAAAACGCATATTACACATGCGACTGGTAGAGACTTTCGATTGAGCATGAATGTTGTCGTTACCCTCATTACCTGCGGCACAGCATACAATTCTTCCAGGACCAGTTTCAGCATCAATAATTTTTGATAAGGAATCGCTGCCATCATGAGCATCAGCGTGTCCGCCCAAGCTCAAATTTACCACTGCTGGGCGTTTTAGTTCACTGGCAACGCGGAAAATGTAACGAACTGCATCGGCAATGTGAGCATCTTGTAAATCACTTTTGACGATGACTAATTCGGCTTTTGGTGCGACACCGCTATAAGTGCTGTCAGCAGCGGAGGCAATGCCGGCAACGTGGGTGCCGTGTCCTTCTATATCCTGAGAAATTGTCAGTTGCTCTTTGCTTAATTCTGCTCCGTAAGCACCTTCTTTAACACCGGGACCGGGTAGAGTTTGATCCCAAATGCGTAAAATTCGATCTTTAAAAGCAGGGTGCTTCGCATCGATACCGGTGTCTACAATGCCAATAACGACTTTCTCCCCTGTCAGTCCGCTTTTGTTTTGAAACTCTGGCACATACACTGCTTTTTTGGCATCATCCATCCGCAGGTGCATTTTGCGTGAAGGCTTGATGCGATGGACAACAGCTTCTTCAGATAAGGGGTCTAAACTATTTATGGGTAAGTAAGCTGTCCGCACACTTCCGGTGTTTTGGTTGACTTCGATACCTTGTTGTAATAGATGTCTTAAGTCAGCGTCTTCGTCGCAGTAAATAAAAACGATGCTCTTGGTTTGCTGCATAGCGTTTCTGGATGCCATGATACCAAGCGATCGCTTCTGTGTAGTTAAACCTTGCGCTCCTTCGCGTTGGTAGTCTTCATAAGCTAATAGCAGACCAGGTGAAAGTTTTTCGTGTCTCATTTTTACCTCAAATTGTATTCAATTCCTGTAAGCAAAGTATTGATTTTAGCAGCATCAGCACCAAGCGCATTAATTCACACAAGCTTATTTTTGGCGCTTTAATTCCTAATTGCCACTATAGCCATCTATAGTTTTTATAGACAACATTAAAAAAGTTACAAGTTGCAAAACTTATAACTCTGCGCTTGATAATTACTAGCTGCCAATACATACTGTGCTTCATGAATAATCCCTCTATACAAGTCTTTTGGCGCGGGTTGGCTAAAATTTTTCAGCAGTTATCTACCATAATTACCAAACTCTTATAGCACTAATAATTGTAATGAGCAAAAAAATGCTGCTTATTGATTCACCCCCAGCATCACAGATTACGGAAAAACTTGAGTAGAGAAAAATAAAAAATTATTAAGGAAGAAATAAAAAAACATTTTAGTAAAAATTAATACCTTAATTTCAAATGATTCAGAAAACTAAAGTTTTATAATATACTAATAAAATTCCGTAGTCGCGATTGATTTTTGACTTGTGACTTTTAACTCATAACTCCCGACTTATAACTTTTGACTGATTTTCTATCATAAGTGTGAGTCACAAATATGTAAGTATTTGTAACGATGTCTGTGAAGGTATACAGAGCGATTCATGGATATACAAACGCCAGACTGGGTTAAACATGCAGTTTTCTACCAAATCTTTCCAGATCGCTTTGCTAGAAGCAAACAGCCGCACAAACGGCTTTTGCATGAAGCACGTTGGGAAGATTGGGAAGCAATGCCTACACTCCAAGGTTACAAAGGTGGAGACTTGTGGGGTATTCTAGAGCAGCTGGACTACATACAGGATTTAGGCATTAACGCTATTTACTTTACGCCTATATTTCAATCGGCTAGCAATCACCGCTATCATACCCACGATTATTATCAGGTAGATCCGATGCTGGGTGGCAATGTAGCTTTTAAGGAATTGCTAGACGCAGCGCACGATCGCAATATTAAAGTTGTTTTGGATGGAGTTTTCAATCACTCCAGTCGCGGCTTTTTCTTTTTCCACGACGTTTTAGAAAATGGTCCTCATTCGCCTTGGGTAAATTGGTTTAAAATTGAAGACTGGCCCCTTTCGCCTTACAACGGTGAGTATCCTGCTAACTATGAAGGTTGGGACGGAAATCGAGCTTTGCCAGTATTTAACCACGATAAGCCTGAAGTTCGGGAATATATCATGGAAATTGCCGAATATTGGATTAAATTAGGCGTTGACGGATGGCGGTTAGATGTGCCGTTTGAAATAAAAACTCCTGGTTTTTGGCAAGAATTTCGCGTTCGCGTTAAAGCCATCAATCCTGATGCATACATTGTTGGCGAAGTTTGGGGAGATTCCCGCGAGTGGTTGGATGGTACTCAATTCGACGGGGTGATGAATTACTTGTTTGCAGGACCAACGATCGCTTTTGCCGCAGGCGATCGCGTAGACTTAGAACAAGTGCAAAGTCGCGACTATAAACCCTATCCACCCTTATTTGCTGCCGAGTACGCTGAAAAAATCCAGGAACTATTGCAATTTTATCCTTGGGAAATTCAGCTAACTCAACTAAATTTACTTGCAAGTCACGATACAGCCAGATTGATGTCGATTGCTGGTGGTGATGTTGCGAGTGTAGATTTAGCAACTTTATTAGTATTAACCTATCCCGGTGCGCCCAGCATTTACTATGGTGATGAAGTTGGTTTACCTGGTGCGATCGATCCCGACTCGCGTCGTGGCTTTCCTTTAGAAGCTAACTGGAATCGAGAAATCCTTAATACTCACCGTGAATTAATTGCTTTACGTCACTCTTACCCATGTTTGCGTATAGGGGATTACCGAGTCCTCTATGCTCAAGGAGCACTTTACGTCTTTGCGCGAACTTTGGGAACCGAGGAATTAATAATTGCCGTTAACGTTGGTACTGCCGAAGCAAAAGCCAACTTAGAATCTGTAAATCTGCAATCTCAACCCGACAAACTTCTATTTGGCACCGCTGAAGTTGAGTGGAATGTTGAGAAAGAGAAGCAACTTTCTTTGACTCTTGCTCCACGCAGTGCCTGCATCTTGGGTGTAGGTTAAACAATAAATAAAGATGGTAGGCAATGCCCACCATCTTTATTTAGTAATATCAAAGCAGAGAGCAAGCGATCGCTTGTTATGTGCTTTAATTACTTAGATACAGAAGATTGCAGGTTTATGAAGTACAGCATCTAAGGATAGAAAGCTAAATATAAAGCCTTTTCCACTTCTGACTTCTGAATTCTGAATTCTGCTGTATCTAACCTAATGAACTACCTGCTTGTTTGAGCAGAGAACCTAACTCTTCAGCTTGCGCGTTACCAGCACCAGCAGATGAAGTCTTTTCACCAAGGCTGTTTAACAGCTGACTTAGTGAGTCAGGAGTAGCAGTACCATTTACTAGAGCTGCTTTGAGTTGACCTAAAGCACTAGCAATTTCAGGTGCAGCAGTCTTAAGTTCGTTTTCCCAGCTTTCGATGTTGCTTACCGCTGCATCAGCTGGAATAGAAGTTAAACCACTCTTTAAGGCTGAGATAGTTGCATTTAAATCGGCTGCCATGAGTAGATTCTCCATTAGTTAATTGGCGGTATTTGCTTGTAAAAAAATGCACAGTAATTGACAGCATCAATCACCGCTTTTTCAGCTGGTTTAATGTCTTCATTAGGAAGATGCCACGCAATATTGACAACCTTCACCTAAAGACCAAGCTTTATTAGCGGTATCTGCAATACCTACTATGAATTTTCGTAACAAACTTAATCGATAGTATTAATTTTTGCTAAGAAAATACATCTATCTTTGGGATAAGTTATGGTATCCATCGATACAGTTTTCTTTTTAATTGTCGCAAAAAAACGCAAAAACCCGGTCTTAGATAAACCGGGTTTGTTAGGGCAAGTAATTTTTATAACTACGCTTTCTGCCAGAGCAAATATTTACCCACCAGCAACCATAGCAGGCATCAACACTTGGTCAATAACATGGATTACGCCATTATCGGTGAGAATATCAGTTTTGAGGACATTGGCATCATTGACTTTTATTTTGCCGTCAGCAGACTCGATCGCTAAAACTGAACCCTCGACGGTCTCTGCTTCTTCAAGTTGCGCTAAGTCATCGGATCTGACATCGCCAAAGGCAAGATGATACGCCACAATCTTTTTTAGCTTGGGGATATCTTGCAGCAACGCATCTAAAGTTCCTTCGGGTAGCTTGGCAAAAGCTTCATCAGTCGGTGCAAACACTGTATAAGAACCAGGAGTGTTGAGAATTTCCTCATCGAGTTTGGTAGCTTTAACAGCTTTAATGAGGGTGTTGAAGTTTCCGGCTTTGACAGCGGTTTCCAGAAGGTTAGCCATGCGATCGCTTTAATTAATTAATTTGGTGTTACAAGTTACTTATAAATAGACAATCATCCTATTAACCTCTATCAACAGAGCAGTATATCTATCTGTGCTGCTAAACTGGGGAATGACCCCAAGAACCACCGACTATGCTAAAGCGTTCTAAATTCGAGACAACTCAGTCCCAAATTATGCACCGTTCTGAGGATCTGATTAGTGCAGCCTCAAATCGCTACCGCATTACGGTTCAGGTGGCAAATCGTGCCAAACGTCGGCGTTATGAAGACTTTGAAAATAATGAAGATGTAATGATGAAGCCAGTACTCCGGGCAATTATCGAGATGTCTGATGAACTTACTCAACCCGAAATTATTGGCGAATTATAAAAAATCGCTCCACAAAGGTAGAATGAGCAAAAAATCATCGTTCATTCAACCGTACTTGCAAGCACTCACTGCCTTAATGGTAGTGAGTTTGCTTGTTTTCGGTTCAGGAGTGGGCGAATTAATTCACACAAATTTCTTTGGTATCCAACCTGCGGTAGCCCAAAGAATTAGTCCCGGTGAAGTTTGGCAGCAAGTATATCAACAATTACCCGACTTCCCACGGGAAAATAAGTACATCAACAAAGAATCTGGCAAAGTTGCTGAAAATAATACCCTAGCAAGTCGCTTGCTCAGATATCATGTTTATGTAAAAGAACGTGCGCCAAATTACCGATTAGATTGGAAGTTAACTTTGGCTGATTACCTGGGTGCAAATGAAGTTATGTATGTGACGACCTATCCAGGTAACGACACTTTACGCCAAAATCCTCTCGAAGGCGATCGCGCAGCCATTTCTCGTCTTAACATTAGCCAGCGAAACGCCTTAGTGCAAGTTTTAGTCAATATCTTTACCCCCAAAAGCTAGGGATTAGGGATTAGGGACTAGAAACTAAAAAAGAATTATTATATTATCTATACCCAATGCCCCATCCCCTATGCCCCATGCCCAATTAATAAAAAGTGGATCTGGTTGGCGTATTGGCTGGAATCCTAACGCACCTGAATTTAAAGGTTTAGTGGGTACAGATGATTGGGCGATCGAATTAACCGAAGCCGAGTTAAATGACTTTTGTCGGCTCCTAGCGCAGCTAGCAGACACCATGAAGCAACTCAAAGACGAATTGATGGATGAAGAGAAAATCGCCTGCGAAGCCGAAAGCGATTTATTATGGATGGAAGTTGAAGGCTATCCCCACGCCTACAGCTTGCGGTTTATCCTCAATACAGGGCGTTGTGTAGAAGGTAAATGGAATGCTGATGCTGTTGCTGGTTTGCTGCAAGCCGCTGCAACGCTCAAAGTATTTTGAATCAATCAAAGTTATTGTTTTTCTTTAACCTTGTGCTAATATAGTCAAGTTGACTCGATTGATTTTAGATTCAAAACTGAAAAAGTTCCAAATCTATAATCTAATGAACGGGGCGTAGCGCAGCTTGGTAGCGCGCCACTTTGGGGTAGTGGAGGTCGTGGGTTCGAATCCCGCCGCTCCGATTGAAAAAGTAATATTTCGTAAAAGTGTAAACTGTAGTGTGGGCAATGCCCAAGCTACGGTTTTTTAGTAATTACTAATCTAAAATCGGTATGACATCCGCACCCCAGCTACTAACCGATCCATTTCTGCAACTACCCACAGAAACATCAATACGAGTTGTTTGGTTTACCGAGTTTGTTGGTGAACACACAGTAACTTATGGCGAAAATCTCGATAAAACAGTTGTTGCTACTACAACTAAACTTAGTCGCACACGAGAAGACCAAAACTCCCAAGTAGCAAATCAAACCCAATATCAACAACCAGTCAAACGCGATATTTGGCGACACGAAGCTGAGATTACTGGTTTAACCTTGGGTGTGCGGGTCAACTATCGCGTCACCAGCGTGCGCGAAGATGGCGAGAGTGTTAGCAGCGATGTGTTTACCCTTGCACCTTTGCCAAAACCAGGTACACCGCTGAAAATTTTGCTTACTTCTGACCATCAAATCAAGCCGATGGTAGCAGCAAATCTGCAATCATGTGTGGAAACAGTTGGACGAGTGGACGCAGTTTTGTTTGCGGGTGATTTGGTTAATGTAAGCGATCGCGCTAGCGAATGGTTTGATGATAATTGTGGCGGTGCTTTTTTTCCGTGTTTGCAAGGTCGCGCCAATTATAAAATAGATAATACATATTACACTGGCGGGCAAATAATTCAACATGCACCAATGTTTACTTGCATCGGTAATCATGAAATTATGGGGCGTTTTGCCAGAACAAAAAGTTTAAATGATGAATTTGATGATACGATTCCTCGTACAATAGCCCAAAAGTTCTATGGAAAAGAATCCCTAAAAGATAATTCTTTTAATACTGATACTTACGAAGAGATTTTCACGCTCCCCGAAAGTAAAGAAGGCGGTAAAACTTATTATGCAACTAGCTTTGGTGATGTGCGTTTAGTAGTACTTTACGCGACGAATATGTGGCGAACTCCTAACATGGATGCAGACGCAAAAGGTAGGTATCGAGAACGAGATGCTGATTTAAAAACAAGTGAAAATTGGGGTTACGGACAGCATATTTATGAGGCGATCGCTAAAGGTAGTAAGCAATATAATTGGTTAGTGCAAGAACTCAACAGCCCAGAGTTTAAACAAGCAAAATACAAAGTTGTCATGTTACATCATCCGCCCCATTCTTTGGGTGGTAACATTGTTCCTGCATATACCGATCCAGTGCAGATAATTGAACGAGATGAAGATGGTAATATTAAAGCAGTGCGTTATGAATATCCGAAAAATGCAGATTATATTATTCAGGATATTATACCATTACTAGAAGCCGCTAAAGTACAATTTGTATTTTATGGGCATTCGCATTTGTGGAACCGCTTTTGTAGTCAGTCGGGAATCCACTTTTTGGAAACATCTAATGTTGGTAATTCTTACGGCGCTCACTGGGGTGAAAACAAGCGAGAAGTGCCAATTGGATATCAAGAAGATTATGCGGAACTTGGCAATCCAAATGCTTTAGAGCCAATTTTACCATCAATTGCCCCACTGCTAGGTGAAGATGGTAAACCTTTACCTTATATTGCCAGTAATGACATCACTGTTTTCAGCATCTTCGACACAGAAACGGGTACAATTAGCAGCTATCGTTTTGATACTCGCAAACCAGATTCAAAAGTTGTTAAGTTTGATGAATTGAGTTTATAAGGCGCTTTTGATTATTAAGCGATATCTAATCCCTCTTTTGTTACTCTAGGAGGAGAAAAATGACCTCTAATTCTGAACCCCAAGCAGAATCATAGATTAGGCGATCGCATTCTGGTATTTGTAATTTTGATACCCTTGTTGCGAAAGTACCTAAAAACAAGGTTTATGGATTATTCTCTACCAAAGGTGACAAAATCAGGATAAGGTTTGCGTACCGTGTCGCAGACAAGGCTACGCAAACATTAACGCTTGACGATCGCCTCAAGGCAATTGTAATTATCGAGTTATTAAATTTTATGAATAATTAAAATTACTAAAAATAATTAAAAGGAATTTGCTCATTAACGCTTTATCAGTTAATCAACTTTCAGTAATCTATCCTTAGATAAGGAAAACAATGATAATTGTAAAGTCATATTACAAAGCTTTCAAAAATATTTAGAAATCGTCAAGAATCCAAACAAGGCTTTAACCTAGAACCTAGTAGGAGAGACTGGAGGCAACTATGGTAAACATAAATAATATTCAAAAGTATCGCTTTGTCTGTACGCTGACCTTTGGCGATATCTACGGGCAAATAATTGTTTGGTTAATCACGATCACTATTAGTTTAGCTGCTGCCTTGGCGCTGATGGGTGCTAGACGACCCGTTTATGCTTTAGCTACAGTTGGACTTGTTGTTTTGCTATCGTTGCCTTTCTTGCTTTTCGCTTTCGTGACTACATTGTTAAATCATATTGAATTGTCTCCTGTAGATGCGTCAACAAAAATGGAACCAATGCCCGGTAATGTTTCTCAGCAACAACCTGTAGAAGCAAGCAGCTGAATAAATTTGAGATTTTGGATTGCGGCTGCATAAGAAGCTTATTCTCAATCACCAATCCAAAATCCCAAAATCCAAATCCAAAATTGACGAAACCTCCCTGTCTTTGAGCAGGGAATTTTTTTTGATACCTTTATAGTCGTACTGAGCCGGAATTTCAAGTATTACCCAAGTGCTGGATTGTTGAGCGGACTTTTGCCTGGTGGAATCAATACCGTCGCTTTAGCAATAATTTTGAACTTCTTCCTACCAATGCACGAGCGAGTCTATGATCTACATATTCATGATTCGTTTAATATTTAAATGTCAACAATTGATTGACTGACTAATTAATTTTTCTTACTTAATTCATTGGGTAATGCTTTATTAGCTTGTACTTGCAAAAATTTATTTTTTGACTCATCCAATACTGTTTGTTTTACTGAAAAGTAACCCAAACTATAAATTTCTTAGTTTACAGTGATGGACTTCCTGCTTGGCAAACTCTATGGCGTGGATGGTGTCGATTGATGGATATGTGCTGGGCTGCTGATTTTGCAACCCAATCGATAAAAATATGTTGGTAATGACAAGCCCTTAAAAGAGTGCGATTGAAGCAATAAACTTTTATACCTCGCTGCAAGCTGTCTCGGTATAATTATGGTTTTTACTAAGCTTTAAACCCAGAACTAAAGTTTTTATTTATACTTTTTCTATCCTTCTGCCCTCTGCCCTCTGCCTTTCTTTGTAATCACTTCAACATAAGCATTTGCTGCAAATTAGTACCCATTTATAACAAATGCTTAATTTGCTAGATAAAATTTTAAGCATTAATTATGAATGAGACAGCAATTGCAGCAAATGAGTACCCATTTATAAATAATGCTTAATTTGTTAGATAAAATTTTAAGCATTAATTATAAATGAGACAGCAATTGCTATAAATGAGTACGCAATTGCAGCAAATGAGTATCCATTTGTTATTAATGCTTAAGCTGTTGTTGCTAACAGACAAACATTCGTAACGTCCGCGTCTGTCTTTGTAACGAGTGGACAAGCTGTTGTGACTACTGCAACTTCATTTGGTAACGTCGCTGCTGCAAAAGTACTTAAATTATTCTTGTGAAGAGGATTTTTTTTAAGCTTCGCAGCGCACGAGTAGCAAAATTATACTAATGCCAAGCTTGATAGAATTTGGGGTAAGGCATATTCTGAGCGCATTTCCAGGCTAAATCGTAGTATTGACCATCCAATAGCCAATAACTACTTAAAGCTTTGACTACCTTAGAGCGATACTGATTATTTTGTAGAATTTGCCCTAAGCTATAGGGTATCAGCCTACGGGTGTCGTCATCCAGATTATTTGATTGCAGCAGTTGCACCAAGGCAGCGATCGCATTTTTATTGCCTGTGCCGATTTTCCCTAAGCTTGATGCTACCTTCCCACGGGTGTAGTTATCCAGATTATTTGATTGCAGCAGTTGCACCAAAGCAGCGATCGCAATTTTATTGCCTGTGCCGATTTTCCCTAAGCTATATGCTACCTGCCTACGGGTGGAGCCAGACAGATTATTTGATTGCAGCAGTTGCACCAAAGCAGCGATCGCTTTTTCATTGCCAGTGCCGATTTCCCCTAAGCTTCTTGCTACCTGCCAAGGGATGTAGTAATCCAGATTATTTGATTGCAGCAGTTGCACCAAAGCAGCGATCGCTTTTTCATTACCTGTGCCGATTTTCCCTAAGCTTGATGCTACCTGCCAACGGGTGTTGTCATCCAGATTATTTGATTGCAGCAGTTGCACCAAAGCAGCGATCACTTTTTCATTGCCAATGCCGATTTTCCCTAAGCTTTCTGCTACCTGCCTACGGGTGTAGTCATCCAGATTATTTGATTGCAGCAGTTGCACCAAAGCAGCGATCGCTTTTGTCCGGTCTGTTTGTTGCAGTGCTAAATTGGCTTCCTCGGCAATAGGATAGTTAAATCGTAAATATACTTTTTTATTAAAAAAAATAATTTTTAAATAACCAATTGCCCACTTGACAATTTGTTCTACTATTTCATTGGCTCTAGAATAATCTCTAAACTCAGCAATACCTGCGGCAGCTAAAAAGTAAGCTTGATATTGATAAAAACCTTTGTCTTTAAGAAGTATTATCAATTTCCCACATCCATCTTCAAAGTTGACCAAGGCTTCAATAAACTCTTGCTTTTGCTGTTTGAGGTTTTCTTCTTCTCGCCCTAACCAAAGTAATATTGTTTGTTTCCATTGCGGTTCAAAGATCCGATAAGTTCCTTGACTAGGATTTTTGGGAACGTGGTTGAGAAAGAAATGCCAGTCATCAATTGCTTTAGCAGCAAAGTACTCTTGAAAAGAAGCATGAAAGAAAGCGTAAACAGGTTTTCTATTTGTATCTATTCCTACACAGTTTAGCCAGCCCCGATTTAGTGCCAATTTCAGCAGCGACTTTTCATCATCAGCATCCCCTAAAAACTGACTAACAAAATCTTGCCGCAAGCGAAAACGGGTTGCTTCTTTGTCTATTGCTTCTTTAGCTAATTCCCCCAATTTGGTATTGAGTTGCTTACGCTGGTTAGAGTTTGTAGCAAATTCCTCTTTTTTCCACTTGTCGAAGTCATCCACAAATTGCTTATAGAGTCCCGCTTGCGTCTCTGGTAATTTGCCATCTCCTGATTGCCAATTTAAACATAGCAGCGTCAACCGCAAAGGATTTTTTACTAAATCTTGAATCCGTTCTTTACCAGATTCTTTCAACGCAGTGCATAACTGCTCCCCCTTTTCAGCATTAGTAGCGAACCAATTGCCAATAAATCTGTCTACCTGTTCTGGATAAGAAAAATCTAAACTGCGATAGGTATCAAAATCATCAAGTGCATTAATGCTGCCATCCCACAGATTAACTCGACAAGTTAGCACAATTCGCGCTTGAGAAATTAACCCTGCTTCACGGAATTGCCGCGCAATTTCTGTGAGAGGATTACCTGAAGATGCGGACATTTCATCTAACCCATCTAGCAGCAGCCACACATTATTTTGATTAAACAGAGCAACAAAATCATCCTTCAGTTGCTTAGTGGCTTCAGCTTTACCTATTTTCTCAGCAACCTGAGTCAACCAACTCTCCAACAGATAAGATTTTAGTTCCTTGCCTCGCAAATCTGCTAAAGATACCCAAATGACAATCGATTGGTCAATCTCACGAGATACCCAATCAGCAATCTGCTGTAACAGTGTTGTCTTTCCTGCACCAGGTTCGCCAATAATCGCAATTCGTTTACCTTTACTTTTAGGGGTATTCTTTTGTTTGAGAACTTCTTCCAGAAAAGCATCATGCTCAAATGTTTTGGTGATTTCTGTCTCCTTATACAGTTCTGACCCCTGTTTTGAAGAAATATCGTCTTGAAGCTTGCCTGACTTCTGTTCTGGAGAAACATTATTTTTAAGCTTGGATGGTTTTTTACGCTCAACTAATCCCAATGGCACGTAAACATCATCAACTTGCAGGGCTACCCCTTCAGTTGATGTCAGAAGATTTGTAGTCAGCTTTCGCCGTTCTGCCAACAATTCACAGCAGATTTCACGCCAGCGATCGGGAGTTAACTTTGTCCCATCCTCCCCTTGGGACGACTGTAGTCAGTTGTTATATGTCCCAATATTGATTGATTGACCAGCTATTCCACCTTCCTTTACAGTAAGCTCATCTGCTAACTTGGCAAAGTTGTTGACAACTGACGGTTGAGACTTAATTTCTGCTGCTAATTTTTGAATTTCTTTAGCAGTCTCAGACTGGTCATTATTAACTGCTGCTTCCACATCCACAACAGCTTGAGCAATTTCTGGGTCTTGTGCTGCTGCTGCTTGAAGTTCCAGCACTGCTTGACCATAATCTAATCGCTGCGGTTCATTTGCTTCTACAGCACTGGTGAGTAATGGCGACTTATTCTTTTGGCGGAGCTTGTCTATTAACTTCCATAAAGCGTCACCAATGTTTTCGCCTGTTTTCTCCAAAGCTTTGGTCGAGAGTGTAGTAGCGATGGTAGCGATCGCAGTTACAACAGCCGCCAGTGTTACAGGTTCCATAAATTCACTGTTAGTTAGTGTATGTGAATATTACTTCAATTTTCACACATATCATTTCACAAAGGCTTGAGGTAGCGATTGCCCAAGTCATACTACAACAGAGACAGAAGGATATCTGTATTTTTTATTCTTTCAGAATTCCAAGGCTGGCAGCCGTGTAAGTGTCAAAATATTAAGTGTAAAGTTTATTCACAAAACCACTATGCCGAAAGCAACTTGGAATGGCGCTGTTTTAGCCGAAAGCGATAAAACCGTAGTTGTAGAAAACAACCATTACTTTCCAAAAGACGCAATTAACCAGCAATACTTTAAGGAAAGTAACACTCACAGTACTTGTCCTTGGAAAGGTGTCGCTAGTTACTACAGCATCGAAGTTGATGGACAAGTCAACAAAGACGCTGCTTGGTACTATCCCACCGCTAAGGATAGAGCGAAAAACATTGAGGGTTATATCGCTTTCTGGAAAGGGGTAAAAGTCGAAGCTTAAGACCTGCGTTGTAGTCAGTGCTTCAGCGCTGTAGACGCGAAGCGCTGACTACAACCCTACAACCCTACACCCCTGCACCCCTGCACCCCTCATAGTTATTGTTATTGAACCTGCTATGTTAAATTGAAGGTAGGCAGTACAAACGACTAAGAAGCCCAATTAATAAATCAAAAATTCAGCTTCTCGTAAACAACACGCCGCGAAGCGTGCAAGTAAATATTAGTTGTTTGCGTTGTTCCTAATTTTTAGCACATATCAACAAAACCATCTAAAGCAAGCTATTTGCCTAGTTAATCATTTTGTTTTAAACAAAGCAATAGCTTAATTCAGGGAGCATTTACATAATAGGAGGTTAAGATGAGCCGTCTTCTTTATGAAAGTTCAGTTTCATTTGAAGGGTATCTCATCATCCCCTTTGTTTTTGGCAAAGTGGATAATTACGAGATTTATTCTTACAAACTTTTGTCACAAGTTGGGCAGAAAAGCAAATTTCACAAAGCAGAGAATCCAGCCGAAATCTATGGCAATAGCTTGAGTAACATCATTGATATTGCCAAAGAGCATATTGAAAAACATTCAGATTTTGTTAGTCATGGCGATAGTTTTAAACGTCGCTACACGTTCCACCAAAATTTGATTATTGTCTTTCAAGAAGGTGATAAATATTTCTACGATCATTATCCACCCGAATTACTGAATAATATTGCCGCGCCCAAATTATTCAAGTCAGAATATGAATGCTTGACCTGGATTAAGCAAGGACTTGATATGCGACATACGCGGCAGAGGGTCAGATAAGCACTTATCCTTACAGCGTAAGGCTATATATACGAAGTCCACCTTTACAGGCTAAAAAAACCTTAATTTTTTGTAGTCCACGTAGGTGGACTTCGTTGTTTAGCCGCACCCTTTTAGGGTAAAGCTGACTAGTGCATTAGACTTCTTGCAGAAGTAGGGGAAAGGGGAAAGGGTATGAAAAAACATGCATTTATAGAATGAGTCTTGAGGTCTATTCTTGCAAGTCTATTAAATATTGACTATTAAAAATGTTTTATCAAAGCGATAATGCGTCATATCGCAAATGGATGACGCGTTATCTGAAATTAAAATATTCTCGCTAGACAACAGTAGCAAGGTAGGTTACTTTACATAAATAATCTCTGCTGAAAGATGGAAAAATTAACTTCGTAATTTTGCCTGCATTACTACTTTCATCTACAGTGATAAAGTTTGTATTCATATCCGTTTACAGCTGGCAAAGATTGCATATCAGTAGCACATTTTTTCACTTCTTCTGGTTGAGGTGCATAAAAGTTTACTAACCATAAATCGAGAGGTCGTGGTAGTTCTTTTAAAGTCTTTTGCAAAGCATCAGAAGAAGTATTGGGATTTTGGTCTTGATGCGCGAGGAGGAATAACGGAGTGGGGGAAGATGGGGAAGTTAAATTTTGAATTTTAAATTCCCTAGCTACCCCCATCATTTCCCCAATATGTACATGAGTTCTTTGAGTAGTTGCAATCAACACTGGCACCTGAGATGTTTTTTGAATTAGTTGGACAAACAGTTCAGGACGGTAGTATTTTTGATAACCTAGATTGCTCAAAACTGTCACAGCGCTGAAAAATCCCATTAGCAAAATTATGCCTACAGCCTTTTTTCCAGAACTTCTTGGGCGTCCAACTAGAGGATGCCACGAAACTGCGAAACTTGCACCTAGTAAAACTATGACAGCAGGAAAGTAAACAAAGTTATAGCGGGCGCCGCGTGTTAAGTCAATACCGAGAAAATAGGTGAAGATAAAAAATAAAGCGATCGCACTTACAACCAGAACAACAAACACCTGAGTCATCAAACGAGTTTCTGGTTGCTTTAGCTGAACCTTCAAACCACGAAACAAAATTGGTAATAGCCAAATAAAATAAATCAGCATCACTAGCCCAGAAACAAGCACAATCCATAATTGTGGTGATTCAACTGGTAGCAAAAACTGCATTGTCACCCAAGCAGCAAAAGCTTGAAAAAGTGGGCTGACCCAAGCAAATCCCACACGCGGAGTTTGAATCCAATCAGTTAATTTATCACCATAGCTATTCTGTAAAAATACTGGCAACCAAACTACACCCGCGACAAAAGTGCCAGCAGCAACAGCATAGATGCGCCACCAGGGGGAGTGGAGGAGTGGGGGAGAGGGGGGGATGGGGAGTGGGGGAGAGGGGGGGAAAGAATTATTCTCATTGTCTCCTTGTCCCCCTTGTCCCCTTGTCCCCCTTGTCCCCTTGTCCCCTTGTCCCTTGCCCCCCTTGCTCCACTGTTGCCAAGCCAGAAAAATCAAAACTACGGCTTCAGTGCAGAGGGTAAGGCTGAAGAAGTAATGAGTCGCAATACCCAAAGCGTTAACTACCACCCAGGAAAGTGCTATTGAGATCGGTAGTTGGGTGCGGTTTTGGATATGACGTGTGGCAATTACCAAACAGGCTAAGGAAGCAATTACCCACAAGATTGCTAAAGTGTAGTGACGCGCTTCTTGTGCTAGAAAAATGCCGTAGGGTGATACTGCCATTATCGCTGCTGCTATATGAGCAACCAAGCGGGAGCGAAAAGTCAACCAACTTAAGGCATAGATAGCTGGGATGGATAATGCACCGAAAACAGCCGAAAGCGATCGCGCTCCCCACAACGACACTAAACCATTTTGTGTAGGAAATAACCGCATCCACCAGTGAGCTAGCACAAAGTAAAGTGGTGGGTGGTTACTTTCAGTGCTTAAGTGTGCCCATACGTCGTTCATGCTAGCACCCGCTTGTGGTTGTAGTGGTTGCAACAGGACATCAGGAGCGATCGCTTGATCTAAAGGTACTGGCAAAAAACTATTCCCTAAGCTAAACACCAGGGTAGAAAATTCATCAGTCCAAGGAGGCTTTGCAGTTAAATTGGTTAGGCGTAAGGCAATACCGATGATTAACCACATCAAAAGCAGCAAGGGGTGAAACCAGCGTTTATAAAGGGAAAATTTCATTTTGGTGGTAGCAAACAGTCAATTTGTAGATATAGACTTCCGGTTTGAGATTTGTGTTCAATCTAAAATCCCAAGTTTATATCTAACAACGAATTGCTTCAAATGTATAATCTAATAACAGAGGATTCCCCATCCCCTTGCTATTTATCCCAGTACCCAGTTCCCATTGGCGTTATTTTACTTGCGTCAAGCCCCAGGTAAATTCTAAGTTAACCCAGAAGTTCCAGACAGTTGTAAAAGCGATCGCAATCAGGTTGGCGATGTAACGGTTATGCATGAGGAAATTGAACATCAAATTCACACCTCAACACCTTCAACAGCAATTCTGCAAGACAAATAATGTTGAACTTTAAAACCTGCTTCAACTAAATCGGCTCATAAGCTCTACCAAGTATACCAGGTAGGATAATTAATGCTAACAACTGAGCATCACAAAACAAGAAACGCCTTATAAAACTCTAGCTACTTATACCCATGCTTACCAAATGAAGGCTAGCTACTGCCAAATATGCTTTATTTTAGAGGTATTTGATCGTGTTTTTCACCCAAGCGATGAAGCGTTTCAGCCTCACGAGGAAATAATTTTCTTCCAACCTCTAAAAAAGCCCATTGTTCGAGTTGCAGTTGAAGGCTTTTAACTACACATAAAGAGTTTAAAGGCTCTAAATAGTCTGCCTTATAAGTCTCGCCAAATCCACCATTAGCCAAATACTCAATAATTTTGTAACGTCTGCGTCAAATAGTTATAAGCATCAGATTTAAGTATTAAAAGAAAGAGATTAAATACAGTTGTATATTATTAATGAAAATTTTATTAATCAAACCGAAAAATATCTTAACTAGGTTTTAACTAAGGTGAGGCGAAAATGCCCGTAGTTAGAGGTCGGCGAGTGTCAATGCCTGCCACAATAAAAGATGTGCTGTGTTTATTAAATTACTGTGACTACTATAACTATTGATGCTATTCTTGAGCGTGCCGTCAGGGGGTACGATTTGTCTTTTGAAGAAGGAGTACTATTGTTAAAACAAAAAGACTCAAACGCGATCGCCTCTATCCGCTCTACAGCTGATAAACTCCGCTATGTTCAAGCTGGCGATACTGTCACCTACATAATTAATCGCAATATTAACTTTACTAATATCTGTGAACAGCACTGTAGTTTTTGCGCTTTCCGGCGGGATGATGGTGAAGCGGGTGCTTATTGGTTAGATTGGGCGCAAATTTTGCCAAAATTGACAGATGGGGTGCGTCGAGGTGCAACGGAAATTTGTATACAAGGGGGATTAAACCTACAAGCAAAGGTGAATGGCAAGTCTTTGCCTTATTACCTCAAACTAGTAGAAACGATTAAGCAAGAATTTCCTCATTTGCATCTACATGCTTTCTCTCCCCAGGAAGTGCAATTTATTGCGAGGGAAGACGGACTGAAGTATGTTGATGTAATTGCTGCTTTCCGAGATGCTGGTGTTGGTTCAATGCCAGGAACAGCAGCCGAAGTCTTGAATGATGATGTGCGACGGATATTGTGTCCAGAAAAGATTGACACAGCTACTTGGCTAGAAATTGTCAGTACAGCGCACAAATTAGGTTTGCCTACCACTTGTACCATGCTGTCAGGGCATATTGAAACGCCAGAACAGCAAATAGAGCATTTAGAAAAATTGCGCGAACTTCAAAAAACCGCCATCAACCAAGGCTACCCAGCTAGCATTACTGAATTTATTTTACTACCCTTTGTCGGACAAGAAGCGCCCAAACCTCTACGCCGCCGTGTCGGACGCGATCAACCAGTTTTAGCTGATGCACTGCTGCTTACCGCTGTAGCGCGGATTTACTTAGGAAATTGGATTCCTAACCATCAACCAAGCTGGGTAAAACTGGGGCTAGCGGGTGCGATGGAAGCTTTAGTTTCAGGTTGCAACGATATCGGCGGCACATTAATGGAAGAACATATTACTACAATGGCAGGTGCTGTGGGTGGTACCTGTATGGAAGTTGATACCTTGCAAGCTGCCGTTACTTCTTTAGGAAGACCTTACCAACAAAGGGATACCCTGTATCATAAAGTATGAAGTATAAAAGGTTGGCTTACTTCATCCTTTAGCCTTCTCCTTTGGAGACGCTATGCGAACATACTTCATCCTTCCTATGATCCCCACGATACCAATACAGGATAGGATGGACGTTGATTTATGCGTTATTTCACTCTTTGACTTATGAAGCGCTATTGGTCACGTCTGCTTGCCCTGGTTTTGGTTTTAGCGATCGGCTTGATGGGCTGTGGAAGTCCGGATAGTTTGACAGGAAATTATAGCCAAGACACTTTGGCTGTAGTCAATATCATGAAAACTGTGTTAGAGCTTCCCAACGATGCGCCAGATAAAGCAGCAATTCAAGCAGAAGCGCGTCAAAAAATTAATGACTTTTCGGCTCGCTATCAGCGGGTTAACTCTGTTTCTAGTTTGAATTCCTTTACAACTATGCGAACAGCTCTAAATTCTCTAGCCGGACACTACAGTTCATACCCAAATCGTCCTGTGCCAGAAAAGTTGAAAAAACGCCTAAACCTTGAATTTCAACAGGTAGAGGCGGCATTAAAACGTGGCGGTTAACTATCTGCTGCTTTTACCAGTTGAGAGTCAAAAGTAAAAAAATTGAAAATTTTGACTTTTGAACGAACACTTGATTACGGTGAAAACCATTTTTCTGAGTGTTCTACTTTTGGCTCTTGACTGCATTGTTACTTTATGGTAAATATTGAAATTTTAAATAGACTTAGTGCTATAAATACGTGTGGATATCACGGAATTTTTATTGGCAAAAAAACCAACTATGGACTTATATAAACGCGGCAAAAATTATTGTAAATTAACTTAAATACAAAATGCGGCAACAGAAATATGGCTTAGAGAGTCTTTAAAACGTAGGCTTTAAAACCCGGTATAAATTAACCATAAAATTCAGATACATACCGCCCCAAGCAATCTCAGTTGGGGTTGATAATTGTTTGCCCTTCGATGAGTAGCACTGCGCGAACTACTTACACGAGTTCTCATAAAAATGTTTCTTATCTAGTCCCTAGTCCCCAGTCAGGTATGTCTAACCGTCCGTTAAATGCAAAACCAATATTATTTTGGCGTCGCCTGTTCGCTGTTATGTTCAGCAGCAGTCTGCTGGTTCCCTCAGTACTTGTCAGTCAACCAGCACAAGCGCAAGTAAACGAGTATTGCCAGTTATCAGCAACGGCAACACAAGAAAAAGAAAATTTACGCACCTCAGCGCAAAAAGGCAATCAAGATGCCCAAAGCAAGTATCGGCAGTTGTTGCAAAAACATGCAGATGCTTTGCGAGAATGCCGCAGTCGCACTTGGCCACAAACACAAGCAATTTGGTTGCGCTTGTATCCTTGTGACATTCAACCGGGAGCAATCGATGAAATTATGGATCGAATTGTTAGCCGGGGCTATAACCAAGTTTTTTTAGAAGCGTTTTACGATGGGCAAGTGCTATTGCCATCAGGATCTAACCCGACAGTTTGGCCCTCTGTGATCCGCACACCTGGGTCAGAAAAAGTTGATTTGTTAGCCCAAGCAATTCAAAAAGGACGGGAACGCGGTTTGAAGGTTTACGCTTGGATGTTTACAACCAATTTTGGTTATACTTATGCCCAGCGTCAAGATAGGCAACAAGCGATCGCTCGCAATGGCAAAGGTCAAACTAGCTTATATGTTGTAGACAACGGTAGTCAAGTGTTTATTGACCCCTACAACTTGCAAGCCAAACGCGACTACTACCAACTGCAACAAGAAGTGATACGTCGTCGCCCAGATGGAGTATTGTTTGACTATATACGCTATCCGCGACAAGCGGGAAGTGATTCTATCGCTACTAAAGTCACAGATTTATGGCTATTTACAGAAGCCACTCAACAAGCTTTATTTCAACGCGCACAGAATTCTAAAGGGCTGGACTTGATTCGGCGCTTTTTGAGGAAAGGATATGTCACAGCCGGAGATATCGCTGATGTCGATAAAGTGTATCCTACTGAAGCTGAACCACTTTGGCAAGGTCGCACTCCCCCGGAAGTAACCGCAGAAAAATCGCTGATGACTGCAACTGAAAGGCAACCGCTGATGCAAGTTGAATTGTGGCAGCTTGCAGTTGCCCATGCCATGCAAGGTATCCTAGATTTTGTCACTTTAGCTAGTTATCCCGCACAGCAGCTAGGTATTCCCGCAGGGGTAGTGTTTTTCCCTGAAGGAAATCAATCACTAGGACAAGGTTATGATTCTCGCTTGCAACCTTGGGATAGATTTCCTAGTAACCTAGAATGGCATCCGATGTTGTATGCTAACTGCGCTGATAGTGCTTGTATTGTGTCTCAAGCACAACGGGTTTTGAGTATGGCAAAACCAGGAACGCAGGTGATTCCCGCTTTAGCCGGCAAGTGGGGTGAATCGATTAGTAATCGTCCGTCATTAGAAGTGCAAATGCAAGGACTGCGCCAATTAGCCCCACAACTTAAAGGTGTAAGCCATTTTGCTTATTCTTGGCAATATCCTGAAAATGATAATGAGCGCAAGTTCTGTCGTGTTCGCTAATCAGACAGGCAGACAGGGGGACAGGGGGCAGGCAGCAGGGGTATAAACAGGAATGTTCTTCCTTGTCCCCTTGTCCCCCCTCTCCCCATATCGCCCTGTCCCACTTACACCCTTGGTTGCAGCTTGAGGTAATCAATGAAATCTAGAAGTTCTGCATCTGTTAATTGAGTACGCGATCGCTTACCATACCTTTGATCCAAAAATTGCCGTCCTACTTCCTGCGTCCAATTTAATTGTGCTAAATATGTTTCGGTTTGAGCTATCAAACTGTCATGCAACTTTGCCGTTGTCACACTCCCCGGAATTTTTACATGTCCGTGAAGATAATGATTACTTTGGTTAACTTTTTTACAGACTTTTTGCCCTAAAGCTTGCCAGTTAAGTTCTTTATGTCCATCCCAACTAACACCTATAGACTTATAACTTACTGGATTGTAAATTTCACAAAATACTACTTTTTTATCTCCCGGTCTGACGGTAATGGTAAGCGATTGGCTAACTTCTTCAAAAGTCAAGATATCTAAACCTAACAACAAACTTTTAGAGAAGTAAGAATCACTTCCCGATCTGATAATATATGGTTTGTCTGCCAAAATAAACAAGTCAGTTTTGAAAGTTTGTTTGAAAGAAGTTCCCACCCTTTTATCAACTTCTAACCCTGTAATCACCCCAGTCAAGGCTTTGTCATAAATTGCAATCTTTTTGTCATCTTCGGAAAGCATATACCAACAGTAATCGGATTCTCTACTGACGAAGACATATTGTGGTTTTGGGATTGCTCCAAATCCTAATTTAACTTTCATATTCTCGCATTCAGGATTTTGTAAACTTATTGATTGGCTAAATCGCCTTCTACATATATTTCCCAGATAAAATCAATAATCACCCTTTCATCAAGATAAATAATTTAAAACTTTAATTAACTTATATGAAACTTTGATGAAAAAAATGTTGTCCAAACATTGAGAAAGTGTAATTAGTTAGCAAAAAGAATTCTAAGTTATGAATATGCTATTCAATCAAAAAGTCCGTATGACAGTTGGTTTTGCCGTTTTATTAATTACCAGTTTGGCTACTAACTATCTATATACTCAGTCAAAAAGTAAACAGCTAGCTCAACAAAATCCGGCTACAGAGAATTTAGCCTTTACTCAACAGCAGATTTCCCTAGCTTCAAATATTGAAAATAATTTTAATGAAAATATAGGCAAGGGAAATACTTCTTCATCTAAACAAGAATTAGCACAAGCATCAAAAGCATATTCTGTTATTGATGAAGCAAAAAAACCTAAATTTAGCGTTAATAGCAGTCAAGTTTTTAGTTCAGGAAAGCTACCAACCACTAAAGTTAATTTCAATCAAGCCGACTTATTAGCAACTCTCTCCAACACCAGAAAATATTTCCAAGAGTATGGTTCGTTAGATCCAGATGTTCAACGTACAGGATTGCTTGGCGCTCAAGGAGTTACAGTAGAAGATATCCTCAAGACTTTGGATTTTATGATTGCCGTCTTGCAAGAGGATATTGCCAATCGTCGCACTACACGTTTACAAAATCCTAATTTTATTAACTCAAATTTCCGAGTTATCAAATGGTCGGCTTATAACCCACAGAAATCTCAGAAAGAACGACTGCGAATTACAAAATATGCTGTATTTACTCATCCAGGATCACGTAAAAAAACCTCTACATTTAATATCCCAATATACAGCTTAAAAGATGATTTAGCGGCTAATAAGTTCTACACTAGATATACAAAACAGGATGTTTTATCAGGTATTTACGAACCAGGTGGTAGAGAGTATGGAAAAGTTGAACCTTTGGCTTATCTAACGCGAAAAGGCTTAGAAGAAGCTTTAATGGAAGGGACAATTTTGGTTAATTTTCCTGATGGTTCCCAGACCTATTTTAATGTCGATAGAAACAATGAAATAGCTTATGTGCGAGGATTAGCCGCAACAGCACAAAAGCGTTATTGGTATTTTAGGGAGGTTGATGCTATCAAAGGTTACGGATATAAAATAGATGCAAAAATTTCTATCAAACCAGGGGTGACTTTTGCTGGCGATGTGCTGAATATTGGTTTAGGGAAAATTATTGTACTTGAGTATAATAAAGGCGGGCAAAAAACCCTAAAAATGGGAGTTATAGCGGATACTGGTGGAGCGTTTTTACCGAATTTGCATCAACTTGATTTTTTAGCAGGTATTTTTAAGAATTACAAAGATTTTGGGCAGCATGTGCAGCAATTGCCAGAATATGCTCAGGCATATATTTTAGTGAAGAAGTAAAAAGAATTATTTCACACGAAGTCCCAGAGGCGCAAATAAAGAAGAATTTTGCGCCTTTAGGTGATTATGAAATCAAAATGTCCATTCGTGGTCTGGGTCGTCAAGGGCAGCGCGGACAGAAGCCAAATTTGCAAGCTCTTTGAATGGGTTTGATTTGGCTATTTCTGTGATTGAATTTAATGCTATGGCTAGCTGGTCGTTATTGCCGGATGACATAGCCTTATCAACTACACTAAACAAAGCGCGAAAGTTTTTTGCACGTTCATCAAAAGAGCGATCAAGATACGCCATGAGTAAGTATTGTTGGGCGTTTATTTTGGCGATGGCACAACAAAAAAGGGCAGGTTCAAAACCCACCCTCAAAGCAATATTTAAACTATCAATTGCAACTCAATTACCAATTGCCGGCGCACTCAAAGACAGCGTTGGTGCTTCTTTACGCTGTACCAAAGTCGGCACTGAATCGCGTAACCTTGCTGTTAACTGCACAGTTGTTGAATCATACACCTGAGTCAGTAACTTAGGATACAAACCAATCCCAATAATTGGTATTAACAAACAAGCGATGATAAACACTTCGCGGGGTTCAGCATCAATCAAAGCTTGGTGAGAAACTAATTCTTCGTTTTCTTCTCCGTAGAAAATTTCTCGCAGCATTGATAGCAGATAAATCGGAGTTAAAATCACTCCAACTGCCATCAAGAAGACCACGATAACTTTAAAGGTAGAGCTATAAGCATCGCTGGTGGCAAAGCCCACAAACACCATTAATTCTGCCACGAAACCGCTCATTCCTGGCAATGCCAAAGATGCCATCGAACAAGTGGTGAACATGGCGAAAATCTTCTTCATCCTTTTGCCGACACCACCCATTTCATCCAACATCAGGGTGTGGGTGCGGTCATAAGTTGCCCCTACTAAGAAGAACAAACTTGCCCCAATTAAGCCGTGGGAAACCATTTGCAAAACTGCCCCACTTAATCCCAAATCGGTGAAGGAGGCAAAACCAATGAGCACAAATCCCATGTGAGAAATTGAGGAGTAGGCAATTTTCCGCTTCAGGTTGCGCTGGGCAAAGGATGTTAAGGCAGCGTAGATGATGTTAACTACCCCCAAAACCACTAACGCAGGTGCAAAATAAGCGTGGGCATCGGGTAGCATTTGGGCATTCATGCGAATTAAGGCGTAACCGCCCATTTTCAGCAAAATACCTGCCAGCAACATGTGTACGGGGGCTGTAGCTTCACCGTGGGCATCTGGTAGCCAGGTGTGCAAGGGAATAATCGGCAATTTGACAGCGTAGGCAATCAAAAAGCCGCCATAAAGTAAAAGTTGGAAATTTAGTGCGTAATCTTTTAAGGCAAGCGATCGCATATCGAACGTCACCGTATCGCCATAAAATCCCATCGTTAAGGCAGCTAACAAAATAAACAGCGACCCACCAGCAGTGTATAAAATAAACTTGGTCGCTGCGTATTGCCGCTTTTTACCTCCCCATATGGACAGCAAAAAGTAAATCGGTACTAGTTCAAGTTCCCACACCAGGAAAAACAGCAGCATATCCTGAACGGCAAATACGGCAATCTGACCGCCATACATCGCCAGAATCAGAAAGTAAAATAGCCTGGGCTTGAGCGTCACGGGCCAAGCTGCTAAAATCGCCAGGGTAGTTATGAATCCAGTCAAAATAATTAGGGGCATTGCCAAACCATCTGCCCCTACTGACCAATTCAAATCGAGTTGCGGTACCCACGGGTAACTCTCCACCAGTTGCAAATCCGGATTGGCGAAGTCGTACTGGGTATAAAAAGCGTAAACTATCAGCGCGAAATCAATCAATCCGACAATCAGGGCGTACCAGCGCACTGTTTTGCCGTCTTTATCGGGAATTAGAGGTATCAGTAGTGAAGCTGCTATCGGAAACAGAATAATCGTCGTCAGCCAGGGGAAATTAGCTATATTCATCACAATCAATCTGCTATCAAAATCATGTTTGGCAAAAAGTCACTAGTTATTAACTAACAGCTTTTTGGGGATTTAGTCTTCCTCGTTAGGTTGATTTAATTAAATTGGTAATCCCCCGTTTTTTCTCTGGGGAGTCTCTTTTGACACTTGGGGATGCGGAATGTGGGTTGTGATACTCCCAGTCAAGTCAAAAATTTACCCGAAAAAAGCCGCTAAACTAGAATTCTAGCGATGCGATCGCGTAGCCCAACCCATCGCTAAAAATACACGATGCTGTTTGGTGGTTGTTGAAAAAAGCGATTTGGTGCAAAAAAGCATGACAGGAGAACTAACCCTATGATAATTGCACAAATTGAAAATCAGATTCGTTATGTCACCAACGCAGATGGAGAAACAACAGATGTACTCGTCCCTGTAGAACTTTGGCAACAGCTTATCAGTTCCATAAATTCTGATAATGTTAGTGGTTTAGCTTGGATTGATGAACAAGAGCCTAAAGCACAAATACTAGCCGACCTGCAAGAATCCGTCGGACAAGCAGCAGCAGGACAAACTTTCCCAGTTTCAGAGCTTTGGGACGATATCGAAGCCTAGATTTATGGCAGAAGTTCGCTTTACACCTCCCTTCAAACGCCGTGTCAAAGCTCTGAGTAAACGTTATCGCCAAATTCAAATTGACATTCAACCCATTATTGATCAGCTACAGGCTGGGAATTTTATCGGCGATCAAATTTCTAGGATAGACTTGACTGTTTTTAAAGTTAGAGCAAAAAACAGTGATATCCCGACGGGCAAAAGTGGTGGATATCGGTTGATTTATCAGGTTGTCTCACCTGAATGTGTCTTACTTCTACTCATTTATGCGAAATCGGATCAGGCAGATGTGAGTTTAGAGGAGATTGAAGATGCATTGAATCATCCGAATTTATTGAAAATTTGCAAATTTTTCTAACACATAAAGAAGAATGGAATGAAGCAGAGAAAGATATTATAGATTCGAGAGATAAATTAGAACAATTTAAACTTCCAGGCATAGATAAATTACAGGCATCTGTTGCTCATGAAGTTAGATATCAAGAGGCACTTTGGAGCGGCAATTTTGAAAAGGCAGTTGAAGAATGTCATTCTGTATTAAGTTCGCTTAGTGGAGATGATGTTAAAGGATATAGAGCCTTTTGGTACTACCTTGCTGGAAGTGCAGCCTGGATAGCAGCAAAACGTGGTATTGCTTCTATGGAGGGAGTAGCCCGTGAATTGTTTAAGCGTGCTGCTTCTACTACTGAAGGAGTTAGTTGGCTCTATCAACTCTCTAAGTTGAATTTAGAAGAAAATCAAGAAAATCAAGCTGATAAATTAAGACTGACTTCTGTAATTGAAGGACTAGAATCACAATTGTCACTATATGGCAATTTCAATGATAAAAAGTTTGAAGCAGAGGTAAAAGCAATTCTTGTGAATCTCCAAAGAGTGAAAGATACTAACGAAGACTCCAAAGCCTTTGAAAATGGTCATGAAAGATTAGGGCGTTTATTGGGTTATCAAGCTGGAAATTCAAACGGAGATGCTGACCCAGATCCCTGGTGGATTGCTTATGATGACTTTTGTATTGTATTTGAAGACCATTCAACTAATAATCATGGAAATTCACTAGGAGCAGGCAAAGTTAGACAAGCAACTTCACACCCTAACTGGATTAAACAGAATATTTCATCACTTCGCCAAGATTCAGAAATCATACCTGTTGTGGTTACACCTTGTAAAAGTATTACGAATGGTGCAAAGCCTCATACACAAGATTTGTGTTATTGGAATCAGCAGGATTTTCAAACCTGGGCTGAAAAAGCAATTACTGTAGTACGTGAGCTAAAACGTAGTTTTCCTGGTGAAGCTAACTTGGAATGGAGAAAACGTGCTATGCAAGCTTATCAAGATAATGGTCTTGACCCAGCATCCTTAGCAAAAAATTTACGCGATCATAAATTAGCCAATCTCCCAATTAGTGGATAGTTAAGAGGTAGGGGCGGACATTCGTCCACCCCTATTAAAATCAGGTAACACCAAAAACAATCACTAAGCCCAAAACAGCCCCAAAGACGATCAAGGCATAGAATTGCACCCGACCGTTTTCTAGGTATTTCAAACCTTCACCACTAACCAAGGTGAAAAAGCCTGTGAGGTTAACAGCACCATCGACTACACGGAAGTCAACTTCCATCACTTGTCTGGCTAGGCGACGCAAGCCGAGGACAAAGACACGATGGTAAATATCATCAAAGTACCACTTGTTAAGTGATAGTTCGTAAAGGGGTTTGATTTTTTCGGCGATTGCACTAGGATCAATCTTGCGCCACAGATACATCAGGGAAGCCAATGTAATCCCGATCAAAGCGATTCCTACTGAATTTCCCGCCATAATGTAAAATTCCGTCGGGTTGAACTCGGCGGTTTTTTCCATTACTTCTGCGAGGGTTTCGCTGGGAGGAAAGATAAATTCTTCAAAGTAGTTGGCGTAAGGTGTCCCCACCAAACCAATCAACATTGAAGGAATCGCCAGCACTACCAAAGGCAAAGTCATTGTCCACGGCGATTCATGAGGAGAATCACTATGATGCCCATGAGAGTCATGTGCTTGTAATTCGCCATGCTTCATCGCCCCAGGACCAAAAGCAGGTGCGGCTGCTTCTTCTGTCTCTAATTCCAAGACGATTGTGGCTGCTTTCTTGAGTTTCTGCTTAATTTTCTGGTCATTGCCCCGGAAACTGCCTTCAAATGTGGAGAAATACATTCTAAACATGTAAAAAGCAGTAATGCCAGCAGTTAACCAACCGACAAACCAGAGAAATGGGCTAGCTTGAAAAGCTTCTCCCAAAATTTCATCTTTTGACCAGAAACCTGCAAAAGGCGGGATACCGGAAATTGCCAAGCAACCGATAAAGAAGGTACTCGCGGTTACTGGCATATACTTTCGCAGTCCTCCCATCAAGCGCATATCCTGCGCTAAAACCGGATCGTGCCCAACGACGCCTTCCATCCCGTGAATTACTGAACCAGAACCTAAGAACAGCATCGCCTTGAAGTAGGCGTGAGTCATTAGGTGAAAAAGTCCAGCAGAGTAAGCGCCTACTCCCATCGCCATCACCATGTAACCGAGTTGGGAGATGGTGGAGTAAGCCAAACCCTTTTTGATGTCGTTTTGGGTAATGGCTATCGTCGCCCCTAAAAACGCGGTCAATGCCCCAGTGTAGGCAATTACATTCATTGCCGCTGGGACGTGTTCAAAGACTGGGTACATCCGAGCGATGAGGAAAACACCCGCCGCTACCATTGTTGCCGCGTGAATTAAGGCAGAAATGGGGGTGGGACCTTCCATCGCATCTGGTAGCCACACATGCAGAGGGAATTGCGCTGATTTGGCTACCGGACCCAGAAATACTAAAATCGCAAACAGAATGGCGAGGGCATTGCTTATGGAACCTGATTGCACAAGTTGTGTAAGGCGATCGCCCATCACCTGAAAATCAAAGCTTCCTGTCGCCCAGTAAAGCCCTAAAATACCCAACAGCAAACCAAAGTCACCTACGCGGTTGGTGACAAATGCTTTTTGTGCTGCATCTGCTGCTGACTTGCGATCGTACCAAAACCCGACCAGCAAGTAAGAACACATCCCAACTAGCTCCCAGAATATATAAATCTGTACTAAGTTGGGGCTGACCACCAAACCCAGCATTGAAGAGCCAAACAAGCTGAGATAAGCGTAAAACCTTACATATCCTGGGTCATGAGCCATGTAGCCATCGGTGTACACCATGACCAAGAAGGCTACCGTTGTCACAATCACCAGCATCAGGGCTGTTAAATGGTCAATAGTGTAGCCCATGTTCAGGTGAAAGTTGCCTGCCGCCGCCCATTCTATGGTGCGGATATAAGGCGGGTGTCCTTGAATTTGACTCCAAAGCAAGGCAAACGACAGCCCCATTGCTACTCCCACCAGGGAAATAATAAAGACTGCGTTTAGCTTTCGCAGGCGGTTTGTCACCTGATTCATCGAGATTAACCCTAGACCGACCAGCATTGCCCCTAAAAGAGGTAATACCGGAATCAGCCAGGCATACTGATAGATTACTTCCATCACTGACGCCTACATTTATAATTCTTCACTAACTAGACTTCTTTGGTGAAGTGAGGGTAAAGGCTAAAGGCTAAAGGGAAAAGGTTTGTTTTTCTTTCCCCTTTAACATGAACCCCTTTCCTCACCTCTTAAGAGGTCTACTGAGGACAGTCCTGCCCGCAGGCAACTGTCCACGTCGCAACTGTTAATAATTGTGACACACACCTTTTAGCATAAAATACCCCACCCGACGGTTGTTAGGTGAGGTAATTAAGCATGGTTTTAGATTTGGGGGCTGGGGACTAGGAACTACGGACTAGTTTTTATGCCGTCCGACATCCTAAGTCGGCTGTTTTTGAGGTGCTGTAGGTTTTAGGGCGATTAGTATAGTTGACTTTAATTTCTTCTAGAGCTTGGCGTAAATCCTCTCGTCCACGAAAACAGTCTAGACGTTCCCGGACAATGCCATTTTCTATCAACAGTAAAGTTGGCAGTGATTTTAGTCGATAAGTGGTAGAAAGTTTAAAATTTTGGTCGGCGTTAACTCCAACCAATTTTATTTCTTCGCCACATTGAGTTTTAAACTGCAACAAAAGCGGCTGGATTACACGACATAAGCCGCACCAAGGCGCTTCAAAATTCACTAAAACAGGAATTGGAGATTCTAAAACTTCTTGATTAAATGTCCGCTCACTGACCAACAACACCATGATGCCTCTACAATTACAGGGTTTTTATATCAAACTAGCCATCGACAGAAGGATTTGACGCTTCAATACAGTTCTGTAAATAGACTGTTCCAGGGCACAAATAATTATGCGAAAAACAAGCGCGTTTATTGTGGCGCTGATAAAAAAGCCAGCGCGAAGCTCTCACGGTGGCTTTTTTAGATTTTCAACTCCTGACTGCCTCTGGGGAGAGATTTTAAACTGTTTTATCATCTAGTTTCTACTTTGGTAATTGACTGGCAATTACCAATCTTAAATCTCGTTTTCGACGATAGCGTCCCCCACTGACAGCTGTTTTAACCAATCCTATAGGGAATTGGGTAGCAATTGAGAAGACGAAATCTTCATCTGTTTACTTTCAATTGCTGGCTATTGCTATTGGGGTCTACCTAAAATAACCATTGTACCTTACTACTTGACTGAATCAACAGGGGGTGTGACCACCAAAGTAGACCGATAAAAATAGCGACTCCTAGGTAAGCGGGGCGAAGAAATTCTTGCCATTTAAGAGATTGACGACGATCAACAACAGCTAAAAAAGGAATAATTGAAGTGCGCTGTTTGACCATTTCAAAGGCTTCGCCGTAACGCGATGCTAAACGGCGATCGCCATGCCAAACTCCAAATAAGTGATGCAGCACTAACCCCACCGAGGTAACAAGAGTAAAGCTCGTACCGAGCCAGAGGGTATGAGCAACACACCAAATTATCTGCCCGACCATCTGCGGATGACGGCTTACCCGAATAATGCCCGTTTCGTAGAGGTGGACAGAGGGCTTTTGAATGGCAGCAATTTCTAGTAGATTGAATGTAGCCGGATACAAAAAGAAAAACGAAATCGCTGAAAGCACCCAAACTACTGCCTTTACTCCCGGCAAGCCTTGGACTTGCCAAAGTTGCCAGCCATCATAACGATGGTTAATAAAGTAAACGATTAAGATTACGGCTAAAGGCAGGCTGAGTAACGCGAAGAAGACCCGATAGAGCCTTGGTCCAATTTGTTTTTCTGCCCACGGACGCAAGGCTGCTCCTCCACTGTGGGCGATCACAAAAACTAGTTGTAACCCCAGCATGACAAAATGACTGTTGGTTAACCAAGTGCTCAACATCATATACACAGGTGAAGTAATTTAAAGAAAACGCCCATTAAGTACAACCAATACCACAAAGTATTCAAAAGGGGACTTTCGTCAAGATGTTGTGCTACTGTCTTTTTCGATTAACGCTCCAAGTTTAAGATGCAATAAATTGCAATCTTCGCCATCTAAATGGCGAAGTGCTAGTTTTTTGCTACATAGCTGCTCATGCTCATGCGTTTTGTGGGTTTAGCCTTATGTCTGACCTTCCTTTCACTTTAGATCAATTGCGTATTCTCAAAGCGATCGCCGTAGAAGGAAGCTTTAAGCGTGCCGCTGATAGCCTCTACGTCTCTCAGCCCGCTGTGAGTTTACAAGTTCAAAACCTAGAACGGCAACTAGATGTACCTTTATTCGACCGTGGAGGACGTCGCGCACAATTAACGGAAGCGGGGCACTTACTCCTGAGTTACGGTGAAAAAATTCTCACCCTATGTCAGGAAACTTGCCGCGCTATTGAAGATTTACAAAATCTCCAAGGCGGAACTTTAATTGTCGGTGCTTCTCAAACTACTGGCACTTATCTGTTGCCGAAAATGATTGGCATGTTTCGACAAAAATATTCAGATGTGGCGGTGCAATTGCATGTCCACTCTACCCGTCGGACAGCCTGGAGTGTCGCTAACGGACAGGTAGATCTGGCAATCATCGGCGGCGAGATTCCGGGCGAACTGGCAGAATCTTTGGAAATACTTCCTTACGCCGAGGATGAGCTAGCGCTGATTTTACCTGTTTTTCATCCTTTTGCCAAACTAGAAACAATTCAAAAAGAAGACCTGTATAAATTACAATTCATTGCTCTCGATTCTCAATCTACTATTCGCAAGGTAATCGACCAAGTGCTAGCACGCTGCGATATTGATGCAAGGCGTTTTAAATTTGAAATGGAACTCAATTCCATAGAAGCAATTAAAAATGCCGTGCAATCTGGCTTGGGGGCTGCCTTTGTTTCTACTAGTGCGATCGCTAAAGAATTACAAATGGGTGTGCTACACCGTGCCCCAATTGAAGGCGTTGTTGTCAAGCGGACATTGTGGCTAATTTTTAATCCCAATAGGTATAGATCAAAGGCGGCAGAAGCTTTTAGCCGAGAAATTTTGCCTCAGTTCGCTACCCCTGGATGGAATCAAGATGTGTTAAAATCATCACCAAAAAACCTAGTCGTAAGTACATTGGATGTAGCGATGCCAAATTCTGATTAAAGCTAAGATTTTGTCAAGAGTCAAAAGTCAAGCTTGTGCCACTTGCATAGGAAGGCAATGCCCTCCTTGAGCGCATGAGCGTTCAACAGTCAATGGTCAACAGTAAAATACGCTCTTTAAGATGTGTTCGCGTCCCAAAGGCAAGCGGGGCTATTGGTTAAAAGATTTGTGGACGAGACTGTAAAGGCGATTTTTGCGCTCGATCAACTATTCGTCCGCAATTAAACTTAAAAAATCAATATTCACTAATAAAAAACTTTTGACTTTTGACTTTGGACTATTGTCTTGGACCTCGGACAACAAACCAAAAAAATGGAAGTTTACTGCACTCGTCCACGCTGCCCTCGCCCACAAAATTATTTTACGGATTTAGACGATAATATAACTTTGAAAACAGTACAGCAAAAATACTGCACTACTTGTGGGATGCCACTGTTACTAGATGGACGATATGTCCCACTAAAGTTGCTGGGTAGAGGGGGGTTTGGAGCCGCTTTTTTGGCACGCGATCGCCGAATTCCCGGAATGCGCCAATGTGTAGTAAAGCAATTCCAACCTGCGGGCAATTTAACTTCAACTCAACTGCAACTGGCGCAACAGTTGTTTGAACGAGAAGCAGATGTTTTAGCGCAAATAGGCAACCAAAATGAGCAAATTCCTGACTTATTTGCTTATTTTGAAATAACAGTTAAAAGCTGGCAAGCAGAACAGCAAGAGCAATTCTTTTATCTGGTACAAGAATATATTGATGGACAAAATTTAGAGGAAGAATTAGCTCAAAGAGGTAAATTCACTCAAGAAGAAGCCTTAGAAGTGCTGCGAGAAATTCTCAAGGTGCTAAAGTTTGTCCATAATGAAGGCATTATCCACAGGGACATCAAACCCTCTAACATTATGCGCGATCGCGTCGGCAAATTATATTTGCTCGATTTTGGCGCAGTTAAGCTAGTAACAAATGCTTTATCTGGGTTTGGTGGTTCTTCTACCGGAATATATTCTATGGGATTTGCACCTCCTGAGCAAATGTCTGGGGGTCAAGTATATCCATCTACAGATTTATATGCTTTAGCTGTAACAATTCTGACCTTACTGACAAAGAAGGAAGCAACTCAGCTATTTGATGGTTATAGCAACCAGTGGAAATGGCGATCGCTTGTATCTATCAATTCAGGCGTTGCTGATATTTTAGACCGAATGCTATTGCCAGCTGCCAATCAACGCTTTCAGTCGGCTCAAGAGGTTATTTCAGCGCTAGATTCAATTTCTATACCCCCAACACTACTGCATCCCCCTAAAGCATCTGTAGCAAAGTCATCGTCACAAACACAGCTACCACAAGCACCTATCGTCCCACCACCAGCAAAACCAGCATTTTCGACAATCGAGTTGTTAAGTGGTGCAGCGTTTAGTGGGTTTGAGGGTGCATTGATAGCGATCGCTCTTTTAAGTGTAATAAAATCACCAATAATCACTTTAGCTGTTTCCGCCGTGATTTTAGGGTTACTGATTTTTGCCCAAACACGGCGATGGATTGAAAAACTTGATTTGTTAATTATTGGCGGAATTAGTTTTTTAGCTACCTATTTTCTACCCTTTTTACATGCTCCTCTAAGTTCTCAGCAAGTCGCAATTTTAGCACTTGCAGCCGGGTTAATAGCCATTGCCCTCACAGCACTATTTCGTCTGATATATAAATTATTATCTTTGATATTTTAAATACACTTAATTAGTTAAAAAAATATGTCTCAAAAGAACGAAACTATTGTTCTTGTTTTATCTTTATTAATTACATTGGGAGTAGCAGGCGGTGGTTTGTGGCTATTTAAAGATAATGTTATACCATCGACAAATCAACTTAATCCTATTTCCGGGCAAACAAATAATCAAGAATCAATTAAAGACCGGATTAGTTTTGGTGAAAAAAGTTTAATTACAGGAGAAATAGCTTCAGCTAAAAAAGAAGGCATAGAAGCGATCGCTGCGGGGAAGTATGAGAAAGCGATCGCCAATTTAACAGCAGCTATAAAACAAAAACCTAACGATCCAGAGGCGTTGATATTTCTTAATAATGCCCGAATTCGCTCTGCAAAAAGCTACACCATAGTTACCTCTTTGCCCATTGGTAACGATGCAAATACTTCTTTAGAAATTTTACGTGGTATAGCTCAAGCTCAAAATGAAATAAATGCCTCTGGAGGCATCAAGAAAGTATTTTTGAAGGTAGGAATTGCCAACGATGATGATAATCCGGAAATATCCAAGCGAATCGCCACAACGTTAGTCAAAAATTCCGAAATATTAGGTGTAATTGGTCCTAATACCAGCGATGCAACTATAGCCGCAAACACTGTCTATACTTCCGGAAAACTTGTAGCTATCACTCCCACCAGTACCTCAGTTAAGATTTCCAACTTAAGCCCTTATGTTTTTCGCACGGTTCCCAGCGATTTTATCGCAGCTAGAAGTCTAGCCAACTACATGGTGAACAAGTTGCAGAAAAAAAATGCAGCGGTTTTTTTCAATTCTGGGAGTAACTACAGCCAGTCTCTCAAGTCCGAATTTGTTTCATCTGTGTCTTTAGAAGGTGGACAAGTATCGAATGAATTTGACTTGTCCCAAGCAAATTTTAGTGCGGTTAGAAGTGTAGAACAAGCAACTAAGCAAGGCGCAGAAGTGTTGATGTTAGCTTCTAACACTGAGACTCTTGATAAAGCATTGCAAGTAGTTAACGTTAACGATAAACGGTTAGCTTTGCTGGGGGGAGATGATGTTTACACGCTGAAAACTTTAGAACTTGGGCGTGAAAAAGCTGTAGGAATGGTAGTAGCAGTTCCCTGGCATATTGATGGCAATTTTTCTTCAGACTTTCCTCAAAAGTCTCGGCAATTGTGGGGTGCTGATGTGAATTGGCGAACTGCTCTATCATACGACGCTACAAAAGCGTTGATTGCCGCGTTAGAAATTAATCCTACGCGTCCGGGGGTACAACAAGCACTTACCTCATCTAACTTTTTTGCAACAGGTGCTTCTGGGGCAATTCGGTTTTTACGATCAGGCGATCGCAATGCTCCAGTTCAACTTGTAAAAATTGCTCCCGGTACTCGTTCTCGTTCTGGCTATGATTTTGTCCGAGTACCACAATCAGCAACAAAAAATTAAAAATTAACCAATCGTTAACCTATAACCATCAGCAAAATGTCACATTGCGCTTATGGACAATTAAAAAAAATATTATGTCCCAAAAACATCAAGCTAATGAAACAGCAGTTTTAGTTTTAGCTTTAACGATCACACTCGGATTGGTGGGGGGTGTGTTTTGGTGGTTGGCTAACAATGGTATGGTCAGCAATTTTATTAAGAATCCATCCTCGCAGGCGGTATCAAAAGGCGACACTTTTGCTCAAGTGTCAAACGTTCCCTCTGGATTATTTAGCTATGGAGGTAGTACCACTTGGGCACCCATCCGCAGAGAAGTTGACTCACTAATTCAAACTACAGCGCCTCAATTTCGACTACGCTACACTGATCCCACCACAGGTGCCCCGGGTTCTAAAACTGGGATTAAGATGCTGTTGAGTAACCAATTAGCTTTTTCTCAGTCATCTCGCCCAATTAAAGATGAGGAATACCAGCAAGCGCAACAGCGGGGCTTTAGCGTGAAAGAAATCCCGGTAGCGATAGATGGTATTGCGATCGCAGTTAATCCCAATCTTAATATTCCTGGTTTAACCCTCGCCCAGCTAAAAGACATTTACACTGGCAAAATTACCAACTGGAGACAGGTAGGAGGTCCAGAATTAGCAATTTTACCCTACTCTCGGCGTCTGTCTGAGGGAGGCACCATCGAATTTTTTGAAGAGAATGTCTTGGGTGGTGAAAAATTTGCCGAGAACGTGCAATTCATCTCCACAACAACTCAAGCTTTACAAGAACTAGCTAAAAATCGAGGCGGCATTTACTATGCATCTGCCCCAGAAGTAGTTGGGCAATGTGGTGTTAAACCCTTGCCACTAGGACGTCGTAAATCAAATCAACTGATTCCCCCTTATCAGCAGCCTTTCGTTGCCCTTGAACAATGTCCGCAACAGCGTAATCAAATAAATGCAGCCGCTTTTCAAAGTGGTGAATACCCGATTACCAGGCGGTTATTTGTGATTATTAAGCAAAATGGTCAAAACGACCAACAAGCTGGAGAAGCTTACGCCAAGTTGCTACAGACCAATCAAGGTCAGGAATTAATTACAAAAGCTGGATTTGTCAGGATTCGCTAACGAAACTCTCAAGTAGCAAGCATTTATCAAGCACTTATATTTAACCGATATGGGCGGTAATTTATTATGTCCCAAAAAAATGAAACACCAGTTCTTGTATTATCCCTGCTGATTACAGTTGGGCTGATAGCTGGTGGCTTATGGTGGTTTATGAAAAAATCTGGTTTTGACTTGAGTAAAACTACAAGTTCTCAATCTAAAAATTCTGCTTCTGATAATAGCAAAATGCCGCAAATTTCTTCAGAACAACCGAGCGGCAGTACTTTTGCTTCTGTGCAGAATGTCCCTACAGGATTATTCAGATACGGAGGCAGCACCTCATGGGCACCGATTCGACTGGCAGTTGATTCCGCGATTCAAGCAGCGCGACCAGAGTTTAGGCTGCGTTATCTCGAACCAAGCAGTGGCAATCGCGGTTCTGGCAGTGGTCTAAAATCTTTAATCGACGGTCAACTGACATTTGCCCAGTCTTCTCGACCAATTGAGGATCAAGAGCTAGCTCGTGCCAAGCAGCGCGGATTCGATTTAAAACAAATTCCCGTTGCAATTGATGGTTTGGCGGTAGCAGTCAATCCCAACCTAAATATCCCAGGATTGACTGTAGAACAGTTACGGTCAATTTACAAAGGGGAGATAAGCAATTGGAAGCAAATTGGTGGTTCTGATATTCCAATTAAGGCATATTCGCGCCGCATCAATGATGGTGGCACGGTAGAGATTTTTGTCCAAGACATCTTGAGTGGTCAAGGTTTCGGTTCTAATGTAGAATTCGTTTCCACCACCACCCAAGCACTAGAAAAAGTCGCTAATAGTCTTGGTGGCATTTATTACGCTTCTGCTCCAGAGGTAGTTCCCCAATGTTCAATCAAGCCTTTACCCTTAGGGCGGACACAAAAAGAGTATATTGCTCCCTACCAAGAACCATTTGTAACCGCCAAAGAATGTCCTGGGAAACGGAACAAGCTGAACATTGAGGCTTTCCAGTCAGGAACTTACCCAATTACTCGCAATCTGTTTGTGGTAGTCAAACAGAATGGTCAAATTGACCAGCAAGCAGCTGTTGCTTACGCCAACTTCCTGTTGACCGAGCAGGGACAGGAACTGATTACCCAGGCTGGGTTTGTCAAAATTCGCTGACACCTGCTATTGGTAATAGGTGCTTACCGCATTTTAGCCGACTCTATTAATAGACTCTGCTGGCAAGCAAATCAGATTATCCCCTTGGGTGAGGATTAAACCGCGTTGACGCAACTTACCCATCAAGCGGGTGACGGTAACACGAGTCGAACCGATCGCGCTGCCAATTTGAGCATGGGTGAGGGGGAAGGGCAGACAATAACCGCGAATTACATCGGGGTCTGTTTCGCTCATTGACGGCTCGCCATATTCCTCAATCAATAATGTGAGGAATCCTAAGAGTCGGTCAATTGTACGCCGTTGTCCCAAGGCACTCAGCCACAGCAGCTTGCGCTGGTGCTGATACCTAAAGGCATCCATAACTTCGCGGCGGAAGTGGGGCCAGTTGTCTAGGTCGTGCCAGTACATCCAAAGCACCGCAGTTTGGTCAACATGGGCGTAGGACTGGAGTGTGAAAGGTGATTGGGCAACAATTTCAAATGGTTGTCCCGCCCCTACAAAACCCAAGAAAGCTTCTTCAGGAGTTCTGTTGATTCGTCGAGACGTTAGCTGACTTGCAGTAGCGCTAACCTGGGCGGTTCCTACCATGCGGATTGCACCCCTTTGCACCAAATATAGCAATCCAGGTCTAGCTGGAATGCGCTCATCTTTGCTAAAGGTGCGGCAGCGATAGTGTTCTTGAGCCCAATCAATAATTCGTTGCCAAGTCAGAAAAGGGCGTGATGCCTCAGAGAAGGAGGATGGAGATTGCATAGGTAACAAAGAGCGTTCGGCTGAAGACAAAGACGTCATAAAAAGGTGCAAGGAGTGTCTTTGTGTTGGTGATGTAGGCTTAACGCCTAACAGCGCCAGCCATCTTTAAAGATAGAAAGCAATTTGCTCTCTACACTTTTGTTATAACTCTTACTGTACTATGATGGTAGTAAAGTTTACTTACTATTCATCAAATTTTGCACAATTCTCATTTTTCTCTCTCAACAATAAAGTTATCTCTAAAGATAGATGACAGAACAGCAATAATCTGAAGTCTTAAGGGTTCAATGGTAGTCATCTGTGCATCAAAAGCTACAAGTAAGTAATAATACAGCAATTAAACGCTTAATTTACAGCCATTTATTATCAATGCTGAGTATTTATGCTTATAAAGATAATATACCAAGTATAGATAATGATAAAATTAACCTATATAAAAGTAGAGATATTAATAGAATTTTATATATATCTGGGGTGGCTTTACAGCTATCAAAATCTCAGAATCGGAAAGGAATTGAGATTGCTTGTGCGATCGCCTCTCATATTTCGGCGAACTATGGCGACGAATTGATCATCGAAATTGTTCCGCCAGGTTACATTTATTTAGTATTAACCGATCCTATTTTAGCTGCTTGGTTACAATGCCTTACTGAGGGAATATGGAGAGAGGAAAAGAGGGGGGGAGCAGGAAAAGTGGGCAGAGGAGAAACCCAAATCGAAAATTCTTCACGTTTATTTGCAGTTCAATACGCTCATGCTCGCTGCTGTTCGTTACTGCGACTAGCTCAACAAGAGGGATTAATTAAATTTGGTGACAAGAATGTAAATACTAGTTCAGCTATGGGGAGCGTAATTTCTCCCAACCCGATACCTTGGCTCAACTGCGATCGCAAATTTCGCTTTTCGCATTCAGCAACAAAGAGGCTAATTTCTGAGTTAGTACAAGTGGTAGATGATTTAGAATGTGCTTATGAAGCAGGTTCGGTTAACTGGGAAAAAGCAGCGATCAATTTGAGCCAAGCTTTTGAACTTTTTTGGTGTAACTGTAGAATTTGGGGTGAGGTGAAAATTACATCACCAGAACTTTCCCAAGCCAGATTAGGATTAGTTATCGCTACTCAGTCTGTATTAAAATTTTTGTTAGAAGAAAAATTAGGCATATTTGCTCTGGTTGAATTATGAGTGTGAATGCCAAATTGCAAAGTATTGTAACAAATATTGATTACTAGAATATCTCAGGCTATATTATCTGGTGTGTGAGGAGCGAACCAGCAAGGGCACCGAGACGAAACACGGCCAGTCGTCGGTGTCCTTTCTGATTTTTTGGTTAGTTATTCGTTATTAGTTATTGATAATAACGAATGATAACTAACTAATTACAGCAAAAACTTTTCAATTGCTGTGGCGGCTCCATCTTTTTCGACGCTAGGAGCTACCCAAGTCGCGATCGCCTGAACTTCTTCTGGTGCATTGCCCATCGCTACACCAATGCCAGCGTATTCGAGCATTTCCAAATCATTGAAGTTATCGCCAATAGTCATAACGTTACTTCTTTGTAATCCTAGCATTTCTTCAGCTATGTAACGTACAGCAGTTCCTTTATTGACTAAAGGATTAGTCGCTTCAAAAAATGTGGCTACAGATGTGGTGAGATACAATTCAGCCGGGGTGTATTGGCGGCGCAAATTCCCCAGCAAATCTTTGATAATATCTATGTCATCACATAAAGCCAAAATCTTTGTCGGTTCATTGCTTAAAGAAGAACGCAAGTCACCCACAACGATGGGGACAATACCAGAACGTTCAGCATAAACTTCAGTTTCTCTAGTTAATTCGCGGACATACAGTTCATCGTTAATGTAGAAGTGAACAGATAAAAGCGATCGCAAATTTGGTTGTTCAAAATAATCTAGTAGTTTTTCTGCCATTTCTCTAGAAACAGCCAAATGACGATGAATTTTTTGGGTCGTTGGATCTTGAATCCAAGCTCCCTGATAAGCTAATAACGGCAGGGTAGAATTAATTTCTTGATGGAAACGCAAGGCTGAACGATACATTCTACCAGTAGCGATCGCCACTTGAATTCCCTTTGCTTTTACCGCAGCGATCGCTTGAAGAACTTTTTGACTTAGGTTGTTAGATTCGCCGGCGATCGTACCATCTATATCTAAAACCAATAGTTTAATGTTTGTTGATGCTATAGCTTGATTGTCGGTTGATGCTAAGTCATCAGTAGATGCTTTATGCATAAATTTTTCAAGTTATGAAGTCTAGTTAGAGATTAGCAGGGTTTAGGAGAAAGCACCTACCCTAGAAGGGCTAGGGCGTGTTTTCGCTTTTGCCGACACTAAGAGCGTTGGGTGCGGCTATACATCTTGCACCAAAGTATCAACGCCCTATAAGGGTGTCGCTACGCAGAATTTTGGCTATATTTACAGAATGAGTCTTGAGGTCTATTGCTGATTTGGCACAGTTGCTTACATTGGGTAGGCGTAGCTCATCGCAGACATCGCCCATTTGACACAATTGCTCAGAGTGCGAATCGCATTTACGAATTTCTTTTTTTGTGCCTTCTTGTACTAGCTAAAATAGGGCTATGTCTCAAACATCTTCAAATCCGTTGACTTCCGATTCTGCAAGCCCAACACGTCCCACATTCATCTTAGTAGATGGACACTCGCTCGCTTTTCGTTCTTACTTCGCTTTCGCTAAAGGACGAGATGGGGGACTGCGTACAAAAACGGGGATTCCCACCAGTGTATGTTTTGGCTTTCTCAAGTCCTTGCTGGAGGTAATGGGAACCGAACACCCACAAGCGATGGCTGTTGCTTTTGATTTGGGTTTACCAACCTTCCGTCACGAAGCTGACGATACTTATAAAGCCGATCGCCCAGGAACACCAGAAGACTTTGTTCCTGACTTAAAAAATCTGCACGAGTTGCTTGATGGCTTCAATTTGCCAATTTTTACAGCTCCAGGTTTTGAGGCAGATGATGTGTTGGGTACTTTAGCACAAAAAGCAACTGCCGCTGGGTATAAAGTGAAAATTCTCACAGGCGATCGCGATTTATTTCAACTCGTTGACCCAGATAAAGAAATTAGTGTTCTCTACTTTAGTCCAGACGCGATGAAGCGTTCTACAAGTAGTATCACCGAATTTGAACTAGAACAAGTTAAACAAAAACTAGGCATTTTACCGTCGCAAGTTGTCGATTATAAAGCTCTTTGTGGCGATAAATCAGATAATATTCCTGGAGTTAAGGGAATCGGAGAAAAAACAGCAGTGCAGCTGCTAAACACCTACGGTACTCTTGAAAATATTTATGCTGCTTTGGGTGAAATTAAAGAAGGGATTCAAAAAAAGCTGGAAGCTGGTAAACAAGATGCCGAACATTCTCACTTCTTGGCAAGTATAAAACTTGATGTCCCCATAGAAGTTAATTTAGAAGATTGCATTTTAAAAGGATTTGATACCAGCATCCTTGCACCACTATTAGAAAACTTAGAGTTTAAAACTTTTTTAGGCAAAATAAACGAACTTCAGCAGCAATTTGGTGGGACAAGTGAAGAAACACCAAAAACTGAAACATCAAAACAAATTCACGCAAATGAAGATAATGATTTGTGGTTTTTCACTGCGGAGGATACAGCAGCAGTGCAACGGCAATCTGCTTCACCAATTCAACCACGCATCATCGATACAGAAGCCAAACTAAATGAGTTAGTCAAACTTTTAGAAAATTTTACCAACTCAGAAACACCCGTTGCTTGGGACACTGAAACCACTGATTTAGAACCACGTGACGCTGAGTTAGTAGGAATTGGCTGTTGCTGGGGAAGCAAACTTGATGAAATAGCTTATATTCCTCTTAATCATAAAATTGGCAATAATCTGAATCAAGAAATTGCTCTAGAAGCATTACGTCCGATTTTAGAAAGTGCCAATTATCCGAAAGCTTTGCAAAATGCTAAATTTGACCGCTTAGTTCTCCGGTGTCAAGGAATTAAATTGGCTGGAGTAGTATTTGACTCAATGTTGGCAAGTTATGTGTTGAATCCAGATGGTAGCCATAATTTGACTGATTTGGCGAAAAAATATTTGGATTTGACAGCAAAAAGTTACTTAGAATTAGTTCCTAAAGGTCAAACTATCGCTGATATTGATATTCCCGCAGTAGCAAGTTATTGCGGGATGGATGTGTATTCTACATTTGGGTTAGTACCAAAATTGCGCGAGGAATTAGATAAAATTCCTACATTACATAAGCTTTTGCTGTCAGTTGAACAGCCACTAGAACCAGTTTTAGCGGAGATGGAATACACAGGTTTCCGCATTAATACAGATTATTTAAAAGAACTTTCGCAGCAGTTAGAAATAGATTTAGCCAAGTTGGAACAGCAAGCTATTGAAATAGCTGGAGAAAAATTTAACTTGGGTTCTCCGAAAAAATTAAGCGAGATTTTGTTTGAAAAATTGGGGTTAAGCACCAAGTATTCCCGGAAAATTCAAACGGGTTACTCTACTGATGCAGCGACGCTAGAAAAACTGCAAGAAGTCGATGAAACGGGCTTTGTTGATGCGATTATGGAGTATCGAACTTTATCTAAACTAAAGTCTACTTATGTAGATGCACTACCAGCATTAGTGCGTCCAGATACTCAGCGGGTGCATACTGATTTTAACCAAACAGTGACATCTACAGGACGATTATCTTCTTCTAATCCAAATTTGCAAAATATCCCCATTCGTACTGCTTTTAGTCGCCAGATTCGTAAGGCTTTTGTGCCAGAATCAGGTTGGTTAATGGTAGCTGCTGATTACTCACAAATTGAGTTAAGAATTTTGGCTCATTTGAGTCAAGAACCAGTTTTGGTGGAAGCATACCAAAAGAATGAGGATATTCACACAGTTACAGCGCGGTTGGTATTTGAAAAAGAAGATATAACATCAGATGAGCGACGATTGGCGAAAACGATTAACTTTGGCGTGATTTATGGGATGGGTTCGTTAAGGTTTTCGCGTTCAACAGGTGTAGATAAAACGCTGGCTAACGAGTTTATTCAACGTTTTTACAGTCGCTATCCCAAAGTTTTTGAATATTTGGAGAAAGTTAAGAAGCAAGCGATCGCTCAAGGATATGTTGAAACTATTCTCGGTCGTCGTCGCTATGTTGATTTCACCAGCAACAGCATCCGCAAATATAAAGGCAATAAATTAGAAGATATTGACTTGAAAAAACTGGGTAATTTAGGTGCTTACGATGCAGGATTATTACGTGCTGCTGCTAACGCCCCAATTCAAGGTTCTAGTGCTGATATTATCAAAATTGCGATGGTGAAAATGCATGAGGTTTTGCAGAGTTATCAGTCGCGGTTATTGTTACAAGTTCACGATGAATTAGTTTTTGAAGTTCTCCCAAGTGAGTGGGAAGAATTAGAACCGCAAATTAAGTCAGCAATGGAAAATGCCGTACAGTTGAGTGTACCGTTACTGGTCGATGTTCGTGCGGGTGAAAATTGGATGGAAACGAAGTAGAAATAGCCTGAAAACGCTGTAGCAATATCACTTTCAACCTTGTCTTGACTGGCAAGGTTTTTTTATTGCTTGACATAACCCAAGCGCTTGGGTCAATTTAGAAATATATAAGAAAAGTTATTAGTATTTTTTAATGTCAACTGTATTTAATAAAGATGGCTTTAGTGTTCGTATTTACCCCAACGATCATCTTCCATCCTACGTACATGTTCTTAGATCTGAGGGAGAAGCCAAGATTAACCTCGGTAGTGAAACTGAGCGTCCTACATTTCTCGCTGTCTAGAACATGAGCAATAGAGATGCAACCAAAGCCCTAAACTTGGTGATCGAACACCAAACGGAACTATTAGAAAAATGGAGAGAAATTCATGAAGAACCTAGATTTGACGGAGGAAACTTTAAATAATGAGATAGCCCAAGCAAGAACCGCTGCTGCAATGTCAGATGCCTCTGAACCACGGGCTGAAGCTGCCCATTATGATTTAAATTTAAATCGCATCGTCGTTGACCTGCGAAATGGGGCTACTTTTTTGTTTCCCCCTGAATTGGTTCAGGGATTGGCGGGTGCATCTCCAGATAAACTTATGCAAGTGAAAGTCACTCCTTCTGGCGAGGGGCTGCACTGCGAACAGCTAGATGTAGATATGAGTATTCCAGCTTTGATGGTGGGGATATTCGGTACTAAGGCTTGGATGGCTGAATTAGGAAGCCGAGGAGGTTCCGTAAGTTCAACTACAAAAGCAAGGGCAGCGCGTGAGAACGGCAAGCGAGGAGGACGACCGCGAAAAACATTACACTCATCCGAAAATTAACCTAAATTAGTTTAAAGTTCTGCTATTTACCTAATGCCCATCTACGGACCTGATGCGATTACTTTTGACGGTGTGAGTGGTCATCGCTATTGGTTTGACGAGCCATTTGCTTATACTGGGGTCGCTGATATTGATGAAAGACTCAGTGGCTTTCCGGTTGCCGTCTTTTTGCCGTACAATCGACCTGCACACCAAACGCCTCTGGTGATTGGTCTGCAAGGGATGTCTGCGCCTTATGGCTGGAATGCCTTCATAGTGCCGACGCTGACACAGATGGGCATAGCTGTAGCTCTTTTCGATACACCTCTTGCTGGCGAGCGCAGCTTGGTGCGTACCTTCACGGCTTTGGTAGAAAATGAGATTAAGCCCTTAGTTGAGCGAGGTATCTCATTTGACACTAAGCTACTATTGCAAATTTTTCGTAGCAGTGCTATTGACATTGCTAGAGTCCGTAATTTTTGCTGCGATCGCTACGGTTTAAGCGATAGTCGGTTAGCCTTGTTTGGGGTCAGCATGGGAGTTTTGCAAGCCGCCTATGCCTTTACTGCTGATGGTCTTGGGGACACACTGCTGGGGGCTATCGGTCATGCAAACCTTCAGTCCTTTGCCAAAAGCTGGGGCTACCAGGTCTTGCCAGACTTAGCAGCTTCACCATTAGGGGGATTGCTTTCACTAGTGCTACCGGATCTTAAACCTGTAGTTAAGGTTCTGCAAGTAGCCAAAAATCTCAAATACCCTGATGAGTATGGTTATGCGTGCAACCCTATGACCTATATTGAACAAGTGAAGCCTCCCCGTAGGATTCGCTTCCTCGTTGGCGAATGCGATCGCATTGTCAACATTCGAGATGCCCGTGACTGCGCTAATAAATTCCCCGATAATGCTTGTTACGTCGTTCCGGGGATGGGACATGGGCAAATTAATTACGGGCGATCGTTCGTCGATCATGTGCGCTATTTCTTAGCTACCCAATTGGGCGATTGGCTTTAGTGAGTTCAAAAATCTTCGTCGTCTACAAAAAATTCGGCATCGTCTTGCGATCTAGAATTACGCTGTGGAGCAGAAAGACCCCACAAAGGTTGCAACAGTGCAACGCCAATTATCCCCACACCAGCACTAAAAGCCAGCACTAAACCGACTGGAACTTGAATTGACTGGAAAGTAAAGAATTTTAAAGATACTGGGGTGGCGTTTTGAACTGAAATAATAGCGATCGCCACAACCCAAATAGCTACAACTAACGATATGACCAGATTAGCTAGAGTTTTCATAGTTAGGACTGGGGACTGGGGATTTGAAGAGGGGAAAAGGTTAAAGGGCAAAGGGGAAAAGTCCAATGCCCAATGCCCAATGCCCCATGCCCCAATCTTGATTAAACTTTTACTGGCTCTAGTTTACCAATTACGCTTTCCATTTCTTGCGCGATTTTGGCTAGCTTTTCTGGGGAGTTAGTTTCCAGATAAACGCGCATCAGAGGTTCTGTACCGGAAGGACGGAGCAATACCCAGCTACCATCTTCTAAGTAAAGTTTAATGCCGTCTTTGCGCCCGACTTCTTTGACTTTAATGCCTGCAACTTCTGCGGGTGGGTTTTTGGTAAAGGAGTCGATGACGGCAGCTTTGTGGGCATCGTCGAGGTGCAAGTCAAGACGTTTGTTGTCAAGGGGACCATTTGCTTCGGCGATCGCTTCAGTTACCATTTGACTCAGCGGTTTGCCTTCGTAAGCGATCGCTTCTGCCACTAGCATATCGGCTAATACGCCGTCTTTTTCCGGGATATGTCCGATGATGCTCAAACCTCCTGATTCTTCTCCACCAATCAAAACGGTGGTTTCGCGCATTTTTTCGCCGATGTACTTAAATCCGACTGCTGTTTCATAAAGTTCTACACCATACTTAGCTGCGAGATTGTCTAGCAGGTGAGTTGTCGCCACAGTGCGGACGATCGCGCCCTTTTTACCTTTATTCTTAATTAAATGGCGTGCTAGTAGTAGTAGCACGTTATTGGGGGTGAGAACATTGCCTTGTTCATCAACAATGCCAAAGCGATCGCCATCTCCATCCGTCGCCAAACCTAAATCTGCTTTACCGCTGCGTACTGCTTCTACTAACTCTACCAGTTGTTCGCCTTTTGGTTCTGGCATTCCGCCACCAAAAAGAACATCGCGGTAGGTGTGAAAACTTTCTAACTCACAGCCACAATGTTGCAAAACTTCATCTAAATAGCCGCGAGAGGTGGAATATAAGGCATCGTACTTTACCTTTAACTGAGCACTCTTGATTTTATCTACATCCAATAAAGTGTAGATAAACTTCATATACTCCGGTTTTGGGTCGAAAGTCGAAATTTTATCAGTTGAATTGGTTTTGGGCAATTCATCCGATGCTCCTTCAATATTTGCCACAATAGTATCAGTAATCTCTGGAGTGGCAGGACCTGCATAGTCAGGGATGTATTTAATCCCACAATAAGGTGCAGGATTATGACTGGCAGTAAACATCAGTGCCCCTGCTGAATTTAAGTGACGGGCATTGTAAGCGATTACTGGTGTGGGACAATCTCGATCAGTAATTTTTACTGTCCAACCCAAATCTGCCAATACTTGGGCTGCTGTCTGGGCAAACTGGTCAGCTAAAAAGCGAGTATCGTAGGCTACCAGAACTGGTCGGTCTTTAGTATAAGCTGTTTCCAGGTAACTGGCGATCGCCCTTGTTACTTTCCGTACATTCGGGAAAGTAAAGTCATCGGCGATAATTCCTCGCCATCCATCAGTACCAAACTTGATTTTGCCGGAATTGCTACTCGCGCTCATTTTTGCTACTTCCTCTCGTCGATGATGATTACTATATGAAGCTTCCCGCAAAGCGTGTGTAGCTGCAACTATCTACCGAAGTTATGAGCGCCGATTTTCGCGGTTCATACTTCTCCCCACCGTATTTTTTCTCACTGTTCCTGAGCAATGTCAACCCCCGATCAACCTTTTGCCAGTTACCACCTTTGGTCTTTAATTGCCCCAGCTTCCGGGCAAGAACGCTGGCATTGCCAGATGAGACGGGGGTTTATCAAAGCGCGTCAACACGATCCACTAGTTAAAGCACTGTTAAAAACAGCTACTGCACCCCAGCGCATTGGGCTACTCGCCCAAAAAGGCGTTTATGAGTTTCATCACAATATACACTTGTTGAACTCTTCAGACGGTGTAGAAAAAGTTGCACAGCTACTGAAATTAAATCACTCAAGTGACGAAGTTCAGCAGCGCGTATTGCAAATTTTAAGTAAATATCATGAAGAACCATTACTTTCGGGTAAACGCATCATTCAGTTAACTCGTGGTGATGAAGGCTTTCCGAAACCAATTTTCATTGAACAGGAAAATTATTCCTTCCGCTTATATGCAACGATGGACTGTGTTTTTTCTGATTCTTCTGACACTTTACATATTTTAGATTTCAAAACTGGTAAATCCGCTTTTGATAGAAGACAGGCATTAGTTTATTTGTTAGCTGCTCGTTATCTTTATCCGGAATATCAAGCGGTTGCTTCATTTTATAATTTAGAGTTTAGTAAAAAATCTGATTTAATTACCATCACAAAAAGCGAATTAGAATCTTTAGAACTTGAGCTAGCTAGTATTGCTGAAAAACATCAGCAAGATTTACAAACGTATCAGCAAACCAATAGTAGCTTTAGTAAAATTTTCCCCCCAAATCCGGGATATCATTGTCGATTTTGTCCGTTTAATTCAATCTGTGATTTTTCCGCTTTGAAGCCAGTTAAGGTGCATTTGCCACGTTGAAGGAGAGAGGGGGACAGGGGGACAAGCAGACAAGCAGACAAGCAGACAAGCAGACAAGCAGAATAATTCTTCTTTCTCCCCATCCCCCTATCCCCCCTCTCCCTATTTTTCTATATCTTCCTGCGTACTAGGGTGGCGATCGCCTGAACTAATTCATCGATTTCAACGGGTTTGGCTAAATGTCGTTGAAAGCCGGCTGCGAGTGCTTGCTGTTGATTTAATTCTCCGGCATAAGCCGTCAGAGCGATCGCTTTGATGCCTCCAATTGATGCTGTACGCATTTGAAGTTGACGCATAAGCATATATCCGTTCATTTCTGCCATTCCAATATCGCTGAGGACTATATCAGGAGTCGCTTGCTCAATTACTTGTAGCGCATCAAACCCTGATGCTACGGTTGTGACGATCGCCTTTTCTTGCTCTAAAATAAAGCTGATAAAGTCCCGCGAATCAGCATCATCATCAACTACTAAAATCTTAACGCCGTTTAAATCAGGCGTTGATTTTGGTAATTCTAAAGTCTTCATTTCCTCAGCCGAGCGAAATAAAGGAATTTGTACTGTAAAAGTAGCTCCCTGTCCTTCACCTGGGCTGTCTGCCATTACCGTACCACCGTGCATTTCCACGATTTGACGCACGATCGCCAATCCTAATCCTAAGCCACCAAACTGGCGCGTTGTTGCACCATCTTCTTGCCGGAAATGCTCAAATACATACGGCACAAACTTGGGATTAATTCCTTTGCCTGTGTCTTTGACTTGGATTTGTACGTATGTGCCCACTTGCGCTAAGTTAACTGTAATCTGTCCGCCTGCTGGTGTAAATTTCACCGCATTCGATAACAGATTCCAGACAACTTGCTGCAATCGCCCTGGATCGCCGTTGACTTTGCCGACAAAGGGTGATATATAACTTTGAATTTGCAAAGATTTGGCTTCTGCGGCTAATCGTACTGTTTCCAATGCGGCTGCAATCACTCTAGCCATATCGACAGGCATCACCGTTAAGCTCATTTTGCCGCTTAAAATGCGGGAAATGTCAAGCAAATCTTCTATCAGTTGCACTTGTAGTCTGGCGTTGCGTTCGATGATGGCGATCGCTTCGGTAGATTTTGCGGCGTTTAGCCTACCCATTTGTAGCAATTTCGACCAACCGAGTATCGGGTTTAGCGGAGTGCGTAACTCGTGGGAGAGAACCGCGAGAAATTCATCTTTGACGCGGTTGGCGTTTTCAGCGGCTTCTCGTGCGGCTTGTTCGCGCACTAGTAATTGTTCTCGCGCTTGTTCTGCAAGTTTGCGATCGGTAATATCATGAGCTGCGGCGTAAAGAACATTCTGTTCTGGGAAGGACGCAACATTCCAGGAAATCCATCGGTAAGAACCGTCTTTTGTACGGTAACGATTTTCAAACCCAATCGTTTCATATCCTTGTGCTAATTTTTCCGCTTCCAAGAGCGTTACGGCTCGGTCATCCGGATGCACAAAATCAATATAAGGCTTTGCTTTCAGTTCGGTTTCGCTAAATCCCAGCGTTCGTTCCCAAGCTGGATTTAGTTGTATAAAATAGCCGTCGATGTTTGCGATCGCTAGCATATCTAGAGATAAGCTGAAAAAGCGATCGCGTTCTTCCGTTACCCGCTGCAATTCGGTAAGATCCAAAATGAAGGCAACGACTTCCTGATTTTCGTTAAACGGTTCCTGAAGCAACGCAGCAGCAATTAAAATCGGAATCCGCTGACCGTTTTTGTGGAGGTACACCTTTTCATAAGGGGCACAAACTCCCTGCGTGCTTAATTGCTCAACCGCTTTGGCATCTAAGGAAGCAAATTCTTTAGGGGTGAGTTGATGCCATTGCGCTTGCCCAGACTGCATTTCTTCTAAGGTGTAGCCTACCAAATTTAACAGATACTCATTGGCGTAGTGCAGTCCACCAAAACAATCGCCGAAGACGACACCAAATAAGTTAGATTCTACCAATCGCCGGAACCGCCGCTGACTTTCTTTTAGAGCTGCTTCGGAGTGTTTGCGATGGCTAATATCAGTACAAATAATCGCCAAACCATCCGCTGTCGGATAAACTCGATTGTCAAACCAGCGATTTGAATTGGCGTCGCGATGCTCAAACTGCATAGGAGTTTGTTCGCGCATGACTTGATGTAATCGGCTGTCAAGTTCACCGCCAACGAGATCGGGCAATAATTCCCAAATGTTTTTGCCGATCGCCTCTTCACCCCGTATTCCCCAAATTTCCGCTTTGCGATCGTTGATATAGGTGAAACACCAATTGCGATTGAGAGTGACAAATCCATCTTCAAGGTTTGCTAAAACGCTTTCTAGATTTGCTTTAGCGGTTTCGGCTTCGGTATGTAACGTTTGTGTGGTTTGTCGCAGTTTAGCTAACTTTAAATTTGATTCGACTCGTGCAAGTAATTCGCGTGCGGAAAATGGTTTAATTAAATAATCATCCGCTCCGGCTGTAAGTCCTTCAATGCGCGATTCTTCCCCCGCTCGCGCTGATAAGAGAATAATCGGGATTTCTTGAGTTTGAGGATTGCCTCGCAGCGATCGCAATAATTCAAAGCCATCCATTTTCGGCATCATCACATCGCTTAATACCAAATCCGGTGGATTTTCTCGAATTGTATTTAACGCCGCCATTCCATCGGCGACAGCCTCAACTATATAATGCTCACTCAACAGCCGCTGAACATAATCGCGCATATCCGCATTATCATCAGCCAACAAAATGCGCGATCGCGAGGAAACACTCGACAAAGTAGAATTTGCTTCTTTATCTTCCCCCTCTTTTGCAAATAGCCAGCGCTGGGCTTCCTCCACATAAGGAATTGACGATTGGGCAATGGGCATTGGGCATAAGGCATTGGGAAGAATCCCTGCCCCCTGCTTTCTGCTCCCTGCCCCCTGCTCCCTGCCCCCTGCTTTCTGCTCCCTGCTCCCTGCCCCCTGCCCCCTGCCCCCGCACAAGCGCTCCCCCTTAGGAATTGTTACTTTAAAACAACTGCCTTGCCCCAGTACACTCGTCGCGCTGACTGTGCCACTGTGTAATTTCACCAATTCCTGTACCAGCGCCAAACCAATGCCTGAGCCTTCAAAACTGCGTCCCTGTGCGCCTTTCACGCGATAAAATCGCTCAAATAAATGCGGCAATTCTTCTAGGGGAATGCCGATACCAGTATCTTCAATTGTCAACTCTACATCAGTTTCTCTCTTTTGCAAGCGAACTGTAATTTTGCCTGCGAAGGTAAACTTAAAGGCGTTTGATAATAAATTAAAAATAATTTTTTCCCACATTTGGCGATCGACATAAATCGCTTCTGGTAATGCAGAACACTCCACTACTAGTTGCATTCCGGCTTGTTCGATGAGCGAACGAAACACACTGGCAAGTTCAGCTGTCAGCGCACTTAAATCTGTAGGTTCATAAGTTGCTTGAATGCGTCCTGCTTCAATGCGGGAAAAATCGAGCAAGGTGTTGACCAATTTCAGCAAGCGAAGTCCGTTGCGTTGTACTACTTCGAGTCGTTCTTTTTGCACAGCAGGTAACGGAGAAGAGGTATCAAATAACGCATCCTCGATGGGACTTAACATCAGTGTTAAGGGCGTGCGAAACTCATGGGACACATTGCTAAAAAATTCGGTTTTCGCACGATCTAATTCTGAAAGTGCCTCATTCGCGGTTTGTAGTTGTTTGTTGAGTTCTTGTAACTCCTGCGATCGCAGATAGATTTCCATTTCCATCTGCTGAGAACGAGTCTGTAGCGCTTGATTAATTTGGCGTTGCTCATTTCTCTGCTGCTGCATCTGCACAAACTCTGTCACATCCTCGGTTCGATGGATAATGTGCGTGATCTCACCGTTTTCGCCGAAGAGAGGCGAATTTAATGCACTCCAGTAGCGCTCCTCAAATCCGCCACCTTGCGATTCGGGTCGAGGAATATCATATTTTTGCACAGCCATTGTATGAGGCTTTCGATACTTCAATACGCTCTCTATTGACGCACGCAAATTCCGCACCCCTGTCGCGTTCGGATCGTCGGGATTATCTGGAAAAACCTCGAACAACTTACGTCCGATAATCTCTTCTCGTTTTCTCTTGGTTGCCAGCAAGTAAGCATCGCTTGCCCCCACGATCGCATAATCCGGTGTCAAGACAAAATACAACCCTGGTATCCCTTCAAACAACGTCTGAAAATTTAGCATATTTGGATAAGTCACGCTCTCGGCTTCGCTGAGGCAAAATATTTAGTGAGCAGCTTTTTGCTATGTTCTTGTAAATTTGGTTCTGGTGAATTCCCCAAGTCTTCAAGCACCGCTTTAATTTGTTTGAGCGCTAATGGAGATGGTTGCATATGACCGTTTTCCCAACGGTTGATCGTACCGTAAGCGACACCTAATAATGTGGCAAATTCTTCTTGGGTCAATGTTGTTAATTGCCGCAGTTCACGAATCAGTTTGCTGACTTCTGGTTGTTTCAACGCCGTCTTAGATACCATTGTTTGAAGCCAGATGTAACGCACGTTATATTTTATCTTCTATTAATTGGTACAAATACTTATCTATCTTGAGAGCGAATTTTTCTTATAATAACGAACCGTCGTAGAGACGTTCCGCGCAGAAGCGTCTCTACAATAGTTTAAAAATATTTCCTGGGAAAAAATGTGAGCTTCCCAATCAAAGCCGCAATACCCTGTAAGGGTATTGCTATAGGAACAAAGCCCACGCAGGTGGGCTGAAAAACTCATAGCCTGCAAGCGTTTTGGGATGCTTTCTAAAAAGGCGGTAATTCTTCGAGAATGGTAAACTGGATATGATTAATCGCCAAATCACCAAGGGCGACTTCTTCTTTTGTCAATCGTGTCCCTTTACTGCTCAAACTTTCAAAGGTGATACCTTTGCCAATTTCGATGTGATACCAACATAAGCCCATAAAAAAGCGTGTCGGATAAGGACCGCGATCGCCAATATCATCAGGATTTGATTCCATTGGCAACCAGCCAAAATTCGGTACGTAGAATTCTAGCCAAACGTGATTAAAGTCAGGTTGTAGGGGGACACCTTTATGTTCGCCCAAGGGAGGGCATTTATAACGCCCGACGGTGCGACAGGGAATATCATTTAAACGGCATAAAGCAAGCAATACGCCGACATATTCGCCACAAGAACCAACACCGCGCTCTAAAACTATATCTGGGGTGTCAATGTATGGTTTAATACCATACGACAATTCGTCGTAGACGTAATTGCGGATATTGTACATTTTCCGCAGCAAATTGGTTTCCGAACCAACTGCATCATGGGCGGCGCGGCGGACTATGGTAGTATCCATTGCCAAGTCGTCATCATCAAGTAAGTAACGACCTTGAAATTGTATTGGTACTTGGGGAATATCTTCTACATCCTTGGGTGTGATGCGATACTTAATGCCCCGAACTTCCAAAAGTGCTTTCCAGCCAAACAGATGTCGTTCACCTGGGGTGAGAGTATCAAGTTTAAATACTGCTACACGTTGTCCATCTTTCTCTTCTTCTGTGAAAGGCAGACCAATCGGTTCAACGTGTCTTACCTTTTGACGGTCAGTTTCTGAGGGTAAAGCGATTCGCCATTCTATATCTGATAAATACACCTCTTCTAAAGGAGAAATTTCTTCAGCATAAGACATTTCTATCAGATAACCGTTAGAGAGGGCGTAGCGCTTATCTGGATCGTAATGATAATGTAACGGGTGAATAAAAGTGCGATCGCGATACGTCAATTCATAATTCGGGTCAGCATTTGGATTATCCCGAATATACGGCTCCTCTGAGGCATAAGCAACAAAAAGCGTTTCTTCCCCGGTTTCGCCATTTTTATGTAAACCGATGCCTGTAGGACATGCAAACGGCGTTAGCAGGCTAAATTGAACTTCTCCGGTAGCTCTGTCGATGCAGTAAACTGTTTGCTCTATCGTGTCGCTAACCCAAAGAGTTTCCTCGGTTACTACCAAATTTTCAATGCCCACACCAGGAGCATAAAATCTAGTAATCTCTTTTCGCGTCTCTCGGTCAAAAATCACAATACAGCCTAACTTTTGGCAGCTGACATAAACGGTTGATTCCCAAACCGCAACGCCGTCAGCTGGATAGGGTAATGTAACAAAATGCTCTAAACCTAAAGAATCCAGCTTACACAGATAAACACTATTATCCCGCGTCACCCACAGGGTATCTTCCCACACGGCAATACCTGTTACATCCCTAAATTCCCTGACTTGGTGAGAATTCAGAATTTTGGTATTGTCGGAGAGCGGATCGATTTGCAGCAGATGCCCTTTAACGCTGTCAATCGCGATGAGTGTATCTTGGATAAACGCTATGCCACATAAGGAGGCAGCACTAAGCGGTCGAATTGTTCTTTGCCTAAACATTTGATTCGCAGTTAAACTGGGGAGTGCAAAACTCATATAAGATAGAAGGGGGAAGGGGCAGGTGGGAAAGGTGTAAGAAAAAACCTTTTCCGTTTCTTCACTGACTAGTGCAAAAGTTTCTTTTGCATTTTTGTATAATGTTTTTAATTAAACTTTTTTATCAGCAATAACACGCAATATATTTTCACAATAAAAATCACTAAATTTAACGAATTACATTTATAGCCTGACCACGGGGCAACAGCCTGAATGTAATTTTGGTTAATGGTTTTCTAGCCATCACTAAGATTATGATCGAATTTTGTAACCATTTCCTGTGACCAACACGATGTCTGCTAATTCTTTGCCCGAAGGTGCCCCCGTTTGGCATAGTTTAGATGTTAATAAAGCGTTAGACCTGCTCGATAGTAACGCAGACTCTGGCTTAACGCCCCAAGAAGTAGAACAGCGGTTGCACAAATACGGTTCCAATGAACTAGAGGAAACTGCTGGACGGAGTGCTTGGGATATTCTACTTGATCAGTTCAAGAACATCATGTTGTTGATGCTGATTGCTGTAGCCTTGATTTCGGGTGGCTTAGACTTCGTGTCTTGGCAATCGGGCGGACTTAAGCCTGGTGAAGTACCGTTTAAAGACACGATCGCTATCTTAGCAATTGTCATCCTCAATGGCATACTCGGCTACGTTCAAGAAAGTCGTGCTGAAAAAGCCCTCGCGGCTCTGAAAAAACTTTCCTCTCCACATGTGCGAGTTATCCGCTCTGGTAGACTTTTAGATGTCGCCGGCAAAGATATTGTACCTGGAGATGTCATTTTCCTCGAAGCCGGGGTGCAAATAGCCGCAGATGGACGCTTAATCGAAGAGTCTAATTTGCAAATTCGAGAGTCGGCATTAACGGGCGAAGCAGAAGCTGTAAATAAACGAGCCATATTAACTTTACCCGAAGAAACATCATTAGGCGATCGCCTGAATTTAGTCTTTCAAGGTACAGAAGTCGTCCAAGGACGCGCTAAGGTTCTGGTAACGAATACCGGAATGACAACAGAACTTGGCAAAATTGCCGCTTTGTTGCAGTCGGTAGAAAGTGAACCGACGCCTTTGCAGCAACGGATGACTCAATTAGGTAACGTTTTAGTTACTGGTTCTTTAATTTTAGTCGCGATCGTCATTGTCGGTGGTGTCATCGCTGCCAGAGGTTTTAGCAACCTCCAAGAACTTGTAGAAGTTTCTTTGAGTATGGCAGTGGCTGTAGTTCCCGAAGGTTTACCCGCTGTAATTACCGTGACTTTGGCACTGGGAACGCAGCGGATGGTGAGGCGAAATGCTTTAATTCGCAAATTGCCAGCAGTGGAAACTTTAGGGAGTGTCACCACAATCTGCTCTGATAAAACTGGCACCCTGACTCAAAACAAGATGGTGGTGCAATCAGTTTATACCAATAACTCGGCTTTTCGCGTCACAGGTGAAGGATACGCCCCCACAGGCGATTTTCAGTTGAATGGGCAAAAAGTTTCTGTTGAGCAATATCCAGAAATCCCGGCAATGCTTGTTGCCTGTGCAGTTTGTAATGATTCGGTGCTGCAACAAGATAAAGGACAATGGATAATTTTAGGCGACCCAACAGAAGGCGCATTAGTCACGCTTGCCGGAAAAGCAGGTATTGAAAAAGACCAATGGGCTAGTAAATTACCGCGTGTAGCTGAGTTTCCCTTTTCTTCAGAACGCAAGCGGATGAGCGTGATTACTCAAGTTGAGGAAGTCTCTACAGGAGTATCACCGATGACAGCGGTCGATCCAGCGATCGCCAATATGTTGAAATCTGAGCGTTACTTAATGTTCACCAAAGGCTCACCAGAGTTGATTTTGGCACGTTGCACCCAGATTTATTTGGGCGATAAGTCAGCTGCTTTAACCGACGCGCAACGCAAGCAAATACTCGCAGAAAATGACAACATGGCGAGTAAAGGTTTGCGGGTACTGGGTTTTGCCTACAAACCACTTTCAGAAGTACCCCCAGAAAACTCAGATGAGACATCCGAGCAACAATTAGTCTGGCTGGGATTGGTGGGAATGCTGGATGCGCCGCGCCCAGAAGTGCGGGCAGCTGTGCAAGAATGTCGGGATGCGGGAATACGTCCGGTAATGATCACCGGCGATCACCAGTTAACAGCAAGAGCGATCGCCACCGATTTAGGAATTGCCAAAGATGGCGATCGCGTTCTCATTGGTCAAGAATTGCAACGCATGAGCGACCAAGAGCTAGAGCAAAACGTAGACTTGGTGAGCATCTACGCCAGAGTAGCCCCAGAACATAAACTGCGAATTGTTCAAGCATTGCAGCGTCGGGGTCGATTTGTGGCTATGACAGGCGATGGTGTCAACGATGCCCCCGCCCTCAAACAAGCTGATATCGGTATCGCGATGGGCATCACAGGCACTGATGTGAGTAAAGAAGCCAGCGACATGGTGTTACTCGATGACAACTTTGCCACGATTGTTGCTGCTACGAAAGAAGGTAGAGTCGTATATACCAACATTCGCCGCTTTATCAAATACATCCTTGGTAGTAACATTGGCGAAGTTCTCACAATTGCCGCTTCACCGTTACTCGGTTTGGGAGGTGTTCCCCTGACACCTTTACAAATCTTATGGATGAACTTGGTAACAGACGGTTTACCAGCTTTAGCGTTAGCTGTCGAACCTCCCGAACCAGATGTGATGCAGCGTCCACCTTTTAGTCCCCGCGAAAGTATTTTTGCAAGGGGATTAGGTTCTTATATGATTCGGATTGGGATTATCTTTGCTATAATCTCGATTGCTTTGATGTGGTGGGCTTATAATCATACTCATGCAGCTGGGTATCAAGGCAATCGCGATGCTTGGAAGACAATGGTATTTACGACATTGTGTCTCGCGCAAATGGGTCATGCGATCGCTATTCGCTCAAACAATCGACTGGCGATAGAGATGAATCCCTTCTCGAATATCTTTGTATTAGGAGCTGTCGTCGTCACGACGATTTTGCAGTTGATGCTAATTTACGTTCCACCCCTGCGAGCTTTCTTTGGTACTCATTATCTGAATTTGCAGGAATTAGGCGTTTGCATCGGTTTTAGTGCTTTGATGTTTGTTTGGATTGAAGCAGAGAAAATTTTCTTCCGATTAATTGGTAAGAAAACCGTCTAAAAAAAGGTAAAACGTAAAAGGTAAAAGGTAGAAGAACAAATTGTCCCTTTTTCCTTTTTCCTTTTTCCTTTTGTAATTATGTACCTCAAATCCATTCACCTCCGACAGTTTCGCAACTATAAAGAGCAGCAGGTTGATTTTAGTGCTGCTAAAACAATTTTGGTGGGCAATAATGCTCAAGGAAAGTCGAATTTGTTGGAAGCGGTGGAGTTGCTAGCGACATTGCGATCGCATCGTATGGCACGCGATCGCGATTTAATTAGGGACGGGGAAGTAGCATCTCAAATTAACGCTACTCTAGAGCGACAAAATGGTATTAGCGAGCTAACTTTAACTTTACGCCGCAATGGTCGCCGCACCGTTGCTCTTAATAGCGAGAATCTGCGGCGTCAGATGGATTTTCTTGGTGTGTTGAATGCGGTGCAGTTTTCTAGCTTAGATTTGGAACTAGTGCGTGGTGGTCCCGAAAATCGCCGCAACTGGTTAGATACACTTTTAATTCAACTTGAACCGATTTATGCTCATATTTTGCAGCAATATAATCAGGTGTTGCGACAGCGTAACGCTTTTTTAAAGCAGAATCAAGAAGCAAACATTCAAAACTCAGAACTTGCATTGTGGGATGCACAATTAGCTACCACAGGGACACGAGTAATTAGACGACGCGATCGCGCTATTCAACGATTAGCACCGATTGCCAAAGCTTGGCACGCAAGCATCAGCGGTAGTACAGAAATTTTACAAATTAATTACCTTCCTAGTGTTCCTTTAGAGCAAAATCATCCAGAACAGATACAGCAAGCTTTTTTAGAAAAAATTCAGTTACGAGCTGTTGCTGAACTTCGTCAAGGCTCAACCCTTGTCGGTCCCCACCGCGACGAAGTAGAATTAACTATCAATCAAACACCCGCTCGTCAATACGGTTCTCAAGGTCAACAAAGGACGTTGGTACTCGCTCTAAAACTTGCAGAATTACAATTAATTGAAGAAGTTGTTGGAGAACCACCACTGTTATTACTTGATGATGTTCTTGCTGAGTTAGATCCATCCCGACAAAATCAATTACTTGATGCTATTCAAGACCGTTTCCAAACTTTAATTACTACAACTCACCTCGGTTCTTTTGACTCTCAGTGGTTAAATTCGTCGCAAATTCTTTTCGTTAAGGCAGGAGAAATATCATCAGCACCTGCTTTTTAGTTATACCGTTTCTATATTATGAAGATGCGTCAAATTAGCCCACGCAGGTGGGCTTTGTTGGTATAGCCCTGCCCTTCCAGGGTGAGGGGAAATAAAGCGCAACCTCACTCTAGGACTCGCATTATTCAATTAGTTATAACTTAAGTGGCGTAAAGTTATTTATTATCTTGATTTGTGTCTGTACGCTCATTTTCCTCAACTGGGGGAATCAGCAGCATAGAAGTATCATTTTTTCGACGGTTGACTTTTAAGTAAGAATATTTTTCTAATTTTTTAAAAGGGTTAAGAACCAAAAAAGTCAGTACAACAGCAATTAATCCTAACTGCCATAAACCACAGCCAGCGACAATTCCCAAAGCAGCCGAAACCCAAATAGCCGCAGCTGATGTCAATCCGTGAACTTCAGAACGTCGTGATTTTTGGGAAGATTCGCGTAAAATTTCTCCTCCACCGAGGAATCCTACACCAGCTGCAATTCCTTGAATGATGCGACTAAGAGGATCATTATCTGATTCGGTGGCATTTGTTAACAGAGGTATGAGAGTAAACACTGCTGAACCAAAACATACCAACATATGAGTTCTTAAACCAGCGGGTTTGCGCTGAAGTTGGCGCTCTAAGCCGATAATTGCCCCAAATAGCAAAGCTAGGCATAGCCGGAAAGTGATATTTAGCCAATCATCGGGCAACAGATAGTAAGTGTTCAGCAATGCTTATATTTTTATAGAAAAATAATCTTATATTTTACTTTAATTATTAATATACTCCCATGTGCAACTATATAAATTAACTAAACCCCGTTTTGTCGGGGTGCAGGAGGGCTAACGAAGGTAATGAGTAGATGAGATCTGACAAATTACCAGGAGATAATGCCCGTAGTTACAAACTGACAACTGAGAACTAACAATTTGAGTGGATAAACTCTACTGGCTTGACCAAATTAAACTGCAAGACCGTGCCAAAGTTGGTAACAAAGCGTTTTACTTAGGCAGAATTATGCAGCGTGGCTACCCAGTGAAGCCCGGTTTTGTAGTAGGTGCGGAAGTTTTACAACAATTTCTGGAAACTCTCAATAGTTCAGAGGCATTAGTCGCTGATTTGCCTTATTCTTCGTTACATCTAGATGTAGATAATTGGCGTCAATTGCAGCAGGTGGCAGGTCACTTGCATCAGGAAATTATAGCGGCAACTGTCCCAGAAAAGTGGGTGAATAAAATTCTCGAAGCGGCTAATGAATGGAAAAGCGCTTGTTTAATTTTTCGACCTACTCTTGCGATACCGACTAGTAGTTTTGGGCTGGGGAATATATCTGGGTTGCTGGAGTCGCAAATTTGCCGTTGTGACTATGAAGCGATCGCTTTGGCATTAAAAAGAACTTGGAGTCAATTATTTCGTGCCAAAAGTTTACTATATTGGCAGCGAGCGGGAATTGACCTGCGACAAATTAATTTAGCAGTTTTGGTGCAACCAATTGAAAATGCGCGAGCTAGCGGGTTACTCAATTCTAACTCCTCTGGATGGGATATTGAAGCAACGTGGGGATTGGGAATAGCACTGCAACAGGGGGAAGTACAGCCCGATGTTTACTATATTCAACCAGAAACCGGCGTTGTTAAAGAACGACAACTAGGCAATAAAATGCTTGCTTATCGTCTTGATGATACACTTACAGATTCTTTGGCGCTAGATAATACTTGTTTGGTGGCATATTTGCTTGAGTCATTTCAACAAAAACAATACGCTTTAGAACAAGAATATTTGCAACAATTAATCGAACTCGCAAATTTACTTGATACTGAATTCGGTACAAATTATACCGTTGAGTGGACTATTTCTGAGGAATCTCCAACCCCAAAGCTTTATCTGACAAAAGTTAGCACCCCCCAATTTGCCGTTCCCAATACACACTTCATCAAGGGAATAGGAGCGGGGACGGGTCGGGTAACAGCGACAGCTTATGTAGTAAATTCGCTTTTTTCATCATCGGAGCAACTACCTAAAGGAGTGATTTTGGTCGCACAAACGATCGCCCCTGATTGGCTACCGTTACTGCAACAAGTTGACGGTATTATCACGGAGAAAGGGGGATTGACTAGCCATGCGGCAATTCTTGCCAGAGAGTTGGGCATCCCAGCAGTAGTAAGCGCAAAAGATGCCACCGCTTTAATTCAAACAGGCGATCGCCTACTTTTGGAGAGTGACAGAGGAGAAGTTTATCGTTTAAGGAAAGAAGATGGCGAGACTAATCAGGAAGTTACCCCTATTACTCAGCCGACACGAGAGTATAAAGCGCAACACCCTCAACCAGACAACTTCAGAGGGGAATCTCTAGCCTCTAATTCCCCTATCCTTTTATCCGCGCACCTACCTATGATTGCTACAGAGTTGCTGGTTAATCTGAGTCAGCCCAGCCTGATAGAGCAGGTGCAAAGTTTGCCTGTAGATGGGGTAGGATTGTTACGCTCAGAATTGATGCTGCTAACAATACTAGAGGGACAACACCCTAATAGTTGGGTTTCTAGCGGACGTAAGGCACAATTGCTAGAGCGCTGGTCAGAGCAGATAATGCAGTTTGTCCGTGCTTTTGCACCACGACCAGTTTTTTATCGCTCTTTAGATTGGCGATCGCACGAATTAACATCATTTAGCTCTAATGTACCATCTTCGCCACAGTCGATGTTAGGTGAGCGTGGCACTTTTGCTTATTTGCAAAATTCCGCAGTTTTTGAGTTGGAACTTTCAGCAATAGCGGCAATACAGCAAGCAGACTACAACAATATCCACTTAATATTGCCTTTTGTTCGCACTGTGGAAGAGTTTTCTTTTTGTCGTCAAAAAGTTGAATCAGCAGGGTTAACTCAAAAGCCACAATTTCAACTGTGGATTATGGCAGAAGTGCCAAGCGTACTATTTTTACTGCCAGAATATGTGAAAGCAGGTGTACAAGGAATTTCGATTGGTACAAATGACCTAACTCAACTACTGTTAGGAGTAGATCGAGAACAAGGAGAGTTAGCGTCTTCATTTGATGAACGACATCCGGCAGTGATGAGGGCTGTAGCTCAACTAATTCAAATGGCAAAATCTGCGGGGATTCCTTGCTCAATCTGCGGACAAGCACCAGCGCTGTATCCAGAAATTATTCAGCAGTTGGTCGAATGGGGGATTACTTCAATATCTGTAGAACCAGAAGCGGTATCGAGGACATATCAGGCGATGGCTCGTGCCGAACAAAGAATAATTTTAGAAGCAGCACGACGACAAATTGGAAAATAAGGAATCTAGGGTAGTTACTTGGCGATCGGCAAAATGCTTCAATTTGTAGTAAGGGCTTCAGCGCTTGAAACCCTTTGCTTAAACGCTCTTCGCGCTGACTACAAAAAACACAATCTGAATGTAACACCTGTATTAAAACAGCATCACACATTCCAAAAATTAGACTGCGGCGGAGTTTGCAGAATCTCTCTGTGTCTGCAAGTAACAATAAAGTCTATTCATCGCGCTCATATAAGCATAAGCTGCTGCTACCACAATGTCGGTATCAGATGCTTGTCCGGAAAAAATGCGCTCTTGATATCGCAAGCGGATTGTGACTGTTCCTAAAGCATCAATTCCTTCAGTTACAGATTGGACGGAAAACTCAATTAGTTGATTGGGAATTTGCACGAGCCGATTGATCGCTTTGTACACCGCATCCACTGGACCTGTACCTACAGCAGCATCGGTGAGAATTTCTCCATCAGGAGTGACAATTGTAATTGTTGCAGTCGGGCAAGTGCAATCACCACAAGTAACCTGGACGTGTTCTAATTCAAAACCGCTTTCTACTGAAGAACGGGTTTCATCGCGAATAATCGCCTCTAAATCTAAATCCGACATTTCCTTTTTCTTGTCGGCGACTTCTTTAAACCTGATGAAGGCTTTATTTAAGTCTGCTTCGCTCAAATCAAATCCCAATTCTTTCAGCCGACTTCGGAAAGCGTTTCGTCCAGAGTGCTTACCTAAAACAATCCGATTTTCCGGCAAACCAATAGTAACAGCGTCCATAATCTCGTAGGTTTGACGGTGCTTGAGAATACCATCTTGGTGAATTCCTGATTCATGAGCAAAGGCATTTGCACCTACAATTGCCTTATTTGGTTGCACCAGCATTCCGGTTAATTGCGAAACCAAACAAGAGGTTTTGTAAATCTCCTGAGTCTTGATATTTGTCAGGGGTACTTCTGAATCAACTGGACGGTCAAAATAAGGGTTGAAGTAGGGTTTACCAACCTGCAACGCCATGACAATCTCTTCTAGTGCCGCATTTCCGGCTCGTTCACCAATGCCATTAATCGTGCATTCCACCTGACGCACGCCGTTTTCAATCGCCAAAAGTGCATTAGCTGTCGCCAAACCCAAATCATTTTGGGTATGAACAGAAAGAATTACTTGATCGATATTGGCAACATTTTCGCGAATTCCCTGAATTAGCGCTCCCATTTCTTTGGGTGTACAACAGCCAACCGTATCGGGAATGTTAATTGTAGTTGCGCCAGCAGCGATCGCCTGTTCCACCACCTGATAGAGAAAATTCCTATCTGTCCGACTAGCATCCATCGGCGAGAATTCGACATCATCGACAAAAGACTTCGCATAAGCAACCATCTCCGAAACCGTCGCTAGTACTTCGCTGCGTGACTTTTTTAACTGATATTTTAAGTGAATATCCGAGGTAGAAATGAAAGTGTGAATTCTCGGATGAGCAGCAGGTTGCAAAGCTTCAGCAGCAGCTTGAATGTCTTGGCGAATCGCTCTCGCCAAACTGCAAATAATGGGTCCATCTAACACGCCGACTTGTTGGGCGATCGCTTTCACAGCGGCAAAATCTCCAGGGCTAGAAACTGCAAATCCTGCTTCAATCACATCAACACCCAACAGAGCTAGTTGATGAGCGATCGCCAATTTCTCTTCTACATTTAGCGTTGCACCTGGTGATTGCTCACCATCTCTTAGCGTTGTGTCAAAGATGATAACTCGGTTGTTGGCGTCCATACTCATAATCTCCTGTAGTGTCAACTAATTGAATATTGTATACTAAAAATTGTATACAATATTCAATTATGAATTTAAGTGACCTCGCAGCCAACATGCTGCAACAACGCAGTACTCCAGATTTGATTGCTGATGCTTTGCGAGAAGCGATTCTGCGCGGAATTTTTCAGCCAGGACAATCTTTAAGGCAAGATGAAATTGCGACTCAGTTTGGAGTTAGTCGCATTCCTGTGCGAGAAGCTTTACGACAACTAGAGGCAGAAGGATTGGTAACACTTCATCTCAATCGAAGCGCAACGGTAACGGAACTTTCTTTGCTTGAGGTGCAAGAAATTTGTGAGATTCGCAGCGCTTTGGAGGTGACAGCGCTTGGGCTAGCAATTTCTAACTTAAGCGAAGCAGACTTAGAAAAAGCCGCGATGATTTTAAATCGGGCAAGTAGTGCGATCGCGCAGCGACTCTGCAAGAGTATCGCCTTCGCCAAAATAAACTGGGAATTTCATGCTACGCTCTACGCAGCCGCAGAACGTCCCAGGTTACTGAAGATGATCAAAACCCTGCACGTTAATCTCGAACGTTATGTTCATTTACAGATGCCTGAGATGGATGATTGGGAGCGATCGCAAAAAGAACACTATCAACTGCTGGATGCTTGCCGAGAGCGAGATACAAAAGGTGCTATCAAGCTTCTGAAACGACACATTGATTCAACCGCAAAGCAGTTAATGCATCAATTACTGTAGCCAGTTTCGCGCAAAAACTTACGCACTTGGGCAAAGTATTTAGAGCGATCGCGTTCTTTATAAACTTGCTCTATTTGCTGCCAAGCTTCCTTTCCTTGTCCTAACATATACTTCTCTGCCAAATATGCCGCTAAAAATCCCTTGCCGTCATCACCCTGTTTTTTAGCTTCTAAGTAATTTTGCCAGTTTTCCGAGGCATGTTTGGCGATTGATTTCGGATAGCGACGGGTAACATTAATCATCTTACCTTGGCGATATTGCCAAATTTGCAGTGGGTAGCCAGAAGCGGCATAAGAAGTAAAAGCATAGGCAAAGCGATCGTCTCGACTCTCAAATTCTGATAGTCCGTCTTTGTCTAAATCTTGGAGTCCATAGCCAGCATTGCCCCATTCATGGCGTATTTTAGAGTATTGATTAGATGTGCGATCGTAACGGTAAATTAATGAATAAACACAACAGTGCGCTCCGCCTGTAAACAAATCGGCGATTACTTCTGGTTCTTTATTGCCGTCTAAGTCTACCACGGGCAACTCCAGTTTTCCACCCAGGCTTCCGGAAGGGCGATCGTATTCACTTTCTTGGGGCAATTTTTTATCCAAAATTGCTTTACCTGCCCGGATAATTTTCAACCGAACATTTTTATACTGATACTCCTGGGGTTTTTCGTAGGATATTTCTGCCCGCACATTGCCTGATTGTCCGGTGATAGTTTCTGCCGTCCCAGAGCTGGCAAACATCGCCATATTCAAAGATGCTGCACTCAAAAAACTTAAACCTATAAGAGATTGACTGATAAAGCAACGAATATCATTCATAAATGGTGTTGTATATAGTTGTTTATTTTATACAACACCATCAAAACGATTAATATCGGAAAATTGCCGCAGCAGGTGCGCCATTTGGCACTTTTTCAGGTTCAACTGTGTAAACCGTGCCACCGTTTAACAGCGTATGAATAGCGGCAAAATCCAACATATCCTCATCGTCTGGCTCTGGCTCTGGGTGTAAATCGACACTCATACTATCTGGATCGAACTCACCCCATATTTGCCGTCCTACAGGCACAAACAGAGAATCAACTCTTTGGTAATAAGCAGCCGAAATGATTTCTTTGATATCACTAGAGGCTTTACCAGTACCCTCCCCAGCTAGTTGCTGATAAAGCTCCATTGCACCCTTTTCTGCCTCATAAAACATAGGTTCCACAATTTGCCAAGCATCTTCGTGCAATTCTTCTGCCTGGAAGACTTCCGGTCTGCGAGTAATGCCTTCTTCCACCAGATGCGGATAAGTATTCGCCTCACGGTAAATTGGATGGAGATACTCAACTCCTGCCAAAACTAAAGGTGCTTTTCGATTTCGCAGTTTCTCGTGCAATGGGGCATCGATAGCGTGAAAGAATTGCAGGATGTCTTTTTGGTGTTCATCCCTGTCGGGACTTCCCTGCCCATGAAACGAACCAGGCTGGTTAAAAGAATTTGAGGTTCCCCCTTTTGATGTGGCGATCCGAAATTGACCGTCTTTAGCAGTTTCGTCATATTGAAGGGCTTCATCCAGACTCTTAGGCATATTTTCCACCTCTACCTCTTTGATGCTGTAGCGTGTTACCTCAAAAAACTTAACATCCTTTTGGCTCAAAGCCAGGATGTAAAAGCGTCCATCGTTGTTAACTAGATGCAGTAACGGCTTGAGGTGGAATTGGTCGCTAACAACTACTAATTCTTGAAACTCCATCGGCAGTTGGTAGTAGCGAAATACATTTGGAGAAACAAAAATTACCAATCCCTGGTCTTGGTTTTCCCAAAACTCAACCGTATCAAGTTCCTTGGCTGGCTGGAGAAAATCTATTGCCTCAGTGTGACGAAACTCCATTGTATCTAAGCGTTCTTCCGCTTCACGGATTAAATTCTTGAAGCGTATTGGGTTTTGTCGAACCTCTGGTCCCGCTTTTTGCATGGGCATATATAGAGAAACACATGGTTGTTGGGGGTTTTCTACTAAACTTTTTAGTTCATCAATAGACAATAACGCCATATAAGTAGGTAGGCGAAAAAATTTATAACTATGTAACGAAAACTTAACCATAGGCATTAAAGTTAAATTTTACACGTTGTGTACTATAGTTTCCTTCTGCTCCCGTAGCCGTAACACCATTAATGACCGCATAAGCACTTGTTGAATTCATCGTCAAATATTTGCCCAGATAGCTCATCCTTTTTCAGGTGCTGCCATTCCAATTCAATTGGGTTCAATGAGCGAGCAGTATTTTGGTAAAAAGAAAACGTACAAACCCATGTACTCCCACTTTTTCCATAGCTGCTGAACTTCCTTGCACCTATGTATGGGACCGTTGTCTTGTACTATTACTTTCATACGTCCAGTATGTAGCCCTGTCAAGGTGACTTTTTTGGAGTCGCCAAAAGTTTAGCAGTCGAGACATGTGGATGTTGAGGGTCATACTTTGGAGGGTCTTTCTTCTTCTTTGGAGCACGAATATGTTTGAGAAAAGAC
>JAHHID010000029.1 GCA_019359015.1 Spirirestis rafaelensis WJT71-NPBG6
ATCCTCGTCAAGAACTTTGAGAGAACTCTAGAAGACAGCGACTGCCAAGGTTAATCTTTGTTTTATTCGGCTGATGGTTAAGAGACTTGCAACCCCTTCTTAGATCTCAAATCGGTTCTATAAAGCAGTCTTCGATCCACAATAGCGGTAGAAGAAGTTTAATCAAGGTAGGCATCAAGAAATGATACGCTTAAAACTGTGGCAATGGATCGCCTTAGCAACCCCGATCGCTTTCATCATCGCTTTCTTACTGATAGCAGCAGGTTTGCAAATCCACGAGTGGCATCTAAACTGGATTTGGGGTGTGTTTACCCTGGTGTTTGTCGGTTGGCGATTCCTACTAGTAAAATGGACTCAACCGGAAATAAAACAGATAGAAGCGGTTGTAGCAGAGGTCAACAAAGAACTCGAATCTGTGTCAAACGATGCAAACACGCTTTCCGAAGCTGAAGCAGTACTGCAAAAAATTCTTATAGCTGCACAAAGCGATCGCCCAATTTGGGAAGACTGGCAAACCTTTTGGCAACGATGTCAGGATTTAGTTGTGGCAGTTTCCCACATCTACCATCCGGAAGTCAAATATCCTCTGCTCAACATTTACGTTCCCCAAGCTTACGCGCTAATTCGGGGAACGCTGGATGATGTGGATCGGTGGATGCAGAAGTTATCCCCCGCGCTCAATCAAGTCACAATTGCACAAGCATATCAAGCATATGAAGTATACCAGAAATTGGAACCATCTGCGCGTAAACTTATGCGGGCATTCAATTGGGCACAGTGGCTCTTAAACCCGGTGGCAGCGGTGGCAAAAAAAGCCAGCCAAGGTTACAGTAACCGGGCAACTGAACAACTTTTGGGCAATTTGGGTCAAATGTTGCGAGAAACTGCCCTCAAAAGCTTATGTCAGCGAGCTGTAGCCCTTTACGGAGGTACGACGCTACCCGCTTCAGATTTGCCCACACCGACGCTACCAAAAGCGAAAACTCAAACTTTGCGAGAAATTCTCAACGTTGCTGAACCCCCTGCCGCAGTTGAGCAAAAACCTGTCAATATTCTACTTGCAGGGCGAACCGGTTCGGGAAAAAGCAGCTTGATTAATACGTTGTTTCAAGCCGAACTCGCTGCCGTCGATGTGTTACCCAGTACCGATCGCATTCAAAATTATCAATGGAAAAGCAAAACTGGCGAAGCTCTGACGCTTTGGGATACACCGGGTTATGAACAAGTCAACCGTACCGACTTTCGGGACTTGGTGCTGGATTATGCCAAAAATGCCGATTTACTGTTGTTAGTTACACCTGCTCTCGATCCATCCCTGCAAATGGATGTGGACTTTCTCGCAGATATGAAGGCAGGCATTACAGACTTACCAATGATTGCGGTTGTCACTCAGGTGGATCGTTTGCGTCCGATTCGCGAATGGGAACCACCTTATAATTGGGCTGAAGGCGATCGCCCAAAAGAAGTTGCGATTCGTCAAGCTACTCAATATCGCGCTCAACTTCTGGGTGAATTCTGCGATTTAATTTTACCTGTCGTCACCAGTGATGTAAAAACAAATCGCGTTGCTTGGGGTGTGGACGCGCTATCGTTGGGATTGGTGGAAGCGATCGCTCCAGCCAAACAACTGCGTCTCGCTCGCTTTTTGCGTAACCTAGAAGCCCGTACCGTCGCTGCTGCCAAAATCATCGACCATTATACCTTTCAAATGGCGACTACTCAAGGACTAACAACATTTCTCAAAAGTCCCGTCCTTCAGTTCATTTCCACCCTCTCAACCGGATCGCCAAATTTAGCATATCTGCTAACAGAGAAAATTCCCGTAGAACAGTTACCTGTAGTAATTGGCAAATTGCAAATGGCTTATGAGCTTTTCTCGCTTTTGAGTACTGACAACACTAATTCACGCAAGTTTGATTTACTATCTTTGTGGTCGCTGCTGCTGGAAAATACCGCATCTAGTGAGCGTAACGCTTGGGCATTTGGTCACGCTTTGGTTGAATACTGGACTCAGAATTTGACAGTTGAACAACTGCGGCAGCGCTTTGAATATTATCTAATGTAGGTGCGTTTCATGTAAAAGTCACAGATAATCGTTTCATCACTCTCGAAAAAGAATAATCGAAGCCAAACGCTGGAACTTCGATGTAGTTAAGGTTTGATATCAAATCCGATCTTCATCGGAATTATATATTTTTGAAACGCAACACAAGCGCGGAAGCTTCCGCAGTCGTGTCGCAGAGTTTTTGAGCGTAAAATATCGAATCACTCCGACGCAAGCGGAAATAATATGAAACCTTCTTTTTTATTAGAAACTAAAAAATGTATAAATCAAAGTCCTATAATCTTTTCAAGGACTGTTATCTCCTATACTTTTATAGCATAGACGTTTTTTACATCTATCTTTAGATATAAAATATAATTTTCTTTTTATAAGTATTTAATAATCAAATTCGGTGACAATAGCGGTATAGTCAAGAGAAGGCTAAAAATTGGATTTTATTGTCGATGAAATAGCGTTTGCTCCAATTGAGTTGGTAAGCGCTTAGTACTGCTGTTTATTTCAATTTGATATTAGATGAAATGCTCTTTTGTTAATTCTTTGTGACTTAACAGGGAGATACTAGCATTATCAGAGGATAAACGGCAGCTACGAATATGAGAAAAAAACTTAAGTGTGTCTACCAAAAAGATAAATCATGAAACGCAGAATTTCTCTTGTTATCGCTTTATTTGTATCATTTTTGTTGATGTTTAGCCCAATTGCTGGGGCTGATGAAACAAAACTTCCTGATGAAACAAAACTTCCTACTGTTACCACATCCGAACCGATTGAGATAGAAGTCGCTAAAATCCCGCAAGATACAAACAAAGCAGATTCACCACCACAAGAAAAGGTTGAAGTTCCGGTTATTGACTATAAATCGAAACCCAGGGGACCGTGCGTTCAGTGTCCAGATGGCGGCTGGGGATATTGGAGAAATGTAGGAGAAAATAGGATGCATTGTTTTGCAGTCTGTGAGGAGTAAAATAACTCAATGATAAACTAGGCAAAAGCAGATAAACAGTGTTTTGAGAAAACTTTTGCCTAGTTAACTATAAAGAGGTAATTTGTACTGAATTTCATTTTTCTTAAGGATTTATGAGAAAGCGGACTAACTGTTTGTGGATTGCTGGTTTAGGGTTTTTATGCTTTCTAACCAAAACCGATGTGATTCAAGCACAAATTACCTCAGATGGAACTTTATCTACTGAGGTTTCAAACAACAATAATCTCGACTTCACGATTACTAATGGAAATCGAGTTGGAAACAATCTTTTTCATAGTTTTAGAGAATTGTCTGTACCCACAGGTGGATCGGCTTCCTTTAGTAATAACTTGGATGTTCAAAATATCATTAGCCGGGTGACGGGTGGCTCAATCTCTAATATAGATGGCTTACTCAAAACTAACGGCTCTGCTAATCTTTTTCTGATTAATCCCAATGGGATTATCTTTGGTCAAAATGCTTCGTTAAATATAAATGGCTCTTTCGTCACGAGTACAGCCAGTAATCTCATCTTTGCTGATGGCACACAATTTAGTGCTACTAATCTCCAAACACCACCATTACTAACTGTAAGTGTTCCCATAGGTTTGCAATTTGGGCAAATTGCTCAACCGATTCAAATTGAGGGGTCTACGCTACAAGTTATGCCTGGTAAAACCTTGGCTCTATTGGGTGGTGATGTATTAATAAAGGATGCCAGACTGCGAGCACCAGCAGGACGAATTGACTTAGGGAGTGTTGCCCCTAACAGTCTCGTCAGCCTGAATCCAATTTCCGAAGGCTGGGCATTTGGATATGAAGGGGTGCAGAACTTCCAAGATATTCAAGTATCCCAAAGAGCTTCTATTGATACAAGTGGTGAAGGCAATGGGGCTATTCAGTTACGTGGCAGAAAAATTGCGATCGCTGACGATTCACAAGTAGTGGGGGTGACTACGGGACAGAAACGAGGTCAACCTCTGGTAATCAAAGCATCTGAATCTGTAGAAGTAAGTAACAGCCAGTTAGCTACTGGGACTTTGGGAAGCGGAGCAGCGAGTGACATAAAAATTGAAACGAAACGGTTGATTGTTCGTCGTAGTGGATTAGTTGATGCGTCTAGCGATGGTTCTGGAGCGGGAGGGAATATAACAGTAAATGCTTCTGAATCAGTGCAGTTACTGGGTGAAGGATATAATACAAGCTTAGGGACTCAGAGTCTCGGTACTAACAATGATGCTGGGGATGCTGGAACAGTGAACATTTCCACCGGTAAATTGATTCTCCGTGATGGAGGGCGAATATTAACTAGTACCCGTGGTGCAGGTAATGCAGGGACTTTGAGAATAGATGCCTCTGAATCTGTAGAAGCCAGCGGTCGATCCGTACTAGATAGGAATTTACCTAGTGGTCTGGTTGCTGAGACCAGAAACCGGAGGACACCGGGAATAGCCACTGGCAACGGAGGGGACTTAATAGTCAACACACAGCGTTTGCTTGTCCAAGACGGTGCAAGCATTTCAACTGCTGCTATTAACGGTAGTACAGGTCAGGCAGGGAGGTTAGATATAAATGCCTCCAATTCTGTAACAGTGACTGGCATCGGCATCGGTGGTAATGGTCAGATTGTTCCCAGTACCTTGCTAGCTACAAGCGAGGGTTTTGGTAGTGCAGGCGATTTGAGAATTAATACCAACAAATTGACTGTCCGGGATGGGGCAGCAGTTAGTGTGGCTAGTACTGGCTCAGGGAGGGCAGGCAACTTAGAGATTACCTCTGGTGTCTTGTTGCTAGACAGTCAAGGAAAACTCACGGCTGAAACCACAGCAGGAGAGGGAAATATCAACCTCCGCTCTGTTAATTTATTAATATTGCGCCGAGGCAGTGCTATCACCACCAACGCCACAGGCAATAATATCACAGGCGGCAACATCAACATCGATGCCAAAAATGGTTTCATCGTCGCCGTCCCTGCCGAAAATAGCGATATCAGTGCCAATTCTGCTGATTTTCGCGGCGGAAATGTAACTATCAATGCCTCTGGTATTTTTGGTACTCAGTTCCGGGATGCTCCCACTCAAGAAAGTGACATTACGGCTACTGGGGCAAATCCTTCCTTAAGTGGGAATGTGCAAATTAACACACCCAATCTAGACCCCACCTCTGGATTAGTAGAATTATCCAGCGATCTTGTTGACCAAAGTCGTTTAATTGCCCAAGGTTGCCCAGCAAGTCAAGGCAATGTATTTATAGTTACCGGACGTGGGGGTTTACCACCTTTACCAAGTCAAGCACTGCGTAGTAATCAGACTGCAACTGTCGATTGGGTGACGCAGGGGAGCCAGCGCCGTGCGGAGGTCACGAACGTTGTTCGCGCAGCGTCTCTGACAGGAGAGGCGACTGGCGTGGAGACGAGCAGAGGGGGAGAGAGGGAGCGGGGGAGAATAGCTAAAGTAAGTGGCTCCAAGTTACCAAATCAAATTGTGCCAGCTACTGGTTGGGTAATTAACGACAAAGGGGACGTGACGTTGATAGCCTCTGTTGCTAACAGTATGCCTCAAAGCTTAACCCCAAGTACTTGCCCTGCATTTTAGTGGCACTTGGTATTGCAATTATTATTAGCTCCGATACTTCTTGTTGCGTAAATTGATGCAAAATAGGGTAAAAATCGATACAAAATGCTTATGGCATCAATCTTGCGACAGAGAGACTATAGACAGATGAACTTGTATTGTAATGAGAAGAACATATTGGGGAAATTGACTCTAACAAATCGAACTTTTCGCGGATAAGTCGGTATTTTTACTCAGAAAAACAGAATTTTGGAATAATAATAGATGAAGCTGAGACTTAGACGCCGCAGGTTTGGTCAATTGATGATTGTCAGTACAGTAGCAGCTGCGATCGCTAATTTTGGAAGGAGGATAACTATGGCACAAGCTCCAATCAAAGCTCCCAACCTAACACCGCAAACATCGGCATCAGATACTATCAACGTGACGCTGCGAGTCAACGGTGCAGCACACACTTTGCAAATTGAACCGCGTGTGACTCTACTTGATGCCCTACGAGAATACATCGGTCTGACTGGTAGTAAAAAAGGTTGTGACCACGGACAATGCGGTGCTTGCACTGTGCTGGCTAACGGACGCAGAATTAATTCTTGTTTGTCGCTAGCTGTAATGTACGATGACGTTGAAATTACCACGATTGAAGGACTAGCTCGCGGTGATGAACTTCACCCGGTACAAGCAGCATTTATCAAGCACGATGGTTTTCAATGCGGTTATTGCACACCGGGTCAAATTATGTCCGCTGTGGCTCTTTTAAAAGAAGGATGCCCAACATCCGATGAAGGCATTAGAGAGTGTATGAGTGGCAATATTTGCCGTTGCGGTGCCTATCCTGGTATCGTGGCTGCTGTGCAAGAAGTTCGCGCTTCTCAGGGATAGGGTGCAGGGGGACAGGGGGACAGGGGGACAGGGGGACAGGGGGACAGGGGGGAAATTCCTCCTCCTTGTCTTCCCCCTCCTCCACTCCTCCACTCCTCAAATTCCCCATTCCCCATTCCAAGCTGTTGTCAAAGGAATTAAATATGAAACCATTTGCCTACACCCGCGCTACAGAAGAACGTGCAGCTATTCAAACGGTTGCAAGTAACACAGAAGCAAAGTTCATCGCAGGTGGAACTAACTTGCTTGATTTGATGAAGGGAGGTGTCACGCAACCTTCACAGCTTGTTGATATTACGCGATTGCCATTAACAAAGATTGAGGTGATATCAGGTGGGGTGCGAATTGGTGCGCTGGCAAAAAACAGCGATGTGGCAAATAATCAACTGATTAAAGAGAGATATCCCTTACTTTCCCAAGCCTTTCTTGCAGGTGCATCAGCACAACTGCGTAACATGGCAAGCGTGGGTGGAAACTTGCTGCAAAGAACGCGCTGCTACTACTTCACCGATACGTCGATGCCTTGCAATAAACGCCAACCCGGTTCTGGTTGTGCCGCAATTGAAGGGTATAATCGCATTCACGCCATCTTGGGTGCAAGTGACAAATGTATTGCCACTCATCCTTCTGATATGTGTGTGGCATTGGCAGCGCTGGATGCAACGATTCGCATTCAAGGAGCGAACGGGATACGTACAATTCCCATCGCCGAGTTTCATCGTTTACCAGGTGACACACCAGAAATTGATACTGTGCTGCAACAAGGTGAGTTGATTGTCGCTGTTGATTTGCCAAATTCAAACTTTGCAAGACGATCGCATTATCTCAAAGTACGCGATCGCGCTTCTTATGCTTTTGCTTTGGTTTCCGTTGCCGCAGCTCTGGATATTGACAACGGTATCATCAAAGCGGCGCGAGTAGCAATGGGTGGTGTTGCACACAAACCTTGGCGATCGCTCGAAGCGGAGAAAATTCTAATTGGTGCGAAACCGAACGAAGAGACATTTGCCGCAGCAGCAGCAGCAAGTGTGCGAGAAGCAAAGCCGCAAAAGTACAACAAATTCAAAGTGGAAATGGCAAAACGGGCAATTGTCCGCGCACTTACGACTGTAGGAGAAATGGCATGAATACTGAAGCGATCGGCAAACCGATGAACCGAGTTGATGGACGCGTGAAGGTGACAGGTGCAGCACGTTACTCGGCTGAATTCCCGATGGAAAATCTGGTTCATGCGGTGCTTATTGGCAGTTCTATTACCCGTGGAACTATTAAGAACATTGATACAAGCTGGGCAGAAAAATTACCAGGGGTAATCGCCATCCTCACCCATCTCAACGCGCCCAAACTCAAAGAAATGCCAGATTCTTCAAAGGGAGGAGCCGTCGGCGAAGTCCGCATTCCCTTAGTAGATGGCAATATATATTACAATGGGCAATATATTGGTGTTGTAGTTGCCGATACCTTAGAACACGCCACCCACGCTGCATCTTTGGTGGACGTTGCTTACGAAGAGCAACCGTTTGTAACTCAGATAAAGCGCGAAAAAGCGGTTATGCCCAAGGGTGCCGTTGGGTTCAGACCAGCAGACATCGCACGCGGCAATTTAGAGCAAGGTTTGGCTGAAGCTGAGGTGCGGCTTGAAGAAACTTACACTACACCTACGGAAAATCATAATCCGATGGAAACCCACGCCACAACTGCTGTGTGGGAGGGTGATAAACTCACCGTATATGATGCAACGCAGTATACATTTGGTCAGCGGAAAACCTTGGCGATCGGCTTCGGCATTCCTGAAGAAAATGTGCGTGTCGTCTGCCATTTTATCGGCGGGGCGTTTGGGTGTAAAGGTACTATGTGGTCGCATGTGCCCCTGGCAGCTCTTGCTGCGCGTTTGGTGCGTCGTCCGGTGAAGTTAGTTTTGACACGTCAGCAGATGTTTACCGGAGTTGGACATCGAGCGGAAACAGAGCAGCAAATTATACTAGGGGCAAAACGTGATGGGCGGTTGACGGCGATCGCTCATAAAGGCATTTCCCACACTTGTGAAGAAGCAATCGGCGAATTCGTCGAACCGTTCACCGTGGCAACGCATATGCTATACGCCACCCAGAACTTGCAAACCTCACAGCGGGTAGTCAAGGTTAACAAAGGGGAACCAACATACATGCGTGCTCCTGGGGAAACTCCGGGAACTTATGCCTTAGAATCGGCGATGGATGAACTCGCTTATAAGTTAAATTTAGACCCAATTGAATTGCGCTTGCGTAATTATGCAGAGACAGATCCCGATACAAAATTGCCCTGGTCAAGCAAGTCGCTGAAGGAATGTTACCAACTCGGTGCGGAGAAATTCGGTTGGTCGCGACGCAAAGGTCAACCGCGTTCGATGCGCGATGGGCGTTATTTAATTGGTATGGGCATGGCAACAGCCACCTATCCTGTATATCGCTTTCCTGCCAGTGCCATAACCAAAATTATGCAAGATGGTAGCGTCGTTGTCCAAAGCGGCACGCACGAGATGGGTACGGGTACGGCAACAGTGATGGCGCAAGTTATCGCGGATGTGCTGGGTGTGCCTGTGGAGCGGGTGCGATTTGAACTTGGTGATACTAATATGCCGAATGCCCCTGTTTCTGGCGGTTCGGCTACAGTTGGTTCAGTGGGTAGTGCAGTTGCCGGCGCAACAAAAGCTGCACGCGCAAAAGTGTTGGATATTGCCCGTGCAGATAAGCGATCGCCTCTTTACAACATCCCAGATACAGAAATCGCCTTTGAAGATGGGCAAATGTTTGTCAAAAGCGATAAAGGAAAAAGCGAAAGTTACGCAGATATACTCAAGCGGCAAAATCTTAAGCTGGTGGAAGCTAGCTTTGATGCCAAATTTGACGAAGAAAATAAGAAGTACTCAATGCACTCCTTTGGCGCACAATTTGTCGAGGTGCGTGTCGATCCAGACTTGGGTGAAGTGCGTGTGAAGCGGTTTGTGGGCGCTTTTGGTACAGGACGGATTTTGAATTTAAAGACAGCGCGATCGCAAATAATTGGCGGTATCACTATGGGCTTAGGGATGGCGCTATTTGAAGAAACTGTCACCGATCATCAATTTGGGCGCATCGTCAACCCCAACCTTGGCGAGTACCACGTACCTGTAAACGCTGATGTTCCGGCAATTGAAGCTTATTTTGTCGAAGAGAAAGATCCCCACGTCAATGCGATCGGTGCTAAAGGTGTGGGCGAAATTGGCATCACTGGAGTAGCGGCAGCTGTGGCAAACGCAGTCTACCATGCGACTGGCAAGCGCATCCGCGATTTACCAATTACACCAGACAAGTTGCTATAATTCTCGTTCATAAAAAAGCCCCTCAGGCTATAAGCCTGGGGCTATACTAACAAAGCCTGCCTTCGCAGGCTGTGAGTATTCAAGCCTGCGAAGGCAGGCTTCGTCCGTATAGCGATACCCTTCTAGGGTATTGCGACAAAATTGGGATGCTCCCGTTGAGGTTCAAAGGCTCAACTTTGAGGTTCAAAGGCTCAAAGTTGAGGTTCAAAGGCTCAAAGTTGAGGTTCAAAGGCTCAACGTTGAGGTAAACAATGCGATCGCTTGCTTTGTTTACACGCAACTAATATCATATCCGGCGTTGGCACACATATAGTAGAGACGTTCCGCCAGAACGTTTCTAGATGTAAAAATTTGAAATTCATCCTCTGATTCAGCAACGCCGTATCTCAATTTCAGCCAAATAGCGGTATAGTCAGTAAAAAGCCCAGAGGAGCATCTCCAGTTTATGAAACTGCTTTTTATGCGATTCTGGCTGATTAAAGCTAGTGCGCTATTATTTTTATTTAGTTCTCAGTCAACAGTTGCTCAGATTATCCCCGATGCAACCTACCAGTAAACTCCAGAGTCACACAACAGGGAAACACCAACCTGATTGAACAAGGAACAACCGCAGGAACGAACCTATTTCACAGCTTTGAATCATTTTCTGTTCCAACTGGTGGCACTGCTTTCTTTAACAACGCTTTAAATATTCAAAATATTATCAGTCGCGTAACGGGTAAATCTATTTCTAATATCGATGGTTTAATCCGCGCTTCGGGTAAAGCAAACTTATTCTTGATTAATCCCAATGGAATCGTATTTAGTCAAAATGCAAAGTTAGATATTGGCGGTTCATTTTTGGCAAGTACTGCTAATGCCATTGAATTTGGCAATCAAGGCTTTTTCAGCGCTTCAAATCCAGAAGCGTCTCTCCCCTTGCTCACAGTAAAGGTGAAGTAACTTTAATAGCCTCTGCGCCCAGTATTCATGCAAATAAATTTTTGTCAAGCCCCACACTTGCCCAAATTAAGCACTCGTTAGTCAAGATTGAACTGAAGTCAAGGAAATGAGAAGAAAACGCTGGCGATTTTTTGTAGCGGTACAACATTTTTTAAAGAATAAACTTATTGTAGAAGTTAGGAAAAAACCTTTCCCCTTCCCCCTCTTCCTAATCTCGTTATTTATCGCTTTGGGGATAATTTCATCGCCGGTGTTTTCTCAAGTGCAAACGCCAAATGGTGAAATATTGATTCAACAAGGTCGAAAACTCTATGAAGCTGGAGAGTTATCGACAGCGGTGACGATTTTACAACAAGCAGCAGATGCTTCGCGATTTTCAAAAGATAAACTGGGAGAAGCGATCGCTTTAAGTAATCTCTCCTTAGCTTTTAAGCAACTCGGACAGTGGGAAAAAGCAGGTCATGCGATCGCTCAAAGTCTACAAATTTTAACAGCCTTAGAAAATACGCCAAATTCCGCATCAGTTCTCGCGCAAACATTAGAGATTCAGGGAAACCTGCAATTAGAACTAGGTAAAGCAGAACTTGCTTTAGGCACATGGAAACAAGCTGAGAAGATTTATATTAAAGCAGGTGATGAAGTTGGCAAAACTCGCACCTTAATTAACCAAAGCATCGCGCAACAAGCTTTAGGGCAATACTTACAATCTCGCATGGCATTAAACGAGATATACGAGGGTCTAAAAAAGGAACCAGACTCATTGGTTAAAGCTACCGCATTACGCAGCCTGAGTGATGTGATGCAATTAATTGGTGATTTAGAAAAATCTTTAAAAGTTTTGCTCGAAAGTCGAGACATAGCCGAAAAATTACAATCTCCTTCGGAAATAAGCGCCGTTTTGCTGAGTTTAGGTAACATTCACGCAGCTTTAGGTAACAGACAATTCCACCAAGACACAACCACTTTTGAAGAGTATACGCCCTTGCATTATTTAAGCAGGTCTGCCTCTTTGAAAGACCCAAAAGTTATCAAATTTTACCAGCAGGCAGTGGAATATTACTCAGAAGCTGCTACTACATCTACTTCACCGCTTGGGCAAATACAAGCACAAGTAAATCGACTGAGTATGTTGTTGGAACTACAAAAATGGTCGCAAGCACAACAATTATCGTCTGAGATACAGTTAAAGCTGACCAAAATACCACCTAGCCAGACGGCAATTTCTGCCCAAATTCACTTAGCTCAGAGTTTGGTCTACTTAAAAGAATCTACCAGTGCAAACATCCCGTCCTGGAAAGAAATTGCTCAAAGTTTGGCAACAGCGATTCAAAAAGCTAGAAGCATTGACGATAAGCGTTCTGAAGTTTATGCTCTCGGTGCCCTTGGTGGATTGTATCTGAAAACCCAAGACGTAGCTAACGCCCAGAAGTTGACCCAGCAAGCTTTGATACAAGCTCAGGCAATTCAAGCTAAGGATATTGCTTATCTTTGGCAATGGCAATTAGGACAGATACTCAAAATTAAACGCGATATTACTGGAGCGATCGCCTCCTATAGTGAAGCAGTAAATACCTTGACATTTTTACGCAATGATTTGATTGCCCTAAATCCAGATGTGCAATTTACCTTTCGGGATAATGTAGAACCTGTATATCGCCAATTAGTTGATTTACTCCTGCAACCCGTAGGGGAGAGAGGGGGAGAGGGGAGCAGGGGGGGAGCAGGGAGCAGGGAGGCAGGGGGAGCAGGGGGAGCAGGGGAAGCAGGGGAAGCAGGGGGAGCAGGGGGAGCAAAGGGAGAGGAATTTTGCCCAATGACCCCTTCGGGGTTCGCCAGTCGCTCATGGGGGAGACCCCCAAGACCGCGCTGGCTCACCAATGCCCCATGCCCATTGCCCACTGCCCAATTCTCAGTAAGTCAAGATAACTTAAAGCAAGCCAGAAATGTGATTGAAGCTTTGCAATTAAGTGAACTAGAGAACTTTTTTCGGGAAGCTTGTTTACAAGCGAAACCAAAACAAATTGATGAGGTGGTTGACAAAATTGGTTCGACAGCAGCAGTTGTTTATCCAATTATTTTAAAAGACCGCATAGAAATTATTCTCAAGTTACCCAATCAAAGCGAACTTAGCCACTATACAACTTACAAAAAGGCGAAAGAAGTTGAAAGTACGCTAGATAAATTAGGAGAATATCTCAAAGAACCCGACCGGATTAATGATGTTAAAGAACTCTCCCAAAAGCTGTATGGATGGTTAATTCAACCAGTGGAAGCTGATTTAGCAAAGACAAACATAAAAACATTAGTATTCGTACTAGATGGTTCTTTGCGAAATATTCCGATGAGTGTTCTTTATGACGAAAAACAGAAACAATATTTAATCGAAAAGTATGCGATCGCCTTAGCTCCTGGTTTACAACTTATTGATCCCAAACCTTTGCAAAGAGGAGAATTAAATATTTTAATTGCCGGAGTTAGTGAACAACGTCAAATCGAAGGTCGCTCATTTGCTCGGCTCAACAACGTAGTAGTGGAATTAGATAAAATTCAGTCAGCAATACCCAAAAATCAAGAACTTATTAATCACACTTTTACAAAAACAAATGTCCAAAACAAAATTAAAGAAGCACCATTTAGTGTAGTTCACATAGCGACTCACGGTGAGTTTAGTTCTAACGCCGAGAAAACCTTTATTCTCACTTGGGAACGGCTGTTAAAAGTAAAAGATTTTGATACCTTATTGCGGCTTCGTCAGACAAGCGATCGCGCAATTGAATTACTTGTCCTTAGTGCTTGTCAAACCGCTAGTGGTGACAAGCGAGCTACCTTAGGACTAGCGGGAATAGCCGTGCGAGCCGGCGCACGCAGTACTTTAGCAACTTTGTGGTCGGTGGAAGACGAATCAACTGCGGAACTGATGAATCAATTTTATCAAGAATTAGCAGATGGCAAAGAAACTAAAGTCGAAGCTTTGCGTCAAGCTCAACTTGCTTTATTAGCTAAATATAAAACTCCTTATTTTTGGGCACCTTATGTTTTAGTCGGAAATTGGCTTTAAATTCGTAGTAAGCACTTCAGTGCATAAAATAGACTTAAAATAAGCCTTGAAACCCCTACTACAAAAATCATCACTTTTTCACTTCTCCCAGAATCGGTTTTTCGGCTAAATTCTCCAAGCCAATATTTTGCAATAAATTAGCCCAATCATTAATAAAGACGGTATTTTTAGGTTCAGCAATACGAAGTTTAGCTAACTCGTTTAAAGCAGAATACCAAATACCATTTTGAGCATAAATAGCAATGCGCGATCGCGGTGTGGTAGCTGCTTGCAAAAGTTGCTCTAATTCGGGTTTAAGCGCTTCTCTTTGCACCCATCCGCGCACAAATACCGGGTTAGATAAATTTTGCTGACTACAGTAAAGTTTAAAGTACCATTGATAGCTTTTATTAAGTTCTAACGTTACTGTAGACGGTACGCTCAGGCTAACTATACCTGGTGTTCCCAGCAGTTTAAAACGAGTTCGGTAAATATCATTGTTTGCTTCATCCTGCAAGGCAAACTCCCCACCTAATGTATTACTAAGCTGATAAGGAACGAAAAACCAAAAGGTAGGATGTTCCTCAACCGTTAAACCCGGATTTTGAGCAGGTATTAAGGCAGTAAGTGGCACTTCCATAGGTGGACATTCTCCCCGACTTCCCGTTCCTACCCTTTTGGAAGGTCTACCCCGACTTGATCCATCTGCTTCCTTTTGATTGAAGCGAATTTGTATATTATTAGACTGATTAAGTGCCATGACTGGCATCATGTAGCTGATGCACAGCGATGTCAAAATAATGCTAAATGCACGTTTGATTTTTTCATTAATCATTAGTCACCTAAAGTATGAAAATCTCTCTTCCCTAGTCCCTAGTCCCTAGTGTATACTGCCACAATTGCACTACAAGCTAAGAAAACTAAGGCTGAGGGAACAAGCGGTATCCATAGCCCTTGTATTAATATATAAAGGCAAACACCATATAACATAGCCAGATTGGTGGCGATCGCTATTCCTAAGTATAATGGTGAGCGGAAGTACCAAGCAATGATACCTCCCCCAATAGACCAGTACCAAATCCACAAGACTTCACACCATTTCGGCAAGACCGATAATAGTGGTCTGCGATCCAACACAGCACTGAGAATTTGACTTACCATATGCGCTTGAACGACTATCCCTGCCATCCTTTGGTAGGGCATTTTTTGCGCGGTGTAGGGAGTAAACCAATAGTCATGAAAACTTTCAGCAGTGGTGCCAATCATGACAATGCGATCGCGCACTAAATCTGGCGTAAGTTCATTCTTGAGAACTTGTTTAAGTGTAACTTGTGGAGCAATTTGAGGTGAGGAACGCCAGTTAAGCAGCACTTGATGACCTAAATTATCGATTCCGTGATAACCCCCGCTGTTTGACTCCAAGTTTTTGAAGACGACATTGCTAAACTGCAAGTTTTTTTCAGAAGTAAGTTGTGGTGTAATCCCCAAATCAGCTAAGTAACGGCTAGCTAAACGAAAGCTGAAAGATTTGTCTGTTAAACAAGGAAGTGCTGGTGCCATCGCCAATAATTGCCGGCGGATCACTTCGTCGGGATCGGTTAAAACATCACTAAAACCTTGGCGTTGCACACTCACTTCTGGAGGTGGGGGGACACCTGGGTTTTTGTCATCTTCACTGGTTTTGCAAATAGCGAAAAAGCGATCGCTATTTTTCATTGTCTTCGCTAAATCTGCATAATCTGCGCTGACTGGATTCTCGCGATAAATATCTAAGCCGATAGCTCGCGGTTCAAACTCTTCTAATTTTTTCACAACGAGTGCCAAAGTTTTGTCTGATAATGAGGCTCCACCTCTTTCTTTGGCGTTTTGTGCGCGAACATCAGTTTCGGTTACTGAAACGACTAAGATGCGTTGATCTTGTGCTTCATAAGGACGCGATCGCATGACATGATCGAAAGACTTCAATTCTGATGACTGCAAAATCCCAAGCGATCGCATTCCTATTATCAAAGCAGTTACGAGCAAGCTGACTTGAAAAGCGATCGGCAGAATACGTCCCCTTGGTAAGCATTTGCGGGTAGGAGCAAGAATCGGTTTTTGCCAAACTAGCGGTGCTTCAGATGGGTTCAGACACATCACAGGTAACCAACTAGCACACGGAAAGTCATTTTCTAAGCCCTGCAACCTATCTTGTGCTTCTCGCACCGCCAAATAAAAAGACTCACCATCAGCAAATGCAGAGAGAAAATGCTTCAAAAATTCTTGTGCAACTAAATCTGGCACAGGTTCGCGCATGACAATCATTTGCGGAATGTGCAAAGAAGCTAACGGACGCGCCAATCCCAGTCCATCGCAGGAGTTAAAAATAGCTAAACGTAACCCGCGAGCGATCGCTGCTTTCAGCGCATTTTTCAACTGAGGAACCGTCAGACAATCATTTTTATTAATATGAATTCGCCCGGTTTCTCCATCAGCTTGAGTTGACCCATGTCCAGCAAAAAAAAGAATATCCCAACCCTGTTTATCCCACAGCCATTTATCTAATTCTTGTCGTTGTGGCTCAACTAAAAAAATTGTTTCCGCACTTGGTAATTGTTCTAAAATTGCTCTATCTTTTTGAACATCAATTCCTTCACTATTGCCAATAATCGCTAAAATTCTTAACTTATTCCCTGATTTTTTTGGTAATGGCTTAACTCGTTCAATTTCTGAAGCACTAATGCCGACTATGCTTGATTGGTAATCTTCAAAAAAATCCCACAGATGCCAAGGAAGTCGTTTTACTTGTTCATCTTCTGTTGCCAAAATTACCCGAATTTCATCATGAGTATCTAATGTTGTGCGTAATTTTTGGTCTATATTGCGAAATTCCTCGGACTTGAGCCAAGTATTGATTTCCTGAGATAAATCATCACATAAACTCTTAAAATCCATTGAGGAAATGTTGGTTACGTCCTCTTGATCTATTTCAAAATCTTCATCTTTATCTGCCACGCGTCTCCGCCAACCCAAAGTAGGGTAAAGCGCTTCATAAAGCAACTCATAAAGTAACTGCCAACGTCCGTAGGTTTGCCAAAGATCCGGCGCGGCTGGTAAGCTGCCTGTAAATTGCATGGCAATAGGATTGCTTTCTTCCCATAGCTGAAGTGTCACCGAGGGAAAGCCCCGCTTTAAGTCGCCTCTTCCCAAATTTAATACAACTAATTTACTCATGCCTGGAAATTAACCAGCGGTTAAAGCACAAAATCTTCTTTAATACTGATATCACCAAAAGCTATTTTAATACTAAAATTTTTTCCTGGATGAGATTTAAATTTTTTTAACTGAATCAAATGATCGTGATTTCTTGATTCTACTTCCTGAATTATTTTTCCTGATTCCGAGAGCAAAATCAGTTGAAGATGGGGTGGCAAGTAAATTTCTTCATTTGCCGGATGCAGTTGCACGCGAATACTAATTTTTTCATCAAACTCTGATGTTAAACCCAGTAGCAGCACAACGGCAGTACCACCCAATTGCATCCCCAAATCAATCAACTTAGCTTTTTTGACACGCAGATCGTTCAACGCCGTATCACTTCTAAACTGAACGGCTAAATTTTTCTGTTCTGAGCTAATAAGGGCATCAAAAGATTGCCAACCCACCTCAAAGATATTTTCAAACCATTGGCTTAAGTTATTTGCTAAAGATTGTCTGTATTCAATTTGAGTACTTTTTTGGTTTTCTAGCCGTCGTTGATAGAGACGCTGGCGATATTCATCCACTGCCACTAATGCTCCCCACATTTCAAAAGGCACATCTAGACGAGGTGAATAAAATGTCCGCGTACTTAGTTGCTCTAATAATCTCTCTACTTGTGTATTTGATATTGATAAAGGTTGTACTTCTAGTTTTTCAGGTGGGCAAACTTCTCGTGCTACCCACATTACATTCAAATCTGTAATTAAATCCTCTACATCCAAACAGTAAGTTCGATCCAAAGAATCATATTTAGCTTCCTTCCTGATTTGTTGATGGGTCGCGTATCCCCATACCCCAAACCAGCCTTCTTCCAAGTTTAACTGTATAGCCAAATAATAGTTGCCTGCCCAGTTAGGAATATCAACCCATTCTTGCGGAATCCGCAACTCTTGCAAATTAGTTTTATCACTCGGAATTAGCACCAGTTTCGTATCACCGAAAGTTAGCATTGTGCCATTTACAACTTCCCAAACGCTGGCTAGTTGCTCGTCATCCAGCCAAACATTGACAGTTTGCTGCAAATCGGGGTCTTCTTTCAACCAAGTCAGAAAAATATGCAAACAGAGGCTATTAAGGTAGGCATTCCAAGTAGCACCTCTTTGAGAGTAAGACTTTTTATTAACTAATTTCCATGCGTCTTCTTGTGTTTTATCTGAAATTTGTAACCATAATTTTTCGGAAAAAATTACCATTAAATCATTCAATTCAGATATCATCTTAATTCATCCTTATTAGCAACATAAAGTTTGTTTTTTATCCATTCATCAATCAAATAATCTATTTTAATTTCAACTACATCCAGAGAATTTGTAGTTAAATTCATATTTTTCTCTAATTGTTGCTTAAAAGATGTTATTAAGTTTATTTTTATGTCTTTAAGCGTATTAGATGCCTCTGATAAGGTAAGAACGAGTGGCTGTTTTAGCAGATTTATTTCATTGGTCAGAGTTGAAAGCTTTTTTGAATAATTCGATTGTTTTTCAATTTTATCCAAAGTCGAATACAACAACTTTTGACAGAGCGACTGCAAGCACTCAATCATAGCATCCTTTATTTGTTCAATATCTTTATCATCATTTATACAAATTTCGGGGTTGATTTCCTGCCACTGATTAGTCAACTCTTGTAAGAGGTTTTTATTGTATCTTGCCAAGTGACGAGCCACTTGATATTGCTTTTGCAGTTCAGGATACCTACTTTTTAAAACTGCTGCTATTTCGATTTGAGTTAAGTTTAATCCTAGCAAAAGTTTAAATATTATTTGTCCTGCTTCTGGCATATTTGAGAATAACTGCGAGATGATAGATTGAACTTGTTGCGATGCTTCTTCTTGCAAAAGTGTATCCCAAGGAGTAGGCATCAAGTCAGATATAGTATCATATTCTTCTAGAGGGAAAAAACGTTTAGTGCGGTAATCGCGAGCAGCTTTAATACAAGTTAATAGCATCTCTTGAATCTTTTCTACTGAAGCTGCTGTAGAAGAATTTAGTTGATTTTGCCGTTGATTGTAACGAAAAGCAATTTGGGTTAATTGTGTTTCATTTGGAGATTTAATATTTATATTTACTAAGCTATCGTTTGGTTGACAAATTTCATCTAAGGATTGCCAAACTAGACAGTATAAGGGAATTTCTTTATTGTTAATCCCTAGAAAAGCTAAAGCTTCTAGCAATTCTTTTTTAGTTAAATCTTTTAAAAGAGCATAATCAGAAAACTTGTCTCTTTTAGCTTCTATATCATGTCGATAAATTGTATTGCTAACAAAACGTAATAATGCAGTTTTAGCATAACCTTCTATATTTGTCTGCGGATGTTCAAAATTAAAATTTTTCAGGAGCTTTGCTGGGGGATTAGCGCCTGAATTGGCTATCTGAAAATATTCTTCTAATGAGTATTTGTGTCTGAGAAACTTAAACCTCTGATAATTTTTTTGAGAAGCCCACAAACAAGCTTCTTGTAAATAAGCTGATAAGTGTCTTTCTGCTATTGAAGAAGAGCGGACAGAAGATTTGCCTGTGTTAACTTGAATTTGTGTTCGTGTATATTTTTTATTCTCTGCTTCTTTACTCTCTGAATGGGATACCTCTCTTAACATTTTCAAAAAATATCGTGCCCAAAATTCTTTATTAGTCTCTGGCTCAGACTTGACTAAATGTTTCATATAACGTTCTAGTTCTGGATCTGTGTGCCAAATCAGGTTTCTAACAATATTGGCGTTTCCAAAACTCAGAAACGTCGAGAACTTTTCCACGATATCTTCACGTTTTTTCATGAAGTTTCCTCTTGCTGGTTGTCAACGAGTGTTCATAGCCTTGTGTCTGCGGTGGTTCTATTTGATTGATGGGAATCACCTGAGGTTAATTATGCACTTCTAATGGACTATTTAAAATTTTCAAACCGAGTTTGGGGACTATATAGCTAAATAGCACCAAAATATCGCCTTTAGACGGCGATGCCTTCGCCAACGGCTTTATCTGACGTGAGCTGATAAAATGAAAACTATCGCCACCCGTACCCAGTTTGCCCAGAAAGTACCATTACGGTTTGTTTTGGCGTTTTTTTATATCTTGCACCTAAACCCTGTAAGGCTGAAGCTATACAAACAAAACCAGACGAGCGTAAGCTATAAATCTTTACTTTGTGTTTTATTGAAAAAAACCGTTGTATATTAGATGTTTAAAATTCCAGTATTAATACGCTGGCGCGAGATGTGAGTTAGGCAAATTTTTGCAGCGGCAATGACTGTAGAGACTGAGCGGATTTAAGAAATTGTGCGATCGCTACGAATATTTTCGCGCTTAGATCAAGCTGAACCTAAATCAGTCAACTTGCATGATGGCATTGACAGCATTCTGATGATTCTCGGTAGTCGTCTCCAAGGAACTCAAAAGCATCCAGACATGGAAGTAGTTAAATAATACCGGAATTTGCCTTCAGTCGAATCTTATGCAGCGCTAATTAACCAAGCTTTTATGAATATCTTAACAAATGCTATCGATGCAATAAAAAAGTTAAGAGTAGTGACTAATTAAAAAAGTTGCTTTACGATTAAATTATATAAAACTCATCCTTGCAGCAATATTGAGGAATTAAAGCTCAAAACTGAAAAATTCCTTTAAATTACCTCTTGCATTAAGCGAATATAATTCCCTTGGCAGTGGTGTAAGACATGAGTTTAAAATAGTTAACTTGAGTATATTTGCTATGAAAAGTTTGATTTTTTCTAAGTTGTTACGTCCCTTAAAAGTCTTTATTTCTGGTGTGGCATTGACTTTGACTTTTGTTAATACTGGCATAGGTGAAGCTTGGGCAAAACCAAAAAGCCAAATAATTACACAACAAATCCAGACGCTACAACAATCTAACCAGCGATGGATTCAAATTGATCTCTCAAAGCAACGTTTAATAGCTTGGGAAGGGGCAACACCTATGTATGCTGTTGCTATTTCCACAGGCAAAAAATCTACCCCCACTCTCAGAGGTAGTTTTAAGATTCAATCCAAACACAGAAAAGTTAGGATGCGTGGGGATAATTACGATATTCCCAATGTTCCCTATGCAATGTTTTACGACGGAAATTATGGAATTCACGGTGCAGATTGGCATCGAAAATTTGGCACTCCAGTCAGTCATGGCTGTGTGAATGTAGCAGTAAATCACGCTAAATGGATATTCAACTGGGCATCGGTAGGAACATCTGTGGTTATACAGAGATAGGAGACAAGGAGACAAGGGGAAAAGGGGAAAAGGGGGACAAGAGAGGTAATGATGATATTGACAAAATTTTCTCACTTGTGGCATAAAACAGCCCTGCTTACAGGGTATTGCGTCAAAATTGGGATGCTCCCGAAGAAAGTATTTTAGCGCTGACAATACCCTTTGCTTCTAACACAGATGCAACTTGTAAAATTAACGTTTCGTTGTAGGGTGCAGCTATTAATTGCACTCCTAATGGTAAGCCATTTTGCTGTTGAATTGGTACTGATAAAACGGGCAAGCCGATGAAAGATAATGGTTGAGTAAATAATCCTAAATGGGGACGGACAAGAATTTCTTCGCCATCTAAAATCATGGTCTGTTGACCAATTAAGGGTGCTGGACAGGGAGTAGTTGGGGCAATAATTACATCTACATTTTGAAAGATTTCGCAAAGGCGATCGCGATACCATTTTCTAAAGCGTTGTGCTTGGATGTACCAACTACTGGGAATTAATGCACCAGCAAGAAAGCGATCGCGTGTTGCTGGATCGAAATCTTGTGGACGCTCGCGCAATTTTTCTAAATGCAGATTTGCACCCTCACTTGCGGTAATCACAAACGCTGCCGCACGAGCGCGATGTGCTTCTGGTATTGTGATATAGTCTCGCACATCCAAAGCACGGGCAACTTGTTCAACTGCTGCTAACGCTTCCGGATTTGCTTTGCTCTGAAAATAATCATCAGCGATCGCAATTCGCAAATTATCAATATTTTGTGTGAAATTGCGCGTTTCTACAGGGGGACGCTTTGTACAAACTGGATCTCGACCATCTTCACCTTGAAGCACATCAAAAGCGATCGCAATATCGCGCACCGAACTAGCAAAAGGTCCAATGTGGTCAAAACTGCTGGAAAATAAAGCTACACCAGCGCGAGACAACCTACCATAAGTCGGTTTCAAACCAAAAACACCACAAAAAGCCGCAGGAACGCGAATTGAACCATTAGTATCAGAACCCAGCGTCAGCGGAACCAACCCCGCTGCAACCGCAGCAGCGGAACCACCAGAAGAACCACCAGTTACCCGACTTAAATCATGGGGGTTGTGAGTAGCACCATAATGAGAATTTTCCGTCACAAATCCATAAGCGTACTCATCCATATTTAAAGCACCAACCAGAACCGCACCCGCTTGTTTCAACTTCGCTACGGCAGTTGCATCTTTAATTGCTGGGGGATTTTCCGCATTAATTTTCGATCCTGCCAGAGTTGTTAAACCAGCAACATCAAAAAGATTTTTCACCGCAAAAGGAACCCCAGCCAACAAGCCAGGATAATTACCTTGCGCTATTTCTCGATCTATGCGTGCTGCATCTTCTAAAGCAGATTCAGCAGTCACAGCCGTAAAACAGTTTAATTCATTATCCCGCGCCGCAATTCCTTTTAAAGCAGCTTGAACAACTTCCACCGCGCTGACTTTGCCTTCGCGCACAGCATCTGCAATTGATAAAGCATCATTCATGGTTCAAAAATTGGTGCAGCTTCAACATCATCCGGTAGTTCAAACGAATTCACAAGTTGAGCGATCGCCTTAATTCTCTCAAAATTTGCCACCACCCCATCCCGATACTCATCGGACAACTGCAAATCCACCAAAAAAGCCATCAAATCCACATACTCACCCACATCAAACTCCTTCTCCATTTCTCCTCTTCGCGCCCTTCGCGCCTTCGCGGTTCGTTATACTAAATCTACAACTCCTTGGGGCAACTCCAAAAAACCATCCTCCCCCGGTGCAAACTCAACAACCTTCAACACAGCATCAACATTCAAAGCACCATAAACGTGAGGAAATAATTCCCCTTCCTCCGCAGCTTCATAACGAATATCCGGTTCAACTTTCTGGGAGTCAATGCAAAGAACTACCAAATCCCTTTGATTTCTAAAACGGAAATTTGCCACCTTGATAACTTGCGTTGGTGTGGAACAGTGAATAAAACCCTCCAAATTCAGAGTATCACCGCGATAAAATCCCGCAACTTTCGCTTTTTCCCATTCTTCGCGTCGCGTGATGTGCAAAATAATTGTCATAATAATTAAAGCTGTCTAAAATTCAATTGTGACAAAACAAACAGCAATATTTAACATTTTTATAATTCTTCTGTTCGTCAACTTTATCAAATTTCATTAACCTTGACTTATTATCACCAACGTCAAAACGCTTTTTCTCAACAATACCTGAGTGAGTTGCAAGGACAGATTTTTGGGTGTCCTTATTTTACAGTCAACAACCTCAATCGTGATTTTGTAGGTACAAAAGGATTTTCGCTAGTTTTTAGGCGATCGCATCTTACAACAGTTGAGCAACGCTTTCCCTACTTCAAGTCTTATCTAGACTTAGCACTGCAACCAGACTGTAATGCTTTTTACCTCAATCCCCTCTTGTTAAAATCAGGTTCTCGTGTCGATCCTCACATTGATCGCTCTCTGCGTTCTTATTGTAAAACTATCGAACCCCCTACAGTTGTTAGCGTTCTTTATGTCGTCGTACCAACTGATATAGTGGGAGGAGAACTCGTGTTGCGATCGCACAAACGCAAAATCGGGCAAATTCTTCCGAAATCAAACACTTTGCTGTTTTTCCAAGGCGATTTGACTCATTCTGTCAACCCTGTCATCAGTAAGTGCGATCGGCTGAGTCTGGTTTGCGAACAATACAACCTCGAAGACGAGCAACTGTACGACATTCCAGAATTTAAGCTCGAATCAAGAGCAAGTCAAGCTGAAAATCGACAAAATAAAAAGCGAACATCAAAAGTGAAGCATTAACCACTGTACCGCAACAAAAGCGGCAACGCCTTTGTATTATACCTGTGTGTAGCAGTTTTTACTGACTCTTGCCTGCGGAGGCTGCCGCCAAGAATAGACTTCTTGCACTTATTCAGGGAAAAGGGATAAGAAGAACATGCATTTATAGAATGAGTCTTGAGGTCTAATTAGTGGGAGCTTGAACTCGCCACTAATTGTCTTTTTTTTTGAATTTTGAATGCGTGAATTTTTAATTGGAGCGAAGCGACTTGACTAAATATATTTTGGCATTCGACCAAGGCACCACTAGCTCGCGCGCTATTATATTTGACCGCAATGGCGATATCCTGACCATTGCTCAGAAAGAATTTCCACAAATCTTTCCGCAGTCTGGTTGGGTGGAGCATGATGCTGACGAAATCTGGTCTTCCCAAATTGGTGTTGCTAATGAAGCCCTAGCTCGCATTGATATCAAGGCTAGTGATATTGCTGCTATTGGGATTACCAATCAACGAGAAACCACGATAGTCTGGGATCGAAAAACAGGTAAGGCGATTTACAATGCCATCGTCTGGCAAGATCGCCGCACTGCTGCTTACTGTGATGAACTTAAGGCAGCTGGACATGAGACAACATTCCAGAACAAGACAGGACTGGTGATCGATGCTTACTTTAGCGGCACTAAACTCAAGTGGTTGCTTGATAATGTGCCTTCTGCTCGCTCTAAAGCCGAGCGAGGAGAACTGGCATTTGGAACCGTCGATAGCTGGTTGATTTGGAAACTAACTCAGGGGGAACTCCACATCACAGATGTGACTAATGCTAGCAGGACATTGTTGTTCAATATTCACACTCAGCAGTGGGACGATGAATTGCTGTCCATTCTCGATATTCCCCGTTCTCTTCTTCCCCAAGTGCAGAGTTCGTCAGAAGTGTATGGGTATACATCTGAAGGTCTTTTGGGTAGCCGCATTCCCATTGCCGGAATTGCCGGAGACCAGCAGGCTGCAACCTTTGGGCAGGCATCGTTGCAATGTGGCATGGTGAAAAACACCTACGGTACAGGCTGCTTCATGCTGCTGAATACAGGTAATAAGCCCATGCTATCCGACCACAAGCTGCTAACTACGATCGCCTGGAGCATAAATGGACGCACCAGTTATGCTCTAGAAGGCAGCGTATTCATTGCCGGGGCAGTTGTGCAATGGCTACGAGACGGACTCGGAATTATCAAGCATAGTGCAGATGTTGAACCTTTAGCTTGCAGTGTTCCTGATAATGGTGGTGTATATTTTGTGCCTGCCTTCGTCGGTTTGGGCGCACCTTATTGGGACAGCTACGCTCGTGGTACGATTGTGGGTTTAAGTCGCGGATCAACCAGTGCCCATATCGCCCGTGCAGCGCTAGAAAGCATTGCCTATCAAACGGCTGACGTCATTGATGCTATGCGTCAGGATTCTAAGCTTTCTCTGTCAGAACTGCGTGTAGATGGCGGTGCGTCCCGCAACGATCTGCTGATGCAGTTTCAGGCAGATATTTTGGGTGTGCCCGTTGTTCGTCCAAAAATCACCGAAACTACTGCCTTGGGGGCTGCTTATCTGGCAGGTCTAGCTGTTGGCTACTGGGAAAGCGAAGCGGAAATTGTGCAACACTGGCAGGTTGAGAAACGGTTTGAGCCGACAATGAGCGCAGACCATCGCTTAACACTACTACACTCATGGCATCAGGCGATCGCCCAGACGCGACATAAAAACTGAGGGAGCAGAGGAAGCAGGGAAACCCCCCCACGGCGCTGGGCAAGTCAAATATGCACTCGACTTAGCGATCGCTCTTCTAGATGAACTATGATCCTATAAGCAGCCAATGGAAGAATGGATCATTGGTACTAGTTGTAGCCTATGCTTTCCAGGTAAAATTATGCCAACTAATTTAATCATTCTCATAGCTGCATTAATTGTTGCATTGCTGGTCTTTAGGGCTTTGTTGAGTTTGTTGAAGACAGTCATCAGTACAGCAATTGCCCTGGTTGTAATCGTCATCATATTAATGGTTTTTGGCTTTACTCCCCAAGACCTGATACAAGAAATCATCAACCTACCTCAAACACTTCAGCAGCTAGTGACAGAGGCAAGAAAGTTATTGGGCGATTTGGTTGGAATTGCCGGGTTTGATTAGGGAGCAGTTGCAGTAGCAATCCGCTGTAAAAAACTGCTTAAAAATTTACCGCAGAAATGGGTCTAAAGCCTCCCCCTTTTAGGGGGACTTTTTGTGGTATTTTAGTCATCGGTGGGTAGGGTATTCAACCACCTTAAAAACCCAGTCGCCGAGAAGGCAGCGCACCTTGAAAACTGAAGTTATGGGGTTCCGTACAGGAAAGCTTGTACGGGTAAAAACTTCAAGCAACAAGTACCAGAAAAACCAATTCTTTTAGGTTTTGAACAGTACCCAGGGGCACTGGGAAACTGGACTTTGCAATGAGTTGAAAGCTTGAGGACAGAACCACCTCTGGTAAGTGTAGGAAGCTGTACTTGTTAAGTGGACTGGATGATCCAAGAATCTTCGCCCTTCTAGGGCGGAGAGTGTCAAATGGAGCAGCAATCGTGAATGCAACCCCATTACCACTTGGTTTTAATTAATTGCTTGATTATCGTTGCTTGGTAGATAAATATAAAAGGAAGCGCGAGCGTTGGAGCATTATACGATCCCCATTAGGGTTGTCAACATTCAGAGAGCTTTTTTGCTGATTCTCACTCTTCTCAGGAACTAATATCTGGAGCAGCAGCGGTGTCCAAACACCAACACACACTAAAGTCAAAATTCCTGCTGGTATTCTAAAGCGAGTATTTTTTTTATCTGACTTTGGTAGTGCTGATTGACTACAAACTGTATGTGAAGACCAGAAGTGGTTATTGAAATCGTAATAACTCAAGACTTAAACCTTTTTCTAAACGAGTAAATACCAAATTATACCAAAAGAAACGCGAAAAGTTTTTAAGAATAATTATTAAGATAAGTTAAGCCCTACAGTCACTATTCTTTTTGAGGCTTACATCAACCACCGAACTCCTCATACCGTTTATTGATGAAGCTGCAACATATTTTACCCCCCGGCTAACGCCGTCCCCCCAAGGCATCGGGGGGACTACAGGGGGGTTCATAAGGCGCATCTTCATACAGAATTGGTATTACTACTGGTGATGTTGTCTATTTATAAAAATATGATTGTAATTAAAGATACAATAGTATCGGCATAGCCTCTAACATACTAAAGCGAGGCTGTTGCCTTTGTTGTAATCAAATCAACAGTTAAAAAATGAAAGGAATAAATAAAACCGTTGTAACTACCTTGGCAATTTCTCTATGCTTTGGCGGAGCATCTCAAGCTCGTACTATTACCAGCATAAGTCCACCTACAGGATTAGGACTTGGTGACGTATTTTGTCCACAAGTTCAAACTCCCGTTAATACGCCAAAACCTAATAACGACAACAGCATAGCTCCAAGCGAAAATCAGATCAGCAACTTAAGCAGCTTATCTTGTACCCCCAAAACCTTTCAAGCTATAGCCCCGATTGACACCCAACTGTTCGTTGAACCTTCAAAAGGGACGACAGAGTATTTCTTTAGCGAAAGAGTTTTAAATGATACTAACTCTACCTGGAATGGCTTTAGTTTTAGGATTGGCTTTGGAGTTAATGATAACTTCGGATCACCTGAGTTAATTCTTGTCCCCCCTGGCTTTGCAATTCCAGATTTCGACTTCAACGGTTCAAGCTCTGACCAAAAGCCTACCTCTTCCAAGTTCACGCGGCTCATCCAGGATGGCTCTTTCCGTCTTGAGTGGTCTGAGGGTTCTGTTGCTCCTGGTGAATTCGTCGATTTTACTTTTTCTGTTGATGTCCCTGACGATTTAGACGCAAACAATTTCTATAATTCTTTTACAATTCGTTCTACTCCTACTGCTAGTACTAGAACGGTTCCCGAACCCAGTTTTATCAATGGTTTTGTGGTTCTAATAGGTGTATTAAGCTCAAGTTTAGTTTTCAAACGCAAACTACTTTCATTAAAGGCATCCTCACCCAAAAGGAGCAGATAATTTGTGCTAATTGACCTTTTTTGAATTGGAGCGTAAAGCCTTCTCTTCTCCTTCAAAGACGCTCCGCGAACGAGAGGCAACTCTTGGAGAGGCTCCGCCAACGCCAACGGCATAGCTTCTCTTTCAGGGACGCTCCGCGAACGCTTACCGCCCAGCGTCAGCGTCTCTCAAAGAGAAGCGACTTGATAGAAAGGCTAAAGTATGGTAAGTAGGTAGTGAAAACACTGCCAAGTGAGCAAGAATATATTCACGGACAACGTTTTTGAATAAGTTTTTTTGCACTTCGTAGCACTTGCTAATCAGGTTTTGAGTCCCCATCAATTCCAACTTAACGAAAGCCTAGAGAGCGCAGAAAATGTGATTTTTAATCGCCTCACTCCCCCTCACTAGCTGTTGTTGAGCGTTCGGCATCTTCAGTGTCTTGCCAATACTCCGTTGCTTCTTCTTCTTCCGACAGCGGAAAAATGGTTAAAGGGTTGCTTGCCGAATCACCTAAAGTAACACTTGCATCTGGAGCTGGCATAGCTGGTGTATCTGGTGTATCAACGTTTCCAGAGATATCTAGGTCTGTTGGTCTGGTGTCTGGAGATTCTGGGGTTGCCATAAATTGCTCCTCATTAGTATTAATCTAGATTGGTTAATTTTTTTGAGTTCTCTTATTGAGAGGGTTGACTCCAATCTTTATCCAAGCACTGGGTTTGAATCACAGGGATAATGCGATCGCCTACGGTGAGAGAAACAGCGCCATCGCGCATTTCCAGAGAACACTCAACGCTCCTGATAATCTTCCGAAGACATGGGGTCTAACTCCCATCGACCAGAGTCACGTTCCTCCAAAATCTCGTTTGTCTGAAGAGATACCCCGTCGTCATAATCTAACCCAACGGCAGCTCCCAGTTCTTCAACAATGCTCTGATCGGGAGTAGGAGCGGTTCCCCCCACTGCTTCGTCACCAACTGCTTCAGCCTGATCCCAACGAGCATCAATATCACCTCCCGTTAGTTCTGGACTAGCCGATGTATACTGCTCCATCCGGTCGTGCATGGTTCGTCCGCCGATTTCAAGCCCCGGCTCTAGGGCAACACCCGTTCCATAGGATTCAGTAATTGCCTGGGGTAGATCTGAAATAATTTCTTCGCCAGTTTCTTCTACGGGTATATCCGAAAGAAGATCAGTATCTTCCATGGGTATATCTGAAAGATTGCGTTCGTTGTTTGTATTGGGTTCGTTGTCTGTTTTCCTAGTCAGATCAGCCATAATGCTTCCTGCGAATCATCCGAATGCCTCTAAATACAACATATCTGAAGATGATATTCACTATAATCCGCAAATAGGATGAGAATTTATTAGGTAAAAAGGAAACTTAATCAAAAAGCGTATATATCTGGGCAACTCAAGTGGAAACGATCTACCCGAACGCTGCGATTTTCAACTATCACTTCCACTTGCTCCCGGTTCATCTGCTTTCAAAATCAGCGGTTTATAAAGAGACGTTACATGTAACGTCTCTATTTTCCTCAAGCGATCGCTCTTATCTTTTTGCTGTTATCTATGCTTGGAATTGGCAAAGTAACAAACCAAACCATTGATTTGCATCAGTCCACACATGAAGCGGTATCAAGCCTTTTGCTGCAAGTTGCTCTTTAATAATGTTGATGTCAAATTTACGGGAAATCTCGGTAAAAATTGTCTCGCCTTTATCAAAATGGACACTTAGGTTTAAAGCCCGTAACTCGACAGTTTGCTCGCGCATACTTTTCAAATGCATCTCAATCTGATTTTCAGTTTCGTTATAAAATGCCCAGTGTTCAAACTGCGTTGTGTCAAAATTGCCCTCAAACCGTCGATTTAAATGATCCAACATATTTAGGTTAAACGCTGCCGTCACACCTTGGCTATCGTCATAAGCTGCTTCTAAGATGTGTTTGGGCTTTTGCAAATCTACCCCCAATAAAAAATACTCTCCCACTTGCAGAGCATCTTTAATTTCCGATAAAAACACATCACACTCTTGAGGATTGAGATTACCCAAAGTGCTACCGATAAAGCAAATCATCCTGCTGGGTAATTGCTTTGGTATCAGTTGCGCTAACGCCATTTCATAAGTTCCAGCGATCGCGTGAACTTGTAATGAGGGATAATCTGCCAATAGCTGCTTGGCACTAGTTTCCAACATACCTGCACTCACGTCAATCGGCAGATAACGCAGGGGATAGCCTAGCTGCTTGTATGCATCTAAAATAATACGGGTTTTGGTAGAGCTACCGCTGCCAAGTTCCACCAGTTCGCAATCCCCTGTAATCTTGGCAATTTCACTAGCACACTTTTGTAAAATTGCCGTTTCTGTCCGCGTCACGTAATATTCTGGTAACTCGCAGATTTGCTCAAATAACTCAGATCCGCGATCGTCGTAGAAGTAACGAGGAGGTAAGGATTTCGCTGTTTGAGTTAATCCTTTAACTACATCACTCCCAGCGCTAGAGGAAACAACCAAGGTTGGTTCTAGCAAACGCTGTATTTCTAAGCGTTTTTCAATAGTATTTTGGGAATTAACCTTACTGCTGAGAGCTTTAGATATTGACATTGAACCTCCGATGACTTGGTGTGATAGGTTGCATTGTTATGTGCAAACCCCAAACCAAAGCTAGTGAAACATGAAGTCACATCAAATAACATCACGCCTGAGCTAGATTACATTAGCATGAAGGCTATCTTTTATGCTTTTTCCATTAAATTTACAGGTATTGGGGATTAGAGACTAGGGGCTAAGGGTTTGAAAACACGCTCCACTCCCTAAAGAGCGCAACGAAACCCCGCGAAAATCTGGCGCACCCCAGGATGATACCAGTTGCGAAAACTAGAACGCAATGCAAAAGGATTAGTTGCCCAACTACCACCTTTTAAAACTCGGTGCTGTTGGTCAAAATAAACTTGTGAGTAACCGACATAAGGGTACATCTCGAAACCATCGTAGCCATCAAACCACGATGCAGTCCATTCCCAGACGTTACCCAAAGCATCATACAAACCATAAGCACTTTGCCCATCTGGGTAAGCATCTACTGATGTTGTGTTTATAGTTAGGCGATTCTTCTGTGGAGATGCTACATCAACGCAATTACAATGTTGCGGTGTTGGCTCTTCATCACCCCAAGGATAGATGCGGTGACGATTCATGTCTGCATCCCAACTAACTGCTTTTTCCCACTCGGCTTCTGTGGGTAGTCGCTTACCGACAAATCGGCAATATGCTTCTGCTTCGTACCAACTAACACCACAAACTGGGTGATTATCCGCAGATAAAACATTGTGCCAATAAAGCGGTTCCTCTACCTGCTCTATTTGCAACCATTCCCAGCCAGCTTTTGACCAAAAACCCGGATTTTCGTAGCCTCCCGCTTCCATAAATGCACGATACTGCCCACAAGTTACGGAGTAACGCTCAATAGAATATGTGTCTAAATACACCTTATGTGCGGGGCGCTCGTTATCAAGAGCATCAATTGCGTTACTACCCATTTCAAACTCACCCGCTGGGATTTTGATCAGAGGAGGGGGGGATGGGGAGAGGGGGAGAGGGGGAGAAAGAATAGTCTCCTTGTCTCCTTGTCCCCCCCTCTCCTTGTCTCCTTGTCCATTCCTCTTCGCTAATTCCAACAAAAAGGCGATCGTCTCGCAATGTTGACTTTCGTGCTGAAGTAAAAAGCGCCAAAGACGTTCTTCCTGATTTAAATCAGCTACTTCTAGGTAATCTAAGACTTTTTTTCTAACTGTGTCTAAGTAATAATAAATTTCTTCCAGATTTGGTAATTGGACTCGCTGTGATTTGGGTAAACCATCAGCTGCAAAAAATTTGCGGTATTGCGGAAACAAACAAGCATTACCTGCACTGCGTTCTAGTAGCCATAACGACTCGGTGTAGGCAATATGTCCCAAATGCCACCCCACAGGGCTAAAATCGGGATGAACCTGATGGCGAAATGTGGCTTCGTCCATATCCTCGAACAAAGCCACAGTGTTTCTTCGACATTGATAGAAAGCAAGAGAAATTGCTTGTTGTAAATTAGATTTTCTCAATTTGGATATCACAGTCTTCTCCCACAGTGATAATGCTATTTTCCGGGAAAGCAGTCCAATTACTAGCGAATAGCGGTTCAGACGCAATAATTACAGACTTGGGAAAAATTGGATCGTCCCGCAGCCAATAAAGAGACGGAGCAGGTGAACTTGAAGCAAAGCGTGAAGCAATCAGCCGATGTCCATCGCTAATTATGACATTTGCTGACACATCCACTTCATCACGTTGGGCTAAATCTAAAAGCGTTAATAATGTCTTGCGTAAAGCAGATTCTAAAGTTAGATCTTGATTTTCTTGCCACAGAGAAAGCAATAGCGCAAAAATATGCTCAGAATCAGTACTACCATTAATTAGTTCATAATATTCAGGTGTTAAAATGCTGCGAATTTTTCTGTGTAATGTTTTTCGGAAATTCTCAATTCTTCCATTGTGAAAGAATAGTAAATTTTCATGTTTGAATGGTTGACAATTAGCAAAATCCAATGCTTGACCTTGTGTAGCGCTGCGAGCATAAGCCAGTACACATTTAGACTCAACAAAACGGCTAAGACTTGGTAAATTAATATCGTTCCAAATCGGTGCTGTATTTTTGTAGGTAAAAGGTTCGGTATCTTTTTCAGGATGATACCAGCCAACACCAAAGCCATCAGCGTTGACTACCCCGGAAATCATTTCGCGGGGTTGGTAACTCTGGACTATCAGCGAGTGTTCTGGTTTGTATAATAGATGGTCTAGAGAAACAGGTGAACCAAGGTAGGCAAGTAATCGGCACATAATTGAAGTATTTGCTTTAATTGCTTTGTATGTTGAGCTATTTGACTGAGAATTAAGTGAATATTTGATTTATTTGTGCTAGGCGATCGCTCTCCTAAAATTACTTACTATCCCTTTGCATAAGTTAACATTTTTTTAAGATAATTATTGTCTGTAATGGTGAGGTATGACGAACTCAATGATGGTGATTTTCCCCTATCGACGTAATTCGACATGGGTGTTTGACGATGAACGAGTCGGATTAGTTCACGAACCTTTTGTAAGTGGTGTACCGGAAATGATTGACATTCTAGTGCAAAATATTCCCAATGCTGATGAAGGTTTTAAGCTTTTATTTTCTGCAAATCCTTTCCCAGGTTATCAAGCAGAATTGACTTGGCTGAGAGAAGAATATAACGGAAATTGGTATTATTGGAGTCAAACAAATATGGAAGGATGGCTATGTCCGGCATTGTTTAAATACTTTATTGAAGCGCCCAAAAAGATATATTGTAAAGCAGAAAGTCTTATTAAGGGAATCTTCTGAGTTTCGTAGTTAGCACTTCAGCGCTGAAGCGCTGACTGTGAAAAACTCATTTTAAATATTAAGACCGATTATGTTAACATAATTATTTTTAAAGAATATTAATGAATTAATTGAAAGGTTCGACCTGATTCACCTGATAAAAACTATGTCAAGATAGTAGATGTTGTTGCTCTCGTCTAAATTAAAGAAGTCTACTTATACCATTTCTGCATGAGAATAATATTAATTAGCCCACGCAGGTGGGCTTTGTTCCTTTAGTGCTACCCTTATAGGGCAAGCTTTTATTAAGCGCAACATCACAGAAAATTGGTATTACTTAATTAATAGGTTATACAAAGCTTTATGTCTAAAGTAGAATATTTTTTATTAACTCGCGTTTTACTTCACTTCGAGAAAAGAGCTAACAATATTGTCAGCGATATTTCTGCTGCTGCTTTTAGTGATGATGGTAGCTTGTGGATTGGTTCTGATGAAATGGTTGGGGTTGAGCGTCTTTCTCCCACAGGTTGCCATAGTTATGGCAAGCATCAACGTTTTTTATTAAAAGATTATATCGAGTTATTAGATGATGACGAAATTGATATTGAAGGTATGGATTTCGCGGGTGGCTATCTTTGGTTAACTGGTTCTCACAGTACTAAACGAAAGAAACCTAAAGGAAAAGATTTAGAAACCGATTTAGAAAGACTTGCTACCATTACCACCGATCTCAACCGTTTTATTTTGGCAAGGATTCCCGTTGTCAATGGCGAGTTGATTAAATCTTGCGTTCCCGTTGAAGGAGAAACCCTAACGGCAGCTTCTTTGCAAATAATCGACCAGCGCAATTTGTTGTTTGAGGCTTTAAAAGAAGACGTACATTTGAAGCCATTTATTACTGGAGGAATACCTTCTAAAGATAACGGTTTGGATGTCGAAGGTTTAGCGATGGCAAGTAATAATCGCCTTTTTCTAGGTTTGCGCGGACCTGTATTGCGGGGGTGGGCTATGATTCTAGAAATACAAGTAACAGAATTCGAGCCTGGTGTTCTCGTGCTGCAAGAAATGACCGATAAAGGTGCAAAATACAAAAAGCATTTTCTCAATTTGAATGGTTTGGGGATACGAGAATTATGTTTGCAAGGGGAAGATTTGATTATCTTGGCGGGACCGACGATGGATTTAGAAGGAGAAATGCAAGTTTTTCGCTGGAAAAATGCTTTAGATGCTTCGGGTGATAGTATTCACGAACAGGATAAGGATAGTTTGTTTCCCTTATTTGACTTACCTTTTACTGTTGGTTTTGACCATGCTGAAGGTTTGGCGTTATATTCTTGCTGGGGAGAAAAGAATAGCTTGATGGTATTTTACGATTCACCACGCGATCGGCGTCTGCCAGAGGACAAACAAATACTGGTCGATGTTTTTCAAATTTAGGACTGTATTAAATTAATTAAGTTAAGAGTTAAAATTTAGTAACTCTTAACTCCTAACTCATAACTATTTAATACTTTAAACTCGAAGCAGCAAAAGCCAAAGCACCCCAACCGGCAATAAAAGCTGCACCTCCTAGTGGTGCGATCGCTCCCAGTATTTTCACATTTGTTAACGACAGAGCATACAAGCTACCTGAGAACAAAGTAATCCCAATAATGAACAGCCACCCACTTGCTAACAAACTTGGTGGCGGAGATTCTTGGTAGATGGTCAATAGTAGCGCTACTAACAATAATGCCAGAGCGTGGTACATTTGATAACGCGCGGCGGTTTCAAAAATTTCGAGCGATCGCTCGCTAATTTTCTCGCGCAATGCATGAGAAGCAAAGGCACCACCGGCAACCGACAAACCGCCCAAAATAGCACCTATACTCAAAAAAATTTGCGTCATGGAGTTATCCCAATTTCGCTGTTTTATGGTTTAAACATCAAAATGATAAGAGATTGCGCCATCCTCGCTTACTTTAAAGTTAGCATGAAATTCTTGGGCTTTTTCATCTAAATATTCTCTGGCGACGGCAGCTGGAAGCTGTGACTGCATTGCAAAGCTTAAAACGGTGACACGTCCATTGTTTTCAGTCAGCATTCGATAAAAAAGAGATTGCAAGCGATCGCTTACCTGTTGATCAATCATTTTTTTCTCTTGTTGACTATCACGGTACAATCCAAATGCTAGCCATCCCCCCAGTACTAAAGTCGGAACGCCAAAAACTAAACCGCCTATAATACTATTATCATCAGGATAAGTAGCATTTGGATAATCAAGTTCTTGCTCAAAATCTATCGGTAATCGACGGGATGCGTTCTCTATAGCGATTTTGTTAAATAGCGCTGAAACTGATAGCGTCATAAACATAAATCCGAGTGTAAGCAGCCATCCAGAAGCTAATTTTCCTGCTGTCTTCATAGTTCCACTTTCAAGAATGAACTTTGTTTGTGATTCTAGCCTCACTTGCCAAAAGCTTCCACTAAGAAAGTGCTCTTAGTGAGGAGTGGGCAATTACTTAAAGATGAAACAGGTAACTAATGTTGCCTTTATCACTTGCTTCAAAAGTAGCGTTAAACTCTTTAGCTTTTTGATCCAGATATTGTTTAGCTTGTTCCCCAGATAGTTGTGCTTCCATCGCTAACTGCAAGACGGTAATTCTACCATTATCGGCTTTGAGCATTTGATAAAAAGTAGAATCTAAGCGATCGCGTAACAATTTTTCATGTCTTCGACGTAACTTCCAAAGCGTGTAACCTCCCCCTGCTGCTAATGGGACACCTAAGGCTATTCCTGCAAAAAAAGTATCTGTCGCCTCTTGCTGTTCTATGGTAGTCTGATCTTTATCTGCTAACTGCGATAAGGCAGAAGCACTCATCATCAAACATATAAATCCGAAAGTAAGCAAAAAGCCAGCAGTTAGTTTGGTGAGAAATCTCATAATCGCTGCAAAATATAAGAGTTATATCGCAGCGATCTTAACCTCACTTACGCGTAGCTTCCAGTATTCGCGAAAAGTAAAAGCGAGTCCGAGTCATTGACTGTCTTTCCACGGTAAAGCCGTTTTTTTGCAGTATTTTTACTACATCAGCTTCACGATGCAAGTAAGCACGAGTTGCTTTACTTGGTCCTGGGAAAAAACTGCCTATTTTTTTCAGTATAGTAAGGGCGAAAGTTTTAGGCGCAAAGCTGAGAATTACTCGCGACTGTGCTAAAGAACACAGATGAGAAATCATTTCATCTGCTTTTTCTTGAGGATAGTGGATGAGAACATCCAAGCAAATAACTGTATGATAACTACCACTCAACCCTTCTAAATCTTGGACGGCAAAAGTCGGATTATCGCTTTGTCCTAAAGTTCCTAAAGCTCTATCCTTTGCTTCACCCACCATTTTGTCAGAAATATCGCTTGCATAAACTTTCGCATTATCTGCCGCTAGGGGGATGCTAAGACTACCCACACCACATCCAGCATCGCAGACTGATATTTCGGCTAAATTGCTATCAGCTTTTAACCAGCTAAGGACTGTATCGACAGTTTGCTGATGTCCGTTGCGGATGTCTAGCTGAACTTTGTTAACTTCGCCATCACCATAAATACGTCTCCAGCGGTCGAAGCCTGTGGAATTGAAATAATTTTTAACAATTGTTTTATCGTCGGTTGCGTTCATACAGCTGAATTTTCATGGGTTCCCAATCGTTAAAGTTATCATTGATGGGAGGCGCTAATAACGCAGAAAATATAGATTTTTTATGACTTAGAGTCGCCCAAACGCAGAGAAAGATTTTATAATCAGGACTTTTGCAATAAGTTTAACCGTTGCCAAGTTAGGTCTTTTGTTGTTTCATCGAAATGCCAGCGTAATAAGTTTGCGGGTTGATTTGGAGAAATTCCAAGAGAAGCGTTCCGCAAGGTTGCCGTACTCGGCATCGCTTGTCTTGGTGCTTCGGTTGCGAGAATTATTGCAGTTTCCACATCACAAATTCCCCATTTAACCAAGTTTTGCACTCCCACTAATAAGGGTAAAGTCGTCCCCGATAAAGTTCCATCTGGCAATGTTGCTGTGCCATTTTTGACTTCAATTTGCCGAGTATCCCAAGGATAAACCCCATCAGGAAGTCCCAAAGGCGATAAAGCATCACTTACTAAAAAAAGTCCTTTGTGAGAACTGGCGCGTAGTAGAATTTGTAGCATAATCGGCGAAACATGTTCACCATCGGCAATAAAACCACACATGACATCAGGATGGATAATTGCTGCACCTAATAATCCCGGTTGGCGATGATGTAATGATGGCATAGCGTTAAAAGCATGAGTCACCATCGTTGCACCTAGTTTAAAGGCATCTTCGGCTTCTGTGGCGGTGGCTTGGGAATGTCCTAAACTAACGGTAATGCCCTTTGAACGCAAGTAAGGAATGACTTCACCAGTGGGATCTAACTCTGGTGCTAGGGTAATGACTTTGATAATCTGGGCATAATCGCCCAAAACCCGCTTTACTTCTTCAATTGTTAAAGGTAACAGATATTCTGCTGGATGTGCGCCGCGTTTTTGCAAGTTCAAAAATGGTCCCTCTAGATGTACACCAAGAATTTGGGAACCTGATTTTTGACGAGAAATAAAATCAGCGATGACCGCAAGCGATCGCTGAATATTATCCACCGAAGTTGTCACCAGTGTCGGTAAAAATCCATCTACCCCCACATTCTGGAGATATTCACAGATTTTCTGGAGAAAGTCGAAATTTTCAGCTTTTAATTCCGGAAATGCCAACCCCAGCGCACCATTAATCTGTAAATCGACGCCACCCAAGGAAACCCAATCACCACGAATATCTAGCAATTCCAAGCCAGGAGGTGCAACCGATTTGAAAACTGTAGTCATTGGCAAAATTTGCTCAATTATACCCTCACGAACCAAGAGCATCTGCAAATCTTTGTATCCCGGCACTCTAGCGTTGATAATATTTATGGGTGTTGCTTTGCTCATCAGGTTAATCCAAAATCCAAAATCTAAAATCCTATGACTTCCCTTGTCGGTATTATTATGGGCAGCGATTCCGATTTACCCACCATGCAGGGTGCGATCGCTATTTGTGAAGAATTTGGCGTTAAGAGCGAAGTTGCCATTGTCAGCGCTCATCGTACACCAGAACGCATGGTAAATTACGCCCAACTTGCACATCAACGCGGTATTAAAGTGATTATCGCCGGTGCTGGTGGTGCTGCTCATCTTCCCGGAATGGTTGCATCTTTAACCCCACTTCCGGTTATCGGTGTTCCCGTTCCCAGTCGTCACTTACAAGGAATTGATTCCTTGTATTCGATTGTACAGATGCCTGCTGGTATCCCCGTTGCAACCGTGGCAATAGGTAATGCCACAAATGCGGGACTTTTGGCAATTCAAATTCTCGCTACCCACCAACCCGAATTACTCGAAAAAATCCAAAAATATCGCCAAAATCTCTGCGAATCGGTAATGGCAAAGCAAGCGAAGTTAGAACAATTAGGCTGGGAAAAATATTTGCAACAGATGTAATATCCGTTCTTTATTTAGAATTAACTATACCTAATGAAAAGATTCTTTTGTGTAACTTGTATAAAAAGATATAAAGTATCTCCTTGATAACAGCAGTAGCTTTATCTGTTTGTAAAAATTATTAACTTATTTTATGCAAATTTCATAATTTCTTGACTTATAGATCCTAATGTCCGAAAATGCTGACACTGTAACGGATACAGTTACTTTTTTTAGGCATGCTGATGCATCCAAGTAGCAGTAAAAGCTAGAAAATTGTATTTAACACTACAGAATTACTATTTGGCTTAATAGAAAATCAATCAACTTTATTAGTGGATTCACCAAACTTTTGAACAAAAAACAGCACTGAACCTTTGCGAGTTTCTGCTGCGGGGTTAATTGGACAAAGAAAAAGCTAAAACCATAAGTTGTGAGTATTTTATCCTTTACACTTGAGACTTTTTTAGCAAAGGTTTCTGTAATAGGATATTGGGAATTATTGCTATTAATTAGTAACTAATCTCGAATCCCTAACTTGACAAGTTAAAAAAATTAACCTGCCAAAGAATAATTATTAAAGAGCCAATGAAGGATGCTTGACTGTTTTACAAAATACATAATAATTTATTAATAATCTCCGTAAAATTTACAGAGAGAGATAGCACCAGTTTATTGATTACTACTCTGGTTATTTGGCTTTTTGATTTTCACACAATCAATTGCCAGTGATGAGAATAAACAAGTTTCAACAACCAACTTGCCCGAATGGCAAATATCAAAGACGACTTGTTTCGCTTTTGGCGTTAGCGCTTTGTTGCTTAAGGTATTTTTTCAGTTAGTGATACTTAAAGGCATGATGTTAAAAGTTACACGAAAAAACAAATCGAAAACTAGCAGTAGACATCAAGAGAAGAGAACACAATCCAACTCAATTGTCAATAGATTTAATCTAGCAATTAAACGACTATCTCCGAGTTGGCAAGCTTGCTTACCGATCGCTTGTTTGATTGTGTTGGCGTGGGGTTGTGCAGCGGTTGCCCAAACTCCATCAGCAGGACCAACCACAGCGGATCTCAAAGTTGCCCTTGATACATTATGGGTAGCGATCGCCGCCTTTTTGGTGTTCTTCATGAACGCTGGTTTTTGTATGTTAGAAACCGGGTTCTGTCGCCAGAAAAACGCAGTCAACGTTCTTTCTAAAAACTTGATCGTGTTTGCCCTATCCACAGTGGCATTTTGGGCGATCGGTTTTGCCTTGATGTTTGGCGATGGCAATGATTTCATCGGATTGAATGGGTTTTTCTTAGGAGGAGCCGATAACAGTCCCGCCACCGGAGATGCTTATAAAGGCATCTTCAGTGCCCTAAACTGGGCTGGTGTACCTCTAGCTGCTAAGTTCTTATTTCAGCTAGTATTCGCCGGCACAGCAGCCACGATTGTTTCCGGGGCAGTTGCCGAAAGAATTAAGTTTGTTGACTTCTTAATCTTTAGCCTTTTACTCGTAGGCATTGCCTACCCCATTACCGGACACTGGATTTGGGGTGGTGGTTGGTTAGCAGACATGGGCTTCTGGGATTTTGCCGGTTCTACAGTCGTTCACTCAGTTGGTGGGTGGGGAGCTTTGATGGGAGCAGCATTTCTCGGACCGCGCATTGGCAGATATCAAGATGGGCAAATTAATGCCATTCCCGGTCACAACATGAGCATTGCCACCTTAGGCTGCTTGATTTTGTGGTTGGGCTGGTTTGGTTTCAACCCAGGTTCGGTGATGGCTGCCGACCCTGGTGCAATTACCCACATTGCCTTAACCACCAACATGGCAGGCGCTGTCGGTGGCATTGCAGCCACAGTTACAGCTTGGCTGTATTTGGGTAAGCCAGACCTTTCGATGATTATCAATGGTATTTTGGCTGGCTTGGTGGGAATTACAGCATCTTGTGCTTACGTCAGTGTTGGTAGTTCTTTCATCATTGGCTTGATTGCCGGAGTCTTGGTAGTTTTCTCTGTCACCTTCTTTGACAAACTCCGCATTGATGACCCTGTGGGAGCAACCTCAGTTCACCTAGTTTGTGGTATTTGGGGAACTCTGGCAGTAGGTTTATTTGCTGTTGGTCCTGGTGGATATCCTTGGATGGTTGACTTGGCAGGTAAGCCAGTCGGACCCCACGGGTTATTCTTTGGTGGTGGTTTGGGCACATTGATTCCGCAATTAGTCGGTATTGTCTCGGTAGGCGGCATGACTGTTCTTCTGACCAGCATCTTCTGGATTGCACTCAAGGCTACTTTAGGTATCAGAGTAACTGCCGAAGAAGAGTTTGAAGGTTTGGATATTGCCGAACATGGTATGGAGGCTTACAACGGATTCCTCAAAGAAGCTGATGGTAGCGGATTTTCTGATGCAAGTAGCTTCGGAGGGATACCGCACCGGGGGAAACCTAATATCACCTAATAGTTGATAATTGTTAGTTGTTAGTTGTTTGCTGTTGGCATTTCCATTAAGCATCAACTAACAGCTTTTTTAATAAACTATCAACAAATAAAAAGCACAAAATTTCATATTTGTATAGTAGCAAGCTAAAAAATTTAAATTTTATCGCGATACAGCATTTATGCTGATTTGTGCGGCACTGGTCATGTACCTCGGACCCCGGAAAACATATCCTGACTGCCTCAGCCCTTCCTCACAAGAATACTCGGTAGGCGTAAAGCTCGGTGGCTGAGGATCTCAAATTCCATTCAAATCATCTAAAATCTGATTCAAAGAATTAGTAAAAATCGCGCCTCGTGTCTACTCCAGCAAAAATTTTTCCTACCTGGGCATTTTTCTCCCTGGTAACTAACGGCATACTCATATTGGCGATCGCCTTGCTAATTTTACGACAGCAGGGTTTGACCGCTTTTTTTTGGTCTGCACATTCCGCGACACCAGTCAACCACAACAGTCAACCCGAAGTCACACCTGCCCAAATCACACCTAAACTAGGACCTCGCCATAAATTCAGTTATCCGCAGTGGATAGATGTCCTCAAAAAAGAAGCTAAAGCATCTGCCGAGAAACCTGCCCAGAATTTAAGCATCCTCGCGGGAGATTCTCTGTCATTGTGGTTTCCTCCAGAGTTATTACCCGAAGACAGAAATTGGCTAAATCAGGGCATTTCTGGAGAAACTAGCAATGGACTATTAAAAAGATTAGATTTATTTAACCGCACCCAGCCAAAGACGATTTTTGTGATGATTGGCATTAATGACCTCATCCGGGGGGCAAGCGATGAGACAATTTTAGAGAATCAGCAACGAATTATCAGTTACCTGAGAAAGGTGCATCCAAAAGCGCAAATTGTGCTTCAGTCGATTTTGCCGCATGGAGCAGAAGAAGCAACCTGGGAAGGACGAGAAAAACTGCTGGCTATTCCTAACAGTCGCATTCGCAAATTGAATCTGCAACTGCAAGATATAGCCACAAAAGAGAAGGTAAAATATCTCAACTTGCATCCCCTGTTTACCAACAAGCAAGGTAATCTTCGTCCCGAATTCTCTACCGATGGCTTACACCTAAATCCCCAAGGCTATCTTGTCTGGAGTTCTGCCTTACAAATGTACACTCAGATAGAACTAGACAAGGCAGCCAAGCCAAATAAGGCAGACAAGCCAAATAAGGCAGGCAAGGCAGACAAGGCAGACAAAGTAACAAGGTGAAATTTCTTCCCCCACTTTTGTAGAGACGCGAGGAACATCGCGTCTCTACTCCCCGCTTAAATGGTGTCTTTGCGCTCCTACAATAAGACAGAGGAGTCTCTAACGAAAAAAAACGATGGATACAAAAGCTTTTAAGCGATCGCTCCAACATTCAGAAAACTATCATCGCAAAGGGTTTGGTCATAAAGCCGAAGTTGCCACCCAGTTGCAATCCGAATATCAAAGCAATTTAATTCAACAAATTCGCGATAATAATTACACCCTGAAACGGGGTAATGTCATCATTCAACTAGCGCAAGCTTTTGGCTTTTGTTGGGGTGTGGAACGTGCTGTTGCAATGGCGTATGAAACCCGCAAGCATTTTCCCACCGAACGCATTTGGATTACTAATGAAATTATTCATAATCCTTCTGTAAATCAGCGAATGCTGGAAATGAAAGTAGGATTTATTCCTTTTGATGCTGGCAAAAAAGACTTTTCTGTGGTGGAAATAGGTGATGTAGTTATATTACCCGCTTTTGGCGCAAGCGTCCAGGAAATGCAGATTCTGAACGAGAAAGGCTGCAAAATTGTTGATACTACTTGTCCTTGGGTGTCGAAAGTTTGGAACACAGTTGAAAAGCATAAAAAAGGCGATTATACCTCAATTATTCACGGCAAATATAAGCACGAAGAAACTATTGCCACCAGTTCTTTTGCTGGCAAATATTTAATTGTGCTGAATATGCAAGAAGCTGAATACGTTGCTGACTACATTCTTAATGGTGGGAATCGTGACGAATTTCTCGCTAAATTTAGCAAAGCAGTCAGCGCCGGATTTGACCCCGACCAAGATTTAGAAAGAGTTGGTATTGCTAATCAAACAACCATGCTCAAGGGTGAAACTGAGCAACTTGGTAAATTGTTTGAGCATACCATGTTGAAAAAGTATGGTCCAATTGATTTAAATCAGCACTTTCAAAGCTTTAATACTATTTGCGATGCTACCCAAGAACGGCAAGATGCTATGTTGGGGTTAGTTGAACATAAGCTGAATTTAATGGTAGTAATTGGTGGCTTTAATTCATCGAATACTACTCAACTACAACAAATTGCCGTAGAGCAGAAAATTCCTTCTTATCATATCGATTGTGTAGAGCGAATTAAATCAGGAAATGCGATTGAGCATCGACTATTAAATGGTGAGTTGCAAATAACAGAAAACTGGTTGCCAGATAATGAAATTGTTGTGGGAATTACCTCTGGTGCTTCTACACCCGATAAGGTAGTTGAAGATGTGATTGAGAAGATTTTTGAATTGAAAGCTACGGCGTAGTAATCAACACCCTAAAGGGTGTCGCTATACAAACTAAGCCCGCCTGCGCGGACTAAAATTTCCATAGCCCACGCAGGTGGGCTTTGTTCGTATAGCCCCAGGCTTCCAGGCTGAGGGCTATATTTTTGCACTCCGCAATGATGCATCCAACATAATTATCCTGGTTTGCTTTTATCGTTATATTTAGAGATATAAATTGTAGATAAATTTACTGAATATCCTATGACAGGACTTGAACCTTGGGCGATATCAGTCGTTAGTGGTCTATCAGTTCCTATTTTCCAGTCGCTTATCACCGGCGGTGGTAAGATTCTCGGAATGTTTGGTAAAACTTTAGATGAAAAAACTAGGGAGAAAATTTTTGCTGCATCAAAGCAATATGTGCTGAATTATCAAGAACGGCACGGCATTCTCAAAGTATTGGGAATGCGCGAACCTGTAAAGTTGGAATCTGTCTATACAGGAGTTCAGTTTTTAGATAATAAAGCTATCCGTAGTTTTGAATCTATCGAGAATTTAGAAGAATTTTATCGCCAAGCTAAAAGCCGGAGGTTTCAATCTCAAGATTGTCCCAAACAAGAAGGAATTAAAGTAGCTAATAATAAGCAATATCTAATGGTACTCGGTGGTCCCGGTGCGGGAAAGTCTACATTTTTGCGGAAGATGGGACTAGAAGTTCTCAAAGGTAGAAAAGGCGGATTTAAACACGCTTGCATTCCAGTGTTCATCGAGTTAAAAATATTTACAACCAGCGATATCAATATTGAAAAATTTATTGCGGAAGAGTTTCGCATTTGCGGCTTTCCATCACCTGATAAATTTACCGCCAAAGCTTTAGAAGAAGGCAAGTTACTGATTTTGCTCGATGGCTTGGATGAAGTCCCAACGAAAAACTTGACTGAGGCAATTAGCCAAATTCAAAACTTTGTTGACAAATACGATAAAAATCGCTTTATTGCCTCTTGCCGCACGGCTGCATATCGCAGCGGTTTTCGTCGCTTTAGTGATGTGGCAATGGTGGATTTTGATGATGCCCAGATTCGGCAATTTATTTTTAACTGGTTTCATTCAGAAGCAGATAAGCAGGCAAAGACAGGTGAGAAATGCTGGGAGTTGCTGCAAAAGCCAGAAAATGAAGCTGCTAAAGAGTTGGCACACACACCTTTATTGCTGACATTTCTCTGTTTAGTCTATGACCGTTCCCAAAGCTTTCCTGATAATCGCAGTGTTCTTTACCGAAAGGCACTGCGGATATTGCTAGAGGAATGGGCATCAGAAAAGCGAATTCTTCGAGATGAAATTTATCAAGGGCTGCATACAGAATTAGAAGAGATATTACTCTCTGAAATTGCTTATACAGGTTTTGAGTCTGACAGATTATTCTTTTCTCAGCGTGATATTGTTCAGCAAATCAAAACATTTTTGGCGAGTAATTTAAATGCACCTCAACATTTAGATGGTGAAGCGGTGCTGAATGCTGTTGCTGTGCAACAAGGAATTTTAGTAGAACGAGCAGAGGATGTATTTTCTTTCTCTCATTTGACGCTACAGGAATATTTAACAGCACAATATATTGATGACCATCGCCAAGTTGAGAAACTAGTCACTGAACACCTGACAGATAAACGTTGGAAAGAGGTGTTTTTATTAGTAGCTGGATTAATGCGGGGTGGTGCAGATGATTTGTTGTTGCTGATGGAAAAGGAAGCGCAACAGTACATTAACACACCGAAGTTGCGAGATTTATTAAACTGGGCAGAACAAGTAACTGTTGGCTCTCAAGGGAATTTTAAAGCAGTTGGTAAACGTGCAGTTGCGATCGCCAACGCCTACGCCAACGCCTACGCCTACGCCTACGCCTACGCCAACGCCAACGCCAACGCCAACGCCTACGCCAACGCCTACGCCTACGCCAACGCCTACGCCTACGCCAACGCCTACGCCATAGCCAACGCCAACGCCATAGCCTACGCCATCGACAAGTTTATCGACTTAGCTACAGAGCTAGATCAAATAAAAATTTTCCAATCTGTAAACTTTACAGTGCTAATTGCCCGACTCAAAGAACTCAAAGCCCAAATTCCTGATGATAAACAACCTCACCAAGTGCATCGTGCATTTATTGACCGCCTCATACAAACTTGGCTCAATGCTTTTAATCTTACCCCAGAAATGGTCAATTTATCTGCGGAAGAAAGTAAAGCACTGGACAATTATCTCTATGCAAATTACCTGATTATTCAGTGCAAACAAGCAGCAGTGAGGGTGTCACCTCAAACTTGGGAAGCAATTGAGGCGCGGATGTTGTTGGTTCCAGGGGGTTAAGCAACAATAAGGTAATGAAATATTGCTAGATAAACACTCTATGAGTTCATTAAAACAGGCTCAAGATAAAAAAACTCAAATTTTTACGGCAATTCTCCACTGGGAAGAAGATGTTTACGTAGCCCAATGTCCAGAGGTGGGAACTGCTAGTCAGGGAGAAACGATAGAAGAAGCGATCGCACTCTTTGCGCGAAGCAACTGAACTATATTTAGATGAGTTCCCGCTTTCGGAAACCGCACCTCAGTCTTTGAACCTCATTAATCAGTATCAGAGGTAGATGAACGAGTATCTGAGGGAGATGAACGAGTCTTTGAGGGAGATAAACGAGTATCTGAGCTAGATGAACGAGTATCTGAGGGAGATGAACGAGTATCTGAGAGAGATGAACGAGTATCTGAGAGAGATGAACGAGTATCCGAGGGAGATGAACGAGTCTCTGAGGTAGATGAACGAGTCTCTGAGGTAGATGAACGAGTATCTGAGAGAGATGAACGAGTCTTTGAGGGAGATGAACGAGTATCTGAGGGAGATGAACGAGTATCCGAACTGGATTAATCCGTCTTTACTGTTTATTTTCTCACCAAATCTCAAAGCGATGCCACAGGCAACCTTGCGGAACGCACTTCACAAAGACGCACTATAAGAAAATTTCTAGCTTACAGTAGTTAGCATTGATTTATAAGCATACGATTAACAAAAAGTCAATATAAAAAGCTTGAGCGGGTGCGATCGCATGGCGTTTATAATTTCATCTTTTGAAGGCTAGCCAACCACCAACCCAAAGTCCTGTATAAAAACGCATCGTTTTCTCAAAACCAGCTTGCTCAAGTAAATTCAAAATGTTGGTTTCCACTAAGGGATATACCCCTTGATTAAATGCTGCTAAAAGTTCTTGCTGCTTTTGCGGTGGAAATCCCATTGCATTCCAATAGGCATGTAGTATGGGCATTAATTGTTTCAATTCCTGGCTTTGCTTTTCCCCGAATACATCCACAAGTACAAGAGGGGCAGAAGGATGAAGACGTTGAGCAATGCTTTGCAAAAACTGTAATTTACCTGATGGTGGAATAAAATGCATCACTAGAATGCTGGTTGCAGCATCATACAGGATATCTGTAGGTAAATCCTGCGTGTAGCCCTCAATCAACTTCACTTGATGAGAAAGTTGATGATGAGACATTTTTTGTTTTGCGATTGCCTGCATCTTTTCTGAGGGGTCAATTCCCAGAAAATGCCATTGAGGACAAGCCTTACCTAAGCGTGCTAGTTCCATTCCCGTACCCGATCCTACCACGAGCAAGTCGGCACTTTCGGGTAAATACGCCTGCAAACACGCAAGAACCATTGTATGCATTGCTTCATACCCTGGTAGCGCTAACTGAGCAGCGCGATCGTATTCATCAGCAGTAATTGGTGCATTGTTGTCAAAATCTATCGGTTGAGACATATCTCATTCGTTCCTGTTGTTTTGACCGTTGTTTCCAAAAAAAAATCATTGTTTAATACTAAACAATTGTTAAAAATGAGAATACACTTGCCATAGTATTTTTTCTGACCAACAAGGTGAGCAAGGCAACGAGAGTGTGAGCATCCAATGCATGCAAAAAGCCCTCAGGCTATAAGCCTGGGCTAAACAAACAAAGCCTGCCTCCGCAGGCTCTAGGACTCATATAGCCTGCGTTCGCGTAGCGTGTCGTAGACAAGGCAGGCTACCCTTCTCCTGTCGGAGACGCTGCGCGAACGGGAACGCCAAGGGCGAACGTGCGTATATCATACCCTTCTAGGGTATTGCAGCAAAATTGGGATGCTCCCACGAGAGTAAGATAAATTCATACCAGTAGCTTTTAACAGATGGACACTATCAAGTACACGCTTACAGAAGACCAGATGCCTGACTCCTGGTATAATATCCAGGCAGATTTGCCCGTTCCCATGTCGCCAGTGCTACACCCTGGTACAGGTCAACCAATTACACCAAAAGACTTAGAACCCCTTTTTCCAACGCAGCTGATTGAGCAGGAGGTAAGCCAACAACGTTGGATTGAGATTCCTGACCAAGTGCAATCAATCTACCGTCAATGGCGACCAACTCCACTTTACCGTGCCAGACGCCTAGAAAAAGCTCTTGATACTCCTGCCAAAATTTACTACAAATACGAGGGAGTAAGTCCTGCTGGCAGCCATAAACCAAACACCGCTATTCCTCAAGCTTATTACAATAAAGTTGCCGGAGTCAAACGCCTAATCACTGAAACTGGTGCAGGACAATGGGGTTCGTCGCTCTCCTTGGCTGGTGCTTTTTTTGGTTTAGAGGTAGTGGTTTACATGGTAAAAGTCAGCTACCATCAAAAACCCTACCGTCGTGCCTTTATGGAATCCTATGGAGCGCGGGTAATAGCTAGTCCCAGTAACGAAACTGAAGCGGGACGCAACATTCTTAAAGAACATCCTGACAGCAATGGCAGTTTGGGCATTGCTATCAGCGAAGCGGTTGAAGTCGCAGTACAGGATGAGCAAACTAAATATGCTTTAGGTAGTGTGCTAAATCATGTGCTACTGCATCAGACTGTAATTGGTATTGAAGCATTAGCACAGTTGGAAATGGCAGGTGATTATCCTGATATTATTGTGGGCTGTACGGGTGGTGGTAGTAACTTCGCTGGTATTGCCTTTCCTTTTATGGGTGCAAAGTTAAAAGGCGATCACGATATCAAATTTGTGGCAGTCGAACCGGCAGCTTGCCCTACACTGACTAAAGGCAAATATACTTATGACTTTGGCGATACTGCACATCTGACTCCTTTAGCCAAGATGCACACTCTCGGTAGCTCGTTTGTACCCCAAGGCTTTCATGTAGGCGGGTTACGGTATCATGGCATGGCACCGCTTTTGAGTCACGTTGTCGATTTAGGTTTAATTGAGCCAAAAGCTTATGGACAACTTGACTGTTTTGCAGCTGGTCTTACCTTTGCCCGCGCTGAAGGGATTTTGCCTGCTCCTGAAGCCAACCATGCAGTGAAGGGTGCCATTGATGAGGCATTGCGCTGCAAAGAAGAAGGTGCTAGCAAGACCATTTTATTTAACCTGTGCGGTCATGGTCACTTTGATATGCAGGCTTACATGGATTATCAAGCTGGGTTGTTACGCGATACTGAGTATAGCAGCGATGAAATAGCAATGGCGCTGGCTGGGTTGCCTGTAATTAGTAAAATTTAACTATTGCGACCTGCCGGAGGCAGCAGCGCTGAGTGCAAAGAACAGGCTCCGCGATCGCCAACGGTAACCTTCTCACTTGGGGCTAGTCTCTCCCTTTGGGAGAAGGGGACATGCTAAAAGCTATGCGGAACGCACTTCAAAAAGACGCACTGTAACAAAATCTCTACAACGGTGCGATCGCACTCCCCAACCCCATCACCTAGATTTTAAATCGCTAAACGCAAGTAAGGACAGTTTTGCAGAAACCCAGATGCTTTTTGTTCAGCATCTGGGTTATCAATATGCGTTGGTGTCGGGCGAATAATGCCATCAAATAAATCATCTAAACCGTAGGGAGTTAAAAATTGCCATTTTCCCTCTGCATCTAGCTTCACGCCTACAGCAGTGGCTGTGTGGAGCCAATTCGCAATGCCATCTTCAGTGCTGGTGTAGGTTTGGCGACCGGCACGCCAACGAGCGAAACTAGCTTGATTTTTAACATCAAACTTGTAGTCAGGAAATTGATTTGTCAAAGTTGTTTTTGCTGCTAGTTCTTGAGAACGATTTCCTTGTTCATCAAAGAACGCAATATCAAAGTCGTTGATAACTAACTGACATTCTTCGCCGAAAATATAACGCCAAACAGTATTTCGGACTGCACCACCTGCTAACCACCAGTTGGGGAGGTTGATTTGCGCGAACTCCGGCAGTACCATACCAACAGGCGAATCAGCCAAAATTATCTGTAAGCGTGTGTTAGCGTCCATTTCAAATTTATGGAAGAGTAATTCCTTTTACAACAAAATAAAGGTGAACATTTTGCACTATTTTCAATTAGCCACCTATACCACCCTGAACTAAAGTTCGGGCTAATAGCTAAAGTCTACTAAAGTAGACTGATAAGACTTACGCAAAATCTCTCTTCAAGTCTCACAAACTCCGTGTCCTCTGCGTTCCTGCGGTTCATTTTTACTTGTCCGCGCGTAAGTCATAACTGAAATACGTCATTAGTCGTCTTAAGACGACTTTAGCTATTAGCCATAGGTTTATAACCTATGGCGCGTAATAACACTAATGCAAGATGTGAATCAACCTTATTTTGCTGCTAGCAAAAACTTTACACTCTTGCAGGTAGTTTTGGTTGGCTAGGACTCACTACAATTTCTTCGGGGGCTAAAAATTCCCGAATCAGTCTTGCTATGGCTTTTTGTACTAAGAGACTGGTAACTTGCTGACCCAAACGCTGCACACCTGGATTTACCACCAACTGTGCGAGTTGCGGAACAAGCTGTGCGGCATCAAAGCCACGGGTTTCTTGGAGAATATTAAAGATACGTTTGATATGCTCTAAGGTTTGTTGCTGTTCAACTGATGCTGAGGGAGTTTCGTTGATTGCTGTCAAACCTACTCTTTCCCGCAACAAATATGTAAAATTATGCAAAGCGTTTTTACCTAAAGCATCAACTCCTTTGACAACTTCATCAACTACCCGATTGCGAATAAAAGCGCCTCTTTCGGAAGATAGAAACTCCAATCCTTGATTTAGTACCAAATTAAAGTCGTAATCTTGATTGTTACGAGCATTTTTTAACAAGTTTTCCAAACGGTTCCAGCGGAATGTACCTTCTTTAAACAGCAAATCTTGCAAAGATGCTCTTAATTGCGGTGCTGGATCGGTTAACAAGCGTTTAGAAACGTAAGGATAAGCTTCGCTGAGAACTTTGAAGTTTGGATCTATATAGATAGCAATGCCTTCCAGTGTTACCAATGAACGGATAATTAAAGCGTAGTAGGGTGGAACGCGGAACGGATACTCATACATCAAAGCTGATAATTCATCGGTGATGCTTTTGATGTTGAGGTCAGCAACGCTAGCACCTTCAGCATCGGCAAATACTCTCGCAAAAGCGGGAATAATTGGGGTTAAGTCAGTTTCTGGTGATAAAAAATCTAAGTTGACGTAATCTTTCGCCAAACCTTCAAAATCGCGGTTGACGACGTGGACGATCGCCTCAATTAAACCATATCTTTGCAGCGGTTGAATCTCGCTCATCATCCCAAAGTCAAGATAAGCTAGTTTGCCATCGGTTGTGGCTAACAAGTTACCTGGGTGCGGGTCAGCGTGGAAAAATCCATGTTCTAACAATTGTCGCAAAGAACACTGCACACCGACTTCAATCAGATAACGCGCATCAATGCCTTGGGCGTTAAGTTCTGCTGTATTAGTTAACTTCGTGCCATTGATCCACTCCATCGTCAAAACGCGACGATTCGTATATTCCCAGTAAATATTCGGTACATAAACGTCTTTCATGTGACCGTATAACTGAAAAAATCGCTCCGCGTTTTGTCCTTCGTGGATGTAGTCCATCTCTTCAAAGATGCGATCGCCTAATTCATCCAGAATTCCTACAAGGTCACTTCGCACCCTTTTAAAGGTTCTCTGTGCCCACCCAGCAAGGCGACGCAAAATATACAAGTCAATTGTTATACCTTCGCGTAAGTCAGGACGTTGGACTTTAACGGCGACTTCCTCACCTGTACTTTTCAACTTACCTTTATATACTTGTCCCAAAGAAGCCGCTGCAATTGGGTGGGGGGAAAGTTCCGAGTAAATGTCTTCTGGAAGCGCTCCCAATTCTTCTTGAATAAATTGATAGGCGATTTCATTCGGGAAAGCCGGTAACTGGTCTTGTAGCCGAGTTAATTCTTCTAAGTATACAGGGGGAACCAAATCTGGTCTGGTAGATAAAGCTTGTCCAATTTTAATGTAAGCCGGTCCGAGTCGTGTCAGCAGTTCTCGCAACTGAGCCGCACGACGCTGGTCATTTTTGACGACAACTCCCCGTTTGCTGTCCAACCACAACCCAAAAGCAAACGATAAACTCGGTACCAAAACTGTGAAAATACGCCGCAAAACTTGCAGGGGTCGTTTTTTATAATACGCCGCGAGTGCCATCGGCTCGTAACGCAATTCGGGTTTTTGTTCTGGCGCGATCGCTATATTCGATACACTTGGCGCGACTACAGGAACTAGCGCATTATTATCAGACACCACTTTAACATCAATCGGTCGGTCAGTTGGGGAAATTGTCTTAGCACTCATGAAATTAACCACCGCATCGAAACGTCCACGTTAAGTATTGTAACAATTTATTACAGTTGAGTCGCCCTCAGGCTGGAAGCCTGGGGCTATAAATACAAAGCCTGCCTGCGCGGGCTTGAAAACCCTTGATTTTATTAGTCCACGCAGGTGGACTTTGTTCGTTTAGCCGCACCCTTATAGGGTGACGGCGTTGTGGTGTATGAAGAGCGATAATTTACTTCGTCCATCAACATCAAAGTCAAATTAAACTAAGTAGGGGACAGAAATAAACGTAACTTGCTTTTTCCTCATGCTCAATGCCCTTTGAGGACGGGAAAAGGGGAAAGGGAAAGGGGGAAAGGGGAAGAAAAATATAATACATCTATTTAAATAACTCTTTATTTCCATACCTTTGCCCTTTACCCTTTAACCTTTCCCCTCTTGATATGCCCTTCTATTCAGTGTCTCTTAATTTAGAAAATCCGGCTTCTGCCTTAACGGAGAAATTGCCTTCATGTTGCTCTGCCTCAGAATAGAAAATTTTGCCTTGGTTGACCAATTAGAATTAGACTTTGGCGCTGGATTGAATGTATTAACAGGCGAAACTGGCGCGGGAAAGTCGATTATCCTGGATGCGATTGATGCGGCTTTAGGTGGTAAAGTCTCTAGTCGGCTGATTCGCACTGGTACAAGTCGAGCGATGGTAGAAGCTACTTTTACTTTCAATTCTGCCTTAGCCGCTTGGTTAAGCGAACAAGAAATTGATTTAATAGACGATAACTCTGTAGTTATCAGCCGAGAAATTACCGCTACTTCGGGAAATATCCGCAGTCGATCGCGTGTAAATGGAGTGTTAGTAAATCGACAATTGATGACTCTGTTGCGCGATCGCCTGGTAGAAATCACCGCTCAAGGTCAAACTGTACAAGTAGGGCAATCTGCTCAAGTGCGCGACTGGTTGGATCTTTACGGTGGGGAAAAGTTGATGCAACAGCGTCAAGTTGTTACAACCGCTTTTACAGCTTATCAAATCGCGCATCAACAAACTGAAAAACGTCGCACCTCAGAACGCGAACGTTTACAACAATTCGATTTACTAACTTATCAAGTTCAAGAATTGGGAACGGCAAATTTGTGCGAACCTGATGAATTAGAACAGTTAGAACAAGAGCAGCAGCGCTTGAATCATGTAGTTGAGCTGCAACAAATGAGCTACAAAGTTTATCAAGCGTTATACCAAAACGATAACGAGGCTCCAGCGGTTGGAGATTTACTCGGAGACAGCGAAGCGATATTAAATGACATGGTAGAATACGATTCGCAGTTGCAACCGTTGTTAGATTTGGTGAGGGATGCTCAAACTGCGGTGGTAGAAGTAGCGCGACAAATTAACGCTTATGGCGATGGTTTGGAGGCAGATCCGCAACGGTTGGAAGAAGCTGAAGAGCGAATTCGGGAATTAAAGCAAATTTGCCGCAAATATGGACCGACACTAACTGAAGCGATCGCTTATTATCAGCGCATCCAATCAGAATTAGCCGAACTTAACGACAGTGAACAATCTATTGAAAGTTTGGAACAGCAAGAAAAAATTTGTTTAGAAAAGCTTACACAAGTTTGTGGGCAATTAACTGACTTACGTCGCACAGCAGCAGCAGCTTTAGAAGCACGATTGCTAAAAGAACTCAAGCCTTTAGCAATGGAAAAGGTAAAGTTTAAAGTTGAAATAGTACTGACTACTCCCACCGCAGTTGGTGCTGATAAAATCACTTTTATGTTTAGTCCAAATCCGGGAGAACCACTGCAACCTTTAATAGAAATCGCTTCTGGTGGAGAAATGAGCCGCTTTTTATTAGCGCTGAAATCTTGTTTTTCTCTAGCTAATAGTGCGGGAACAATGGTATTTGATGAAATTGATGTTGGGGTTTCTGGCAGAGTAGCACAAGCGATCGCCGAAAAATTACATCAACTCAGTCAACATCAACAAGTATTGTGTGTTACTCACCAACCCCTAATAGCGGCAATGGCAGATCGTCATTTTCGCGTAGATAAGCAAACCATCGATAACAACGGGAAAAAACAAGACGACAGCAATCAACAAGTGCGTACAGTTGTGCGCGTTACCAGTCTAGATAATATTACTACCCGCCGCGATGAACTCGCACAGCTAGCCGGAGGAAAATCAGCAAATGAAGCGATCGCTTTTGCCGAATCACTCTTATTACAAGCTGCTAACCACCGACGAAGAGGAGCGGGGGAGAGGGAAAGGGGCAAAGCGGGAAAATCCCCATAAATAAATTCACAAAAACATCGCGGGTCGTGTGGAAGCCACTTGACTTAAGGCAGTGGAGGAAACACGCCACGGCTGGTTTTAACCACCGTGAAAAATGATAGAATTAGTGATGTGAGTAGGAATAATCATCTACGCACTCGAAGTGTTTTGTAAGGAGCGACCCCTGATTTACCTCGTACCTGCACAAGTTGTAGCCCTGGGTAAACAAGTAATGGGAAAACATGGAGCGTACCGAACTGGCTTGTGATGAACTCGGAAAGCATTAATTGAATCCTAAGTAAGCGCAATTGCAATACCTCTGGTACTGGTAGTTGTTTTGAGCGTCTAGGGGGATATTTGACTATCCCTTTTAAGCAAGTCTTAGAGAATCTGCGTGTCTTTAGACCGCAGAGTGTCAATCTAGTAGTCTGTCAAACTCGTTTTGACGGTTAGAGAGACGCCGATTTATCGCGTCTCTACAGAAAATCTATCCGTCAATTAGTCCTTGACGCACTACTAGTTACTGCTTTTGTCTCGCGCTAGATATAAATCCATTTTCCTTCTGACTTTTGTACAGACGTGAGGAACATCGCGTCTCTACTCGTGAATTCTGCTGTCTTAAAAATTAGGAATAACTGGAAGCTTAGATTTTTCCGCTTGCAATATACTTTGAGTTAGATTCCGAGCATCTATAGCTTCTTTGTAATCTGCCTTAAATTTAATTGCTTGTTCATATGAAGCGATCGCATCTTGATATCGTTTCAAGTTATATAAGGCATTGCCTCGACTATACCAAGTTTCGTAAGAATCTGGTTTGGAACGAATTGCTTTATTATAAGATACGATCGCCTCTTGGTATTTATTCAAATTAAACAGCGAATTTCCCAAGTTATACCAAACGTGATAATCAGTACGTTTAATTTCTATCGCTTTATTATAAGATGTAACAGCATCGTCATAACGTTGGATTTTATGCAGTGCCCAACCGCGATTAAACCAAGCTTGATAGCTTTTGCGATTATATTTAAGAACTTGATTGAAAGATTCAATTGCTTCTAAATAGCGTTGCAAATTTATTAGCATATTGCCTCTTGATAACCAAGCTTGGTAATAATTATCTTTATACTCTACAGCTTTATCGTAAGCGCTAAACGCTTCTTGATAGCGTTGTAAATTAACTAGCGCATTACCGCGATTATACCAAGCTAAATAGTAATCTGGTTTGAATTCTACAGCTTTGTCAAAAGAAGCGATCGCTTCCTCATATCGTTTTAAATTCTGCAAAGCCAAACCTTTATTATACCAAGCTTCGTAATAATGTAATTTCAACTCAATCGCCTTATCATAAGCTTTAATCGCATTGTCGTATTGCGTCAAATTACTTAAAGCCTCACCTTTAGCATTCCACACATCTGAGTGATTGCTTTCTAATTGTAAAGCCTTGTCAAAAGAAGCGATCGCTTCATTGTAGCGCTGCAATTTTTGCAAAACAAAGCCTCGTCCACTCCAAGCTTCTAAATAATCAGGTTGAATTTGAATTGCCTTATCGTATACTGCCAAAGCTTCTTTATATTGCTTTAACTCATACAGAGTTTTGCCTTGACCATTCCACCCTTTAGCATATTTTGGTTTAATATCCACCGCTTTTTCATATACCAATAAAGCATCTTTATAGCGTTGTAATTCATAAAGAGTATTTGCTTGATTATATAATTCAATCGCATTATTAGAATTAATTTTTTGAATAATTGCCAGAGAACCTACAATACTTCCTCCTATTAAAATTAATCCAATAAAAATTTTTACTAATAATTTTTTTTGTTTTTCTTTAACTTTAGTTATTTGATTTCTTATTGGCGAAAAAGCTAATGTCATCGTTTTAGATTCCGGCTTATTTAAATCTTTCAACGCTTGTAATGCCAAAGTTGCCGAAGCATAGCGTTGTCGAAAGTCATAGCGCACCATTTTATCTAAAACTTGTGCTAAATCTGGTGAAATTCCCTGTGTATGATTTTCCCAGATAATTTCATTTGTTTCCGCATCTTTTTCAATTTGGTTAGGTGATAAACCTGTGAGTGCTTGAATAGCAATTATTCCGACAGCATAAATATCACTACTATATTTTGGATTACCTTGAGCTTGTTCACCAGGGGTATATCCGGGAGTTCCTATAGCAACAGTAGATTTGGTTTTAAGCTGGGGATTAATCACTTGGGTAGTAATTTCTTTAACGGCTCCAAAGTCAATTAAAATTAACTTATTATCTACCTTTCGTCTGAGTATATTTCGCGGATTCACATCGCGATGAATTACCTTTTGCCGATGGACAAATTCTAATATTTCTAGTATTTCTTGTAAAAGAGAAATAACTTCCGCTTGAGTGAAATTTTTTTCTGATGTTAACTGTTGACTAAGGTCATGACCTTCGATAAATTCTTGAACGAGATAGAATTCTTCCTTTTCCTCAAAGTAAGCCAAAAGTTGGGGAATGCGATCGTGAGTACCCAACTTATACAGAACTTGGGCTTCCGTATCGAATAAACGTCTAGCTGTTTGCAAAGATACCGGGTCATTTGACTGAGGTTTGAGTTTCTTGACAACGCATTGAGGTAAACCTGGTAATTGAGTATCACAAGCAACAAAAGTTTCACCAAATCCACCACCTCCCAAGTGTCTAATAATTTGGTATCGTCCAACAAGTGTGTTTCCCAGCATTTGCCTTGCCTACTAAGAGCGCGATAATATCTGATTCCAATCTTGCCACAGGGGAACCGGATGAAGGGATGGGGAGGTGGGGGGAGTGGGGAAGAAATATTAATCTAAAATCTAAAATCTAAAATTAAAAATCAAGATGATTCCTATTAGCGATAACATTTATACACGTAGAAAGCCGATTATTAATTATTGGCTGATTGGCATTAGCATTGCCCTATTTTTATGGGAATTAAAATTAGAGCTGACTGGTGAATTGAGCTACTTTATCAGCACTTGGGGAGTGATTCCGGCACAAATTAGTGAGGCAGCTACACAAGCATTAGCTGGCAATCCAGCAGCTTGGATAGTAGTAGTGCTGCGTTCAGCTTCGCTGTTACTGAGTATTTTTCTTCACGGCAGTTTTAGTCAAATATTAGGCAACTTGCTATTTTTATGGGTTTTTGGTAAGACAGTAGAAAATATTTTCGGCGCTAAACGCTATTTAGGATTTTACCTAGTTTCTGGAATATTGACTGGGGTAGTGCAAATTTTAGCCCAACCGAGTTTGAGCGTATCCTTGATTGGGGCAAATGGAGCGATCGCATCTGTTTTAGGCGCATATCTGGTAAAATTTCCCAAAGCCAAAATCGACTCAGTTTTACCGCTATTAATTGTATATATCCCCGTTCAAATACCAGCATTTTTCTATTTATTTTGGTGGTTTGCACAACAACTTTTTTACGGCATCGGTAGTTTAAACATTCCCACTAGCATTAATCAACCTAGCATTGCTTATTGGGCGCATGGCGTAGGATTATTGATTGGTGCAGCTTACATGCGAATACTACAACGACGTTAATATAAAGTCAGAAATTCACCCGCCAAGCTCAACAGCCATGTCATAAATTATCTTAGATGAACTTTAGCGTGGCATTGCCCCCAACCCAAGCAGACCTCAAAAGCGACGATGCTATCCCAATGGAAACTCAACGGCACAAAGTCCAATTTTCTTTAAGCTATTACCTTCTACGCCTAAATTTTCTTACCTGCTTTTTCACAAAGCCCAAAGTGAAGTATTGCCGATAGCGTTGGGCTACTTCTTTACCCAGCAGCAGCACACCCAACCAAAACAAAATTTCTGCAAGAACCAGCAGCAGTGGAACAGAAACCGCTTTTTGGGCAGCAGAAAGCGGTAAAAATGGCACAACAAAAGCAATTGCGACCCACGGCAAAAATGACAGGACAATTAAAATTAAACCCAGTCTCTGCATATTTCCTGATTGTCACAGATTCTGAGTCTAGCGTTGTTGAATTTTGAAATACTCTATCAAGAGAGTTAAGTTTATTGAGATATTGAAAAGGGATTGAGATTTAGTTTAAGCGATCGCGCGAGTGCAATTAAACAATTTCAAGTTTTTATTTCAACCAACACGGGCGACTCTGCACCAGCTAATCTAGTTAATTCTTCATCCCCATGTCGCAATACCCCGGATGAACTGACGCTGCCCAATCATAAATAATATCATCACAGGTAGGTGGCGATCGTTACTGCCGCCATCATCAAAGACCAATTATTCATAAACATCAAAAAAATTGGAATCGCCAAGCTTGCCAAGATAATTAGCACCAATGCTTGCTTGCCTGGAAATTTTAACCGAGCTAAAGCATAACCTGCCAGCGCCGAAGTCACAATCTCAAACGCCGTTATATCTACTGCCACCAAGGTAGAATTAGCAAACCCCCAGCAAAAAATTACCTCGTTACCAAGCATCCCGCTAATTAGCGACATACCACTTATTCGGTACAATTTCCAAAAGATGCACTCCTAAGTGTCAAGGAGGTAAAAAAACAACTAGCAGTGGCAAAACAATTAGAAACGCCCCGAAAATCAGCACTCCCAGGCTAAAAAAATCGGTATATTTATAATTTCAGCTTACTTCTGACATAAATTTTCCTTAAACCATTTGTTTCTCTACCACTAGGGTATCGCGCCACAGAACCGCTAATCTATAACATAGTAAGTTGTTAAGTTAAATTAAATCACAGCAACTATTACCCTAAAAGATAGGGTCTACTCAATTCTGGTATTAATTAGATTCACATTTACAGGAGCGTTCATTCCATGCAGCTTGCAGCCGAATCGGAAATTGATTTTCAAAGCGAAATTTACAAAGATGCTTACAGCCGGATTAATGCAATAGTGATTGAAGGAGAGCAAGAAGCATACGAAAATTACATTAAACTGGCTGAAATGCTGCCAGAAAGCAAGGATGAACTAATTCGCCTCTCGAAAATGGAAAGCCGCCACAAGAAAGGATTTGAAGCTTGTGGACGCAACCTTCAGGTTACACCGGATCTGGAATTTGCCCGTGAGTTTTTCTCAGGATTGCACCAAAATTTCCAAGATGCAGCCGCCGAAGGTAAAGTTGTTACTTGCCTGCTGATTCAATCTTTGATTATTGAATGTTTTGCGATCGCCGCATACAACATCTACATCCCCGTTGCCGATGAGTTTGCTCGTAAAATCACTGAAGGCGTGGTAAAAGATGAGTACAGCCATCTCAACTTTGGTGAAGTTTGGTTGAAAGAAAACTTTACCCAATCCAAAGCAGAATTAGAAGACGCAAATCGCCAAAACCTGCCCATCGTCTGGAGAATGCTCAATAAAGTTGAGAAAGATGCCCACACCTTGGCAATGGAAAAAGAAGCTTTGGTAGAAGACTTCATGATTCAATACGGTGAAGCTTTAAGTAACATCGGTTTTACCACCCGCGACATTATGCGTATGTCAGCCTACGGACTCACAGCCGCTTAATTATTTATTGCCCAGAAAATTTGGGGAGTGGGGAGTGGGGGACAAGGGGGACAAAAAGACAAGGAGACAAGGAGACAAGGAGACAAGGAGACAAGGAGACAAGGAGAATAATTCTTCTTTTCCCCCTCAATCCCCACGCCAGTCGCTACAACGGAGGGAACCTCCCTTCGGGTTCAACACTTTGGCGGGACGGTACAGGCAACCGCCAAGTGTTTCAGCGCAACGCGCTGGCTCCCCTCTCCCCCTCTCCCACTTCCCACTGCCCACTGCCCCACTCATTCCACGCTTTCGACGAAGCACACGTTTAATAACACTACATGTTTGGTCTAATCGGACATCTCACTAGTTTGGAACACGCGCAAGCGGTAGCTAAAGAATTGGGCTACCCAGAATATGCCGATCAAGGTTTAGATTTTTGGTGCAGCGCCCCGCCGCAAATTGTTGATACTATTACAGTTACCAGTGTTACTGGGCAGAAAATTGAAGGACGCTATGTAGAATCTTGCTTTTTGCCGGAGATGCTAGCCACTCGACGCATCAAAGCAGCAACCCGCAAAATTCTCAATGCTATGTCTCATGCCCAGAAGAATGGCATCAATATCACGGCTTTGGGTGGGTTTTCCTCAATTATTTTTGAAAATTTTAACTTGGAGCAGTTTCGGCAAGTCCGCAACATTAAACTAGAGTTTGAACGCTTCACTACCGGGAATACTCACACTGCCTATATTATTTGTCGGCAGGTAGAGCAAAAATCAAAGGAATTGGGAATTGAACTCAAAAACGCGACTGTTGCTGTCTGCGGGGCTACTGGAGATATTGGTAGTGCTATCTGCCGCTGGCTAGATGCAACAACTGATGTTAAAGAACTTTTGCTAATAGCGCGTAACTCCGAACGCCTCAAAGATTTGCAAGATGAACTCGGACGAGGCAAAATCATGTCTTTGGATGAAGCACTGCCACAAGCTGATATTGTGGTTTGGGTTGCGAGTATGCCCAAAGGCATGGAAATTGACCCTTCTGTATTGAAGCAGCCCTGTTTGCTCATTGATGGAGGCTATCCGAAAAACCTCGCCATGAAAATTCAGCATCCTGGTGTGCATGTATTAAATGGTGGCATTGTGGAACATTCTCTAGATATTGACTGGAAAATTATGAACATAGTCAATATGGATATTCCCGCAAGGCAGTTATTTGCTTGCTTCGCCGAATCAATGTTGCTCGAATTTGAGAAGTTATATACGAACTTTTCTTGGGGGCGCAATCAGATTACGGTAGAAAAAATGGAGCAGATTGGTAAGGTGTCAGTCAAACACGGATTTAAACCACTGCTGGTTTAGTGATTTGTTAGTTGTTGGTGAGCCACTGCGCTATACGCGGGTTTCCCGGTGAGTCAGTTGGCGGTTACCCACTCGGCAGGGAGGGTTTCCCTTCCGTCGATGTGGTGAAAGACTCAGGGTTGCCTGTACCGTCTTGCTAAACTGACTCTCCCGTTGGGCAGTCACGCTCATTGGTGCTCGCGTAAAGCCTTCTCAAGCGCAAAGACGCAAGGAGCGTTCGCTTACCGCACAGCATGTCGTAGACAAGCGTATCCGTTCGCCTTGGTCTTTGCGTTTGAGAAGGAGAAGGATTCACCCGAAGGGTTGTTAGTTCTAGTTGTTCTACGCTCCCACTAATCACGCTCCCACTAACCACGCTCCCACTAACCACTTTCTATTCCCTACTCCCTAACTTATGGCTACTACTGAGCGCAAACCGCTGTTGTTGGATTTTGAAAAGCCGCTAGCAGAACTTGCCAACCGAATTGAACAAATTCGTCAACTTGCTGAAGAAAATGGCGTCGATGTTTCTAGTGAAATTCGGAAATTAGAAGCTCGTTCTATGGAACTGCGTGAGGAAATTTTTACTAGTTTATCACCGTCTCAGCGGTTGCAAGTGGCTCGTCATCCCCGCCGCCCTAGTACTCTTGATTACATTCAGGCAATTAGCGATGAATGGATGGAGTTGCATGGCGATCGCTGTGGTTCTGACGATCCGGCTTTAGTTGGTGGTGTAGGTCGTTTGAGCGGAATGCCGGTGGTCATGTTGGGTCATCAAAAAGGACGCGACACTAAAGATAATATTGCCCGTAACTTTGGTATGGCTACCCCTGGCGGTTATCGCAAGGCAATGCGCTTGATGGAACATGCCAACAGGTTTGGGATGCCGATTTTATGCTTTATTGACACGCCTGGGGCTTTGCCGACAGTAATTGCGGAACGACAAGGTGCAGGCGAAGCGATCGCCTACAATTTACGAGAAATGTTCTGTCTAGATGTACCAATTATCTGCACAGTCATTGGTGAAGGCGGTTCTGGCGGCGCACTCGGTATTGGTGTAGGCGATCGCCTAATGATGTTTGAACACTCTGTTTATACTGTAATTACTCCCGAAGCCTGCGCCGCCATTTTATGGAAAGATGCCAGCAAAGCTCCTCAAGCTGCCGCTGTCTTAAAAATGACATCACATGACCTTAAGGGTTTGGGAATTATCGACCAGATATTACCTGAACCTATCGGTGGCGCTCATTCCGACCCCCTCAAAGCTGTTAATACTCTTAAACAAGCGCTGCTGGACAATTTGGAAGAACTTTACCGCTTAACTCCTGCGGAACGGCGTCAATTGCGGTATGAGAAGTTTCGCAAAATAGGTGTTTTCACTGAAGCTTCCCATTCCTAACATTATGAGCTAATTTATTTGTTTTGCCGTAATGCTATAATTTGTTATGGTATGTAAAGATTTTTAACAATCTTCTACAGCCATAGGCATTTGCATTTTTGGTCATTAGTTCTTAGTCTTGACTAGTGACCAATTAAGTAATTTTCACTTTGGAGAAAGAATTTCCGCAGCGAAAGTTACATGATTTTCCTTTGCAAAACGCAAAACTGAGAATATACTTAATCTTGGCAACGCATTATAGCAGTTGTTAGGCCAAATTTCTCAGTTTTTCAGTTTTTGTTGAATTTATTCAAAGCGAACGTTTTGAATCACTAGGTGGCGGTGCATTTGGGAACCACCAAAAAATTTGGAGATAGCATGAGTGTTACGCAGAAACGACGCGCTCTAATTACTGGAGCGAGCAGTGGAATTGGCAAGGCAACAGCATTGGCATTTGCGAAGGCGGGAATAGATGTCGCCTTGGTGAGCCGTTCTATTGACAAATTGGAGGCAGTAGCGGTAGCAGCTAGACATGCAGAGGTGACAGCGAAAGCTTATAGTGTGGATCTAGCAAATGTAGCCCAGGTACAAGACTCGATGCTCTCTATCGCCCATGACTTTGGCGACATAGACATTCTGGTAAACAATGCTGGCATGGCTTACACTAATACCTTAACTGAAACCTCCTTATCTGACTGGCAGCAGGTAATCGACTTAAATCTTACCAGCGTCTTTCAGTGCATTATGGGCATTTTACCTTCAATGCGCGATCGCGGGCACGGCACAATCATCAATGTTGCCTCTGTTGCCGGCAAGCAAGCGTTTGCCAGTTGGGGAGCATACAGCGTTAGCAAAGCTGGTTTGATTTCCCTTTCTCAAGCTTTGGCACAAGAAGAACGCGCTCACGGCATTCGCGTCACTACTATTTGTCCAGGTGCTGTCAATACCGAACTTTGGGATACAGAAACTGTCCGCGTCAACCTTGACCGCTCAAATATGTTAACCCCAGAAATCGTCGCTCAATCGATTCTGCATACCGCACTGTTACCACAACAGGCAGTTGTTGACGAATTGATATTAATGCCAAGCACAGGCGTTTTGTAAGTGCTGAGTTAGGAGTTAGGAATTAGGAATTAACTCATAACTCATAACCCACAAATAATTCAAACTCTAATAAAAACTGACTTTTTATGACTACTGCTCGTTCCAACGGTTCCAATGCCTCTCAATCTCCTCTAATTCCCGACTTGTCAGAAGCCATCAATCCTAGACCTGATCGCAATACCCGCGACGGACAGGAACCTCATTTGCACGAACCCTCTGAGGAACACATGGAGCAGATGAAGGATGCCGTGCGGTCAATTCTAGTGGGTGTCGGAGAAGATCCCGAACGTGAGGGACTTTTAAAAACACCCAAGCGTGTAGCAGAAGCAATGCGGTTTCTTACCAGTGGCTACAACCAATCTCTAGAAGACCTCCTGAACAATGCCATCTTTGATGAAGGGCATAACGAGATGGTGTTAGTCCGGGATATTAATTTCTTCAGCTTGTGCGAACACCACATGCTGCCGTTTATGGGTAGAGCGCATGTTGCTTATATCCCCAACCAAAAAGTGGTAGGACTGAGTAAGCTTGCCCGCATTGTAGAAATGTATTCCCGACGCTTGCAAGTACAGGAAAGATTAACTCGCCAAATCGCCGAAGCCGTTCAAACTATTTTAGAACCTCAAGGCGTTGCCGTTGTTATGGAAGCTAGCCATATGTGCATGGTAATGCGGGGTGTGCAAAAACCCGGTTCTTGGACTGTCACCAGTGCGATGTTAGGTATTTTCCAAGATGAGCAAAAAACCCGCGAAGAATTCTTTAATTTAATTCGCCATCAACCAGCGTTTTTTTAAGGTTAGGGGTTAGCTGTTGGTTGATAGTGGTTAGTTGATAGTTGTTCCATCATTGATTAACTACTAACCACGCTCCCACGCTCCCCTTACCTATCATGAATCAATTAGTGTAATCACCTTGTCAGTATAGAGTTTGCCATTTGGTAAGTTGATAACTAGCTGATTTTGATTTAAGTCAAGGGTGTAAGTATACTCACCATTATTGGCAATATAGACATTCTTTGCCTTGTTATAAGATACCGGAATAATTAGGCGATCGCCTGATTTTTTGGTTCTTCCAACGTAGAAGCTACCTTTATTTGTGTAGCAAATACCTACATCATAATTTGTCGTTTCGACAGAGAAACCTTCTGATATATCATTGAGACAATCGTTAAGAGCAGCTATGTGAACTGCTTGAGGTCTAGTTGAAGCCGAAACTAGTGTTGGTAAAGAAAGCAAAGGTATCAAGCACAGCAATGCACCTGCGCTAAACAAACCTAGCTTTAACATATATTGGCGATTATAATTAGATTTCATAGAAGTCATTTTTATTTTTCTATAAGGCATTGACACCAGGCGATTAAATCACCTTATAATTCTAGACTTCCCAAAAAGTAAGGACTGTTCCAGAAACAGCGAAAAATTTTTGTAGTCAGCGCTTCAGTTCTGAGGAAAGCAATACCCTATAAGGGTATCGCTAGACGGACAAAGCTTGCCTCCGCAGGCTTAAAAACTCATAGCCTGCGGGCGTTTTTGACGAATATAAAATTACCCATCCAATTGTGCTTTTGCTTGCAATCGTGCAAACAACTGCGCTACCTTGTCTAAATCTTTATCACCAGGAGCGCGTTCTACACCGCTAGATAAATCTATACCACTAGGCTTAACCTGATTTAAAGCCTCGACAATATTATCTGGCGTTAGCCCCCCTGCTAAAAACCAAGGGCAATTAGGGCTAAATTGCTGTAGCATGTTCCAATCTAAGGTTTTACCTGTGCCACCTAACTGTTGAGGATGATAGGCATCAAGTAGCAAAGTATTCACTGTATTTGTGTAAGTAACAGCTTTGTCAAAATCTTCTAAGCTGCGTATTCTTAATGCCTTAATAATTTCTACATTGGGTAGAGATTGACGTACTTGGTAGCAAAATTCTGTTGATTCATCTCCGTGTAGCTGGACACCAGTTAAGCCCGAATCGGCAACAGTTTGGGCGATTTCATCAACTGTAGAGTTAGCAAAAACACCAATATTGTCAATATTTTCTGGTAATTGTGTTACCACTGCGCGAATTTGCGCTGCACTGACGTAACGTGGTGAAGATGGGACACAAATAAACCCTAGTGCTGTTGCGCCGGCAAAAGCGATCGCTTTCCCCTGTTCTGGTTGAGTGATTCCGCAAATTTTAACCCGCATGAAAAATTTAAATATTTTTAACAAAATTACATTAAGTTTAACTTATGGAAACAATTTATAGTTTTCCTCTTTTTTTGTCTTTCTAACTCTATAATCTTTCTGGTTTAGATTAATTTTCCCGTACGGAGATAGAAACTTGATTTCATCAATCTTCCTAGCAGCGGCTACAACTGTTCCCGCTACACCTGAGTGGAATCCCACCGTGGCGATCATCATCAGCGTCAGCTGTTTAGTGGCAGTTTTACTAAGTTTCAAAATTGAAAAGCCTCTAGTTGGTGCTAAATTGCCCATACTGCCTATCAGCATTCCCACATTCATCGGCGCGATGTGTTTCGGTCATGTTGTTGGTATTGGCATCGTTTTAGGATTGACCAATATCGGTAGTTTGTAAGTTTTATTACACATAGAGACGTTAGATGTAACGTCTCTACATAAAGAAAATTCTCACGCGCAAACCCAAAGTGGGGATAAAGCAACTATTGTCACCCTTTCTAGGGGAGGAAGTATGAACCTCTCTTTTGAAGGAAGACTCGGCGCTTCATCAGACGCAGCATGAATGTAGCTGTAAAGAAACGAAATATCACTTCTCTACAGCTAATAAATCAGTTATTCATGTAGGAGAAGCAACTATGATGTCGTCAATCTTATTCGCTGTTCAATCAACTGTTCCCGAAACCGCCACCGAATGGAACTGGAGTGGAACGCCAATTATTATCGGCGCTTGTCTATTATGTCTTTTGATTATTCCCCGGACAATTCGCTTTCCCCACACTGGTACGAAGATGCCTTTACCTTTCCCAGCACTGTTCAATAATCCCAGCGTCGGTGCATTCCTTGCCTCAATGAGCGCCGGTCACATTTTCGGCATCGGTGCTGTTTTGAGTTTGAGTATTCTCGGTCTTCTGTAGGTTTGACTTTCTTAACATATTGCAACTGACGCACTCAAGAAGTGGCAGGTCTTTTATCCTTCCAGATTAATCTGGAAGGATAAAAGACCTGCCACTTCAGCTTTAAGCTTTTAGTTGTTGGCAAATATTTGAGTTTTGCTCACTGGCAGGAATTGTCTATTCTAGAAATTAGAGCATCTCAAGAAGCTCATGCTGACGGGAGCATCGCACTTTGGCGCTGTTGATGCGGCAAAAATTAATATTTTGTAGAAAAAATAACTCCAAAATCAAATGTCGTGACTGTTGGAAATATTTAAATTCTTAGGTGATGTAATGCAAAAAACTTGGAAAGTCGGGTCTTTGTTTGGAATTCCACTGTTTTTAGATCCTTTATGGTTTCTGATTGTTGGGCTAGCAACTCTCAATTTTGGGGTATCTTACCTAGAATGGGGACCTGTGCTAGCTTGGAGTTCTGGGGTGGTGATGGCACTGCTGCTATTTGGCTCTGTCTTATTGCACGAATTGGGTCATAGCTTGGTTGCTATATCTCAAGGTATTAAAGTTAACTCAATTACACTGTTTCTTTTTGGTGGCATTGCTGCTATTGAGGAAGAATCGAAAACTCCCGGTAAAGCATTTCAGGTTGCGATCGCTGGTCCTTTAGTTAGTGTCACGCTATTTTTTCTACTGTGTCTATTAGCCTATGTATTGCCTAACAGCAGCCCAGCGAGTGTGATGGTGGGAGATTTGGCGCGAATTAACTTGGTTTTGGCAGTGTTTAACTTAATTCCTGGCTTACCCTTGGATGGAGGACAGGTATTAAAAGCAGCACTGTGGAAAGCAACAGGAAACCGCTATCAAGCTGTACACTGGGCAGCAAGAGCTGGGCAAATTTTGGGTTACAGTGCGATCGCCTTCGGATTTGCTCTAGATTTCTTTACCGGGGAATTGGCGACTGGGTTGTGGATTGCTTTGTTGGGTTGGTTTGGCGTTGCGAACGCCAAAAACTATGACAGCGTGACTACATTGCAAGAAAGCTTGCTTACACTAGTTGCGAGTGAAGCGATGGCTCGCGACTTTCGCGTAGTCGATGCTAATCAAACTTTGCGTTCTTTTGCCGACTTATACTTATTAGAAAGCACCGCACCACAGATTTATTTTGCAGCGGCTGATGGACGTTATCAAGGTATAGTTTCAATTGAAGATTTGCGCTCTTGTGAAAGAAGCGAATGGGAAACTAAAACTTTACAAAGTATTGTGCATCCCTTGACAGAAATACCAACTGTTGCTGAGTCAACAACTTTAGCGCAAGTAATCAACAAGCTGGAAAATGAACAGCTATCGTATATCACCGTGCTTTCTCCCGCTGATGCTGTCGCTGGTGTAATTGACCGAGGCGACATTCTGCGGAGCATAGCACAAAAGTTGAATTTGCGGTTTAGCGATGCTGATATTAAGCGAGTAAAAGAAGAAGGAAGTTTTCCACCGGGGTTGCAGTTGGGAGCGATCGCTAAATCAACCATAAACTAATAAAATGTCGGATGCCGTACTTTCGTGTAATGCATCCGACAAAAATTAATTCCCAAAAGCTAGCTTGGGAGAAGAAATTATGAAAACTGTATTGTAAGTTGCGCTATGCAATGCGTGCCTTCAGAATCACGCGCTTCGCACCCTGACTTTAAAATAGGGAAAGGGAAGAAAAGATTTTTATGTCTTTTGGTGTAGAGAGTTAATGACGGCTATTTATTATCTATCTACTTCTGAAGCGATCGCCCTTGCCACATCTTCGCGAGTAGCACCTATAGCCAATATTGTCCGAACCACTAAGTCAAGAGAAACTGACGGATCGGCTGCTTCAATTTTTGCTACCCGCGACTGACTGGAGTTGATTTTCTTAGCCAAATTTTCCTGAGAAAGCTTATTTTTGAGGCGAAGTTCCTTCAAATATCTACTCAAAGACAGCTTCATTTCCACAAAAGCTACTTCTTCAGGCAAAAGTTGCAGAAAGTCGGTTGCATCTCCAACAGAAAAACCCGCTGCTTCTAGTCGTTTACGCTTCTCTGCATCCATAGTCAAGCCTCATCAAGAAATAAATTAAGTTTCGTCTGAGATTTCGTCATACAATCTCAGTCGTTTTTGACAATTATTAATCACGCGCTTAGGAGTTTTCTGAGTGGTTTTTTGAAAAACATCTACAATAACAATTGCATCCGGGTCAATCCGGTAAATAATTCGCCACTGTTTATCAGTTTCATTATCATTAATCCGCAACTCATGACAGTGAGCGCCGATACTAGTACAGGCTGGCGTAAATAAACCAACCATTCTCAATCGCTAAAAAGCTTACTCCATATTACTTTTGAATTTTGAATTTTGACTTTTGACTTCCGCGAAGCGGTACTAGGCATAGGTCGAGAAATAGGTAACGAGAGAATTTCTCCCTCTTGTAACCTACGTAACAATACCCCTGCCTCAATCCGCGCACCTGTTGAAAAGGGCGGAGTTTTTACCTCGCCACTGAACCAAACAAGAGGTTTGCTTATGTGTTGAGAGTTCATTTTTGATGCAGTACATAGTCGTTAATTTATCAATCAAAGTGTTGGGTATGTCAAATTTGACATAAATTAATTATAGATAATTTTGGGAAGTTTGAAAACTCAGCATGATAAGAGAGAATGTTTTAGCAAGCTAAGTCCCAAAGATGGAAGTGCAAACCAATCGACTGACTCAACAAATTCAATTCATCATCGAAATCGACAAGCTGAAGCTAATTCTGCGTCAAACGCTGTTAACTGACGGTTCACGTAGGGAAAATAGTGCAGAACACTCTTGGCATTTGGCGCTAATGGCAATGATTTTGGCAGAATATGCGCCGTCAGGAGTTGATCAATTGCGTGCCATTAAAATGCTGCTGATTCACGATTTAGTAGAAATTGATGCGGGTGACACTTTCTGTTACGATGTGCAAGCCAATCAAAACAAAGCAGCAAACGAAGCTCAAGCAGCATTGCGGTTATTTGGACTTTTGCCAGCAGATCAAGCCCAAGAAATGCGATCGCTTTGGGAAGAGTTTGAAGCACGAAAAACACCCACCGCTAAGTTTGCCGCAGCTTTAGACCGCATACAACCAATGCTTTCCAACCAACAAACTCAAGGTGGTACTTGGCGCATTCATGGAATTACACGCGAGCAAGTAATGAAACGGATCGCGCCGGTAGAAACAGGAGCACCTGAACTTTGGTTCTTTATTCAGCAACTAATTGAGGATTGTGTTGCAGCTGGTTATCTCCAAGAGACTCCTGCAAAGTACAGTTAGTTTCGCGTGAAAGCGTAACGTTTTTAAATGCAGGTCGATGCATTAACATAACGAGCCGATGCATTAACATAACAAGTCGATGCATTAACATAACAAGCCGATGCATTAACATAACGAGCCGATGCATTAACATAACGAGCCGATGCATTAACATAACAAGCCGATGCATTAACATAACGAGCCGATGCATTAACATAACGAGTCGATGCATTAACATAACAGGGTATTGCCAAATTTCAGAAAGCGATCGTATTAATGAAATGCTTTACGAGGTCTAAACGTTAACAAAAATTTCCCTCTCACAATACTGTAGTATATATGTATCGACGGTTCTTGTGGGTAATTGCCACAAGAGGTAACGGGGAAAGTTCGGTGCAAATCCGGCACTGTCCCGCAACTGTAAGCAAGAATTTCCTTGTAAGTCAGAATGCCCGCCGACAAATAGATAAGTTCCAACTCATCTACGAGGTATAGATGAAAACTCAACATGCATTGTTTATTTGTACCACTTGCTCAAGCGTCTGGAAAGATGGAAAGCGAGTTGGTGAAAGTGGCGGCGAAAAATTATTGAAGCAATTGCAAGAACTACACCAAGACTGGGAATTGCATCAAGAATTTCCCATTGAGCCTGTAGAATGCATGAGTGCTTGCAATCGTGCTTGTGCGATCTCTTTTGCAGCAAATGGTAAATACACTTATTTATTTGGTGATGTTTCCCCAGATTCGTCAACTTCCGAAATTGCGAATGTGCTGGAGTGTGCCAGTAAGTATTACAATCATTCTGAGGGATTGTTGCCTTGGGCAGAAAGACCGGAACCACTGAAAAAAGGAGTTTTAGCAAGAATTCCTTCCCCAAAAGTTGAGAAGGCGGAATTAAACTAAAGCAGGCATACTCTAACCTGAAAACGTATTCGTAGTAAGCGGTTTACCGCTCAAATCTTCAGTTTTAAGGGCTGAGAGCCGCTTACTACGTTAAGAAGCGTTTATTTATAGCCATCTACTCACTAGCAGCGGCTTATTAGAAGTATCTTGATTGTGAATATTAAATCTTTCCCAAATATGTTGGTTCTATAGGCGTTTCTTTGACTGTCTCACCTATTTTTTCCAACCGATAAGCTTTTGCATGAAGACGAGAACTGACGATTTTCTCTAGTTTGTCTCCAATAAAGTGCAAACCAACTCCATCATCAGCTGCGTATCCTTCGCTAATTAGCCCTTGTGATAAAAGTCGATGGTAGGAAGGTCTTCGTTCTTCTTCTCCATCATAATGGGGACAGTTACTACCTTTGAGAAAACCAAGACACTGCAAGACAGTCATTTGTTTGGGGATAGAATCCGTGACTGCTTGTTCAAACCAACAAATAGAACCCGCGCTCAAACCACAGAGAATAATTCCACTTTCCCAAGCTTCTCTGAAGATATGGTCAAGTCCCCACTCCTTCCATAAAGCAATTAGATTTTTAGTGTTTCCCCCTCCTACATAAATGATGTCTTGCTCAAGTACGAAAGACCTCAGGTCATCTGTATGCGGGTTAAATAAAGACAAATGAGATGGCTTACAAGACTGTTGAATAAAAGCTGAGTAAAATCGAACTATATATTTGTCAGAATCACCGCTGGCTGTAGGAATAAAGCAAATTTTGGGTATTTCCTTTTTGGATAGTCCTAAGATATACAGCGGATTGCGGGTAGGTGTAGTACAATAAAACCAGTCCATCAATGTTTAAGATGAAACCTTACTCTATCGATTTTCGGCAAAAAATAATCAAAGCTTATGAGCAAGGAAATACCTCTATCAGACAAGTTGCCTCTCGATTTGATGTAAGCAAAGCCTTTGTACAAAAGCTGCTCAAACAAAAGAAAATTAAAGGTCATGTGGAACCCGGCAAGCAGGGTGGAAGTATTAAGAGTAAGTTAGACACGTATAAAACTCAACTTGCACAAATGGTAGAAAAGTACCCAGATGCAGCCTTGTCAGAATACTGTGAGTACTGGGGGCAAACTCAGAATCAATGGGTAAGTACTAGCACTATGTGCCGTGCGCTACAAAGGCAGCAATTGACACTAAAAAAAAGACGTTACGCAGTAGCCAAGGCATTACAGAGAGAGTCCAAAAGCTGAGAAGCGATTATTGGGAGCAAGTTAAACAAATAGACCCAGAAAACTTGGTATTTTTGGATGAAATGGGCGTTTTATTAGGGTTAACACGAACCCGTGCTCGAAGCCCCTATGGGCAGAGGGTATATGACCTGAAACCGTTTTACCGTGGATCGAAAGTAATGGTTATTGGTGCAATAAGCATGAAACAAGTTTTGGCAGTAATGACCATGAATGGGTCAATGGCTGGAAATGCCTTTGAGGTCTTTGTCGAAAAATGTCTGCTTCCCCAGTTATGGTCAGGTGCAGTCGTTGTCATGGATAACGTCCCAGCCCACAAAGTAACTTCAATTGAACCCTTGATTCAGTCCGTCGGTGCCAGTGTTCTTTACCAATCACCGTATTCACCAGACTTTAATCCAATTGAACATTGGTGGTCGCAACTGAAAGCTTTTTTACGACAGTTTTCTCCAACCACAACAAAAATGGTTGATACTTTGATTGCTACAGCACTCGATTTAGTTAATCCCAAACATCTAAAAAACTGGTTTACAAACTGCTGTTACTGTACTTCATAAACCCGCAATATGCTGTATCTATCCAGTAGAGGGTTTTCCGGTTCCATTGAAAAGCCTCCACCACCCATTGCAATGATTTGTTTGCAAGTTATATTTTTAGTCATTTAGAAAGTGTGTTATCTGATATTTTGCTCAAATCATTTATTTAGCCAAAATCTTTTGCCACTCATCCTCTGATAACGGTTGCAAAACTAATTGAATATTAAAACAATCAATAGCTGCTGCAAGCAAAGCGGCAATAATTGTTTCCACATTCAGGTTTTGGGGAAGTTGCACGCAACTAAAAGATTCTGCACCAAACACAGTAGCAAACAATTCTGCATTGGGTTGCAAACGTATTGAACCATGTTGTAGAATTGCACTGCCGCGTCGCAGTTGAGCGCTACCGATGAGTTTGCAATTATCAACTGTAAAAGCAAACTATATCTCCACAGGTAGACGTAAAAAAAGCATCTGTTTCCTATAAGTAGGAAAGTAAGTAAAATAGTGTGCTTTCCAACCTCCTTTGTTAATCAATCCAGTATCAGTACTTTTCCCTCTTCAATCGCTTTGAAGTTACAGGAAAACAGCACTCGACTTAATCGATCAAGAGGAAGATCGTCTGGGCGGCGATTTGAATTTTTGCTCTTACTATAAGAACAAAGATGAAATGAGCAAAGGCTTTACACACTTTGTCAAAAATGCTAAGAAAAGTGTTGCACAATTACCTGATACAAACTTTCATCAGATGATTAATCAGGCTTTGTTAGGGATTTATCTTACAGACAAGAAAGTGAGAAGGCAAAAGGAAGTACAAGGAATGGCGAAATAATTATCCGTCTGGGTGGCGGTTCGACCTTCTTTTTCTTTTTAAATCGTCTGGTGATGGCTCGTCTTCGCTACTGCTAACTGCAAGTAATAGCAATAGCATCTGGCAAGAATAGTCAGACCATTGACTTAGAATGTACTTGTCCCGTACTTTTCCCGTCAACACCAACCTGAACCGCTGCAAAAAATCGCTTGAGGCTCATACTTATGTCCAAAATCGTTGTCATTGGGGCAGGTCCAGCAGGATGCTCGGCAGGATATCATCTTGCTAGAAGCGGGCATCAAGTGACCCTCATCGATAAAGAGAGCTTTCCTAGGGACAAAATTTGCGGAGACGGAGTCAGTCTTCAGTCAGTCCAGGCATTGTTCACAATGGGAATCTACCCGCAGGATATCAAAGGAAAGGTGTCCGAATTTGCGCCTATCAATGGGCTTGTGCTTGGAGTTTCCAACGGAAATTACCATATACAGACCACTCAGCTTGAAGGGTATTGCATCCCCAGGTTTGTATTTGACAATCTACTCTATGAAAGAGCTATAAACGCAGGGTGTGTTCCTCTCACCCAAAGTGTGACCAACATTGACCGCCATCACCAGGCGCTGTACAACGATTTTGATTACATCATAGACGCACGCGGTGTCTATGCAGGCGAGGCGAATGCGATCGCTATCAGAGCCTACTGGAGCATCAAGTTAGAAGATTTTCCTGAAGCCTACCTTTCTTTGGCTCAAATTTACTTTGACAAGACTCTTGGAGTTAACGGATATGGCTGGATATTTCCAGCGGATATAAAAGCTGGTTTGGTGAAACTCAATGTTGGAGTGGGTGTATGGATAGATGAATACCAAAAAATGAACACAAACATTATTCGGCTTTTTGACCAATTCGTCCAACGTAACGAGACAACGAAGGAACTGTTAAGCAAGATTGTTAGTAAGCAAAAACCCAAAGCCTACCCTCTAGCAACTGCTCTAAAAGGCAATAGAGTTAGCTATGGTAAATTGTTGAAAATTGGCGACGCTGCTAATCTGACAGACCCTCTGACTGGGGAGGGGATTGCTAATGCGATCGAGAGCGGTTTACATGTTACGCAAGCCATCAATATGAGTACCAGCCAAGAATTGGCAGCCGAGAATTGGCAACGTCTTTACGAAACCTGTTTCGAGGAGGATATCCGCGCTGCCTTGCGGATAAAGTCTTTCAGGAAATACTCATTTATGAACAACATGCTGCTCTGGCTGATGAAAAGAAATCATCGGTTTTCTGAGCAAGTGACTTATGCAATTGTTGGCTCAGTTCCGTATAACGAGCTACTGCCTTCACTGAAGCATTGATAGTAGGACTTACGATGCTAGCTGTAGGAACAAAGCAAATCTTCGGTGTTTCCTTCAGGACTTACGCAACTGGCATAAAGCGCGAGTGGGCAGACAGGGCAAACACATCTGAACATGACAAGCGCGGGGGTAGTGCGAGGGATTTGCGCTTCAAGGCATTCTCACAGACAGGCGATCGC
>JAHHID010000030.1 GCA_019359015.1 Spirirestis rafaelensis WJT71-NPBG6
TCATCCTCGTCAAGAACTTTGAGAGAACTCTAGAAGACAGCGACTGCCAAGGTTAATCTTTGTTTTATTCGGCTGATGGTTAAGAGACTTGCAACCCCTTCTTAGATCTCAAATCGGTTCTATAGAACAGATCAAGTTTTTCTATATATACCAAGGCTAAATCAAAGTCGGATTTTTCTAGGCTTCTCTAACCATTAGTCGCGGATTTGTCTTGGTGCAGCGATTATCTGCGACATAATTACCTAAAGCTTCATCAAACCAAGCGTACTTACACTTATATTTTAAATTAAACACCAAATCGTAAGCAAGGCTATTCGCCAACAAGTTTTAAAACTCCCCAACTACGCTTTAAGGCATAAAGAATCGCAGCTTGTTCTGCTATGTCTCCCCTTGCCTTTGTGTCTATCTGCAATTTGTGGAATAGGTGCTAATCAGCATAAAACAAAACCCTGCAACACTGAAGTGTTGCAGGGTTTGTTTTTAACTTGGTGGCGGGAAGTGGATTTGAACCACTGACCTTCGGGTTATGAGCCCGACGAGCTACCAGGCTGCTCTATCCCGCGTCGTCTTTATTAACTATAACCCAAGCTTTTAAATTTGGCAACTACAAAAGTGATAATTCTCCAACAACTTCTAAACGCTTGTATTTACCGAAGCTCATAAACTTTTCTGAGAGGCTTTGAGCGACGCTGGGGCTAATCCAGCCCATCTGTTGAAGCACGTGAATGGCAACGGCGTATTTTGCTCGCTTTGCGCCATCCATGACTTTAATTGCCAATCCCATGCCTTCACCAAGTCGAGAAATGCACTGCACTCCTTCGGCACCGGCTTTGCTTACCAGTTCCCCTGGAGCCAAGCGCATCAGTTCCGTATCAAATTCTCCGTCTCCTGCGACCAAATTTGGATGATGAGTCATGGCACGGACAATGCGTTCCATATCCAAATTGCTACCAGAGGCTAGCAGAGCATACAAAGACGCTATTTGAGCAAGTTGCATCAAATAAGTAGGCACGCCACAATCATCACGAGCGCTGATAAATTCTTCTGCTGGCATTCGTAGCAATTCTGCTACTTTGCTGAGAATCAACTGCTGGATGGGGTGTTTGCGTTCCAAGTAGTTATTTAAAGGAAAATGGCGCTGTTGACACACGGCTAACATCCCCGCATGTTTCCCAGAGCAGTTGTATTCTAAACGACTTCTTTTTCCTTCGGGAATCGGACATTGGAGTATATTTGGATCAAGATCGGCACGCCAAAGAATATTAAATGCTTGTCGTACCTGCTCGATTGTACCTTTGTGAGAAGATACGATAATTGCTAAGTCGCGATCGCTCAATTCATAACGTTCCAGTGTACCTGTGCCGGTAACAGCAAGTGCCTGAAATGGTTTTAGGGCTGAACGGACAAAAGTAGCAGTTTCCGCGTTTCCCGCAACGGATAGCACCCGTCCCCGTTCATCGCAGACAACAGCTTGGACTATGTGCCTCGATTCAATAATGCCTTCCCGCAGCAACCTAACTTCAAGTGCTGCCGCTTGAGTTCGTTTTCCCCTGGTCATGGGTGAGAATATATCATTGTTTTGTCCTTTGTCAATAGTCCAGAGTTAAAAGTCCATAGTCAAGAGTTGATTGACCGTTGACTGTTAACTGAAGACTTGTGACTATTTAAAGTAAATGCCAAATTATCGTACCAGCAACTAACAATCCCGCCAAGCAAAGAGTCGTTATTTGTAAGCGACGGATAATCGGTTTGATTTCATAGCTGACTATTAAGCGATCGCGCATGAGGACGGATTCGGGTTTTGTCCAAGTTTGACCGTCGTACCAACCTGATTCTTCATAAAATATTACCGGACTGAACAGGCGATCGCGTACATAAGACCAGCCCAAATACAGCCTTATCAGTCCCAGAACTACCCCAACACTCGCTCCACCGGCTCCACATAGCAGAAACTGGGCAATATATTTATTTGGGGTAAAACTTGCCGCTGCAACTGGTGCTGCCAGTACCCAAGATAAACCCCAAATCCAAACCATTTTTGTGATATAATCGCGCCAACTTAAGGTGCAATCACGAAATAGCCAGGAAATTTTTAATTCTTCATACTCATTGAGCGGTTGCTGTTCAGCGGGAACTGGGCAATTTGAAACCGAGGAATTTATCATGTTGATTTTCCCCCACCCTCCGACGGGTTTGGATACTCTATGCGTTCCGCATGACCCCAAAAGGCTTCTAAATTATAAAACTCACGTTCTTTCGGCATCATGACGTGAACGATCACTTCACCGTAATCGTGCAGCACCCAACTTCCCTCGGCTTTTCCTGCTGTCCGCAAGGGATTTCGTTGCCACTCAGTATTGACTTTTTCTTCTATTGCGTCGGCGATCGCCCTTACTTGTACCCTTGAATAACCAGTCATCATGACAAAGTAATCTGCCAAGTAAGATACTTCTGCTACATGAAGCAATACAATATCACCTGCTTTGCGGTCCGATGCGGCTTCGACGATAGTTTCCGCTAATTTTCTACTCATCTGCTCGCTGCCAGTTGATGAGCTTTCTACCGCTTTCTTGCTTAAAAATACAGATTGTAATGGAATTCCTTGGAAATAATCAGACATTAAACCTCAGGTGCTTTCTGTTTTTTTTTCAACTCGTTTTTACAATTCTTAATACAATTTAAATTAATAGAATTGTAAATGTGCGAACCCGTTTTTTTGAATACTAACAAAAAATCGATGTTTATGAAGTTGCATTTATAATTGGTGTGATGAAGTTACCATCGACGGAAGTAGACAAAGGGACGGATTGTGGTTTGCTTTTTGATTTTTGCAAGAACCAATTGCGGGTGGCGATTGTGCGGGGATGAATCAAGCAATAACTTTCGATTAAGAATTTTAAAGAATAATCGCTAGTTTTCCAAACAGCCCGGTCTATATTTTCTCGGCTAACTAGTCGTAAATTTTCTAATTCTGGGGTATCGCCGCGTCCTGGCTCCAGAGTGTCTGCTAAAAACACGATACAGCTGAGGAGACTCATACCTGGTCTACCTAAAGTGTGATTGGCGATCGCTTGTAATACTTCTTCATCCTCAACGCCAAATGTATCTCTAGCAACAATCGCACTTACGTCTGCATGTAACAGATGGGGGGCAGCTTCCATCACATAATCAACTTCTAAACCCTCTTGACGTGCCATTTCCAAGAGCTTCTGTGGCGGAAAATATTTTGCCAAATCGTGCATCAACCCTGATGTAGCAGCTTTTGTTACATCTTCTTCATAATGAACAGCTAGCTCGCTTGCCATCTGCTCTACTCTGAGAATATGGTTGACCCTAGAAGGAGGCACATTTTCTGCTAACCAGGCTAGGACTTGTTCGCGCATAATGGCTGTACCAAATTGAAGCTTTTGGCAAAAAACCCCTACTGAGGAATGATAAATTTATATTTTTTATTTTAACTCAGTTCTAAGTTTGAATTGGGTGAATTGAGCGATCGCCTAACTTTTTGCCCTATATACCTATATTTTACACATTTAAACAGCCAGAAGCAGGAGCTAGTTTTAAAGTATCTCCTGCTAATCTGCTTAAGCGTGAATCTTTATGAAGATGAAAAATATAACTTTAATTAGTCTTATAGATTAGACTTCCTGTTTTGACACTAGCGTAGACTGAATAACTCGAGTCTGTGCCTTAACTGAGTAACACAAAGACTCATAATTATTTAAGGCTTGGTCAAAGGAATATTGCTCAATAGCAAATTGACGACTGTTATAACCGAGAGTTTTAACTTTTTCTGGATCTTCATACAAGTCTAAAACTGCCGTTGCTAAAGCTTGCGAGTCTTCTGGAGTCACAACAACACCACCCCCGCTTTGTCTGATGGCTCTTGCTGCTGTACCATTATCAGGTACAGATGCGACTAACGCCCGACCGCTAGCAAGTAGCACTTGAATTTTTGATGGCATATTGAAGGATATAACATTTTTCTTTTGCACCACCAAACCCACATCAGCAGCAGCTAACATTTCTGGCAGCTTTTCGCGGGGTTGAAAAGGTAGTAGCAAAACGTTATCTGCACCGATATCTTGACACTCTTGTTGCAATCGCTGTAAACCTTTTGCCTCACCCACAATCACAAAAGCAATATCTGGAACATCGCGCAAAGCAGCAGCAGCTTTAACAACAGTTTCTAAGCCTTGGGTGAGGGCTATATTTCCAGAATACAGCACGACAAATTTGCCATCTAGGTTATGTGCCTTGCGAAAAGCGTTATCTTCCTTTGGTAAAGGGTGGATAAAATTCACATCAACCCAGTTAGGAATTTGCACGATTTTGTTAGCCGCTACACCTTTAGAACGCAAATTGTCTACAAACCCATCAGCGATGACGCTAATTTTTGTTGCAGTGCGGTAAGCAAACTTTTCTAAAGTGGCAAAAACCTGGATGAGAAATTTATTTTTGAGTAAACCGACGTGAACAGCCGCTTCTGGTAATATATCTTGAAGATTTAACACTACCGGGCAATCATGCAGCCATCCTAAAAGGGTAGTTGGGATGCAAACCGGTAAAGATGGTGACGTGGAGAGAATTACATCTGGACGCCAGCCAAAGAGCGCGGGCAAAAAACTCGAGACAACGAAGCTAGCATCTAGCAACACTCGATCTAGCAACTTGGGTTGGGGACGAGTCCAAACATAACTGCGTTGGATTTGAACGCCATTTTTATATTCATTAACGTATAACTTGCCCCGATAACCCTCGTATATTTGACGTTCAGGGTAGTTAGGCATAGCGGTGACTACGCGTACTTCATGCCCGCGTTTGACTAGTCCCTCTGCTAATTCAGTCATTAGAGGGGCTATACCAATTGGTTCTGGATAATAGTTGTAGGAGTAAATTAAAATTCGCATAAAAATTTATTCAGAATGACCCCGGTTTTTTGTTTAATGAATCACAACATTTGTTGGCAAAATGGCTTTGCACTTACGTTGCGACTATGTTTTAATTTTGGCTTGAAAATCTATTAATGTCAGTGATTATTCGTTGAAGATTTAGTAAAAATTGATAACATGTGCTGAGTTAGTAGATGATATTTTTTTACTCTTTGATTAAGTTGTAAGGTATACTTTTTATTATTTAGTTGCGTAAAAACCGTATATTTATTATTTAAATAGGACATAACCCACGGCATATTTTGCTAACAACAGCAGTACTGCCACGGTTTTTAATCAATTTCTGACTAGAAAATTTAGATTTAAGCTTAAAAAATATTGCAAGTTGTCTCCCACTAGCCTTGCCTGGAGGCATTTTTAAAGAGAAAATACGGCAATATACAAACCATTGCTTTGCGGGTTCTGTTACTTAATCCCTAGAGGTTTTTTCAAAAAGATTATTGACAGTACAAAAGCGATCGCACTCCTATCGTGACAAAAATCTATTTATGTAAATCTACCCATATAAATTTTAAAATTTTTCTTTTGGTAGATGTTCTGTGTAAGCTGCGTCAAAACGAGAATCCCGGTTTCTCAAAGAAACCGGGATTCGGAACATACCGTGTCTTATATGCATTGAAGAACAGCTCTGTTGTGTCCGGTTTTTACCGAATTGAATCAAGCCGCGATGTTCTTCTAGTCGAAAGTCCGAGTGATATTGCTCTTAAGTGGAACAGAAAAGGGTAGGACATTTTGTGTGTTTTGGTTGAAACTGCCCTTCTTTGTTGCACTAATTTGGCTAATTGGCTAATTGGCTAAACAGCACCACTATTTCTATTAAATAGGACGGCTACCGTTTTGAAAATCAGTTTTAAATCGTACACTAAGCTCCAGTTTTTTTGATACTGCAAATCTAAGCGAATTACATCTTCAAAACTACGTACAGCAGAGCGCCCATTTACTTGCCATTCTCCTGTCATACCGGGTTTAACATCCAAACGTTGCCACTCCGGTACTTCATAGCGTTCCACCTCATCGGGTGTGGGTGGTCTAGTGCCAACTAAACTCATTTCTCCTTTTAGGACGTTCCAAAATTGGGGAAGTTCATCCAAACTGGTTCGCCGCAAAAAGCGCCCTACCCGTGTAATTCTTGGGTCGTTGTCATTCTTAAAGAAAGCACCTTCGACTTGGTTTTTGACTTGAGATTTCTTCGCTTCTGCATCGACACACATCGAGCGGAATTTCCAAATCTGAAAACGTTTACCCATCCAAGCACAGCGGGTTTGCTTAAAGAAAATGGGACCGGGATCGTTGATTTGAATGGCGATCGCTATGGGAATAAACAAAACTCCCGTAATTACCAAACCTACCAATGACCCGATAACATCTATAACTCGTTTCATCCAAGAGCGTACCGAAGGATGAGTAGTTGGTAACTGCTCACCCAACTGGCGGGGTTCTATGGGTGGCGCATTGCCCATAGACTCAATCGAAAAAACCTGATCCAGTCCTGTGAGGTTAAGCACAGCCATTACCTGAGGGGTAACCTTCCGCAGTGCCATTTCGATCCCTTTTTCCTGAGCGGTCTTAAAATTACTGACGAGGGCACCTAAACCACTACTGTCCATAAAAGTAGTTTGGTGGAAGTCAATAATTATTTGCTTGGGATGGGAATTCTCCTCAATTAACTCTTGGCAGATTTGCTTAAAGGTTACAGCCTCAAGCACGCTCAACCGTGCGGGTATCTGCACTATAGCCGTGTCGTTTAGGGAAGTAACCGGAAAATCCACCTCTTTGGGTTGGCTAGTCATGAAGCTCTGCACTTTCGTTGCCTTATAAATGTAATCTGCCAAACGCTGTTTTCTCAATAGCGAGTAACTTAATAACCATGTTTAATCACTAGGCATCAAGTTAATTGCTAGTAGCTTGGTGTGAAATTGAATATCGTCTGCGACGATTCACAATATAACAAGAAGCTAAAAAACATCCTTATTATTGTGTCGGCGCAACGAGTACGTGTTGCTATCATCGAATGACTGCTAATACTGTTACACCAACCGCACGCCTGGTCGAGGTCATTTGGTGCCATTCAAGGAGAAGGACTGAATGTGGGAACACGTCAAATTTTGATTTGGTTTGCTCTTTGTGACTTGCGCTATCACAAAAGTGACAGCGCTCACACTTGGAATGCACCCTCCAGTTGTCCGATAGAGCGATCGCCTGGATTACGTGATTTTTAAATTCACTCAAATCCTTTCCCACTACCCATCTTAATAGAATGGGTTGAGCAGCAAAATCTACCTTGTCTACACGATAACATTAGCTTAACTGGGGACGAACGACTTCTTCATGCCCCATTTTTAAGAGAATTTTTACCTCCAATCCGCTCCACCACTGGTTTATCTCTATACCTGGAGACTGGGGGACATCCCCCAGAACAACTAGCGATAATTTTGCCCTACTTAGATTGTGTAGGTATGGTGAAGCTACCCAGTGTTAGTGCCGAAAGCCAGTGGCAAGAACATGCAAAATTTTTATAACTATGTCATATGGAAGATTTATAGGTTTTTGTCAAGATAATAATTTCTGAAAAGACAGATCCATAAGAGTTGGAAGTTCCCCGAAATTACTTTTAAATACTAACTAATAACCACCATCGACTTTTGTAAAGCTATCATCAAGCAAAAAAGAAATTTGATGAATTTTTTGCGTAATAATCAGTACATAGTTTAACGGTTAACCTGTCCTTAATACGGAAGCCAGATGCTGAAAAAGATGATTATTTGGGTTTTAGCCATGATGAAAGCAAAACATTGGCTTTCCGTATTAAGCTGTTCGGTGATAGCCTGTGCAGCCAGTGTTACGGGGTATGCAACATCAGCCTACGGTCTTTCTCTGACCAATACTCTGACAATTCCTGGTGAAAGTACGGATTTATTCCCTTCAGCGGGAAATAGTGCCAATGTTAACCGATTGGGATTTTTCTCGGATCTCTACTACGATCGCTACCAGAACGTTTATTATGGTTTAAGCGATCGCGGACCTGGTGGCGGTGTGATTGACTACAATACGCGAGTACAGAAATTTTCTTTAGATGTAGATCGAAACACGGGGGCGATCGCTAACTTTAAAGTATTGGATACTATTCTTTTCACCAAGGATGGTCAAAACTTCAACGGCTTGAAGCCTGATTTATTACCCAACGGCAATAAAGGATCTCTTGGTCTTAGCTTTGACCCAGAGGGCTTTGCTGTAGCTTCTAATGGCAATTTCTACGTCTCTGATGAATATGGTCCCTCTGTTTACGAATTTAGCCCTACAGGGTCATTTATCCGGGCATTTGCAACTCCAGAAAATATAATTCCCAAACAGAGTAATGGGACAATTAACTATGTTGATGGTCGTCCAACCATTACTAGCGGTCGCCAAGATAACCGAGGATTTGAAGGGTTAACTCTTAGTGCGGATGGCAGCAAACTATACACATTGCTGCAAGACCCCTTGGTGAATGAGGGTTCGCCGGATGGTCGGCGCGGTCGCAATATAAGATTAGTAGAATTTGATACGAAAAAGGGAGAAAGTACTGCTCAGTACATTTATCAATTAGAAAGTTTGGCAGATATTAACGATCGCATTCCGGGAACTGATGATGATTTTGGGGCAAATTCTCAAGGTCGCAATATTGGAATCAGTGCAATCACAGCTTTGAATGACAAAGAATTTTTAGTTCTAGAACGAGATAATCGCGGGTTTGGGGTAGACGCACTACTAGGTCTAACTGAAAACCCATCCACAACACCAGAGCCTGTTGGTAGCAAGCGTGTATACAAGATTAACTTGACGGATGCAACCGATGTTAGCGGTATCAGTCTGGCAAATACTAATACTTTGCTAGCAGGGGTCAATCCCGTCAACAAATCGCTATTTTTGGATATTGCTAAAGCTTTAAGTCCAGATAATCCGGGAGATTGGACAAAGATAGCAGAAAAAATGGAAGGACTAGCGATCGGTCCGCAACTTAAAGATGGTTCCTATACGCTGCTAGTTGGCACTGATAATGATTACAGCGTGACGCAAATTGATGATCAGCCGACTCAGTTCGATATTTGTAGTAACAACAATGGTACTAGCGTTAGCCGCTTACCCATCGATAAAGGCTGTCCTACGGGACAAAAGTTAATCCCTGGCTACCTTTATTCATTTAAAGTCAGTGCCGCTGAGTTGGGCAACTTCGTTCCATCTAAGAAAGTACCAGAACCAACGGCAACTGTTGGAGTAATGCTGCTAGGTTTGAGCGGCTTTTGGCTGAAACGGCGAATTAAAAACTAGGGACTAGGGACTAGGGACTAAAAATAAAGAACTATCTTCTTGTCCCCCTGTCCCCCTGTCCCCCTGTCTCCCCGTCTCCCCGTCTCCCCGTCTCCCCTACATTCCACCATCATCAATAGTCTTAGATTTAGCTTTTGCCTTATTAGCGCTGCGTTTGAGTGCAGAGAGGCGTCCTTCGTATTTAGAGCGTTCGCGCTTGCTGGCAGTGTTGTCAATCAAAGTTTTTAAGGCGCTACCGAGACTTTTGTAAGCGTTGGGGAGACTATAACCAAAGCGAGTTGCGAGTGCGATCGCTTTTTCATCTGCGTCGATCAGTTCTCTTATTTGCTTTTCGCCATTATTCTTTTGATATAATCGCCAGCCGGAAACGCCACACAAAGCCATAGCTAACACCAGCAGCAATCCATCCTGCACCCACAGCTCACCGACAGCACCTCCTAAACCAATCGCTAGAGCCGCCATTTCCCATCCATCTTTCGGGATAGTGTCATTTTGGACGCGGGCGACTTCGTGCCAGAAAAGTAGGTTACGCTGATCCATTGCCAGCGCATCCCATTTCACCAGATCAATTTGGATTTCTACCTGGTCTTTGCCAATTTCTTCGCAGCGGACCAGGGGTGGATTAACCTCAGTTGTGCCTTCAACCGTTACCCAGCTCTGCAATTCTGGCGGTAGTAAGTTTTTCAACCGCCGAAGTTCACTCATTTCCGCTTTGGCAGAGGAGGTTGCATAGGATGTCATAAAATCCAGCCCTAGAAAAATTCTGTATATAGTGAGGGTATCACTTTGGAGTATAGCTAATGAGAGTGATAATTCGCCTCACTCATTAGGAAAACTTCCGCGTTTTTTCCGTGCTTGCATTGCCTTCTCCAGAAGTTCTAATAATCCTGGAGCTTCTTCTTGAATACTTAGCAATAGTCTTTCGCCAAGTTCCACATTACCAGGATCTTGTCCTGTTACCATCACCTCTTGCAAGCGGGGGATGGCGACGCTATCGACAATTTGAATTAAACCACTCAGACAACGGTTAAATTGCTTTTCGGTAAGAATTGAGTCTTCTAAAGGAAACTCAATAATTGCCCGAATTTCACCATCAGATGGGTCATACTCCCATTGGAGCATTTTCGTTTCCCAGGAAATAGCAAGCATTGTCTGGAGGATAGCTCCTTTATAAGGATGGTCTTTCACTCCCTGAAGAACTTGAGGGGCAAATACCCGGAAAAATTTTCCCTCTTCATCCAGTTGGACAACAATCAGAAAATCCTCTAGATTTTCAGCTTCCACACCTGTAATAATACGGTCTTCTTCGTCATCAAAACGATAGTCCCAACCAAGTTTGTCTAGAAATTTGGCAATCTGTTGCAGATTAGCTCCCATAAAAGCCTCACAACGAACGGTGGAGCGGCTGTCACCAGACCTAGTTTAACTTGGCTTTGGTAACGCCATAACATCATAGGGGGAAAGGGGAGCCAGTCCCTTGGTGTTCGCGTAGCGTCTCTATGAGGGAGAGGCAGCGCGGTCTTCTTCCAAAGCGAGAGGCTAGCGCCAAGGGCAGGCAGTGCGTTGCGGAGCCAGTGCCGTGCGGAGGTTCCCTCCGTTGAGGCATCTGGCGTTGAGGTTCCCTCCGTTGTAGCATCTGCCGTGGTTCCCCCCATGAGCGACTGCCGTGCATGGTTTTCCGACTTGTGCGAACTGGCGTGAAGGGGCAAAGGTAAAATGCTGCTTTTTAAGGTTGCTAAGGGCGTTTGGAATCATGCGATCGCCATTATCCGTCCAATAACAGATTTAAGTAAGTTGTAGTTGTTACTTAAAATAGAACGACTTTTGTATAAATGAATATGTCTAACTATTCGACCATAACAGCAGCGATTATCCAGCAAGCTAAAAATATTGAGAATACTTTACCAATAAAAAACGAAGCTTGCCGCCCAAAATTCTTTTTTCACCCCGAACAAACTCAAAAAATTTTCCTTTTGTTCCACGGATTTACTGCTGGACCTTATCAGTTTGAGCCATTAGGAAGAGCATTATTTGAAGCTGGTTATAATGTTTTAGTTCCATTGCAGCCCGGTCATGGAGTCGCAGGAAAATGGGGCAAGGATAATCCACCTCCCTTGCCAAGTGAAATCGAAATTTATCAACAATTTGCCCTTTCTTGGTTGCAAGTTGCTCAAAAGTTAGGAAATCAAGTAATAGTCGGCGGATTATCTACTGGAGGAAATTTAGCAGCTTGGTTAGCACTAGAACGTCCCGAACAAATTGAACGAAGTTTATTATTTGCGCCATCCCTTGGTAGTAATAATGCGATAGTAGATTTTTTAGTAGAAGTGCTGCCTATTTATTACGAATGGTTAAATAAAGATAATTCCGGTAACTTTGGTTATGATGGCTTTTTGATTCCAGCATTCCGGATATTTTTGGATATGGGAAAAGAGATTAGTGAGCGCGTGGAAAAAGAGCCAACAGTGCCGATGTTTGTAATTTATAGTGAAAGCGATCGCGCTATCAATCACCATGAAATAAAGACTTTATTTGAATCTGTATTAAAACAGCAGCCAAAGTCATGGTATCACCGCTTTGATAAAAGTCTAGAAATTCCCCACACGATGATGACTAAGGAGGAAGGTAATAAATATCAAGACTTGCTCATTACCTTAGCTAAAGCTTATGTAGAGAGCGATATAACTTGGGATGAATTGATAAAAGTAGGTGATCAGATACTTCAAGGAAAAACTTTTGAGGCTGCTGTAAATGAATTAGATTTAGCTGATAGAGTTACTCCAGATTTGTCAGTTTTGCTGGCAGTGATGGATGATAAAATGATTATTGATGCTTATAAGTAGCCCTCAGGCTCGAATGGGGCTACATGAACAAAGCCTGCGAAAGCAGGCTTCATGAAAATCGACATCACTTTGAATTTTCACGCCAGGTAAAAATAATTTGCTCGTCAGCCTGCCTAAACTCAATATTAAACTTATCAAATACAACTTCCCGCCCTAGAAGCAATTGTTCTCCACCTGTGTTAGTTTGTAACCATGCCACAGGAGCAATAAAACTGCGCCCATCAATCGTCATTTCAACATTGCGTAAAACATATTCAACTCTTCCGCCGATGGTTTCTGCTAATAAAGCTGATTCTGCATCAGCTAAAGCATATCCTAAATCTTGACCAACTTTTAATGATATTAGACTCAGTTCAGCACCAGAGTCTACTAACATTGTTGTAGAAATATCTACATCTCTGTGCTTCAGTTTTACATGATAATTTGGCTGCCAATCATGCCGAGCAATTGCACGAAAACGAATTGGCAAAATTTGGATTGAAGCGGTGCTGCGGGGAACTAAGTAAATTGCAAATAGCTGCTCTGAAGCCTCTGCTAACTGTAAAAGTTCACGCAAGTTTTCACTATGAGCTATTAAGCCATTTGCATTGTAAGCAACATATTGATTTTTATATAAATCTAACAACATTTGGCGGTTTTGGTTCAGCCACTTCAGCATCTCGCGGCTTTCATTTGGGGAAGGTGTTTTACTCATACTCATCTAAATAAACATAAATTAAATTTCCTTTGTCTACATTCTCCATAGCTTTAAGCAAATATTTTTTGTTAGCTTCTGATTTCAGAAGATAGGTAGTATCATCTTCTTCAGTTTGTGGCTCAACTAGCACGATGACTTCTACTACTGTTCCTTCTGCTAGTTCGGTTGCAGATAACTCGATTTTGCCATCTTTTCCGACAATAGCCTTTTGTTTAATTCCACTAAACATAAGTCTTATTTCCTCTCATATTTACTTTTATAAATTAACCAATACCACCCTATTGTAACTCTATCTAAATGCTCTCAAGTTCAGGCGATCGCTCTCTTCCTCCTCTTTGCGTTCTTCTCTTCTGCTCTCAAAGAAGCAGTTCGTAAAAAATCCCAAAGCAAATTTATAAAATATCATTAATCCTCTGGAGGATGCCAACCAGCAAGCACCCAATAACTGCGAACTTCTAAGGCATCCGGATCATCACTTAAATGTAAAACTGCAACAGTTGCGCGACCAGTTGGTGTTTTGCCAACAATACGCAAACCATCTTCAGTCCAGCAAAAATGTTCAGACCAAACTTGGTTGCGCGGGTTAAAAAGTTTTACGGTTTCCCTCGTCTCCAGGTCAATTCCTGTCGTTTTATCGCTTTTGTAGCCATTACAAAGTGGACAAGCTAACCACAAGTTCGATTCATCATTGCTGCCACCTTTAGAAATCGGGATAATGTGTTCAATCTCCAAACGTGCCATCACTAAACGTTGAGGACTTAAGCAATAACCACAACGGTTTCTAGCAGCAGTGCGGACACGACGGTCTATCTCTATAGGGATATAACTTCGAGCCATTGCTGTTAAGTGAGAGCCGATTTCAAGCCACGTTCAACAGCTACTTTTAAGGCTCTCGCTTTACGTACCAAACCTTTTCGGTAGACTTGCATCAGTTCATCTAATTGTCTAACTTCTGCTTCATTAAGCTGTCCCTCTTGGTTAAGCGCTAAGAGATTACTAAAAACCTCTTGCTGCTCAGTTTCCATTTGCATGTCGCACAGAGCCAAAACCTCCTCATTAGGTAATGACTCTATAGGTAATTCGGTAATGGCACGGTCAATAAATTCTAGTAATACATCTTCAAGTCGCTGATGTGTGAAAGCAGCGATTTCCTTTGCTCTTTGTGCCAGCGTCTCAGGAAGTTGAAGGGTGACAATTTCAGCCATTTGCTACCAGATAAGCCTTTTACTTTCGATTGTATCCAAATTTGGATGTAGTCGGTCGCAGTAGTATGCGGCTCCTTACATAACCCAAACCGAGAATAACTTAATTGTTAGATACTGGCAGCACTGCGGGAATACTGAGTAAAGCGCAGATAGTTGGTGAGTGCGCTGCTGGGAATTTAGCAACTAGGAGAGGATTATGGACACAGTTACAGCAACATTTTCAATTCCTGAGTGGATTGAACAGGGGTTGAAAAGTCAAACCTACGAACGTGTTGGAGGTGTTATTCGTGATTCACAAACAAAGCACATAGTTGCTATGTTACGTGAAGCAGCACCTAATCTGACTCAAGCCTCAACAATACTTTCTCAATTTGGTTCAGCTGCAAGTATTCTCAATCTTGGTGTCTCCGTAATAGGATTTGCCTTGGTAATCAATCGCTTAGAGGAAATTGAACAGCGTCTCAAACTTGTAGAAAAAGACCTAAAGCAGCTTAATCGTAAATTTGACATTTCTGTATACGCTAATTTTCGTGCTGCTCTTGATTTAGCGCATGATGCTTTTACAATGACTAAACCTGAAAATCGCGTCAACATGGCAAATTTAGCTATTGAGGCAATGATTGAAACTCACCGCCGTTTTGAAGCATATCAAGCCGAAATTCAAGCGATGGCCCAACTAAAAATCAGCTTTCACGAATGGCTTAAACTAACTCCATCTGACGCAAAACCCGACAGCGCCGAATTGATGTATATCATCCCATCCAAACCTCTAGAACTATAGCCATCTTGCTGAAACTTCGCTCTCTTCTCTGGTGCGTCCTTGGCATCCTCTGCGGTTCGTAAAAAAAAGGCGAACCCAAAGTTCGCCTCAACTTAAGATAATCTCGCTCAAGAAAAACCCTAAACCTTAGCGTCTTCCCTGACCAACTTATCCCAACCCAAATCTTTCAAATTGTTATTCCGACGCAACGGACGAGTCACCAACTCCAGAATGTCCCGCGCATTCGTAAAGCCGTGAATTTGAGCAAAAGTGAACTCCACAGACCACTTAGTATTAATTCCGCGTGCTTCCAACGGATTAGCGTGAGCCATACCAGTAATCACCAAATCAGGCTTAAGTTCATAAATCCGCTGAAGCTGATTGTAATTATCGGGCTTCTCGACAATAGAAGGCAGGGGTGAACCCATTTCCTTACAAGTTTTCTCCAATAAAATCAACTCAGCAGCTTGATAGCGCTTATCCATGTAGGGGATGCCGATTTCCTGAACAGTCATCCCGCAGCGCACCAAAAACCGCGCTAGAGAGACTTCGAGCAAGTTATCACCCATGAAGAATACAGACTTGCCGCGAATCAATTTTACATAATCTTCCAAACCTTCCCAGATTTGTGCTTCCCGCTCATCCAAACCTTTCGGGGTAATACCAAACACCGAGCAGATTTTCTCAATCCAAGCGCGAGTACCATCTGGTCCAATCGGGAAAGGTGCGCCAATTAACTTACATTTGCGGCGACGCATCAAAGTGGTAGCAGTACGGCTAAGAAAGGGGTTGACACCAGAGACATAATACCCTTCTTCGAGTACAGGTAGTTCAGTAAAGCGCTTGGCGGGCAACCAGCCAGAAACTTTGATACCTTGTCTCTTCAGTTCCAAAGTTAACTGAGTTACAACCGGATCGGGAAGGGAACCAAATAAAACCAAGGGCGGATGATCTACGTACTCAGATTCATCTTGAGCTACATCTTCTTTCTTCTTACCGAAGTTGAGCAATTTAGCGATCGCATTCCGTTCATTTTTCTCTGTTTCCGCCACGGGAACCTTATCCGGACAGCGATTAGCCATAGCAGCTAAGACGGTATCTTCTCCTTGAGTAAAGGCGTAATCTAGACCGTTAGCACGCGCTACGACGATGGGGATACCAATTTCTGATTCCAGCTTGGGAGCCAAACCTTCCAAGTCAGTTTTGATGATTTCCGTGGTGCAAGTGCCAATCCAGACAATTACACTGGGGTTGCGATCGCGTTTAATTTGCAAGCACAACCGCTTTAACTCTTCATAATCATTCAGCTGTGCGGAAATATCTCCCTCTTCCAACTCAGCCATTGCATAGCGGGGTTCAGCAAAAATCATCACCCCCATCGCGTTTTGTAGGAAGTAGCCACAAGTCTTTGTGCCAATCACCAAAAAGAAACTATCTTCAATTTTTTGGTAAAGCCACGCTACGCAGCTAATCGGGCAAAACGTGTGATAATTACCAGTTTCACACTCAAAATTTAAAGCTGATGGTTCTTGAGTAGCAGTCATTTTATTATTATTCTCCCCGTGGTATTTAAAGTTAGGAGTTAGGAGTTGCGATGTTATTCCTAACTCCTAACTTTGTAATTACGCGTTGGGGAAAAGGCGAGCAATTTCCGAGTCGTCAAAAACACCAGATGGCAAATCTTCCCCTGAGGCTGATTTTTCTTCACCCCAGACATCAGACAACACGTCGCTAAACGTATTTTCGTCTGGTGTACCCAGTTCCAGCATGTTTTGCCCCAAGTTTGCTTGTGGTGCAGTTGCTGCGGAGATTTTGCTGTGGCTATCCTCCAAATCATCAAAGGAAATATCGCCAAAATCATCTACAGACTCGATGCTGGCTGTATGGTGAATTGGGTTTTGCCCGTTCGTGAAGGAAATATCGCCAAATTCATTCTGCGTTACATGTGACACCGTTAATTCAGCTATTTCACTTAGGGACATTTGGCTAAACTCATCTGGTATCAGCATTTTTTCATGAGAATCTACCATCACGAACTCGTGAATAATCGCCTCTTCCCCAAAACCATTTACATTGGGAATCGTCAAGGTTTCATCATGGGGTTTTCCCTCCATGACTTCTTTTGATTCCATATCTTCTTGTGTTTCTACTTTGGGCATGACGCGGTTGCCCAAAGCCATGTCAGGATCAAAATGCAAATCCAGCACTTCTATCAAAGTATCTGCGTCTGGATTCAATTTGGCAAAAGGCAGCATTAACTGCGCTAGCTTTGGTTCTAGCGCGTTAACAACTCCCAGGATGAGGTAAGACGGGGGTCGCTTTCCACCATCGGGGGTGTAAACCGATTCCACCTCCATGTGGAGGGTAATCCAGTCACGATTAACCTGGAAAAATTGCAACCACTTCTGTCTTAAAGAATCTGTAAAGCTGTAAAAGAAAGCCATATTGTCCCCCATCCTGAGAAAATAGATGATTTATACAATCATCAAGTCTAATTGCTCTTCCGGATTAGTAACCTGGGGTTTACTCGGATTTAAGTAAAAATCGGACAACAAAGAGAACAATTCCCGGTCTGGGGTGTCGTTAGGTACAACACCTTCTGGACGCGATAGAATTTGGTCGGCAATGCTGAGGTAGTAATCGCAAACGTAGTTCAAAGAAGGATCGTTCTCTGCCATTTCAAACAAAGTCTTGCCTTTGACGCGGGAAACACGGATATCTTCTATCAAAGGTAATACTTCCAGTACTGGCATGGGTACTGCTTCTATGTATTTCTCGATCAAGTCGCGCTTGGAAGTGCGGTTACCAATTAAACCAGCTAGACGCAGTGGGTGAGTGCGTGCTTTTTCGCGTACTGAAGCTGCAATGCGATTTGCCGCAAATAAAGCATCAAAGCCGTTGTCGGTAACAATCAAGCAGTAATCAGCATAGTTGAGAGGTGCTGCAAAACCACCACATACAACGTCACCGAGAACGTCAAACAAAATCACATCGTACTCATCAAAGGCGTTGAGTTCTTTGAGTAATTTCACGGTTTCGCCGACCACGTAACCGCCACATCCCGCACCAGCAGGCGGACCACCCGCTTCAACACAATCGACACCGCCATAACCTTTGTAGATTACATCTTCGGGCCAGACATCTTCGTAGTGATAGTCTTTTTCTTGCAGGGTGTCGATAATTGTCGGAATCAAAAACCCGGTCAAGGTAAAAGTACTATCGTGTTTTGGGTCACACCCAATTTGGAGAACTTTCTTCCCGCGTCTGGCTAGGGCGACGGAGATGTTACAGCTGGTTGTGGATTTACCAATACCACCTTTTCCGTAAACTGCTAATTTCACTTTTGTCTGCCTCTTATAGTTTCTTATCGAACTTCTTGGCTAAAACATTTGCCTTCACCTAGCCGCACAAGGCGCGATGTGTGAGGTCTTCGTCATTATTGTCTAAATTCAATGTAAAAGAAAGTGGCGGTTAATCTGTCATAGGGTTATATTAGACAGATTTTGTCTCAATTAATCATATTTGGGTTTTAATTAGCTATAAAAGTATACAAAGGCTCAAAAAATTAAAAAATAAGGTTTTTAGTTACTTAATATATAAAATTAGTTACAAAACACAAAAAGCTAAAATTGCCTTTTTGAATGGATTTCATAGAAGTAACTTATGGTGAAACCAGTTTATTTTTGGAAATGGCAATTTCAGTTATGAGTTCTTTCTCAGATAAACTGAAGTACTTACAGCAAAGGCTGTGTAAGCCGATTTTGTTGCGAGAAACTCAGTTTTCAGCCTTGAAAATCAAGGTTTTTATGCCAATGGCGCAAATAAAGTTGCCGTTGTCGATCGCAATAAATGAGTAATTGGCTGGTGAGGCAAGATTATGCGATCGCTCATTTTGACTGAATTCTAGTTATTTGTAAAAAATTATTAATTTAAAGGATATTGGTTAAATTTTATTAAATATCTTGCACCAACAGCCCCCAGGCGCGAGATTCCTGGGGCTATACGAACAGAGTCCACCTGCGTGGACTAACGGTTAAGATACAACATCCTCTTCGACTGCCCTTATTTCTTGTAATGTTTGCCAACCGGCTTGCCACTGAGAATTATCTTGTAATAATTTGGCATTGAGCCAGAAACGAACATTGGGGTCACAAGCAGCAACCATCTCGGCATAAACCCACTTAGCCTGATTTTTGCGGTTAACGACTTGGAAATGTCGCCAACCATCTACTTTTTGCTGCGCTGTCCATTTAGAACCGACTAAATAAGGAAATTTTTGTTTTTTAGGCATTTGTCAATAGTCAATGGGCATGGGGCATGGGGCATTGGGCATTGGGCATGGGGCATTGGGCATTGGGCATTAAGCTGGGAAACCCCGCCTCTTTTCGCCGTTACATCTCCCCCTTGTCTCCTTCTCCCGTTGCCTCTTCTATGGCGTTATCAATTAACTGCCACGGGGAAAGGTATCACATACAACTTCACCATTTTCTTCAACGCAGAGGGAAAAGCTTTTAATATGGAGCCAACAGCTTCTGATCTGATGGTTAATTTTGCGCGTTTTTTTAGAAAAGCGTTGCCGGACAACTTCGTTAGGGCAGAGAATTTCTAGAGTGCCTGTGCCATCTTCGTGGTTTACAATGCGAAATCGGCAGTCTTGCAGCATTGCGCGACTGCTGCTGTCGAAAAACCGCTTAAAGCGCTGTAACAATTCGCCTTCGTTCATTTCGCTGACGCGCTTAGGGAAGATGAAATCTTCTTCGTCAAATTCAAAGTCATCATCCTCTAAGTCGTGGGGGTCAATCATAAGATTGTATTAACTATTCGACTTAGGATTATGGTAACTTTTTGTGTGCCTGGGGAGATGAGGGGGAAAAGAAAGAATTCAGCAAGACTCCTCGCGTATGATTACTAGTTACAAAATAAACAATTTAAGTTAGGGGTGAGGTTTTTTCACGGACGGTAATCCTACTTGAGAATGACGTGAAGACCGATCCAGCTAGTTGTCCACGTATTTTTACAATCACTCTATCAGAATAAATTTTATTGTTTTTCTCTTGGCGTTGTTTAAACGCTAAAAGTAGTTAGTTGAGTCAAAAGCCTATGCAACCCACTAACCCAAACCAATTTACCGAAAAAGCCTGGGAAGCGATCGCCCACACTCCAGATATTGCTAAACAATATCAACTACAGCAGATCGAAAGCGAACACTTGATGAAAGCGCTGCTAGAACAAGAAGGACTCGCTAGCGCTGTTTTTACTAAAGCGGGTGTAAATCTGCAAAAATTACGCGATCGCACTGAACAATTCATCCAACGTCAGCCAAAAGTATCCGGTAGCAGCAGTTCCGTCTACTTAGGACGAAGCTTGGATACTCTGCTAGATCGCGCTGATAACTATCGCAAAGAATTTCAAGACGAATACATTTCTATTGAACATTTATTACTTGCCTACGCCAAAGATGACCGTTTTGGCAAAAGTTTATTCCAAGAATTTGGATTGGACGAAGGCAAATTAAAGAATATCATTAAACAAATTCGTGGGAACCAGAAAGTGACCGACCAAAATCCAGAAGGCAAATATGAAGCACTGGAAAAATATGGGCGTGACCTGACAGAAGCTGCCCGTCAAGGTAAACTTGATCCAGTGATTGGACGAGATGATGAAATTCGCCGCACCGTGCAAATTCTCTCGCGTCGTACCAAAAATAACCCGGTTTTGATTGGGGAACCGGGTGTTGGTAAAACTGCGATCGCTGAAGGATTAGCACAGCGCATCGTAGCAGGTGATGTGCCTCAGTCTCTCAAAGACCGCAGGCTGATAGCTTTAGATATGGGTGCTTTGATTGCGGGAGCAAAATTCCGGGGTGAATTTGAAGAACGTCTCAAAGCAGTATTAAAAGAAGTTACTGAGTCTGGCGGCAATATTGTATTATTTATCGATGAAATTCACACCGTAGTTGGTGCCGGTGCAACTCAAGGTGCGATGGACGCAGGTAACTTGTTAAAACCGATGTTAGCGCGGGGTGAATTGCGCTGTATTGGGGCGACAACTCTTGATGAATACCGCAAGTATATCGAAAAAGATGCCGCTTTGGAAAGACGCTTCCAGCAGGTTTATGTCGATCAGCCGACTGTGGAAGATAGTATTTCGATTTTGCGCGGGTTGAGAGAACGTTATGAAAACCACCACGGGGTAAAGATTTCTGATAGTGCTTTAGTTGCAGCTGCTATATTGTCGAGTCGATATATTAGCGATCGCTTTCTTCCTGACAAAGCGATTGACTTGGTAGACGAAGCAGCAGCGAGACTGAAAATGGAGATTACCTCCAAACCCGAAGAACTCGACGAAATCGACCGCAAAATTCTTCAATTAGAAATGGAAAGGCTTTCTCTCCAAAAAGAAAGCGATGCAGGTTCTCGCGAACGTTTAGAAAGACTAGAAAAAGAACTTGCGGATTTTAAAGAAGAACAAAGAACGCTCAATACTCAATGGCAGTCTGAAAAAGATATTATCACCAAAATTCAGTCTGTTAAACAAGATATTGAACGGGTAAATCTAGAAATTCAACAAGCAGAACGTGACTACGATCTTAACCGCGCTGCTGAGTTGAAATATGGCAAATTAACAGATTTACATCGCCGATTAGAAGCGGCTGAAAGTGAACTTGCACAAACTCAACACAGTGGAAAATCACTGTTGCGAGAAGAAGTAACCGAAGCTGATATTGCGGAAGTTATTTCTAAGTGGACGGGGATTCCCATCAGCAAATTGGTGGAATCTGAAAAAGAAAAACTGCTGCAATTAGAAGATGAACTGCACCACCGCGTTGTCGGACAAGATGAAGCGGTAACAGCTGTAGCGGATGCAATTCAGCGATCGCGTGCTGGACTTGCAGATCCTAATCGTCCGATCGCTAGCTTTATTTTCCTCGGTCCTACGGGTGTGGGTAAAACCGAATTAGCGAAAGCGCTAGCAGCATATCTATTCGACACTGAAGAAGCATTAGTGCGAATTGATATGTCTGAATATATGGAGAAACACGCAGTTTCTCGCCTCATCGGTGCGCCTCCCGGATACGTGGGATACGATGAAGGTGGACAACTCACCGAAGCCGTTCGCCGTCGTCCTTATGCGGTGCTGCTATTCGACGAAATCGAAAAAGCACACCCCGATGTATTTAATATCTTCCTGCAAATTCTTGATGATGGGCGTGTGACTGATGCTCAAGGTCATAAAGTTGACTTCAAAAACACCATCATCATTATGACTAGCAACATCGGTTCGCAGTACATTCTCGATGTGGCGGGGGATGATTCACGTTATGATGAAATGCGTCATCGTGTGATGGAGGCGATGCGGAATAGCTTCCGTCCGGAGTTTCTCAACCGCATTGACGAAACGATTATCTTCCATGCATTGCACAGACAAGAATTGCGGCATATTGTACAGTTGCAAGTAAATAGACTGCGGCAAAGATTGGGCGATCGCAAGATTTGTCTAAAACTCTCCGATTCTGCTCTTGACTTTTTGGCAGAAGTAGGATATGACCCTGTATTTGGCGCACGTCCTTTAAAGAGAGCAATTCAGCGGGAGTTAGAAACTCAAATTGCCAAAGCTATCTTGCGTGGTGAATTCAATAATGGCGACACGATTTTTGTAGATGTGCAAAATGAGCGTTTGTCTTTCAATCGCTTGCCGGCTGAGGTATTTACCGGCTAATTGAGGAATTAAATAATTTTACCCAAAAACGCAAAGTCATCAAGAGTGACTTTGCGTTTTTGCGTGAGTTACCCTAATTAGAGAAATGAGGGCTTTATTCCTAGTGAGGGGTTTACCGCTCATAACAAGGATTTTAAGCACTCTTGTGTGCTTACTACTTGACAGTGTTTTTATTAATCGTTAATTCAACGGACATGAAATTAAGTAATATAGAACTCGTCGGTCCCTTTTACGACAAAGCTGAGGTTTGTGAATCAATACTTAGAGCCTTACCGCAATGGTTTGGGAAAGAGACAGCGCTAATTCAATACCTTACAGAGATGGAAAGGCTACCAACTTTACTTGCTGTAGTAGATAATCAGTGTGTAGGTTTTCTTACCTTCAAGCAGCATAATGAATACGCAGCAGAACTGTATATTATGGGTGTTCGTCCCGAATATCACCGTCAAGGTATTGGTAGTGCGTTAGTAATTTCCGTAGAGTCGATTATACGTCAGCAGAGTATAGAATACTGGCAGGTTAAGACTCTTGCTTTTTCTCACTTAGATACATTTTATGCACAGACAAGAGCGTTTTATTTTAATATGGGATTTAGACCTTTAGAAGTATTTACACAACTTTGGGGCGAAGATAATCCCTGTATGTTAATGGTCAAACACTTATAAATCGCAAAATAAAAAGATTATATTAAAAAAATTATTGCTCACATATATAAGTAGGTTGACTATTCAACCCGGAATTATCTACCTAAGGAATGTAGTTTTTAATGAATGGACAAATAACAATGAACAAAGGAGAAATTATATGTCATTAGAACACGTTGATGCTTTTTATGACCTTGTGAGTTCAGATCAGGCTATTTACGAGCAATATTACAATAAGTGCTGTAGTCTAGGGTTTTTAGGCAGCTATCATTGGGATAAAAGCAAGATTGTTGATTTTGCTGCTAATCTGGGCTATAGCTTTAGTGAAAATGACCTAGATGAAATATGGTTTGGAAATGACGCAAGTTTTTCTGGTCAATCGCTGAATTTATCGGGATACGGGCATATGTCTTAAATTAATTTGCATTTTTATATCTTTTAACTGAATAATTTTAGAATATACGTTTTGATATCACTACAATCAAAGACGCTTTCCCGATGGAGAAAGCGTCTTTTATAATAACAATACCTTCGCTCCTACCCTACACCCTAGAAGGGTGTGGCTTATAGCCTGTAGGCGTTTTATAAGTTAGCGATCGCTTTGATAGTAAATTACCCTAAAAACCTGAAGCTGGTTGCTGTAAAAATTCTATTTCCTCTGGGGTGGAAATGCGCCCTAATATTTCATTGCGATGAGGAAATCGCCCAAAACGCTCAATTATTTCTAAGTGACGATATGCATATTCAATCGCACTGCTGCTGTCAGGATCGTAACTGAGTTGGTCAAATAGCTTTACACTCTGACGTTGATGATCTAGATTTTCGCTGTGTCCAAAGGGTAAGTAGACAAACCAGCATTATACAGGCAAAAAGGCACGATCATAACCGAGTGCGATCGCTTGCTGCGCTGCTGAAAGCGCTTCCCAATCAGTAGCGAAAGCTTCGGAAGTACCACGAAATATACTCCGGGGAAACTGATCTAACAACAAAATCAGCGCTAGACAAGTTTGGGGTAAATCGATCCAATCGTCTAGGTGTCCCGCTGCTGCTTTTTGGTAATCTTTGCGGAATCGAGTTCGCAGTTCCTCATCAAACTCTGGTGTTTTATTAAACCAACTTTTTCGAGGTTTACCGTAACTCGGTTCATCGGGATGACCAAACCAAAATTCTAAAATAGGTTTTGCCTGTGACATCGCTATTACTGACCTTTACAAAGCACTTGTCGCATTTTACGCATATTTGCGGGCAATTCTAAATTCATTGCTTGCTGAATAAACATTGATGGTATGGGGATATTAGGGGTAGCTTGCACACTATAAGCTACCAGTGTGCCATTACCGCAATCTTTTAGCTCTAAATTAGCTGTAAAGTCTTCAAAAGTTCCTTTTTCCATCCTAAATTGAATTCGCTGCCCAATTTCTTCGGCAACCTGGACGTAGATTTCAACTTGCGCCGTGAAAAATAAAAATGCCTTTTGTGCTGCTTGATACAGACGTTTAACTTCGCCTCTTTGTATAATTTCGCTCTTTGTTATATCAGGAAAATATTGCACCCAACGTGGGTAATCGGTTAATTGCTGCCAGACATTCGATCGCACTAAAGGCACATACATCCAAGCGGTGACAGCACCACCCCAAGCATTGTGCGATCGGGTTTCTACGAAAATCTCACCCTGCATGAGTAAGTTTTGCTTGTCTTGACTCCAAGCGATATCGGAAGCTCTGGTAAAATCTGGGATATAAGACGCAGACATATTGATTTTGGTTACTCCTCAAGCCACTTACACACTTAAAATGTAAAGTATTTAACTTCATCAATTCCAACCGACTAATTGTAGTTCCACTTCCATAGATAAGTTTTCCGGAAAAACTCCCTCTTACGTAATTATTCCCAAACTTTAAGGAAAATATGTAATTTTATGATGAATATTATCAAAAGCAGGAAATAGTGAACTAGTGGGGGAAGTCGGAAAAAAGTGACCAGCCTTCATCCGAAAAAGTCGTGGTGTATCGAGGATCTAGAAAACAAGGCTGGTCACTTTTTTTTGCCCTAATGTACTAGCTTTAAAGGTACAGGTTTTAACATCACTCGTCTATGACGGAAAATTATGAAGTTTTTGCCTTTTCGTTATGCTTTGATCAGCTGTTGCGTTCTTAGGGTAATGAAGTGAGTCAATCTTCTAATAAATTGAATCGTCGATTAACTCAAACTTGCGGCTTCCTTTTTGGGATTGTGATCGCCGTTTGGGTACTTAGAGGCTTTGGGATTCTCGGTTTTATGCCGGGAGGTATAATTTGGCTGTTGTTTTTGGCGGCGATCGCTTTTGCAATTCTCAGTTACATGCAAAAAACTTGGTGGCGCTTTTAAGAGCGCAAAAACGCTCGTCCCCGCAGGTTCAACAAAGCCAGACGAGCGCAGGCTAAATATAGAGCAAAAGAAGGCAGGCTTTGTTTGTATAGTTTCACCCTGCGGTGGGTGTAAGATATCAGAGAATGCAGACTATTAATTAGGAGCGGCAAACATGCAAAAGTATCTATGTACCGTCTGCGGCTATGAATACGATCCCGAAGTAGGCGATCCAGATAGCGGAATTGCACCAGGGACAGCTTTTGAAGACATACCAGATGATTGGGTGTGTCCGACTTGCGGTGTGACAAAAGAAGATTTTGAACCCGCAGAATAATAAAAAAATAGCTAGCCTAGAGTTAAGACGCTGTTATTTTATTAGGGAATTCAAGTCTATTGCAATCTTTGAAAGTTGTTGTAATTGGAGGTGGGGCAGCCGGATTTTTTAGCGCGATCGCTACGAAAGAAGCGAATCCGCACGCCCATGTTACTTTAATTGAAGCCAGCCTCCAAGTGTTGGCGAAGGTTCGCGTTTCTGGTGGGGGACGCTGTAATGTCACTCACGCTTGTTTTGATCCAGCCGTTTTAGTGCAAAATTATCCCAGAGGTGGAAAAGCCCTCCGGGGTGCTTTTAGTCGCTTTCAAACCAAAGATACGATAACTTGGTTTGCGATGCATGGAGTACCGCTGAAAACTGAAGCTGATGGACGAATGTTTCCGATTACGAATACTTCGGAAACGATTGTCAACTCTTTGCTGAATACCGCTTCTCAAGCTGGGGTAGAAATTCGCACTTCTGCACCTGTTGTTGGTGTAAAACGGCAAAATAAAGGGTTTGAAATTATTTTCAAGTCCGGAGAAACTATATTAGGCGATCGCTTGCTCTTGGCAACGGGAAGCAACCCTGTAGGCTATAGAATAGCTAAAGAATTTGGTCATCAAATTGAGGTGCCTGTTCCTTCTTTATTTACTTTCAACATTGGCGATGAACAATTACGCAAATTAGCTGGTGTTAGTGTCGAATCGGTGCGTTTGCGCTTGTTGTGCGGTGGGAAATCTCAATTAGAACAAACTGGACCTTTGCTAATTACCCATTGGGGTTTAAGTGGACCGGCTGTCTTGAAACTTTCGGCTTGGGGTGCGAGAGTGCTACGCGAAAGTCACTATCAAGCGACTTTAATGATTAATTGGTTGCCTGATTTGCAGCAAGATGAAGTGCGGCAAAAAATCTTAGCAGTTAAAAATGAATGGGGAAAAAAGGCGATCGCTTTACATCGCGGTGTTGACTTACCACACCGTCTGTGGCAATACATCATTGCCCGTTTAGATATTACTACAGAGGAACGTTGGGCAGAAATATCTAACAAAAACTTAAATAAACTTGTTCAAGAACTCACTCAAGGAGAATATTTAATCAACGGGAAAGGTGTTTTTAAAGAAGAATTTGTTACCTGTGGTGGTGTTAACTTGAAAGAAGTTAACTTTAAGACAATGGAAAGTCGTATAGTTCCAGGACTTTATTTTGCTGGAGAAATCCTGGATATTGATGGAGTTACCGGCGGATTTAACTTCCAAAGTGCTTGGACTACAGGATATTTAGCCGGTTTAGCAATGGGAAGTAGCGATTAAGGAGAATAGGTAATTTAAGACTGGGGAGGGAGTAGTTGCGTGCGGTGAGACCAGCGCAATTCTCCTGGTTTCCCTTTCATCGCGCTCCTACGCAGGAGCGTCACCCGCTCGTGAGGTCACGTTGTTCGCGCAGCGTCTTGTGTAATTGAGAAGCACCTGCCGTCAAGTGGTGTTAGCGCTTTTCGGTAGCGATATGGAAATGCGATCGGCAATAGCTTTGCGTATTTTCCCAGACCTAAATTTAGTTTTGTATAAATACATCCTTGATTTAATACTCAAATCTGATACTCTAATGTAAGTAATATTATAGGCACATTATAATTAAAGGTAAAAAATATATCTAGTTAATTCAAAACTTTTGCAATTACAAATTCATACTTAACATCAGTTTGCGTCTAGCTCAAGATAGAAGATAACCACTTCTTTCTAACTGTTAAGGGTGCTATTGATGCGTTTACCAATTCTGGCTATTTTATCCAATTTAAAATCTTATTTATAGGTAAATAAATTACTTTTACATCAGAAAATTGGGCTGCTTTACCAATTAGTTTAGATGGTAAAGATAATGTATATTGGCAAAAATTAAAATGGCAATTTAGGCATCGGTATTGCTCAAAATCAATGCTAGCAATGAATAAAAAAATTATAAAAAAGCCAACATTTATTAAACTTGTGTGAGCAGTTACAAAAGCAAAAAATAACTCAATATGCTCAAAAAATTTTTCAAATGTATTAATAAAAGATAAGTTATCATTTGTATCAATTGCTATTATGATTCTAATCTATAATAGGAAATAATGAAAAGTTCAGGTATAATTAAAAAACTATTCCCACTGCTAAACCTGTATCCGTGGGCAATTCCTGTAATTATCATCTTAGGAATTTTAACTTCTTTGTCTGAAGGGTTGGGAATTAGCTTATTTATTCCTTTTCTTCAAAGTTTAGAACCAGGAAACTCTCAATCAGGAAGTGGAACATTTTTAGGAACTATTTTAAATAGATTATTTAGTGGTATTCCGCCAAATAATCGACTGCTAATTATTCCCTTATCTATTTTCGCGTGCGTTCTCCTGAAAAATTTCCTTGCTTATAGCAGTTCGCTTCTTTCGATTTGGCTTTATTGGCGTATTGGTTCTCAATTAGTATCTAAACTTTTTCAGCAGATATTGAGCGTTAGCTATAGTTTTTTAGACTCTAAAGAATCAGGTAAATTACTCAATACACTGCATACGGAAAGTTGGCGTGCATGTGATGCGATATTACTTTTAATTAACCTAATAATTAATTTTTCTACAGTTCTTGTTTTTGTAATATTCTTAATGCTAACTTCTTGGCAACTGACTTTGTTAGTAGCTGTTGCTTTGTTAGGAATTTCACTAATAGTTCAGCAAGTAACACGGAAAACAAAGAAGTTAGGAAGACAAGCAGTACAGGCAAACGATCGCCTTGCTAATCGGATGATCGAAGGCTTTTATGGAATGCGGGTGATTAGAGCTTTTGGTCAAGAAGCTTACGAGCATAAGCGTTTTGAGCAGCTAACAAACGAAGTAAGTATTGCAGCACTAAAGCTGGCGAAACTCTACACCATCTCTGGACCACTTTCGGAAGTTTTATCGGTGGCTTTGTTGGTATGCATTATGATTATCGCTTTGCAAAATAAAGCGAATCTACCGACTTTGTTAACCTTTATCTTCATGCTTTATCGCTTACAGCCATCGGTGAGGAAATTAGATAGCGATCGCGTAAATTTAATTGGTTTATTAGCATCAGTTGAAGATGTCGTATCTCTGTTAGAAATTCCGGAGCAACAATTTATTCGTACAGGAAATGTTTATTGTCATGGTTTAAAGCGATCGCTCACATTTAAATCTGTGGGTTTCCGCTACAATCCCACAGACAGACCTGCACTTAAAGATGTTTCTTTTTCTATTCCCAAAGGAAAAACTACAGCTATAGTTGGACCTTCAGGTGCAGGTAAATCGACACTTATCGGCTTAATTTGCCGTTTTTATGATGTTACAGAAGGAGAAATTTACGTTGATGAATATCCCCTACGAGAATTAGATTTAGCATCTTGGCGAAATCATATTGCTATTGTCAGCCAAGATGTTTATGTCTTTAATACCACAGTGCGAGACAACATAGCCTACGGTCGTTCAGATGCTACAGAAGCCGAAGTTATCAACGCGGCTAAACAAGCAAACGCTCATGAGTTTATCATTAAATTAAGCGAAGGCTATGATACTATACTAGGCGATCGCGGCGTTCGTCTTTCCGGCGGACAAAGACAGCGCATAGCTTTAGCTCGTGCGATCGTTTGCGATCCACAAATATTTATTCTCGACGAAGCTACCAATGCGCTCGATAGCGTTTCTGAAAGTTTAATTCAAGAGGCAATTAATACATTTGGTAAAAATCGCACAGTAATTATTATTGCCCATCGTTTATCCACAATTGAACAAGCAGATAAAATCCTTGTACTACAAGAAGGACAAGTTGTAGAACAAGGAAACTTTCAGCAATTGCTACAAAATAACGGGTTATTTTCTCAGCTTTATAATTTACAATACGGTGGAGTTGAAAACTGATATTTTCAGTTTTAATTACTCTTAAATAAAAAATAAATAAGTCTTAACCAAATAGATGAAAGACACACTAAAATCAATTGCAAAGCGTACATTGCCTGCTTCTGTTCACCGTTGGATAGGAACACAATTAAAGGGTGATAGATATATTCCACCGGTGGGTGCAATAGACTTTGGTAGTCTGCGAAGAGTAACGCCAATCAGCCGACAATTTGGCTATGACCGAGGTTTACCGATTGACCGTTACTATATTGAAAACTTTCTCGCCAAAAATGCGGCTGATGTGAAAGGACGTGTATTAGAAATTGGTGATAATTCTTACACACGGCAATTTGGAGGCGATCGCGTCACTCAAAGCGATGTGCTTCATATTGTCGAAGGGAACCCGCAAGCAACCATCGTTGGGGATTTAACCAATGCCGAACACATACCCTCAGATATCTTTGACTGCTTTATCCTGACGCAAACATTGCAATGTATTTACGATACACGGGCAGCACTCAAGACAATATACCGTATTCTCAAGCCTGGTGGAGTTGTATTAGCTACATTTTCGGGTATTAGCTTGACACCTCCCGATGAATGGGGAGATTACTGGTGTTGGAATTTTACCACCCAATCAGGAAAACGCCTGTTTGCAGAGTTCTTCCCAGAAGCAAATATTCAGGTAGAGAGTTACGGAAATGTGTTAGCAGCGATCGCCTTTTTGCAAGGTTTAGCAACCGAAGAACTACAAAAAGCAGAATTAGATCACCGCGATCGCTCATATGAACTACTAATAACTGTCCGCGCTGTCAAACCGAAGGAAATATCATGAGGATACCTGGAAGTGGCAAATTAAAGCGAATAGCAAGACGAGTGCGAAACCGCATTGCACCAGGAGGATTGATTCTCATGTACCACCGCGTAACTGAAATTGAATCCGATCCTTGGAAATTGTGCGTTAGTCCATCTTATTTTGCCGAACATTTGCAAGTATTACAAAAACTCGGCTGTGCAGTGCGCTTACAACAATTAAACCAAACTTTAAAAAATGGTAAGCGTCCTCATCGTCAAGTAGTCATCACCTTTGATGATGGTTACACCGATAATTTGTATAACGCTAAACCTTTATTAGAACAGTATGAAATTCCCGCTACTATCTTTCTGACAACAGGATACATGCAACAAGAGCGTGAATTTTGGTCGGATGAACTGGATAGGATATTGCTACAACCAGGGACTTTACCAGAAGCCTTATCTTTAAATATTAACGGCACTAGCTATGAATGGAAGTTAGACGCAACAGCTAATGATAGGGATAAATCAAACAACTTGGATGTTTTAGATGCGAGTGAACGTTATTCTCTTTACTACTCGCTTTATGAATTACTCTATCCCTTACCCGCAATAGAGCGATCGCATCTTCTAGATCAACTACTTTTATGGGCAAACAAAAAGCCAGAATTACGTCCAACTCACCGGATGATGACAATAGAAGAATTATCTAGTTTACAACCAGGAAGCATCATCGAAGTTGGTGCTCATACAGTGACACATCCGTTTCTTGCCACAATTTCCCCAGAAGTACAGCAAAAGGAAATTCAAGAAAATAAAGTCCAACTAGAAGAGATTTTCGGACATTCAATCGAAAGTTTTGCCTATCCCCACGGAAATTATAACAGCCAAACTAGTGAGATAGTGCGCCAAGCCGGATTTACCTGCGCTTGTACTACTTCTGCAAACATTGTCGGCAAAAATAGCGATCGCTTTCAACTACCTCGCTTTGCTGTCGAAAATTGGGATGGGGAAGAATTTGCCAAACAATTATCAAGATGGTTCCTTAACTGAGAATGAATTTTATCTCAAAAAAACGCCATGATTAGCAAGCCATTAATTTCTGGTGTAATGATTTTCTTAAATGGTGAAAAGTTCATCGAAGAAGCGATCGCCAGTGTATTTGCCCAAACTTATGATAACTGGGAACTATTATTAGTAGATGACGGTTCCACCGATAATAGCACTGCGATCGCTCAAAAGTATGCAGAGAAATATCCAGAAAAAGTCCGCTATTTAGAACATCCAAATCACCAAAATCTAGCAAAGAGTGTTTCCCGCAACCTGGGTATCAGCAAAGCTAAAGGAGAGTATATCGCCTTTTTAGACGCTGATGATATCTGGCTACCGCCAAAACTGGAAAAACAACTAGCAATTTTGCAATCATACCCTGAGGCGGGGATGGTTTACGGACCAACGCAGATGTGGTTTAGCTGGACTGGTAATCCAGAAGATATGACACGCGATCGCTACCGCAAACTTGGTGTAAAACCCGATACATTAATTCAACCACCAAATCTGCTCCCGCTCTTTTTACGCGCAAAAGCAGAAACACCCGGTACTTGTGGAGTTTTGATTAAACGCGAAGTCGTAGAAGCTGTCGGTGGACATGAAGAAAGCTTTGGCAGTATGTACGAAGACCAAGCTTTTTTCGCGAAAATTTGCTTGAAATATCCCGTATTTATCGAGAGTGGCTGTTGGGATAAATATCGACAGCACCCTGATTCTACTTGTTATGTAGCGGAGCGAACAGGAGAATATCATATCGCAGAAATCACTCCTAGCTACGCGAATTACTTAATTTGGCTAGAAGAATATTTGGTTAAAGAAAAACTTATAAATACTGAAGTCTGGCAGCCTTTACAAAGTGTATTATTTTTCGTGCGCCATCCTTTAATTTATCACTATTATCGACGTATACGGCGCTTTGTCTGGAAATTCAAGGCACTACTCAATAAATCAAGGAAGAGGGGGGAAAGGAGAATTTCATCTTTGTATTACTCTAAGTAATCGCGATATTAAGTCTTGCACTTTACCTAGAAGCTAGAGGAATTAATTGCACTTCTAGGTGGGGAAATGCTTATTGGGTAATGTTTTCACCCAGAATCTAGAAATCAGATAAAAATCGAAAAATCCTTCAAATAAAGATAAATTAAAAAACCTGGGAAAGTCGCAAAACTTACCCCAGGTTCTCTATTTCCTATACTCTACGCAAAGTTTCAGGGTAGTTGAGTCTTTAACGATTCAAATATTTTTGTGGTGTCATAACCTACAACAAATCCGGATTTTGAACGTTCACCTTTTTCATAAACAAAAAATTGAAAAGGAGGTGGATATATTAATGGTGCGCGGGTATACAAGTTTAATTCTTGAGTGGCTCTAGTGTCAGCGATAGCTATTTTGTATTTATCACCAAGAATTTTTTGAGCTTCTGATTTAAACTGTTCTAGAGGAATGTTATAACCTTGTATCAAATCGTCATATACATTCAGTATCGAAATTACAACTACAGGCTTGTCAGATTTCAATACTTCGGTTTAAAAAATGTCTGGAGTAAGATTCACCACATTTGATGTAGTGACAGCAATCGCTGGAGATATGACGAGCATCAAGCTTACAACCAGTACTAAAAATACTGGGATCAATCGTTTTCCGATTATAATCATAATTCTCTATGTGTCGCTATAAACCTCGTAAGTAACTTACCACCGTTGAAAAACGGACATAAGGACAGTTAAGACACTTAAGTAGAAATAATTTTCTAGAAGGACAGATAAGACAGTTAAGCAGAAATAGTTGGAAATTAGCTCTGATGCAAGTTTGGCGATGTTGTCTCCTGAAATATGAGGTCAAGCGATCGCGTACAGAGATTCCAGTGAAAGCGATAGCAGGTGCATTAATTGCGCTTCTAGGGGTAGGAATGTTGATAGGATAAAGCTTTCAACCTCAAACAACTACCCCAGTAAGAAGCGAAGAAACCCTTGATAATTCAGGATTTTAGACTTTTGGGAGAATTACTAGAGTTTTTGGTCTGGAGATGAACCTATAGAATTAACCGAACTTGATATTATTTAATACTTGCCAACAAGTGCGATCGCATGGCAACCTTCATCTACAGAACACAATCATTACTACGAGAGCGATAATTATCTAGCCTTTGTAAATGACTTCTGAATAAACAACATGAAATTTAGCGAAATAGTTGATAAACTCAGCCACAGTGCCACCGCAAACAGCCTCACAGCTAATAAAGAGCAAGATATCGAAATTACAGGGGTAGCAGCTGTTAATGAAGCGATCGCAGGTCATCTTAGCTACATAGAGGGACCAAAATTTGCCTCTTTTGTCCGCAAGACTAATGCTAGCGCTTTAATTTTACCAGAAGACGAAACATTACAAAAGCTTGCGGAAGAACGCGGTATCGTTTGGATAGCCACGCGAAATCCGCGCTTGTTATTTGCTAAAGCGATCGCAGTTTTCTATCAACCATACCGTCCAACTCCAGAAATTCATCCTAGCGCGGTAATTCACCCTACAGCAAAAATTGGCACTGATGTTTACATTGGTCCCCATGTAGTGATTCAGCAAGAAGCAGAAATAGGCAATCAAGTCTGCATTCATCCGAATGCAGTAGTTTATCCAAATGCGAAAATAGGCGATCGCACAATCTTACACGCTAATTGTACCATCCACGAACGCGCCCGCATTGGCGCAGATTGCGTAATTCACAGTGGTGCTGTCATCGGTGCAGAAGGCTTTGGCTTTGTTCCCATTGCTACCGGTTGGTTCAAAATGGAACAATCCGGTTATGTTGTCTTAGAGGATGGCGTAGAAATTGGCTGCAACAGCGCGGTAGACCGTCCATCCGTCGGCGAAACGCGCATAGGTCGCAGTACAAAAATTGACAATTTAGTGCAAATAGCACACGGTTGCGAAATCGGTGCTTGCTGTGCTATAGCCGGACAATCTGGTATGGCAGGAGGGGTAAAAATTGGCAATCGCGTCATTTTAGCTGGACAAACAGGAATAGCCAATCAAGCGAAAATGGGTGATGGTGCGATCGCTACAGCGCAAGCGGGAATTCTTAGCGATGTTGCAGCAGGAGAAATCGTCTCTGGAACTCCGGCAATGCCTCACAAAATATTTTTGAAAGTAGCTGCGATTTATACCCGCCTACCACAAATGTATCAAACATTCAAACAATTGCAGCGTTTAGGACAAAAGTAAGGAGTAAGGAGTCAGAAGAAAATCATTTACAGGAAGAAAATCGCACTTCCTCCAATGTAGAGCGAAAAAATTTGTTTTAATTCTGACTTTTGACTTTTGACTCCGTAACTCCTAACTCTTAACTCCCGTACAGACGCGAGGAATATCACGTCTCTACAACTTATAATTCCTAACTCCTGACTCCTAACTCCTGACTCCTGACTCCTAACTCCTAACTCCTGACTCCTGACTTTTGGCTCCTGACTTCTAACTCCTAATTCCTAACTCCTAACTTATTTCTGGGAAGCACTACAAAAGTGGTAGGGTTTCCCTCACTAATCAAAGTTTGATCTGAATTTAATATAAACTCAAAGGCGATAAAGAAAGCGCCTAAGAAAAACAAGATACAAGCTGATTGTGTGTTTTTTGCTAAAGCTTGAATGAACTTTTACTTCAATCACTACGCTGATTTAATGGAGGTTAATTAAGTTATGGCATTAATACGTTGGCAACCCTTCCAAGAAATGGAAACTCTGCGGCATCAAATGGATAAAATGTTTGATGAAATGGCAGGACTTAATCGCGAAATGGCAACAAAAACTTGGTCACCTGCGGTCGAATTAGAAGATACAAACGACCACATAATTTTACGCGCTGAAGTTCCTGGTCTTGAAGGTAAAGACTTAGATATTCAAGTAGCACGGGAAGCAGTTTCCATTGCAGGTGAAACTCGCTATGAAAACAAAGCCGAAGAACGCGGTTATTTGCGCTCAGAATTCCGTTATGGGAAATTCCAACGGACAATCCCGCTACCTGCTGCAATTAAGAATGACCAAGTACAAGCCGAATTCAAAAATGGCATTTTAATATTAACAATGCCTAAAGCCGAAGAAGCTAAAAACAAAGTTGTAAAAATCAACTTGGCAGATGGCAAAACGGCGCTTAGTGGTTCATAATCTACTAAACGTGTGCAAGTCTCTTTAATTGCAGTAGGTAAATAATTAAAAACTGCGATCGCACTACATTACAAAAAAGCGATCGCGGTTATTTTATTCAAATACCGATGTTATAAATCGTTTAAATCATCCTCACTTTCATCAGAAGCAGCGTGAGGTAATATGGAGCGCTCATCATCTGCGATCCGCGTGGGTACACCTAAATGCTTACGAGCATCTTGCTCTGCAATATTACGGTCTTCTTCAGTATCAAACTGTTGCTCATCCAGGAGATATTTACTACGTGCTGCTTGATCTTGACTTGGAGCTTGACCATTCTTCCACTTATATTTAAAGTCCATAAATAAACCTCAACTCATGACTCGCATTTAATCTCATTGCTTTTACCGAGTACCTCTAACGCAAGATAGGTTAAGGAAATTATATTTACCGTGATTTTGGGGGATGTTTGTAATTTGCCGCGTGAAAAAAGCGCGATCGCGTTTTCAAATGTCACAGAATGCGATCGCGCTTATTTAATAATGTAGTAACGACTTTAGTCGTTAAATTAAGCGTTAAAACGCTTACTACAAGCCTAATTTCTCCAATACAGGCTTAGTCGAAACAATGTGCCTTTCTAAACCTAGTTCTTGCGGACTAATACCTAGCGCCAAAGCAATCAACTGTGGTAAATGCAACACCGGCAAACCTAATTTTTGCCCGATGACTTTTTCCACCTCAGGCTGACGAGAATCTAAATTCAAATGACACAGCGGACAAGGTGTAACAATACAATCAGCACCAGATGTTAGCGCATCTTGAATATGCATCCCCGCCATCTTAAAAGATTGGGTAGTAGCATAACTCGAAAGGGGCCATCCGCAACATTGCGTCCGACCTCGGTAATAAATTGGCGTTGCACCCACACTCCGAAAAACATTTTCCATCGCTTCCGGTTGGAAAGGGTCATCATAAGGCATAGATTTTTGGGCACGCAGAAGATAACAGCCATAAAAAGCCGCGCATTTTAACCCACTCAACTTACGGGTGACTCGTTTTTCAATTTCCTCTATACCATAATCTGTTACCAAAGCATACAGGAGATGTTTAACTTCAGTACTTCCCCGATAAGGAGAACAGCTTTCTTTTTCTAAAAAGCCATTAACTTTATCGATGTATTGGGGATCTGTTTTTTGGCATTCTTTCAAACGATCATCAACATGACCAATCACACCTTGACAAGTGCTGCAATGTGTGAGTAGCGGCAAATTTAATTCTTCTGCTAAAGCAATATTCCGGGCATTAACCGTATCTTCCAACAGTTGGGAATCTTCCTTAAAAGTGCCCGAACCGCAGCAAGCAGCCTTTTTCAATTCTACCAGTTCAATACCCAGAGCTTTAGTCAAAGCTTTGGTTGACAAGCTTAACTCGCGGCAAGCACCTTGGGCAACACAACCTGGGAAGTAAGCGTATTTTAGCGTCTGAGATAGCATAAAAGTATATTTGGGTTAGGCAGTTGCCCTTAAACAATAACTGTTTTATCATTCCTTGTCCGTGATGCTAGCAAAGCTTTGTATCTAAATTGGGACATCGGAAAAAAATTTAGTCAGAATTAGACAAGAGAAGCATTTACACTCACTCATGAGCGCGATCGCTTGCTTCGATTGACGTTGCCTAACTGTTCTTAAAGAAGAAACGCTGTTTGGAATTTTCCTAAGAAAAACCCTTTACAGTGTACGGGCGATCGCGCTTGACGATAAGATGTATATGCTCAAAACCACGTCGCCCTAAAGAGCGGATCGTAGCAACTGGTTAAGGACTTTTATCTATGAGTGAAGCGGACAGCATTTTTGACAAGGTTAAGAAAATCGTCGTCGAGCAACTTAGTGTTGACGCTGGGACGGTAACACCACAATCGAATTTTGCCAACGATTTAGGGGCTGATTCCCTAGATACAGTTGAACTGGTAATGGCTTTAGAAGAAGAATTTGATATTGAAATTCCTGATGAAGCCGCCGAAAAAATTACCACAGTTCAAGAAGCAGTAGACTACATCAACAACAAAGTTGCCGCATCCGCCTAACTGGGGACTGGTTGTACTGGTTGTACTGGTTGTACTGGTTGTACTGGGGACTGGGAAGTAAAAAAGAGATTATTCACAATAAATTCATTTTTTCCTCCTTCCCTAATACCCAATCCCCAGTACCCAATCCCCAGTACCCAATCCCCAGTCCCCCTTTTATGCAGCTTTCTCGCCACCCTAACTATCGTCATGACAGATTTTATACGTAAGCGCGTTGTTGTAACTGGTGTTGGCGCGCTTACACCGATTGGTAAAACACCAGCCGAATATTGGGAAGGATTAATTAGCGGACGCAATGGCATCGACTACATCAGTTTATTTGATGCTACAAGCCATGATTGCCGCATTGCTGGTGAGGTGAAAGACTTCGATCCACATGAATACATGGAGCGCAAAGAAGCCAAGCGCATGGATCGGTTTTCCCAATTTGGAGTTGCGGGTGCAAAACAGGCTCTAGCAGACGCTGGATTAGTCATCAATGACCTGAACGCAGAACAAGTGGGTGTAATCATCGGTTCCGGCGTTGGCGGCATTAAAGTCATGGAAGACCAGCAAACGATCTACCTCAACCGTGGTCCGGATCGCTGTAGTCCTTTCATGATTCCGATGATGATCGCCAATATGGCAGCGGGGTTGACAGCAATTCACACTGGTGCCAGGGGTCCCAATTCCTGCTCCGTCACTGCTTGTGCTGCCGGCTCAAATGCAATTGGAGATGCTTTTCGCCTGATTCAAAATGGATATGCCCAGGCGATGATTTGCGGCGGATGTGAAGCGGCAGTTACACCCTTGTCTCTAGCAGGATTTGCCGCATGTAAAGCCCTTTCGTGTCGGAATGATGACCCCGCACACGCAAGCCGTCCATTTGACCGCGATCGCAACGGATTTGTCATGGGTGAAGGTGCGGGAATTTTAATTTTAGAAGAGCTGCAACACGCCTTAAGTCGCAAAGCCCGTATTTATGCGGAAATTGTCGGCTACGGCATGACTTGTGATGCATACCATATCACTTCCCCCGTACCCGGTGGCGAAGGAGCCGCCAGAGCCATGCAACTGGCATTGAAAGACGGCGGAATAACTCCAGAAATGGTAAGTTACATCAACGCTCACGGCACCAGCACCCCAGCAAACGATTCGACAGAAACCGCCGCGATGAAAAAAGCTTTGGGGGAACACGCTTATAAAATAGCAATCAGTTCCACCAAATCCATGACCGGTCATTTGTTAGGCGGTTCTGGAGGCATTGAAGCCGTGGCAACAGTACTGGCGATCGCTAACGATAAAATTCCCCCGACAATTAATCTAGAAAACCCAGATCCAGAGTGTGACCTGGATTATGTTCCCAACACAAGCCGCAATTTGAATGTCGAGGTGGCACTTTCCAATTCTTTTGGGTTTGGCGGGCACAATGTCACGCTAGCCTTTAAGAAGTACCGCTAAGATCCAAAATCTGCCGCTGGTCGGATCTCTTGATACAAGTGAGCGAAATGTATCAGAAATGTCATTCTGCTTTAATTTAAGAGTTCAGCATGACCAGATTATTTGCTTGATTAATCACTCTAATTCAAGAGATCCCGCTTGTCTGTCGTCAACAGGCAATGGGATGATGAGGATACTGCTTGGGGTGATAATCCAAAACAACCCCAGTAATGATTAGCTTAAAGAGTGCTAAACCGTCGTTAAATATAAGAGATTATGGCTGTTGCAACCCAATCCCTCGAAGAACTTTGTATTAACTCGATTCGCTTTTTGGCTATTGACGCCGTAGAAAAAGCTAAATCGGGACACCCAGGACTACCAATGGGTGCTGCGCCAATGGCGTTTGTGCTGTGGGACCGCTTTATGCGGTTTAACCCAAAAAATCCTAAGTGGTTCAACCGCGATCGCTTTGTATTGTCTGCCGGTCACGGTTCGATGTTGCTGTATGCCCTACTACACCTGACAGGCTTTGACAGCGTAAGTATTGAAGACATCAAGCAGTTCCGTCAGTGGGAATCTAAAACCCCCGGACACCCGGAAAACTTCATGACCGAGGGTGTAGAAGTTACTACCGGACCATTGGGACAAGGAATTGCCAATGCTGTCGGTTTAGCAATAGCAGAAGCACACCTAGCCGCTAAATTCAACAAACCCGATGCCAAGATTGTTGACCACTACACCTACGTAATTTTAGGTGACGGTTGCAACATGGAAGGCATTTCCGGTGAAGCTTGTTCTTTCGCAGGACACTTGGGATTAGGCAAACTCATCGCTCTGTACGACGACAACCACATCTCCATCGATGGTTCTACAGATGTAGCATTCACCGAAGATGTTTCCAAGCGCTTTGAAGCATACGGCTGGCACGTTTTGCATGTTAAAGATGGCAATACGGATTTAGCCGCAATTGAAAAGGCGATCGCCGAAGCTAAATCTGTCACCGACAAGCCAACCATGATTAAGGTGACAACCACCATCGGTTACGGTTCCCCCAACAAACAAAACACCGCAGGCATTCACGGTGCAGCCTTGGGTGGCGATGAAATCGCCCTAACCCGGAATAACTTAGAGTGGACATATGAGCCTTTTGTAGTCCCAGAAGATGCCAAAAATCACATGGGTAAAGCCGTTGAGCGCGGTGCTAACTACGAAGCTGAGTGGAATAAGACCTTTGGCGACTACAAAGCCAAATATGCCGAAGAAGCGGCTGTATTTGAACGTTACATCACCGGCAAACTTCCCGACGGTTGGGACAACGTACTACCTACCTACACCCCCGAAGATAAAGGATTGCCCACCCGCAAACACTCAGAAAACTGCCTCAACAAACTAGCAAAAGTTTTACCTGAGTTAATTGGTGGTTCGGCTGACTTAACCCACTCCAACCTGACTGAAATCAAAGGCACCGGCGACTTTCAAAAAGGGCAATACCAAAACCCCAACATCCACTTTGGCGTGCGCGAACACGCTATGGGCGCAATCTGTAACGGTATAGCGCTGCATCAATCGGGATTAATTCCTTATGGTGCTACCTTTTTGATTTTCACAGATTACATGCGTGCTGCCATCCGCTTATCTGCCCTGTCTCAAGCGGGTTCGATTTGGGTGATGACTCACGACTCGATTGGACAAGGTGAAGACGGTCCAACGCACCAACCGATTGAAACTCTAGCTTCTTTGAGAGCGATTCCTAACTTAACAGTCATTCGTCCCGCAGACGGAAACGAATCTTCTGGCGCTTACAAAGTAGCGATCGAGAAGTCGAAGCAAAACGCTCCCACTTTGTTAGCGTTCACCCGTCAAAATGTCCCCAACTTAGCAGGTACATCAATTGATGGCGTAACAAAGGGTGCATACACAGTGGTAGATTCTGAGGGTACACCAGAGTTAATCCTGATTGGTACTGGTTCAGAATTGAGCCTCTGCGTCACCGCAGCTGAGAAACTCACCAGCGAAGGCAAGAAAGTTCGTGTAGTCTCGATGCCTTCTTGGGAACTGTTTGAAGCACAGGATGCGGCTTATAAAGAGTCTATTCTGCCTAAAGCTGTCACCAAGCGTGTGTCTGTAGAAGCTGCCGCTAGTTTCGGCTGGCACAAGTATGTCGGCACCGAAGGCGATTGTGTTAGCATTGATCGCTTTGGTGCTTCCGCTCCAGGTGGCGTTTGTTTGGAGAAGTTTGGCTTTAGCGTTGAGAATGTGTTAGCAACAGCTAAGAAAGTTTTGGGTTAATTAGCAATAGATTAATCTCGTTTTTTAAGGGGTGGGCATCTTGTCCGCCCTTTTTTTTAACGCAGAGGAGCGCTGAGGTTTACGCGGAGGGACGCTGAGGGAGATTAATTATAATTGGGGTAATTAATGAAGAATTGGGAGGAAGTTATGCAGGAAGTTTCTAGCGATAGAGCTGCACTTCTAGCCCGGATATCAAAAATCGTAGAACATTTAATGCAAAAGGATAGTAGCTATCAGTATTACCTAGATAAAGATAAAGCAATTCAAATGATATTTAAATACTATTCCGAGAAAGTTTCTATAGAGAAACTCAAAGCTATGTCTGATTTAAAATTAACAGGCTTTGTTGAGGGAGATATGATGACTCTGCTATTGATTGAAGGAGAAGCTGATATAAACCTGAAAGCGATGCACTATATTTAGATATGGTAAATTCCTGAGCAAGAGAGCAATTAATATTTTATATAACTTAATGTAATGATTAATTATATGGTAATCGCGTTATAATCTTTAATACACCAAAAAATAGTACAAAAGTACTATAAAAATCAAAAATTACTATTTATACTGAGAGGCAGTATGAAAGGAGAGCTTCTCAAGAGATTTTTTAGGGCGATCGCTAGTTCAGATCAAGAGGCGATTGATAAGCTTACATACTTAGTGATTGAGGAAGAGCGTAGTAAGGGACACACGCTCTTAGCTGACCAGTTAGAGAATATCACTAAAAAGAGCCAGAAACAGAAGTCTACCGACATTAGCAAACCAGCTTCCTCAGTCCCAGAAAACTTACAGGCTTTAACTGAATTATCAACGAGTAAGCGATTCAATCTTCCCCTAGTAACTATCATACCGAGGGATAATCTGCGGCATCACATGGTGTTGCCTGAAAATATTGAGAAACGTTTCCGCCGAATTGAGCGCGAGTATGCAGCAAGAGATAGGCTTGCTCATCATGGATTGCGCTACAGACAAAAAATTCTTCTTTATGGTCCCCCTGGCTGTGGAAAAACGCTAGGAGCAGAGCGTTTAGCTTGGAATACAGGTTTACCACTTCTGAAAGTTCGCTTTGATGCAATGGTATCGTCTTTTTTAGGCGAAACTGCAAGCAATTTGAGACTTGTATTTGAGGATGCTTCAAAAAATCCATGTTTGTTATTTATTGATGAATGTGACTCAATTGCCAAATCACGAGAAGATTCTCAAGAAGTAGGAGAAATTAAGCGAGTAGTTAATACATTTCTCCAAATATTAGATGAATATCAACCGTCTTCAGGGCTTTTGGTAGCAGCAACGAACCTAAATAAATCTCTAGATACTGCCCTTTGGAGGAGATTTGATGACTTAATTGCAGTACCCAAACCCGGAGAACAAGAGCTAGAATTTATACTAAAGGAAACACTATCTGCAATTGAAGTGGGATCTATCAACTGGTCAAAGATCATTGAGCAGATGAGAGGTTTTTCTGCGGCTCAAGCTGTGAGGGTTGCACAGGATGCAGCTAAACGAGCAATCCTTGAACGAGAGGAGCTAGTCATTCACGAACACTTAGAAGAAGCGATTGCAGAAATCAAAGTTTCTTAGTATTAATTTTTGGTGTCTGGATAAATAAATGGTTGAAAGTTCTCAGGGTTTTCCACATATCCGTCTTAGGCTGACAACAGAAGGACGTGCTGTACCAGCAGGAGGAGGAGGAGGAAAAAAGAATCCCATAACACTCGTTAATCTGGGTAATCGTCAGGGACATGGAGGTAAACTCAAACGTTCGGTTGACTCCTTGATTTTTGATTGGCAAGAAACGCAAGAAGAAAGAGAGCAAGAAGGGAAGCCGCCACTTAAATCTCGACGCATCATCTTACAGATTGACCCTGGTTCTTTTAATCCAGATGGTTTAAAAGCATATGGCATTGAATTGATTGCTGATACAGAAGATGGATACATTATTGGTGCATCAGCAGATTTAGAACTTAGTGAACTCCAAAAAAAGATAGAAAAATTTATTAATGAACAGTATGGTGGCAATACAGTAGCCCAAATATGGGACATAATAGATGGTCAAAAAAAGCCAGAATTGATTCTTTCTCCAAATTTATATATTGAGTTGTATGAGAACTGGCTACCTATAAAAGAAGAACAAATATATACTGTTGATGTAGGTGTAGCCTGTGTAGGTACTGAAACAAAACTGCCTAACTATCCAAAACGACAACCTCATGATAGTAATGAAAATTTTACCAAAAAGGTTAATAATTGGATTCCTAAACGTCAGTTAACAGAGGGAGAATGGGAGAAAATATCATGGGAAAGGCAAGATGAATTTGAGGAGCTTATTAAATTTTATAAAGGTAGTATTATCAAAGGTTTTCAAGATGAAGGGGGTGAACTTGGTACAGTTCGTTTACCCGATAGTTTTTCGTGTCGAATTCAAATTATAGGAAAAGGCTTAAAAGATTTAGTTGAAAATTTTCCTTACATTTTTGAAATTAGTGAGCCAGATCAATTTTTTGAAATGCTTAATCAGGAAGGATTACCTGATTCTATGACTCCAGTTTTTCAACTGGAACCACCAGAGTCTAATGCTCCTAAAGTATGCATTATAGACAGCGGAATTCAAGAAATGCATTCTTTGTTAAAGGTAGCAATTGATTCACAAAACTCAACTTGTTGGGTTCCTGGTGAAACTGGTAGAACTCCTGATTATGTAAAAAATGGTGGACATGGAACGAGGGTAGCTGGTGCATTACTTTATCCGAGTAAAATACCTCGTAGTGGTAGGGAAAAAGCTATTTGCTGGGTACAAAATGCTAGACTCCTTGATGCTAATTGCTACCTACCTATTCAAGTATTTCCACCTCAGTTATTAGAAGATATCGTGGGGTTTTATCATGATTTAACATTAACCAGAATTTTTAATCACTCTATAACTGGTCAAGCTCCATGCCTTACTAGATATATGAGTGCATGGGCATCAGCTATTGATAATTTAACATGGCAAAAAGATATTCTTGTAATTGTAGCAGCAGGTAATTTGCCTAGAGTTCCCTATCCTGAGAAACCTGTTACAAGATTATCTATTACCGAGCATCTTTCAGCAAATAGACTATACCCAGATTATTTGTTAGAAGATTCATGTAGAATAGCTAACCCTGCACAAAGTTTCCAAGCTTTAACAGTTGGTTCTATTGCTTCAAATTCTTATAATTCACTACCTTATTCTTCCATTGCACAAAAAGATCAACCCTCTTCTTTTTCATGTTCTGGGTTAGGAATTTGGAATACTATCAAGCCAGAAGTAGTTGAGTATGGTGGAGATTTAGTGAAAGATGAAAGTACACCACCAAATATTACTTCCTCTAAAGATGTTTGTCCCGAATTAGTCAGGTCAACTTTGTATGGTGGCCCGGCAGTTGCTGCTGACAATATTGGTACATCATTTGCAGCACCAAAAGTAAGTCATATTGCTGCGCGTCTAGCTGCTGAGTTACCAAGTGAAAGTTGCCTTCTTTATCGTGCATTAATAGTACAATCAGCCAGATGGCCAGAATGGGCAATGGCAGATAATGTAAATAAATTGCACGTTATTCGTCAAATTGGTTACGGACTTGCCAATGTTGATCGTGCTTTGGGTAATTCTCCCAATCGAATCACTTTGATGACAACAGGAGAACGCCGTATTGTAGCTAAACAAGCTCATGTTTACCAAGTAAAACTTCCAGAACAATTACGTTCTCAAGGGGAATCGCTGGAGATTCTCTTAGAAGTTACTCTGTCATACAAAGCACAACCGCGTCGAACCCGCAGGAATCGGCGAAAATATCTTTCAACTTGGCTTGATTGGGAATGTAGTAAGAAAGGAGAAGATCCACAAAGTTTTCTGAACAGGGTTTTGAAGGAGCATGATGCTCCAGAAGATGCTGAAAAGGGGGATAAAGGCTTCCAATGGACTCTTGGTAAAAGATCAAAAAACCACGGGAAAATTGAGGGCGTTTCTAGAAGTGCAGGAACCCTTCAGAAGGATTGGACAGCTGTAAATTCATTTGAACTCACAGAAGCATTCTCTATTGCAGTAGTTGGACACGAAGGTTGGAACAATGATCCAGAAGCTAGTGTTCCATACTCTCTAGTTGTTAGCTTTGAAGCGATACAAGCTGATATTCCAATTTATGCGTCAATTGTCGAGGCTCAAGTTGAAACAGAAGTTCAGGCTGAGGTAGAGATTCAATCTCTATAGTGGCTCGCTATGAGCGATCGCCTGCGAATAAACGCGGGCATTATCCCATAGAATCGAGGGGTGTATAGTTGGGAATTTGGCAAGGTCGCTATCAAAATGTAGAATTACCCTGGTTGCGCTGGTGGGATAATCAGGGAAATCCGCTGCTGACAGCATGGGAACGATCGCAACGCTTGGCAGCTAAGTTAACAGAATTGGGCGTTAACACGCTATGAGTTAGTATGATTCTTATCGGGCGGAAACTAAACGCCTGGTTTACACAATAATTAAACAAGTCAAACAAAGCTCGTGACTTGTAGAGGCGATCGCGTTAGGATCTTGTCACGCTTTTCTGTTAAAACAAGGAAAGCACAGTTGCGAGTCAGTCCAACCACATAACATAAAAATCCGCTATCTTTCTCAGTAGCCAATAACGGCTAAAAAATGTAAAAATAGTATATCTGTTCTACTGGTTTCCAATTTAGACTCCTTAAATCCATATATTATTTAGAGGCAGGAATGGCTACTAACACCACTGATAATGCAGGGAAGCAAAAAGCCCTCAGCATGGTACTCACCCAAATTGAGCGTAGCTTTGGTAAAGGAGCAATCATGCGCCTGGGCGATGCTACCCGGATGCGTGTGGAAACGATTTCCAGTGGAGCGCTCACCCTGGATCTAGCATTGGGCGGCGGTTTACCCAAGGGGCGGGTAATTGAGATTTACGGACCAGAAAGTTCTGGTAAGACAACGGTAGCCCTACACGCAGTCGCCGAAGTGCAAAAAGAAGGCGGTATCGCTGCTTATGTTGATGCAGAACACGCCCTTGATCCTACCTATGCTGCGGCATTGGGTGTTGATATTGACAACTTGCTGATTTCTCAACCTGATACCGGAGAATCTGCCTTAGAAATTGTCGATCAACTCGTCCGTTCTGCTGCGGTTGACATTGTAGTTATCGACTCAGTAGCAGCATTGGTTCCCCGCGCTGAAATTGAAGGCGAAATGGGAGATACTCACGTTGGTCTTCAAGCGAGATTGATGAGCCAAGCTCTACGTAAAATTACTGGAAACATCGGGAAATCTGGTTGCACAGTAATTTTTATTAACCAGTTGCGGCAAAAAATCGGCGTCACCTACGGTAGCCCAGAAACTACCACTGGCGGTAATGCCTTAAAGTTTTACGCTTCCGTGCGTTTGGATATTCGCCGAATTCAAACCTTGAAAAAAGGCACAGAGGAATTTGGCAACCGTGTCAAAGTCAAAGTTGCGAAAAACAAAGTAGCGCCGCCTTTTAGAATCGCGGAATTTGACATTATTTTTGGTAAAGGCGTTTCTACCCTAGGTTGTATTGTTGACTTGGCTGAAGAAACTGGTGTCTTGGTTCGCAAGGGAGCATGGTATAGCTACAACGGTGACAACATCTCTCAAGGTCGAGACAACGCCATTAAGTACCTAGAAGAAAAGCCAGAATTTGCTCAACAAATTAAGCAGCAGGTTCGTGAAAAGCTAGACATGGGGGCTGTGGTTTCGGCTAATTCTGTGAAGAAGACAGACGAAGACGTAGAGGATGAAATCGAAGAATTAGAAGAATAACACTTACAAGATTGCTAGGGCGTGTTTTCGCTTTTTCATTAGTCTGAAGGCTATACAAACAAAGCCTGACGACCCAGGCTGAAAAAGAAGGAGCTTCGTAGTCCGCCTATGCGGACTTTGTTTATACAGCAGTTTGCAAGTAAATAAAGTACAGCACCTAAAAAGTGAAAGTCATATATAAAGCTTTTTTCACTTTTTACTCCTGTACTCCTGAATTCTGCTATATAACCAAGGCACGTTATGTTCCTCCGCTTCCACTCCATCGTTGCCGAGAAAGTTGTAGCCCCTGCCGCGCACCTTTCAAAGTGTTGGATAAAAGCGAAAACACTCTTTGATGGCTAATCCCCTTAATATGATTAGCCATTAGCAATCTTATTTGTGTGCAACTTTACTTATCAGAAATCTAAAATTATAATAAGCCTCGTTTACCATTGGGACGTACAGTCATCCAATTAGTCTTAGCTAGTGCCAGCTGCTCCTCAGAAATTTTGGCACCAGTTAAATTAGCACCACACAGATTAGCTCCCCGGAGATTGGCATTATTAAGATAAGCATAACTAAGGTCTGCACCTCGCAAATCTGCTGCTTCTAAATCCGCATGACTAAAGTAAGCCTTACTTAAATTAGCGCCCCTGAGATTCGCACGGTTAAGACAGCTTCTGCCAAAGTCACTGTTGTGAAGATTAGCTCCTTGGAGGTTAGTTTTCTTCAATTGAGAGCGATGGAAATTCGTTTCCGATAAGTCTGCTCTTTGCAAATTTAGTAGATTTAAATCGTGTTGGGCAAAATCTCGTCTTCCTTTTACGTAAGCCTTTAATAAACCTTGAGTATCTAATTTATGAGTAACTTTAATATTTTGATGCGAAGTACTATTGCTGCTAGCCAAAGTAGTTGATTTTGTGGTCATTACTCCCTGAGGTATTCCTCCAGCTTTTAGAGCTGCTCCTTCTGCGGTTTTGGCTCGTCTTGCTCGAATTGATTCTGCCACCCGCGCCACCCCTGCACTAGAGAAAGCGCTAGAAGGATTGCTGCAACATACACCAGAATCTTCCAAGTAGTAAGGTGTTAAACAAGTTCGCTCTTTGATGCTCACAGAGGATTTCGTAACCATACTCTGTGCCAAACTCTCTAAATATGGTTCCATCTCTAGTGCTCTGAGTACTTCTTCGGCTGACTGATAGCGATTGCGTACTGAGACTTCAAGCATTTTTCGCAGCACTTCTGTTAAGTTAGCGCTTACTTGTACAAACTGTTCCCACATCATTTTTCCAGTTGTAGGATTATAGTCTAAATCCCTAGGAGATTTGCCAGTCAGCAGATAAATGCATGTCACCCCCAGCGCGTAAATATCACTGGCGTAAACTGGACGCATAGCCATTTGCTCTGGAGGGGCAAAACCAGGAGTGCCAATTGCGTATGCAGTTAATGCTGTTTGCTCGGATTGGGTTGTAGCTTGACTGACTTGGTTTTTGACGGCTCCAAAGTCGATTAGAACTAATCTGGCATCTTGATCGCGGCGAATTAAGTTGGGTGGCTTGATATCGCGGTGAATTACCTTTCGCTCGTGGATGTATTGTAGTAATGGCAGTATATCGCTCAAGAATTGCTTGACTCCGGCTTCGCTCAATACTCCGTCGCGTTTCACCTCCTGCTGAAGGGTCGCGCCACTGATGTATTCTTGAACTAAGTAGAATTGTTCATGATCTTCAAAATAGTCCAGCAGCCGAGGCACTTGGGGATGATTGCCAATTTTGCCTAAGGTTTTCGCTTCTCGCTCAAACAGTTCCCGCGCCATCTGCAAAATGTGTGGTGCAGTTCCTGAAGAACGTAGTTGCTTGATTAAACAACTTGGTTCGCCTGGTAAGGCTTCATCTTGAGCTAGAAAGGTTGCACCAAAACCACCTTGACCTAATGGTTTGAGCACCCGATAGCGATCGCGCAACCGCAACCGCGAGCCACAAGACTGACACCTTTGGCTGTATGCCAAATTTTCTGGATTGGGACAGATCGGATTTAAGCAGTAGCTCATGCAAAGTTAACTCGCTGCACGAATAATTACGGGGAGTATTAAACTCTATTTTCAATTATTTAGACAACAATATACTTTTGCCAGGTCATTTTTGCGGTAAATCCTTTGAAGAGTTGCTAAAGTTAACCACGAGTTTACGTAAAGCAATCATAAACCCATGAAAATCTACTCTAATCAAGCTCACAACTACTTTCTCGATTTGGTTTAAACCCTAATAATTACGAGCTAAAAATTTTATTTATTAAGTTAATATTTATATTTAGTATTAAGTAATTTTTTACATAAGTAATTTTACATATCAAATAAAATATTTTATTTAATATGTAATTTTTTCTGAAAACAACAATAGACAAAATAATTTTTACTGGCGAATGAGCCTCAAAATCAATTTATAGCCTAAGTAATATTAAATTATATTAAGCCATATATGAACAATTGTTCATATGTTATAGTAATTTGAGTATTCAAAGGAAAAATTATGACAACCGTAACCCAAATGAAATGTGCTTGTTCTTCTTGTCTATGTATTGTTTCCCTAGAAGATAGTCTTAAAAAAGACGATAAATATTATTGCTCTGAAGCCTGTGCTGAAGGTCATAAAACCATGAAAGGCTGCGCTCACAATGGTTGCAGCTGTTAAAAAATAACTAGGGACTAGGTTCAAGAGGGGCAGGGGGACAAGGGGAGCCACATGAAAGGTGCGGAGGTTCCCAAAGTTGAGCAAAGTGCCGTGGACAAGGGGGCAATATTTCTTCTTTCTTAGCCTTTACCCTTTCCCCTTTCCCCCTCATAAAATTGCCCAATTACCCAGTCCCCAGTCTCTAGCTTACAAACTTGACATTACATCGCGTGCAGCTGTCAAAGTCCGCTCAATATCTTCCTCAGTGTGAGCAAACGAGGTAAACCCAGCCTCAAACTGAGACGGTGCTAAGTAAACACCCCGCTCTAACATGCCGCGATGGAAACGCCCAAATTTGGCTGTATCCGACTTTTTCGCATCCTCGTAGTTATGGACTGGTCCGTCCGTAAAGAATAAGCCGAACATGCCGCTAATTTGTCCACCGCAAGCTGGGTGACCAGTTTCTTGAGCAATTTGCAGCAAGCCCGAAGCTAGCTTTTTGGTGATTTGGTCAAGATACTCGTAAGTACCTGGTTTTTGCAGCAATTCCAGCGTCTTAATGCCAGCAGTCATCGCCAAAGGATTACCAGAAAGAGTCCCGGCTTGATACATTGGACCTGCGGGAGCAACCATTGACATGATATCTTGGCGACCTCCGTAAGCTCCAACTGGCAAACCACCGCCGATAATCTTACCTAAGGTGGTCAAATCGGGGGTGACACCAAACTTCTCTTGAGCGCCACCATAAGCTATGCGGAAGCCCGTCATTACCTCGTCAAATATCAATAACGCCTTATGCTCGTGGGTAAGCTCTCGTAACCCTTCCAAGAAGCCTGCATCTGGAGTAATAAATCCAGCATTACCGACGACTGGCTCAAGAATAACACCAGCAATCTCATCGCGGTTCTCTTCAAACAAAGCTTTGACGGCTTCTAAGTCGTTGTAAGGCGCGTTTAGAGTATTGGCAGTTGTCGATTTCGGTACTCCTGGGGAGTCGGGTAAGCCGAGTGTGGCAACACCAGAACCTGCTTTCACCAAGAACATGTCAGCATGACCGTGGTAGCAGCCTTCAAACTTGATGATTTTGTCGCGCCCAGTAAAAGCCCGCATCAACCGCAGCACTGCCATACAAGCTTCTGTGCCCGAGTTAACAAATCTTACCATTTCGATGCTGGGGACGGCAGCAATGACCATTTCTGCCAGTACATTTTCTAGTACTGAGGGCGCACCGAAGCTTGTGCCTTTTTCTAAGGCTTCATGTAGCGCGGCAATCACTTCTGGATGAGCGTGACCACAAATCGCCGGTCCCCAAGTGCCTACATAGTCGATATACTGATTGCCATCGACATCCCAAATGTAGGCGCCTTTAACGTGATCAAAAACGATTGGTTGTCCACCCACGGATTTGAAGGCGCGGACTGGAGAACTCACACCTCCGGGCATCAAATTTTGGGCAGCCGCGAAGATTTCTTGTGATTTTGTAGTTTTAATCGTGGTATTTACCAAGGTTTTCTCCTAACAGTGGAAACAAAAAGGTCTATCTTAGGATAGGGGTAAAAACTGCCTAGAACCTCTATCGTAGTAAATTACCTGAACCAAGAAAATAACAATATGTTATATAAATCTAATCAAGATTTGCCTTCAGATATTCGGACTCGATTATCTGAGCCATACCAGGATCTTTACCGGGCAGCTTACAACTCGGCTCTACACTGGTATGGCGAAGCAACAAAGGCTCATAAAGTAGCTTTAAGTGCTGTAAAAATGCAGTCGGCGATGAACAGGAATGTTCTTGTTTAAGATCAAATAACAAAATTTAATTTAAAAAATTACACCAGCTGCTTCATGCACAATGGTATCGTAAATCAATAAATTAATTTTGCATTTACTTGCAGCAGCTGGTATGTCTTCGATTGACCGCCATTCACTAAACCATGCAATCCCTGTTGAGAAAATTCGCTACGATGACAAGGGTCTAGTACCAGCAATTGTCCAGGATTATCTGGATGGTACTGTTTTGATGATGGCATGGATGAATCGAGAGTCGTTGCAGAAAACTTTAGAAACTGGGGAAACTTGGTTTTGGAGTCGATCGCGTGAAAATTTGTGGCACAAGGGAGAGACTTCGGGACATTTGCAAAAGGTACGAAGTATCCGTTATGACTGTGATAGTGATGCTCTGTTAATTGGGGTTGAGCAGTTAGGAGATATTGCCTGCCATACAGGAGAACGCAGTTGTTTTCATCAAGTAGATGGGACAATTACTGCACCACCAGCCGATACTTTGTCGCAATTGTTTCAGGTGATATGCGATCGCCGCGACAACCCCACTGAAAGTTCTTACACCTCAAAGCTATTTGCTGGCGGTGATAACAAGATTTTGAAAAAGATTGGCGAGGAATCTGCTGAGGTGGTGATGGCGTGTAAGGATGATGAACCAGATGCGATCGCTGGTGAAGTTGCAGATTTGCTATATCATACTTTGGTGGCTTTGGCTCATCATCATGTTGATTTAAAGGCGGTTTATCGGAAGTTGCAGGAGAGAAGGAAGTAATAACGAAGCGCGTACCCCTTCGGGGAAGCAAGCTAGGTGCAGCGTCTCGAACGCGATTGCGTCTTTGAAACGAGAAGAGAAGAACGTTAACGAAGAGGGAAACAGGAGAGGTTTTTGGTTTAATCAGCAAACTCACCCCTTGTCTGCAATATCTCTAACTCTTCAACCTGGCAAAAGTGCGGATGCATAGACAATTAGTCAATTTCCTACTCTTGATTTGCTACTTTTGTGTGAGTAGGCAAAATTCGATTGAGATACAGCAAAATAACCAGAGTGATGACAACACTAAAGGAAAACCCTAACCAAAGGCTATCGGTAACAATTCGCGGTTGATCTAATGCCCAACCACCCAAGGGAGGACCGATAAAATAGCCAACTGCCCAACACAGAGAGTTAATAGCGAAATAAACTCCGCGTTGAGATTCGGGGGCTAAGTCGGTGACTAATGAGGAGGCTGAGGGGGTGTAAGAGGTTATAGCAACGGCAAATATTGCTAATGCCAAAGCTGCCCAAACTAAATTATCGGTTGTAGCAGTGCCACAAGCCCAGATGAAGCTGAAACCAATTGCCCATAGCAAGCAAGAAAAGGTAAACGCTACTGTGTGAGAAAAGCGTTTTAAGACACGGGCAACGGGTATTTGTGAGAGAATAGCGATCGCTAAATGCAGCGCGAAAAGAGCACTAATAGTAGTTTCCAAAAATCCTTGTCCTGAGTTACCAACAGACACAAAGTTTTTAAAGTAGATGGGAATGGTGCTGTGCAGTTGGGAAACGTAGGTGGTGAAGATGATATTGAGGACAACATAGACCAAAAAAGGGCGATCGCTTAATGCTGCCATCCAAGAAGCGATATGTTGTGTCTTGTCAGATTGTCTCATATCTGGTGTGCCCGTTTCCGCGATCGCCAGATAAACAACTCCAAAAAAGACAATAAAAGAGATGGCATCAATGATAAATAGCGATCGATAACTTCCACTTGTCGTCACCAAAACACCACCCAAGACAATTCCCATCCCCAAACCGAGATTATCTGCCAGTCGCGTAATCGCATAAGCTTCACGGCGATTTTCAGTTGGTGTCAAGTCGGCAACAACAGCTTCATTTGCGGGCCAGTATAAACCCAAACCCAAGCCTGTGATCAAGTTACCGATTACCAAAGTAGCAAAATTATTGCTTGCAGCTAAAACTAAAGAACCAATTGCCGAAATTGCTGCTGAAAACAACAATGTGCGTCTGCGTCCCCACGAGGGAGAATCAACACCCATACCACCCAAAATCCTGCCGACTACACCAGAAATTGAGGCACTACCCAAGGCAAAACCGACAGCGGTTGTAGATAAACCGACTTTGTTAACGAAAAAAATCGGGGCATAAAACAGAGTAAAGCCTGTGCCCATTTCCAACAGAAGCCTACCAAGTGCCAAAATCCAAACTTTGACATGAATCGGTGGGAACCACGATGCGAGCTGCGATTTGGGCGGAAATTTCAAGGGTCGCTCTTGCTTAAGTTTTGTTAATTCACACTCATTATAAATTTAAAAAATTATTTTTAATTTTTAATCTTCTAAAAGGGCTAATCGTCTTTTTTGTAATTCTTATCATTCACGCTGATTTTTCTCACTAATTCCACAGACTTTCCACAGCCATTTTACAGGTTTTCCACAACCGCTTTACGGTTTCATCGGCTCTTGGTGTCTTAGGCTTAATTTTTTACTGTTAAGGATACTTGACTTAAAGGACTGAGTTTTTATGAATATATGTAACAGAAAAATGGCTTAAACCCTGATTATTCCGTAATTATTTAGTTTTGATAAACTGATTTGTAACATTTCGCAGCATTGACAAACCTACCCCCTCTTGGCGCACAATGATTCGGCTTGCTTTTGTAATCGGCAGCGCATCTGTGTAAAATTACCCTGTTATTGCCGCAAATTGTTGGTTAGGCATTCATACAGTGTGTTGTCCAAAAGTTGGTAACAGCAAGCAACGTGTACTTTATTGATTAACCTGATAGGGGCAAAAGAGAAATGAACACAACGGTTAGCATATTTACAGAAATTCCGGAAACGCTCCACGAATCCCTCAAAATTTACTTAGAATCACATCCGGATTGGGATCAAAATCGAGTATTAACTGCGGCGCTGTCATTGTTTTTGCTACAAAATGGAGATAGCGATCGCCGCGCGGCTCGCGTATATCTGGAAACTTTATTTCATAACTGCCAAGCATAACTACGGTGCTAGCAATTACCATTTTGCAGCTAATAAAGAACATCAAGAGCGATCGCTCTTGGTGCTGTTAACTTAGTAAGAGTACGGCACATCATACCGCAGCAGCGGATTTGAGTTACAGCAAACTCCAAAGGAAAAAATCAGATTAGAGTGAGCCATAAAAATAAATGCTTTTCTCGGTGTGTAGAAAAATGCTAGCAGAGTACTGAATATCCGGGATGAACTGCTAGGCATTTATTTCTTGGCAATATACTTTTGTCAAACTAAGCCTTGGGGACAAACCCCAAAAAATCCAATAGCCAAGCCAGCCACCATTGAGTGTAGCTGGCTGCACCACGAATAATTGCTGCGTCAGATGGCGATCGCATTATTCATGCGCTTGACGGCAAATAACGCCGACATTGCCACTGACTCTATACCTCAAATTTTGACAATATATCAATATATATTTATATATAAAACTTTCAATTTTCCCAAAATTTTCCCTTGAAAATTCAGGTGATTTATACAAATTTATACAAAGCGCGATCGCGTTTGCGGAGCGTCTTGTAGAGAAGCGCTGCCGCAAGGCGGCAAATCGCATTCAGCAGTTTGAGCAAGTGAAATTTACCTGCTCAAATTGAAAGCAAATCTACTTGCATGATAGTTAACGCCTGTGAAAGCAAGACGCACCCTATTTAAACTTTAAATCCAGATTTCCAAAAATTGTCTGACTGTAGCTCTGTAGCAAATACATCATGGCGTATCTTTGGGCATTTGCTGTCTTAATTTAGCTCTTAATACCAAAGAAATTGACGCATTTTGGCATCATCAAAAGTCAAGAGTCAAAAAACTCTAGACTCTTGACTCAGGACTTGCTATCAGACTGCGGCTGAGTAGGACATTCAAATTTATACCCCACGCCACGTACAGTCTGGATTAGTGCTGGCTGACTAGCATCGGCTTCAATTTTCTTGCGAATTTGACCGATATGCACATCTACAACGCGCTGATCGCCGACGTATTCATAGTCCCATACCTCTTGGATGAGTTCTGCTCGTCGCCAAACTCGACCTGGATGGCTGGCTAAGAAATGCAGTAAGTCAAATTCTAGAGCAGTTAAAAGTACTGGTTGGGTGTTAAGTGTTACCTCTCGGCGTACTGGATCGATCATCAATTTTTCAAATACCAGGCGTTTCTGCTCTGCCGTAGTAACAACCCGCTGACGCCGTAAAATGGCTGCTACTCTCACTTCTAGTTCTCCCAGACCAAATGGTTTGGTGAGATAATCATCAGCGCCTTTAGCAAAGCCCCGAATCTTGTCAGCTTCATCTGCACGGCTAGTCAGCATGAGAACAAAAACACCGTTACGGCTTTGCATCTCTTGGCAGAGGTTAAACCCAATTACATCTGGTAAATTCACATCTAGAATCACCAAATCTGGGTTAAATTGCTCAAATAAAGCTATGGCAGTCTTACCGTCTTCGGCAGCCTCTACCTGATAGCTCTGTTTAATCAGAAACCGTTGAATTAAATTACGAACCGCAGGGTCGTCATCAACTACAAGAACTTTGGCAGGAGCCATGACCATCACTTTGCACAAAAATTCATAGGATTAATAAAGGTCGCCGCATAAAAGCGTAGTTTCACGGGGGTAATAACAATCTACAAGTCTAAAGTATTAATTTCCCGATCACCCAAGTAATAGTGTAATCAGGATTCTGACAATTACAACGCGAATATTCTGGTTATGCCAGTCTTGGACGTAAGTGCAGATGTTTTAATTGTCAAATTATTTGTGTCCAGTAAGCAGATGTGACCCGTATTCCGCAGGATTTGGCTAAACGCCGGACACTTTCTGATTTTAGTTGCCTGGTTATTTAAAACGCTTCAATTGTAAATCATCTGTAGCTCAATGCCACAAGCCATTTGAAAATTAATTATTTAAAATGTAAATGTCAAGGTACGGTGAGATGCAAACTCCAAAACAGAAAAGTTAATTTTTTCATAAAGGATGCCTTTTAGGTATTTTTCGCTTCAATTCAAGATTAGAGCTAGAACTTGGCAACGACATGAGGGGATACACTGAGTTATAACAATATGTTAAAGTTACTATAGTTAAATCTCTCAGGTCGATAATATCGCTCCCCGTGCTACTATCCTGGTAGGACATAGCAATCGAGCGAAACTTACGTTTCGACCGAGATAAAAGCTGAAGAACCCTTTTTCTTTCAAAGAAAGGCTGCTGCCAACTAAGGCTATACGTAATAAACTCCCATGAGCGATCAAAATCCCTACGAAAAACTTGGGGTATCTGAAGATGCTAGCTTCGATGAAATTCAAGACGCTCGCAATCGCCTGTTGGAGCAATACAGTGGCGATACAAAGCGTCTAGAAATGATTAACGCGGCTTACGATGCGATTTTAATGGATCGCTTACGGATGCGTCAGGAAGGTAAAATCAAAGTACCGGAACGCATTCGGTTTCCTGAACGCCTCGTGCAAGCGCCTGCCAAAGAAAGTCCCACCAAGAGCGAACAACTTTCCCCCGCTTGGCTGCAACGAATCATTGATAAACCAACGCGTCCAGATGTATTGTTACCTGGAGCTTGGTATCTTGGTTTGAGTGCTATTAGTGTGTTTTACCAAGCCGGGGGCGACCAGGTTTTACAGTTGGCATTGGTGCTAGGTGTTGGTATAGGTATTTACTTTCTCAATCGCAAAGAAGGCAAGTTTGGTCGAGCAGTTTTGTTGACTCTGCTCGGCTTAACAGTGGGTTTAATTACTGGCGGACTAGTTGCTGGGTTGCTGCCGCAAATGACATTTATCAGTATGATGCCAAATCAGTTTTCTACTGTGCTGACGTTTATATTGTTGTGGTTGATTAGCAGCTTTCTGCGTTAAAGGTGCTTGCTGTTTGATGCCGATCACTCTAAAAGGAAATCCACAGCCGCGCTCAAATCCTTGACAATTAAGTCAGGGTTGTATGTTGCCAATTGGGAGCGATCGCGGATGCCACACTCTACAGCGATCACCTTGACACCGTGATTTTTAGCCGCGGTGATGTCGGCTTCTGTATCCCCCACCATCCAAGTATCAGCGCATGGTGGTAGTTCTGCTATTGCCCGTTCCATCAGTAAAGGTTTATCATCAATGTCGCGGGTTTTAACGTAGTCGTTGGTTAAGCAATAACAGCGATTTTCTGGGAAGAACCTGCCTAAATTGTGTTTTTTAAAGGCATAGTCAAGTTCTTTAACTCGGCGCATTGTCATTACAGCCAAATCGATCCCAGCTTCCTGAATTTTTAACAGTGCTTCCACAGCGCCTGGGGCAAGGGTATCATAATCAAAGTAAGGCTCTGTATGCACGGTTTGCCGCCGCAACTGAGCAAATTCTTGTGCTTGCACTTCGTCTAAACCGGAATTTAAGGCAATTTGTTTTTCTGGAACGCGCGATCGCTTCAATTGCCAAAATTCCGCTTTAGAAAGTTCTTGCACTGCTTGGTTTGGGCGCAGCGTTTTCTCCAGACAGAATTGATAAACCCGGTAGTACCGTTCGGAAACATCAATAATCGGACCGTCAAAGTCTGTAATTAGTCTTAACATTTAGAGAAATGTAAATTTTATTTACAGACTAACTTAAATCGTGTTGTCTTTTGAATTTAAATATTTGATGAGTGAATTTTGAATTATTAATCTTAGCGCCAAAATTATTGCAGGCTACCGCGTTTGATTTGTTCCTTTTCAATCGCTTCAAACAAAGCGCGAAAGTTTCCTTCACCAAAACCTTGAGCTTGGTAACGGCGCTCTATAAACTCAAAGAAAAAGGTAGGCTGTCCAAAAATAGGCTGGGTGAAAATTTGTAGCAGTACTGCTTTTTGATTATCTTCTTTCCAGTCTACCAAAATTTCCTGTTTCGCTATCGCCTCAAGTTCAAAGGCTGAAAGCGGCAATCCTTGTCGCTGTTTTAGCTGCGAGTAATAGCTATCAGGAACTGGAAGTAACGATAAACCACCAGAAGCGCGAAAAAGAGCGATCGCATCAACAATGTTGGGCGTTTGCAAAGCGATATGTTGAATTCCCGGTCCCCGATTCACGTCCAAAAACTCTTGAATCTGAGAATGAGCCGAAGCAGGTTCATTAATTGGCAATTGCACGCTACCGTTACGTGAAAGCATAACTCGGCTGTATAAAGCAGAGCGATCGGTTTTTATTTTAAACGCTTGTTGGGGTTGAAAATCGAGAACCTCTTCATACCAAGCCACAGCACGTTCTAAATCACCCGCTGCTACGTTTAAGACAATGTGATCTATAGCGGTGATAGAAGAGGACAGGGGGGCAGTGGGGCAGTGGGGGACTGGGGGAGATGGGGGAGAAATTCCTCCTTGTCCTCTTTGCCCACGGGCACGTTCCTCTCCTTGCCCAAAGCTTTTGCGAACAACGGGGACGCCACATGCTTCTCCTGTCGGAGACGCTGCGCGAACAACGTTCGTGACCTCCGCAACGCAGTGGCTTGGGAAATACGCACTCGCTGTGTCCTCCCCTTGTCCCCTTGTCTTTTTGTCCCCAAGTCGTCCCCCTTGTCCCCTTTCAATCAAAGTATGAGTCAAAGAACCCCAAGCGGAGATTTTGCACCACTTGATGTATTCTTGATTTTGTTGGTATTGCTGAATCGGTTGTAGGACTTTGGCGTTGTGTTGTGCAGCGAGGGCGATCGCTTTTTCCACATCTTCGATAGCAAAAGCGACATCTGCTACACCTGGTGGGTGTTGGCGCAAAAACTCAGCGACTGGACTTGTGGGTAAAAGTGGTGAAGACAGCAAAAAGCAGACAGCACCACTTTTCACGACTTTTGTGCAAGTGTGAAACGATCCGTACTCGTTGCTTGAATTTGTCAAGGTTAGGGGGATCATATAATCCGTTACCGCTTGAAAGCCGAGATGGCTTACAAACCAGTCTTGCCAGACGAGCGCATCTTTTACATAAAAGTGAACATGATCTATTTTCATAAACTAGGAAAATCCAGCGCAATAGCTTATCTGTCTGTAGATTTTGCCTTTTTTACCGGATTTTCAGGTCTTTCCTAAGCTAGAATTAAGGAATAACAGCTTTGTTTTTAACCATAGAAAAACATAAGATGCCAGGAAAGCGAGTTAAGGCTCTCTAATGTTGGCGATACTCCCTTGGAGTGGCTTGTCTGCGACACGCTGTGTGAACGCTAACGCACCGACAATGACTTTATCATGCAATGGTGCTATTTACATTTATTTACATCATACATAATCAAAAGACTAGGTACAGTATGAGCATATTTTTTAACGCAAAGGGACGCTGAGGTAAGCGCAGAGTAAAGCAGAGCCTTTGTGATAAATTTATCGAATTTTGTACTAAGGTGTAATATTTGAGCTTGACGTAGTGCTACATGCCAGCGTTCGGCTATTTTTTTAGGACATCCTGGCTTACACATCATCATGTTATATCTAGGCAAGAAACCATCTGAAATCCGTGAAACTGCTTAAGGTTAAGGTTAATACTTACTTAATCTTTTTAGCAGGCATTTCTTGTCCATTTTGGTGCAAAACTAACTCGGTCACTTCTCCTTTTTCATTTTTGACAAAGGTTATTTGGGCATAAACTAGCGTGTAGAAAAATTCAGTTTCTGATTCTGGGTAGATTTCAATTTTAGATTGTGCAGTAGCTTGAGCAAAAATTTGGTCATTTTCTTTGGTAATTGTAATGAGGAAGTTAGAAGCTAGTTCATATTCTCCAATATAAGCATCATAGATTTTGGGGTCAACTTTTATTGCAGTTCTTTCTTTAGGTAGTTCATATTTTTCCCCAAAAACAATTGCGGCTAAGTCTTTACTAATTACATTAATCATTGAAAATCCATTATTGCACAACAAAATGATACAAGTATCATCATTAATATATCGGTCGATATTTGTAACAAAACCATTAATTCCGCCACCATGACCGACAACTTTATGATTGAATAGTTCTGTTATTACCCACCCATAACCATAGTTTTCTAGAAAAGGAGTAAAAGCATTATCTAAAGAAGTTTTCCGAACGATTTTTTCAGTATATAATGCTCTATCCCACAAATATAAATCTTCAACTGTAGAGTACAAAGCACCTGCACTATAACCAATAGAGGTATCTATATAAGGTGCATTTATTGAACCATTACCAGTCATATAGTAACCAGAAGCGCGATTTTTAATTATCTGACTGTAATGGTCATATCCAGTATTTTTCATCTCCAAACGTTGGAAAATATGCTCTTGGAGATAAGTTTCATAGAGTTTGCCAGAAATCTTTTCGATGATGTAGCCTAATAAAATATATCCAGAATTGCAGTAGCTATATTTTTCTCCTGGAGTAAATTCTAAGGGTTTATCTTTAAATTTGTTAATTGTTGTTTCAATAGAAGAAGGTATCATCATCGTTTCCTCATAATCAGGAAAACTTGTAAAATTAGGAATGCCTGATGTATGAGTTAACAAATGATGGATAGTAATTTGTTTACCTATTTCTGGATAATCGGGTATATGTTTGCTTATTGGATCATTGACGTTAAGCAAATTTTTTTCTTGCAATTGCATGATTGCCATTGCAGTAAACTGTTTGGTTATGGAGGCTATACGGAATTTGGTTTGAGGAGTATTAGGAACATCAAGTTCATAATTTGCCATGCCATACCCTTTACTGATTAAAATATTACCGTTTTGAGCGATTAAAATAGAACCGCTAAAATAGTATTTCTTGGTATGAACTTGAAGATATTCGTTTACTTTCGCTTCAATGTTTTGCATGGTAGGTAGAGTAATTATTTGGGTCTGCAAAAATATCGGCTCAATTTATCCTTAATATCCAAAACAGGGATATTTTTAGTCTTGAGCTTCTTTTTTTGCTATTATTTGTTGTGATTTAGAATCGCTGCCACCACCAATAATTACTTGAAATATATTCCCTAGTAAAGAGAAAAACGCTGCAACTAGTAATACGAGCATTAAACTAGCAAGTCCTGCAAAGGGAGAAACGATGAACAAGAGTAAAAATGCAAAGATTAAAATTGATAATAGTGTCTTATTCATAATTTCCAGGTTTAATGGTTGCTATTCTCAAGATAAACAGCTAATTCATTAGTTACGCCTCATCTTTAAGAAGTAATTATTCCCCTTTCTTTAGTAGTAGTAAAATAAGAATCGTTCGCCTTGAAGATATCTGCTACAAAGTGTCTCAGTTACGTAGGGTATACTTTCCAATAAGTTATCGTGTTCGTTGGGATTTGAGGCGTGAAATGCAAAATTATGTATCATTGCGGCGAGAAAAAACGCCTCTAATATATTTTCATAGTCATCAGGCAATAAGCGCACGCTTTGATAACCAGTAACGAACGCTCTACGGTTTTCCGGAAGCAGATGTAGCAGTGTAGAGCCAATGTCATAAAGATAATAACCGAAGCCACAACGTGAAAAATCGATCGCTCGCACCTCATCTTCATGAAAGATATAATTGTTTTCGTTTAGGTCTGCGTGTATCATACCCCAACAAGAGCGCGTTTTTCCTAACGCTGTCATCACTAGAGCAATTTGCTTGACTGCTGTCTCAAGCACAGCAAAATCAGCATCGGATATTGTCACTAGATGCAGCTTCATCAGTGAGGTTTGTAACTCTTGCGAGTCGTATTTTGGTCGCACGAAGCCTAAAGGTAACTCCCAAAGGCTGGTATGTTGATGCAACTGAGCCATCAATTCGCCAATCTGCCATGCTTGAGTTGGTGTGGGTTGGGTACTGATTTGGCAACCCTCAACCCACTGCATTAAAGTGCAATTGAGCGGTTGTTTTCTATCAGTTGCTACAGAGGTGACGAAGGTGCCGTTTTTGCTTTGCACTGGCTTCGGTACTATCAGGTTGGTATCGCGATGTAATGCTGACAGCCACAGAAGTTCTGATTCAATTACGTTGTGTTGCTGCCAAATTGAATCGCTTTGTTGAGCAATTGGGTGATGGATACGCACAAGGAATTTTGCTGGTTCGACACCAGATGAGCTAGATGTTTCTATGCGAAAGGTTACGTTTTCGCTATGACCAAGAAAAAATAATCTCGCATCGCTGATGTTGTATTGAGTTAGTGCAGTTTCTGCGAGTTCGTTCCAGTTCATTTGAATATATGAAAATCAAGGAAATAATTATACTATTTTTATATGAAGATGAGTTTAATTTAGCCTGCGTAGCCAAGCTTTGTTTGTGAGCCAGCGGCTTCCAGCCTGAGGGGGATTTTAAGAAGTAATTAGTACCTTTCTCAAGACGGTTTTTGATATAATACATTATAAAAAAACTTTAGAAAGTCCAGAGTTAAACTGCTCAAATGAATTCACAAAAAGTTGCGATTATTACCGCTGCAAGTCGCGGAATTGGCGCAGGTTGTGCGCGAGAGCTTTTTTCACGGGGCTACAGAGTTTCACTTATAGCGCGAAACAAGAGCGTCTTTGAGTTAGCTTCAGAGTTGGGCGGTATTGCAACTCAGGGTTCCATCGCAAATCCCCAAGATTTGCAACAGTTGGTTGAGACAACGCTCTTGAACTTTGGTCGAGTTGATGCAGTGGTAAATAGTTTCGGAGATCCACCCCGCCCAGATTTACTATCAATTTCTGATGAAATGTGGATAGAGAATTTTCAAATGCTATTCCTGAGTGTGGTTCGCATGGCAAGACTGGTTACTCCACCCATGCAACAACAAGGAGGCGGGGCGATTGTCAATATCTCCGCGTGTGATTCTCAGGAACCAGGGTTAGGAACACCATTTAGCGGTACACTCCGTGCCGCAATGGAAGGATTCACAAAACTGTATGCCAAGCGTTACAAAGCGGATAGAATTCGCATGATTTCTGTGGCTCCGTTCTTTGTTGCAGACAGTATGGAAGAACTTGAAGGATGGAATGTGCCTATCGACTTGATGTTTGGTCGTCCTGCAACATATGCAGAGTTTGCGAAAACAGTTGCTTTTCTGATTTCTGATGATGCTCAGTTCATTACGGGTACAACTCTCAAAGTTGATGAGGCTCGTTCTGCTGCAATTTAGTTTTTTCGTCTTTGCTTGTAGTCATGGATAAGCGCTTCAGCGCTTACTACGTAATTTTTTATAGGTTGTTTATCTCATGAATTTGAGGCTTTCTATTTGTTGGGTAAATCCGTCGATGAAGATGCTCAAAATTGTGCGTTTTCTTAGTTTTATGTTGACACTTACTGACATTCCTGACTGAAGAGGTAGTTGTTTGTCTTTGAGTATAAGTGCTTGCTGATTTAAACGCACTTTCGCAGGAAAGCTGTAGAAGGGACGAATTTCAGTTGGTGGTAGAGCATCGGAACCAATCGATTCTAGTGTACCTTTGATGTCACCAAATTCGCTGAATGGAAAAGAGTCAATTCTTATGTCTACAGGCATTCCTGCTCTGACGAAACCTATATCTTTGTTAGTTAGAAATACTTCCGCTTTTAAAGAGTTTTCGGGTACAACTTTGAGAACGGGTTCGGTGGAATTTGCCACAAATCCAGGGTTGCTGGCTTTCAAATCAAAGACTTTACCATTGACTGGAGAACGAATTTCTTGATAATCTAAAGAAACTTGATTTTGGCTGATTTGGTTATCCATCTCGGCAATGTTTTTTTCGTTTTCAACGATCACCTTTCTTAGTTGGCTGTCTATTTCGGCAATGCGTTTATCGTTGTCTGCTATTTTCGTCCACGAATCTTGGCTGGATGCAGACATGGTATTTTGCAGACGTTCCCCAGATTGGGCGATCGCTAACTTCAAACGTTCTCCTTCTTGGGTTAACTCATCGACTTCTGACTGCTGAGTGCTAACTTGTTGTTGTTGCTGTAGATATTGTAGCCGAGCGATCGCACCTTCTTTAAACAAGGGTTCTAAGTCTTTGAGAATGCCTTGATTGATTTTTAAAACGTTTTTCGCATTAGCCAGCTTTACTTCATTTTGTAGCACTTGCTTTTCTAATTGCGAGGCTTCTAACTTCACAGTAGCAGCTTTTGTTTTCAGTTCTTGCTGATTGGTTTGCAAGCGTAATTGCTGATCGGCAGTCAAATTTACTCCTTGCGATTTTCCCGAAAGTTGCACTCGATAAAGTTGATTTTCTGCAACTAAACCTGCACGGTTTTTTGTTAAGATTGCTATTTCTTCAGGCAATTTTAGTTCATTTTTTGTCGGTACGCGAACCTTATCGCTCATCTGGGATTGATAAAATTGATTTTCTTGTAATAAAGTATTACGAACTTTCTGTAAATAAATTTTTTGCGCTTTTTGTGCAGTGTGGTCAAGACGCAACAGCAAGTCTCCCTGCTTAACTTGTTGACCGTCTTTAACATAAACCTCTTTTACCAAACCATTGAGCGGTACTTTAACTTCTCTTACCGTTCCTTGTGGTTCTAGTTTCCCCGTCGCGGGAATCGCTTCTTCAATTTTAGCAACAGCAGCCCAAATAACTGTGAAACTAGTTACACCAATAATACCCCAAAGTACTGCTCGTGATAAGAAAGGCGATCGCTGCAAAATTACAGGTTGGTCAAATTCAAAATTCATTGGTAATTAATAATGGGTAATGGGTAATGGGTATTGGGCAATGGGCATTGGGCAATGGGCAATGGGTTATCGATAATAATTTTCTTTTTAGTCCCTAGTCCCCAGTCCCCAGTCCCCAGTCCCTAAAGTTGTGCTTCTTGCTGTTGATATAAGCAGTAATAACGACCTTTTTCAGTCATTAATTGCTGGTGAGTTCCTTGTTCGACTACAAAGCCTTGATCGAGCATTAAAATCAAGTCGGCATTGCGGATTGTGCTGAGACGATGGGTAATAAAGAAAACTGTGCGTCCTTTAAATGCTTCGGCTAAATTCAAACAAACTTGCCGTTCTGATTCGTAATCAAGAGCGCTGGTTGCTTCGTCGAGAATGAGCATTTGCGGATTTTGGAGGATGGTTCGAGCGATCGCTATTCGTTGTCGCTGTCCTCCAGAAAGGGATGCACCGCGTTCTCCAACTCTGGTATTGTAGCCGTTGGCTAGGTTCATAATGAACTCGTGAGCAAAGGCAATTTTGGCAGCTTCGATAATTTCTTCTGAGCTTGCGTCTGGATGATTTAAGGCGATATTTTCTTGGATTGTCCCATCAAATAACAGCGTATCTTGTGGTACGATGCCGATTTGTTTTCTTAAGGAATAAAGTTCGACTTTGTTGATGTCGTAACCGTCGATTAAAATTCGACCTGATTCTAAAGGATACAGACGCGGTAAAAGTTTCATCAGCGTACTTTTGCCGGAACCGCTTTGACCGACGATACCGACAAATATGCCGGCGGGAAATTCTAAGTTGATATTGTTGAGTTGCAGCGGTCCGCTGGGATTGAAGCGAAAGGACACGTTATCATACTTTACTGAACCCTGAATCATCGGCATGGGAATGTTACCGCGATCGCTTTCGGAAGATTCTGTAGGCGAGTCGATAATGTCGCTCAACCGTTCCAAAGAAAGCGCTGTTTCTTGGAAGTTCTGCCATAGTTGCGTTAAACGCAGCAATGGACTGGTGACGTAACCTGCTATAATCCGAAAGGCGATTAATTGCCCTAAAGTAAGTTCGCCTTTGAGTACTAAATACGCACCTACCCACAACACCAATAAACTGGAAAGTTGACTCAAGAAGTTGCTGCTAGAACCGGCTACGGTGGATATCTGGACTGTTTTAAAACCAGCGCTGACATAACGAGCGTAACGTTCTTGCCATTGCCAACGCGATCGCAATTCGATATTTTGCGCTTTTACTGTTTGGATACCCGATAGTACTTCAACTAAATGAGATTGCGCTTCGGCATTGCGTTCTGCTTTTGTCCGCAATTGTCGGCGTACAATCGGTGAAACGCATGTTGTTAGTATTACGAATAATGGTAATGTCGAGAGTGCTACTAAACTCAACATCCAACTGTAGATAAACATTACCACAATATAAATAACCGAAAACACCGCATCCAACACGACTGTTAAAGCTGTACCGGTTAAGAATTGGCGAATGTTTTCTAACTCGTTTACCCGCGTGGATAACTCACCCACGGGACGCCTTTCAAAGTAGCGTAAAGGTAAACGTAGCAAATGGTCAATTATTTGCGAACCCAGTGCTAAGTCTATTCGATTAGTGGTATCGACGAATAAGTAAGTACGAATACTAGTTAGAATTGCCTCAAAGACTGCAATTACTATCAAAAAAATTCCCAATACTTGCAATGTATCGGCGCTGTTTTGGACTAAAACTTTGTCGATAATAACTTGGGTCATCAACGGATTTGCTAACCCAAATAATTGTACAAAAAAAGAGGCAATAAATACCTCTATTAGTACTTGACGATATTTGTATAAAGAAGGTAAAAACCAACTTAAACCAAATTTTTGCTGCGGTGTATATCTAGTTTGTTGCAGCAACAAAACTGGAACAGCTTCTTTTGGAGGTTCGTCTGGCTTGGTTGCCGATTGTAGGAGAATACTGGCAACATCTGCGGTTTTTTGGCGCAAAACTCCAACTTCGGGAATTCCTAAAACGATCGCTTGTTGATTGATTTCGTAAAGTAGGGCAAAACTATCTTGCCATTGAACGATTGCCGGCGCTTGAAGTCGTCCTACCGCGCTGACTGGTAAACTAATAAGTTGAGCGTTTAAACCGAGTGATTCTGCGATCGCTCCACATTGCTGCAAAGATAGTGAACCTGTTCGTCGTTCCTGATTTTGCAAAATCTTACGCAGAACTTCGCGACGAAAAGGGAAATTTAGGTGCTTGCTCAACATTTGAAAGCAAGCTATAATCGCATCTGCTTTACCACTACCGCGCACATATGGATATTTTTTTAGGCTAGTAGTTTCTACGTGTCTTCCTTCTGGTTCCTCTGGTGCGTAGGGTATATCATCGCGGGAGGGAGCGAGTGGGGTAGAGACGCGATTAATCGCGTCTGGTGTAGAGACACGATTAATCGCGTCTGTACAAAAGTCGGGGAGGGGGGGAGTGGGGAGAATGTTGGCTGGAAAGCCAAGTAAACGCAGATGGCTTCCTTTTGTGAGGTGCGTTTCGGGGTGATAGCGGGTGGCAATTATATCTTGTGGTGTTCCCCCACTAACTAACCATAAGCGATCGCTTTGCAATTCACTTTGAGAATCTTCGGGAAGATTGACGATTGTAACTTCTGAATGAACCTTCAAAGCTAACTCTTTCAAAGAATCTGAATCAGTCGCTTCAAGTAACAACTTATTGTCTGCGCGACTTTGCAGTTCTGCTCCTAACAAATCAAAGACTTCGATTAATTCCGGACGATTGTTAAAGTAAGATGCAAAAGCTTCTTCTTGCTGTAAAAGTGTTAAAAAATCGCTTGATTTTAACGTTACACAGATAGTTTCACTGGAAGCGATCGCTGTTTCACAACCAACCCCTCGAATTAACCCAACCCAACCTAAAATATCTCCAGGTTGCAGTAACTTTAAAGTTACTGGCATCTGACTTTTCGGATCGTATCCTAATAAACGCGCTTGCCCTTCAAAAATAATAGAAACTACAGCGGGTATTTTTTCCCGCATGAGAATTGTTTGCCCCATGCGGTAGCGCAATAACTGCGTTTGCTGTGATAGCCTAGACAGTGCCCCTGCTGAAAGTTGGTCAAAAGGAGCGATCGCTGATAGAAATGTTTCCGTGTTAATTGTTGTATAGCTCATCAATAAAATAAAAAATTATTTAAGAAAGAATTTAGGAGTCAGGAGTCAGGAGTTGGGAGTTGTAGAGACGCCAGGAACCGGAGCGTCTGTACGAGTTGGGAGTTAGAATAATTTTTTTACGGCTCACAGATGCACTTATACAGCAGCTTGCAACGTTGAGAGTAGAGCACCATTCGGTAAAAGTCAGATATAAAGCCTTTTTCACTCCTGACTCCTGACTCCTGAATTCTTGTTTATTGAGCAATTAGCTCTTTATACTGACTTTGTAACCAACTTTCAAATAATTCATTTAATAGTCGCTGCCGCATTGACTCATTTAATTGAGCCTTCATTAACTTTTCTAGCCGTACAATGACAATCCACTCTCCCAAGCGGGTTGGTGGTAAAAGCTGACCTGGTTGACTTGCTGCTAGCATCTTTGCTAAATCTGGATGGGGAACTGACAGTTCGAGCGGACCGAGTAAACCCCCTGTTTCGGCTTCGGAACCTAAAGAATATTGACTAGCAAGTTCACTAAAAGACTGTTCCCCTTCTTGAATGCGAAAGTAAAGCTCTTGAGCAATACCAATATCTTTGACTCGAATTAATGAGTAGATGACCCGATCTAACTTTGCTTTGCGTTGCAGAAAATAAGACTCTACCTTTGAGTCCCAATTACCTCGCTTGAAGTATTCCAGCTTGGTGTTACGGGTGATAATGTGGTCAAGTTGTTCGCGAGACAAAGAGCGAGATACAAGCCATGTTTCTAAGTCAGCATCAGTATTAAGCTGATGTTGCTGATAAAACTGTTGACATGCTTTAAAGGTTTCTTCGGTTGTGAGAGCAATATCGGCGATCGCACAATCTATCAGAACCTCTCGCATAAACTGCGGCATTATCCCATACTGCTTCAGTAACGAAATAATTTCCCCAGATGTAATTTTACTTATATGTGTAGCGGCTTGTTGCCAAACATCGCCAACTTGCAAAATTGCAGTCATATCAGTTTTTATCGGGTTTGCCGCGATCATTTATTACCTTAAGTATAAACCTAACTATTAAAAGTTAAAGAAAGGTTATTATTTGGTTAATTTTGCTTAGGTGTGCTAAGTATAAATAAATTAGGGGTTACGTACTGTACAAATTCATGATCGTGTGCATTAACGTGGATTTGGTCGTTTCCGGCTTTTTTCAATCATCCTTCAACAAATAGCGATCGCTAATCGAGAAGCTCCGTCTTATTCAACCTTGGGGAGATCCAAAAAATAAAATGTTCCATCGAATGGCTTTATGTAAATTCTTGGTGGTTCCCCGAATTCAATCAACGACTGCCCGAATTCAATCAACGACTGCCCGAATTCAATCAACGACTGTCCGAATTCAATCAACGACTGTCCGAATTCAATCAACGACTGCCCGAATTTAATCAACGACTGCCCGAATTTAATCAACGACTAGACCTCTTGCATAAATTAAAAATAAAGAACCCCACCCCGCATTTGCTGACGCAAACGCTCCCCTCCCCTTAGCAAGGGGAGGGGTTGGGGGTGGGGTATTAGGGAAGGAGTGCAAGAGGTCTACTGTATGAATCTTGTAGAGACGCGACGCCAGACGCTACAACGGAGGAAACCTCCGAAGTTCTGATCGGAGGAAGCCTCCGCTCAGACTTCTCTTTGCAACGCGCTGGCTCAAATTTCGCGTCTCTACAGGTCTGTATTTGTATCAAGATTTTTGTAAAACGGTATTAGGCGATCGCGTCCTCAACTCCCAATACGGTTCGGTTAAGGCAAGAGACGCAAGGGTATCGCCGTCTCTACAAAAAACTGATTATTAGACCTCTTGCAAAAGTCTTTTTTGCACCCGAAGTGAGAGAGCTTTTTTCCTGCTCCTTTCCCCTTTCCCCTTTCCCCTTTACCCTACTTCTGCAAGAAGTCTATTGTAAAGACGGCGATTTATCGCGTCTTTGTGATTTACACAGTACCTATTTCTTTGCTGTATTCTAATCGCGCTACAGACTTAGCTAATATCTATGGTAATACTCAGGTATTGCCGATGATTATGGTGCAAACGCCGGATAATCAACTTTATCAACGGGGAATTAATAAAGTTATAGAAATACTGCAAAAACGTCTGAGTTTAATCGACCCTAGTTTATCTGTGGTAGAGATGTTTGAGGAGCGAGAAGCTTTAGAAAGATTATGCCTCATGAGTGGAGGTCATGTGCGAAATTTATTATTAATGAAGGAGGCAATTAAAAATACTAACAGCCTGCCCATTCCTACCAGAGCCTTACAGCGTTCAATTAGCGAGTTGCGAAATACTTATCGAAATACTGTTTTTGCTAATGAATGGGAAGCATTAGCAACTGTGTATCATTCTAAAGAAGTAGAAAACGATGCATTGTACCGAGGTTTATTATTTAATCGCTGTATTTTAGAATATCGTTATTTAAATGGAGACGGAGAAAGTCAAGTGTGGTATGATATTCATCCTCTCATTAAGGGAATTAAAGAATTTCAAGATACTTTTAATCGACTGTATCCGGCATAGCTAAGAGTTGGTTTTGAAGGTAGTTAGCCACGCCAGTAGGGTGCGATCTTCCTTCGGCGTAACGCACCAAAACATATAGGACTTACGCACTGAGATCCCCCAACCCCCTTAAAAAGGGGAGCCACTGCGTTGGGCGGGTTCCCCGACTTGTAGCAAGTGGCGTGGCTTTAGAAGTTCCCCCCCTTTTGAAGCTACGGTGTACACACAAGTTATCGAATCACTACCAGTTCTCGAATTACCCCACCCTAACCCTCCCCTTTCCAAGGGGAGGGAACTAGATTTTCTTGTTTCCCCCCTTGGAAAGGGGAGCCACTGCGTTGCGGAGGTTTCCGAGGCAGCGCGTTGCGCGGGTTCCCCGCGTTGTAGCGACTGCCGTTCCGTTGTAGCAAGTGGCGTGGGATTAAGGGGGGTAAAACGCGGATCTCAAAGTAACTCCGATTTGTGTGTACACGGTAGCCTTTTGAAGGGGGGCTAGGGGGGATCTAGGTTTCAAGCTTCAGTGCGTAACTCCTAACATAAAGGCTGGTGCCGTACTTTCGGCGCAATAACACACCCTACACATACTGCAAAGCAGTACGCAGGCTATCAGGCATTACACGGCTAAGATTATGGCATTAGAACTGACAAAGTGGGATCAGGATTTACCATCACAAGGAGATGAAGAATATCAAGCCTTAGTCCGCACGCTGAATTTTACAGAAGGCTTTGGTTTATTATTTGTCCGTTGTTCTCCGGCTGAGGGTGAGCAGTTAATTACGAAAATAAAAGAAGATATTGTTAATAAAAATATCGAAGTTATACGGCTTGAGCAAGCTGTTAATAATTTATATGAAATAATTGATAAATTAGATAATAAAAAAGAGATAAATATTTTATTTATTACAGGATTAGAGCATTCTTTTTATAAATATGAAGAATGCAAAAGGTTTGCAGGTTGGGATAGCATAGATAGATATTCATATAGTTGGAAGGCTGTACCACCTGTTTTAATTAACCTTAACCAACAGCGAGAACGGTTTAAAGATAACTTTAATATCTGTTTTGTGTTCTTGCTACCGATATTTGCAATTAAATATTTTATTCAACGTGCGCCAGATTTCTTTGATTGGCGTTCTGGGTTGTTTGAATTCCCTATAGATTCGGAAACTTTAGAACAAGAGTCATCACGCATCATGCAGGATGGAGATTATGAAAAATATCTCAAACTCACGCCACAAGAAAGAACTAAAGAAATAATAAAATTTCAAGAATTAATAGCAGAAGACCATCAAACGCCTGAACGTCAATATGATTTACTGATTAAGCTGGGAAATTTGCAGTATGCTGGACAAGATTATAAACAAGCGATCGCATCCTACGATCAAGCACTCTCCATTAAACCTGATTTACACCTAGCTTGGAACAACCGGGGGATTGCGCTAGAGAATTTAGGACGCAATTCTGAAGCGATCGCATCCTACGATCAAGCACTCGTAATTAAACCTGATGACCACGAAGCTTGGAACAACCGGGGGTATGCGCTACAGAATTTAGGACGCAATTCTGAAGCGATCGCATCCTACGACAAAGCACTCGTAATTAAACCTGATGACCACGAAGCTTGGAACAACCGGGGGATTGCGCTAAGGAAATTAGGACGCGATTCTGAAGCGATCGCATCCTACGACAAAGCACTCGTAATTAAACCTGATGACCACGAAGCTTGGAACAACCGGGGGTATGCGCTACAGAATTTAGGACGCGATTCTGAAGCGATCGCATCCTACGACAAAGCACTCGTAATTAAACCTGATTTACACGAAGCTTGGTACAACCGGGGGATTTCGCTAAGGAAATTAGGACGCGATTCTGAAGCGATCGCATCCTACGACAAAGCACTCGTAATTAAACCTGATTTACACCAAGCTTGGTACAACCGGGGGTATGCGCTACAGAATTTAGGACGCAATTCTGAAGCGATCGCATCCTACGACAAAGCACTCGTAATTAAACCTGATTTACACCAAGCTTGGTACAACCGGGGGTATGCGCTACAGAATTTAGGACGCAATTCTGAAGCGATCGCATCCTACGATAAGGCACTGGCAATTAAACCTGATGACCACGAAGCTTGGTACAACCGTGGTGGTGCATTAATAAGATTAGGTCGCTGGAAAGAAGGAATTGCTAGTAGCAATAAAGGTGCGGAAATTAACCCTAAATTTGCTGAGACTCTGATGAAGCAACTTCTTGCCAGTATGCTACAAAAATTGGGATGGAATAAACTAACTCAGGTCTGGACAGGCTTATTGAAGCTGATTGGTTGTAGAAATTAGGACGCTTTTCTGAAGCGATCGCATCCTACGACAAAGCACTCTCAATTAAACCTGATTTACACCTAGCTTGGAATAACCGGGGGTATGCGCTAGAGAAATTAGGACGCAATTCTGAAGCGATCGCATCCTACGATAAGGCACTGGAAATTAAACCTGATTTCACTCGTGAGAGGTTAGAGTGATTGCACATTTGTCAAGAGGGTGCAGGAAAAGGGGACATAATAGTGATGCGATCGCTTTCGTCAAACTTAATAATTGTGGCAATGCCAGATCCTTCACTCCAGATAAAGCGATGCCTACGGCAACCCGTTCGCGTAGCGTCTCCGACAGGAGAAGCGGGAACGCTTCCATATTAAATCCTTAGTATGTGAACCCCAAGGTGCAGAATGTAGGTTAGAACGAGTATATAGCGTATCCCGATAAGAGTGAAGTACATCACGCACCTCACCCCCAACCCCTCTACGAGCGCAAGGAGAGGGGAGATAAAGCACAGCTTTATCGGGGTGAGGTAATCGCTGTACCTCAGTTGCTTAGGAAACGCTATACCATCTACCAATCAACTGATGACCGAGGAACTGGAAAGAGCAGATAATGATAGCCCCTGGAAAGAAATTTTAGAAGCTTACTTTCCCCAAGCAATGCAATTTTTCTTTCCCCAAACAGCAGCATTAATTAATTGGGAACGTCCCCACGAATTTCTCGATAAGGAATTTCAAGTGCGAATCGTTCTGTTGAAATAAGCTAAGTAACCTAGAACAGCTTAGGGATAACAGGCAGGGTATTAAGAAGAGGAAAAACCTCAACAAAACCCTGACAACTGAAAGACCATGTAGGTGAGAATCC
>JAHHID010000031.1 GCA_019359015.1 Spirirestis rafaelensis WJT71-NPBG6
TGCTTGTTGAACATTATTAATTCTCTCGAATTCCGGTGTTGATGTACAGTTCCCCTTTTATTCGCGAGTTACAATCGCCAATATTCTTGTCTTCTTCCCATCTTTTTGCCAAATTGGGATGCTCCCCAACGAAAGCGTATATCCACCACGTTATCGCGCTTTAAGAGAAATCCATCTGCGATGCGTTTACCTAAATGAACTTGAGGAAGTTGCATCATCTTTAGGTTTAGGAATTTTGAAGTTAATTGTCGAAAGTAAGAATAATGCTACTCAATTTGCGAAACAATTAGTTAACAAAGCTAGGGAAGAATTAACTGATACCGTTATCCAAGAGAAAGTTTTAGAATTTATAGAGACTATTTTTGTTTACAAGTTTCCAAATTTAAGTCGAGAGGAGATAGAAGCGATGCTAAATTTAAGCTTGATTAAGCACACGAAAGTTTATCAGGAAGCTAAGGAAGAAGGTAAGCTAGAAGTTGTTCCCAAGCTTTTGCAGCGCGGATTAAGTTTGCAGGAAATTGCAGAAATATTAGAGGTAGATGTGGAAACTGTTAGAAAAGCTGCGCGAGAAACTTAAGGTTTATTTATCTCCTAAAGATGACTTGCCCCAGCACCGAATTTATTCATGTGTTGCGCGTCCCACCTGATGTAAAATCAGCGCGTGAGGCGATTCGCTGGGTAAATTGGGGAATCGATCCAGATGAATTTGCAGTGGAAACTTAAAATTTAATAATCTCATACTTTGCGCTTTGGCGTGAGATTTATCCTAATCGGTATTCAACAAATGCGATTAATTTTATACAGCAAACCTGGTTGCCATTTATGCGAAGGGTTGCAGGAAAAGTTAGAACAAATCGTAGAGACGCGAAATTTCGCGTCTCTACAACTGGAAATTCGCGACATTATGACTCGTGATGATTGGTTTGGGGCATATCAGTATGAAGTGCCAGTGCTTTATGTCACCAACCGCAGACAAGCAGAGGACACAGAGGAAGACTGGAAAGAGGAAATGATACCGCGTCCTTCACCGCGTGCAACGGTGCAACAATTGGAGAAAATGCTCCGGAAGTATTTGTAAGTGTTTGTATAAACTGAAAAATAGTGCAAAATAGGCGCAACATTACCGGGTGACGAGGTTCGTTCGTATGAAACTGCGTGAATTATTAGCGGGTGTAGAGGGAATTGGACAATTACCTGAACATTCAGCGATGGATGTTGAGGTGAAGGGTTTGAAGACGAATTCTCACGCTTGTGGTGTGGGAGATTTGTTTATTGGTATGCCAGGAACACGTGTTGATGGTGGGGAGTTTTGGCAAAGCGCGATCGCATCTGGTGCTGTTGCTGCTATTATCTCACCTCAAGCGGCAGAAAAAAATCCTCCCGCAAGTGAGTGTGTGATTACAGCTTTGGATATGACTAAGGCTTGTGCCCAAATTGCGGCAGCTTTTTACGGCTATCCTGGGCAAAAACTCAAGCTGGTGGGGATGACGGGTACGAATGGCAAAACTACTACTACCCATCTGATTGAATATTTGCTGCACAAGGCGAATAAAAAGACGGCTTTGATGGGAACTCTCTACACTCGTTGGGCAGGTTTTGAGCAAACTGCTGCCTACACTACGCCGTTTGCGGTGGAGTTGCAGCAGCAGCTGGCGTCCGCTTTAAATGCGGGTAATGAGTTTGGGGTGATGGAAGTTAGTTCTCATGCTTTGGCGCAGGGTAGAGTGATGGGTTGTCAGTTTGAGGTGGGGGTATTTAGCAATCTCACCCAAGACCATCTTGACTATCACACCGATATGGAAGATTATTTTGCGGCGAAGGCACTACTTTTCAATTCTGATTATCTCACGGGACGGGCGATAATTAACGCCGATGATGTTTATGGAAAGCGATTAATTGCCTCTTTGAATCCAGATAAAGTTTGGAGTTACAGCGTTAACGATTCTACGGCTGATTTGTGGATGAGTGAGTTGAGTTATGAGCCTAACGGTGTAAGTGGTAGAATGCATACACCAAAGGGGAAAATTGCTTTTCGATCGCCTTTAGTTGGTCAATATAACTTAGAAAATCTTTTGGCAGCGGTTGGTGCAGTTTTACACTTAGGTTTAGATTTGCAGTTAATTGCTTCTGTGATACCTGAGTTTCCGGGAGTTCCCGGACGAATGGAAAGAGTGCAAATTACTTCTGAGCAAGAAATCAGCGTGATTGTGGATTATGCCCACACTCCCGATAGTTTGGAAAATTTGCTCAAAGCCGCACGTCCGTTTATTCCTGGGAAGATGATTTGCGTTTTTGGTTGCGGAGGCGATCGCGATCGCACTAAGCGTCCGAAAATGGGTAAAATCGCCGCTGATTTAGCTGATGTAGCCGTAGTGACATCAGATAATCCGCGCACCGAAGACCCAGAACGAATTTTAAAAGACGTTTTGGCAGGAATTCCCCAGACTGTTAATCCGACAGTAATATGCGATCGCGCTACTGCCATTCGCACCGCAATTTTGCAGGCTCAACCTGGAGACGGCGTATTATTGGCAGGTAAAGGTCACGAAGACTATCAAATTCTCGGCACCGAAAAAATCCACTTTGACGACCGAGAACATGCTCGCGACGCTTTACAGCAAAGAATGAAGCTCCAAAAATAGAAAATTGGGCATTGGGCAATTTTGTTGAGGGGAAAAGGTTAAACGGCAAAGGGTAAAGGGTGAGAAAGAAGAAATATTTCCCCCCCTGCTCCCCCTGCTCTCCCTACTCCCCCTACTCCCCCTGCTCCCCCTGCTCAAATTCCCAATTCCCAATTCCAAAATTGATATAATTCTTTTGGAACCTATAAATATTTATTAGCTAAATTTTCAAACTTAACGGAATTAAGTTTAATTAAACTGTAGTAAATAATATAGTCTCAATATCCGGGAAGAATGATGAAAAAAATATTCTCGATGAGATACTTGTCTGTTTTCTTAGCAATTGCGTTATCTGTTAGTTTTAGCAAAAGTTTGCTAGCTCAAACACAGTCTGCTTACAACCAGTATATGCAACTTGGTTACGCCGCAACTGCTCAAAGAAACTATCCGAGTGCTTTCAATTATTTTAAGCGAGCACTACAGCAACGTCCTGGAGATAAATACGCCAATATAGCAGTAAATAACATTCAAAGTTATATTAAAAATCGTCGTCAAGCTAGCCTATCCTTCGTCTCTAGTATAGGACGACCCGGTAGGCGCGAATCAGCAGCATCTCGTGCAGGATCTTGTGTGGAAATAGGACAGCTTCCCACACCTGTGACACCAAAAACAGATCTGCAACTAACTACAGTAGCGTATCCAAGTTTCTTTGTTTATGTTCCGCAAAACTCTGCACAAGCGTTCGAGTTTGTTTTGCTAGATAATACCAGCAATGAGGAATTGTATAAAACAACCTTGAAGTCCACTAAAGAATCTGGTATTGTTCGTGTCAGTTTTCCGGCAAATACAAATTTACCATCTTTACAAAATGGCAAAGAGTACGATTGGAGTTTCTCAATAGTTTGCGATACTCAAAGTCGTGATAAAGATATGGAACTAACAGGCTCAATTCAACGCATCCAGACCGATCCTAATTTAGCAATTCAGTTACAAAAAGCACAGCCAAGAGAGCGTGCTGCTTTGTATGCAACATCGGGAATTTGGCAAGACACTTTAACAACTATCGCAGATCTACGACGCACCAGTCCCAACGATTTAGCACTTAAAACTGATTGGGAAGATTTGTTGAAATCAGTAGGTTTAGAAAAAATTGCCAAAGCACCTCTATTGTAACCGACACCCTAGAAGGGTGCGGCTATACGAACTAAGCCTACGCAGGTGGGGTTCAAGCATTTAGCCCACGCAGGTGGACTTTGTTTGTAATGCCGAGCCACTGCGTTGGACGGCTCCGCCGGCAGTCGCGCATGTGGCGTCCAGGCTTCTAGCCTGAGGGCATTACATGGTATAACGCAATTAATTGCGTTACTACAAGCATCACAAAGGCAATAAAAGACTCTGCAAAGTCTGTAAAACCTCTTCTGCTGACTGATATCTTTGGATAAAGTCGTAAGCCACCATCTTATCTAAAATAGTGGCTAATTTTTCACTAAAATTACCTAGCTTATACCAAACTACTTCATCAGTATTTAAATCAGTTTTGAAAACTAATTCACCATGCGCGTTTCTTTGAAATTCTTTAGCAGAAATTCCAGTTAAGGCTTGAATTCCAATCATTCCCAAAGCATAAATATCACTATTTAGCCGGGGATGTCCTAACAATTGTTCTGGGGGAGCGTAACCAGCAGTACCAATTGCAACCGATTGATTATCTTGAATTTGCTGAGATTGAATTTGCTTTACAGCGCCAAAATCAATTAAAACCAAGCGATTATCTTGTTGCCGTCTGATGATATTAGCCGGCTTAATATCTCGATGAATTACATGATGACTGTGAACGAAAATCAGCACTTGCAAAACATCCTGAAGTAACTCAATAACTTGCGTCTCTGATAAGCGTTTACCAGACTTAATTTCTTCGCTGAGAGAATGACCGGGAATAAATTGTTGCACTAAATAAAATTGTTGACTTTCTTCAAAATAAGCTAACAATTGGGGAATGCGATCGTGTTTACCCAAAATTTCTAAAATTTCTCCTTCAGTTTTAAATAAACGTCTGGAAACATCTAAAAACTCTTGATGTTGAAGAGTCGGTTGCAAGTGCTTAACTACACACTGAGGATTCCCTGGACGCTGAGTATCGTCAGCTAAGTATGTTTTACCAAAGCCTCCCGAACCTAAAGGTTCAGTAACTTTATAGCGTTGGTTGAGTAAAGTATCTTTTTGGAACACAGCAATTGCTGTTGTCTCACTATCTGTATTTCCACCCTCTTTTAAAAGCGCTTGCAATAATTTTATGGTTTTTTCTTGTTCTTGAACCTGACGCGCTATTTTTTCTTGCTCTTGTTTGTTGCGGAATGCGCTGTATGCAACAACACTCCCGATGGTAATTATCAAACCCAGCGCAGGAGATACTACCGGAATCCATCCGGCTTGGGTAAAGATGATAAAATTAATTCCTAACAATGAAGCTAGAGTTACTCCACTAGCAAATGTCAAGCGTAGTGGATGTTGAATCCGCCATGCGATAATTCCTCCGGTTAAACTCCATACCCATACCCAGAGAACTTCACCCCACTCCGGGAAAAACCAAAATAGAGGTTGTTTGTTGATAACAGCGCTGAGAATTTGACTAACCATTTGCGCTTGCAAAACAACTCCAGCCATTTTTTGGTTGTCTTGCTGATTGGGGCTATAGGGTGTGTTAAAAATATCTTTAATACTGGGTGCGGTTGAGCCAATAATAACGATTTTATCCTTTACCAAAGCTGAATTGATTTGATTTGCCAGCACTTCGCTAACACTGACTTGTTTGACAGGGTTAACAGAACGGTAATTCAGCAGAATTTGGAAGCCATTTGTATCTACTTTCTGATAACCTCCAGAGTCACTTTGTAACGGTTTAAATATAGTATTATTTATTTGCAATTCTTTTTTGGCAGAAAATTTGGGTTGAATGTTTCCCAAATAGCGCAGTGCTAGTTGTAAGCCAAGAGAGTAAGGAGTTGCACAAGGTGAGGTAGATTCTGGTTGTAGCAACAGTAGATTTCGCCGAACAATATCATCTGTGTCTGAAACGACATCGCTAAATCCTACTTGCTCTGGTTGTGTTCCTGCTGGCGGTGGTGTGGGAGAATTAACTGAATCAGAATGTTTGCAGACAGAAATAATGCGATCGCTCTGTTGAATATGTTTTAATAATTTGTCATGACCTGGCTCTACTGGTAAGTCACGAAAGATATCCAACCCAATTACTCGCGGTTGATATTGCTCTAGTTTGCTAAACAGGTTATCAACAATTTCTCCTGATAAGGGCCATTTTTGCAAAAGTTGCAAATCTTTTTCAGTTACTGCCACAACTAAGATGCGAGGATCTAAACCAGGATCGCCACGCATTTGGATCATCTGGTCAAAAGCCTTCAATTCTAAGGCTTCTAGCATTCCTAATCGCTGAATCCCAAACAGCAACACTGTGGCGATCGCACTAGAAATAATCGCAGGGTTTTTGATAATTTTTCTCAATCCAAACATAACATTACCAAGGATTGCCAACCATTGTAAATGCCGCCCAATAATAAGGATGAGATAAAGATCCATCAGGTTGCTGGATACTGTCAGCGGGTAAAAGTAAACCTCCAACTTCTCCCAAACCTTGTATCTGACCGTTTTTTAAGTAAATCTCTCCTTTTGCCATCGCTACTTGAGCCTCTCTTAAAGCTTCTGCCCGAATTCTAGCCGTTCTCAACCTCTCATAAAATTTCGTCATCAACGCGGCAGAACCGACATCATTAACCGCCCACAAGCTCGCAACACTAGTTTTCACACCTGCCAACACCGCTAACCCAGCAAATCCAATTTCTGCCTCTTCATCGCCCAAAGCTGTTCTACAAGCACTTAACACCAACATCTCTACTTGAGGTTCATTAAAGCCTAATTGCCTAATCTGGTTTAAGCGTAACTTGTCTTCCCACAGTTGAATATATGAATTACTCACAGGACCTGTGTTAAAATCAGCATGGGTTGCCATGTGAATAATGCCAAATGGTTGTTGGCGACGGATGGCTCTAAGATTGTCTAAAGTCGCTTGGTTGTTCAAAAATAATTTACCCTGCCAAAGTTTGAATACCAATGTTGATAATTCCACCGGAACTGCTGGCAAAGGCGATTGTCCCTGAGTACTTTGAGAGACTCCCATTGCCAAAAGTTGGGATTTTTTAATGTCGGTGTAGAGAGTATTAGTTAAGGTAAGACTAGGCATCAAGCCAATACTGTATTTTTCTACCAAAAATCCTTTACCATCGTGTAAAGCCGCCATCGGAGTAGAACGTAAACCAACATCTGGTAGAAAAACTAGATTGGTGATTTTTTGCGCTTGTAAATCTGCTTCTAGTGGAGAAATTATCCAACGATAAAGTTGCTGAGACGAAGGTAAATAACTCTTGCCGCGACGATTTCGGGGTATAACGATTTGGTTGCGAAATTCCTCTGCCATTTTTAGAACTTCGGCTTTTGTCGCTTCTGGGATGCGCTTGCGTACAGGATTTCCTGTTGCTGTCACCATCACTAGTTCGAGCTGCTCGCTATTCTGCTCTGCTGTAGTATTTAACTGTTTATTACCTGAGACTGTTTCTGGAGTAATTTCTACAGGAACAAAACTAACGTATACAAACGCAGGTTTCACACCAGTAGCTTTCTCAATTCTCTGAGCAATTTCTTTACCTTCATCCAATGTTTTCAGGTTGGGAATCGGTATGCCTAAGTAAGTCGCAATGCTACTAGTAAACTTATCTTCCGGAGTGGGATTGGTATCAAGCAACGCTCGATTAGTGTCAATGGGAATCGTGCTGATAGTGACACGGTTATCCCGCTTCACGGGATTATTATCGCATTGAAATGTGCAGGGGTCAGGAGTTCGTATCGGGTCGTCAGGTGGAGGTGGAGGTGGTGGTGGTGGTGGTGGTGGTGGTGGTGGAGTTTGAGCAATATTAAGTCCTACTTGTTGAGGTGGGGAAGAGGAAACGCGATCGCTTGCTCTAACTGTGAAAGCATTAATTGCCCCAGTTGCATTACTTGATGATGTATAATTAAGCGTTTCGCCTGGAACTAAGATATCTCCAGGATTTAAAACAGTATTACCTCGCGTTAATGTTCCTGCTTGAATCGCATCAAGCACGATAGAGGTGTTATCAAGATTGACATCGCCGGTGCTAGCGGTAAACGTAAAAGGAAAAGATTGACCGGCTTGAGCATTATTTGAAATTAAAGGGTTTGTCGTTAATGTCGGTGCGCTGTTAACAGAATTAATTGTAATCAGAGGGGGAGTACCGCTAGCTGTTCCCCCATCAGGCAAAACAGGAAAACTATCGGCTGATATAATTGAGGTTCCCCCCGCATTAATACTTCCTGCTGTACCATTGAGAGCTGCATCACCCACGGTGAAGGGTACATTATCTGCTCCGCCATCATGTCGAATTGTAACAGCTCCTCCACCAGTGGCGATCGTGTCATTACTTTCCCTACCAATCGTTCCTGTTCCTTGAACAAGTCCGTTTGTCAGCACTTGCACATTACCACCTGTAGCAAAGATACCTTGTTCAGGATTGCTTTGACCATTATTAGCTTGAGTGTTGATACTATCAAAACTAATTGTGCTACCAGCAGGACTAATAGTTTGCAGAGTGACATCTCCACCTGTAGCAGTTATATTACCTTCGCCAATGTTGACGTTTGCTGATGAGTCAATTGCCCCTGTTGTGATATTACCACCGCTGGTCGTGGCTATAACAGCACCACCTGTACCAGAGCCAAAACCTCCACTTGCAGAGGTGTTAATAGTATCTGTAAAAATGTCGCCTACGGCATTTAAAGTTACGCTTCCAGTTGTATTACCATTATTATTGCTAGTGTCAAGCTGATTCAAGGTAATTCCGCCACTGGTGCTGGTAACATTAATATTGCCACTATTAACAGATCCATAGCCATTACCACTAGCAATAATATTACCTGCACTAATATTGCCAGTTGCAGACAGATTTACATTGCCGCTATTGGTGAAACTACCAGTTGTGAGGAGATTTCCTAGAGATAGACTCGCACCGGAAATGCTTATATCTCTGCCATTAGTGTTGATGGTGTCAGCCGTACCCATCGTAAAGGCACCTACACCATTATTATCTGCGTCGGCGATGAAAGCGATCGCTCCGCCTTGATCATTAACAAAATTCAATGATACGCCATTGGCAACAGCGATATTATTAGTTGCTTGCAGAGTAACAGCAGCATTTTGGCTTTCTAAAGCGTTTCTGGAAATTGTGAAAGTTGCGGGAGAATCGCCTTGTAAAATTGTAGGTAACGATGCATCTTGAGGTGCGTTATCACCATCAACGATATTGATATCAGTTGGATCTAGCAGTAAATTCCCAAAAACACCATTTTTAGCACTTAGGTCAGTATTCCCGCGATAAATCAGGTTTTGTTTACCCGATACTTCTACAAAGCCACCATTTCCAGCATTAACCCCACCACGCGCGAATATATTACCAAAAAACTGGGTGCTGTCGTTACCCCAAACAATAACTCGTCCACCATTGCCATTCAAGTTACTATCGGCATTAATTACAGAATTAGAATCAACATAAGTTTGAGTAGCATTGGGAATCGTTCCCTTACCTTGGTAATCGCCACCAATTAACACCGTACCACCATTATTACTGCCAGAGGCGTTAATATTTGCGCCGATCACCCCGACTTGCTGACCCAAAACATTTACTGTACCGCCAGTTGAACCTGAAACATCAACTGAACCAGATACAATAGTTGTACCTGGGGAAGTTGGAATTTTCAGGTTTGAATTTGCTAGTTGCACAGTACCATCAGAATTAGCAGTTAAGCCAGTATTCCCGACAGTCAGCAATTCTGGTAAAGACGCAACGGGAATTGTCGAGTTTGGTTGATTGCTCAAAGGTTGAATTTCCAAACTTAAAATATTTCCCGGTTGACTCAAACGCACCCAATTATGCCCAGGAACGGATGTAAGGACGATTTGCCCCCCCGGTGCGCTCATCTGCCCAGTATTGAAGACTGTCCCGCCTAATAAAGTTAAACTTTGACCCGTCCTCACCCCCAAATTACCAGCATTTATAATTGCTCCTGGCTGGTTAGTGGTAAAAGCGAATCCGTTAGGTTTGCCTACCAAAGCAGTGTAATTATTTGTGGCGATCGCATCAAACCAACTATTTCCAAAGCCGATACCGTTTGCCGTTGTCGCGGTGAAAGCACCAGGAACATTTAAACTAGCATTTGCCCCAAACACAAATCCGGCTGGATTCATCAAATATAAATTAGGACTTCCACCGGTCACCTGAATTAAACCATTGATCAGCGAAGGATTCCCACCTGTAACTCTACCCAGAATATTTTGCAAAGCCGGATTAGCTTGAAAGTTGGCGATTTGTTCTCGTGAAATGCCAAACTCTTGAAAGCTGTGAAACAAGTTTGCATTATCACCGGAAATTTTACCACCGCTTATATCAAGCCTATTACCGTTAGGCGTAACAATGGTATTCGTACCATCAGCAGCGGGTATAATTTGTTGCGTTTGGGCTAATCCCACAGGCACAACAGCCAGTAGAGAAGCGCTTGCGATCGCCATGCTTCGCAGTAGAGGTTTTTTGCGTCGCAACAAAAACCGACCGTTGGATAATTCTACATCAATTTGATATTTATTAGCAAGTCCTCGCCGCTCAAGTGCTTGAGCAATTATCTGCCCAGATGACAGGATTTGTTCTGTTTTTCTTGTAGCAGAGATGCTTTGGGAATGAATGCGGTAAAGGTAGAGAGGCTTTTTGACCCGACGCACCTGGGCTACTTCTGAAAATCGCAGGCATAGGTCGTAATCGTAAGCGCAGGAATAAAAGGAACTGTTAACACCTCTCACCTGGTCGTAAATTGATCGCCGCATCAAGCGAAAGTGAAAGGTCATAAAGTCAACTAAAAGACCTTCTTTGGAATAGGGAATGCGACAACGATGACCGTAGCCGATGACTTTACCTTCTTGATCAATATTTAAATAGTCGGTATAAACAAATCCCGTCTTTGGATGACGGTTGAGTACCGCAGCAGTTTCTGCCAAGGCAGTAGGGGCTAGGATGTCGTCACTGTCTACCAAACCGATGTACGTGCCGCTAGTTTGGGCGATCGCTGCTTTACTAGCCGCAGCGATTCCTAGATGAGGTGCTTCTACTACCCGTACTCGCTTATCTTGTTGAGCATACTTATTCGCGATCGCCACTGACTCATCTGTAGAACCATCATCCCAAATTAGCAACTCAAAGTCTTGCCATGTCTGTGCTAAGACGCTGGCGATCGCTTCGCCAAGGTAATTTTCGCGATTATAATTGACGATGACAATTGAGATCAGTGGTGACATGGAAGGACTCGCAATTGAACCTGTAAACACAATATACCCCTCATGTCTATCATCTCAGTGAAATCACTAACAAATGTAACTATTTAAAGAACTAAAATATGATTTTCATGTCTATATGACATACTCAAACATCGGCATTGCTGAATATGATTATGAAACCCCTAATTTCTCGTAGAGAGATTCTGCCGGAACGTCTCTACTATAACAGCAAAAACTTACGTGTTAGGTATGGGTTGTTAATTCTGCACTCACTCTGCATTGTATGCATGAATGGATTCAAAGCTATAGCTGATGACTTTGATGGTCAGATAAACAACTCAACATCTACAGTAATTGTACAGACACCAGAGCAAACAGAATCTTCGCCGATAATTCAACCAACTTCCCAGCCACCAGCCCCAAAACCACTAACAAGCGATCGCACTTTTGTCCGCCAAATCAAAGTTATCGATAGCACTGTTTTTACTGAAAAGGACTTTAACCCAATTTTACAGCCGTTTATCGGACGAGAATTAACTACTGAAGAAATTAGACAAGCCGCAGATAAAATTACTCAGCTTTACCTAAATCAAAAATATATCAATTCTAGAGCAATTCCTGTCACTCAGCAACCGACGACTACAGACGGTGTGGTGGTAATTCGTGTCATCGAAGGGCGTTTATCAGAAATTGAAGTTCAAGGAACGCGGCGATTAAATCCAGCTTATATTCGCGATCGCATCAAATTAGCTGCTGGTATACCTCTTAATACTATACAACTTGAAGACCAACTAAAGTTACTGCGAATCGATCCACTTTTCACCAATGTCGAAGCTAGTCTGCGTCCTACAGGTAAACTTGGTGAAAGTACTCTAATTGTAAGAGTGCAAGAAGCAAACCCCATCACCACTAGCTTTGGTGTAGATAACTATTCACCACCCAGCGTTGGTGGAGAAAGATTGGGTGTTGAATTGCGATCGCGCAATTTAACCGGAATTGGTGATGAGTTGTCAGGGTCATATTACCATAGTCTTTCAGGTGGTTCGGACGTTTTTGACTTTAGTTATCAAATTCCTGTTAACGCGATGAATGGGAGGGTACAAGTTAGAGCTGCCCCCAACCGTAACGAAATTACCGAAGATCCGTTTGATGAGTTGGGTGTTCGCGCAGATCAAGATTTATATGAAATCAATTATCGTCAGCCGTTAGTGCGATCGCCTAGAGAAGAATTTGCTCTTTCCTTAGGATTTACCTATCAAGATGGTCAAACCTTTCTTTTTGATCGACTTCCCACACCTTTTGGTATTGGTCCCGATGAAAATGGAGTTAGCCGTACCAGTGTAATTAAGTTTAGCCAAGATTATGTCAAACGCGATCCTCAAGGCGCTTGGTTTGTGCGATCGCAATTTAATTTTGGTACTGGCTTATTCGATGCTACTATAAATAATGCACCCATCCCTGATGGTCGTTTTTTCAGTTGGCTGGCGCAAGGACAGCGCGTCCAACGATTGAATGACGATAACTTGTTGCTGATCCAAGCAGACTTGCAACTAACACCAGACAGCTTATTACCTTCGCAACAATTCGTAATCGGTGGTGGACAGTCTGTCAGAGGATATCGGCAAAATATTCGCTCTGGAGATAATGGCTTTCGTTTAGCGATCGAAGATAGATTTACAGTGCAACGCAACGAATCAGGATTATCCACAATTCAGCTTATACCATTTATCGACTTAGGAGCCATCTGGAATCAATCTGATAATCCTAACAGACTACCCAGTCAAACATTTTTGGCAAGTGCAGGTTTAGGGCTATTGTGGAATCAAGCTTTAGGAATTGATCGCTTAACTTTACGACTCGATTATGGAATTCCCTTCATCGATTTAAAAGATAAAGGTAATAATGCCCAAGATGAAGGCTTTTATTTTAGCTTACGTTATCAACCGTAGAGCAGGAAAGATGAGAAAACAACCGATTAAAAATTCTTGCAATAGCTCCTCACCCTAGAAGGGTGGGACTACACAAACAAAGCCAGACGAGCACAGGCTAAAACGATTTCTCAGCATTTAGCCCACGTAGGTGGGCTTTATACGTATAGCGACACCCTTCTAGGGTGTTCGGTCTGAGAGAATTATAATCAACACAACTTTCAGTTATATCTACCTGTGAACGTTCCCACCAGCTTTTCGGCTCAAACCCAAACTCGCAAGGCAGATCATATCCGCATCTGTCTAGAGGAAGATGTTCAATGTCAGCAAATAACTAATGGACTGGAGCGCTATCGGTTTATTCATTGTTGCTTACCGGAATTAGACCGCAATGATATTGACATCAGCACAACGTTTTTAGGGAAAATTCTCTCAGCACCTTTGTTAATCTCTTCCATGACTGGGGGTACCAAACAAGCGGGAATTATTAACCGTCGTTTGGCAGAAGTTGCACAACACTACAAAATTGCGATGGGTGTCGGTTCCCAGCGCGTAGCGGTGGAAAAACCCTCGGTTGCTGATACCTTTGCGCTGCGAAAGTATGCCCCAGACGTTTTGCTACTTGCCAATTTGGGCGCTGTACAATTTAACTATAAATACGGTTTAGATGAATGTCTGCGCGTAGTCGATATCCTGGAAGCCGATGCTTTGATTTTACACCTCAACCCGTTGCAAGAGTGCATCCAAGCGCGAGGTGATACAAATTTTAGTGGATTGCTTGACAAGATAGCAGAATTATGCAATAAAATACCAGTGCCCGTGATTGTCAAGGAAGTTGGCAATGGTATTTCTGGTAAAATGGCAGAGAAACTGATTGCCGCTGGTGTGACGGCGATTGATGTAGCGGGTGCGGGTGGCACGTCTTGGGCGAAGGTGGAAAGCGAAAGAGCAGAAAATGCGCTACAACGGCGTTTAGGACAAACCTTTGCCGATTGGGGTTTACCGACAGCAGAGTGCATTACGAGTATTCGCGCTGTTGCGCCAAAAGTGCCTTTGATAGCTTCTGGGGGATTGCGTCATGGACTGGATGCAGCAAAAGCGATCGCTCTCAAAGCAGATATCGCAGGTTTCGCAATGCCATTCTTGCAAGCAGCAGCGGTGGGAGAAGCAGCGCTGTGCGATTTAGCTGATGTCTTAATCGCCGAAATCACTACAGTATTATTCTGCACTGGCAATGCTACCTTATATCAGTTGCAAAATTCTGGAAGTTTACAAAAAATAGAAACCTAACCCCCTACCCTCGTTCCCAGTCTCAGACTGGGAATGCATTACAGAGGCTCTGCCTCGACCACAATCATTAATGGAGGCAGAGCCTTTAACGAGTGCCTTCCCAGCCAGAGACTAGGAACGAGAGGAACGAAGATTGTCTACCCCTCTCCTTGTAGGCTGGGGAGAGGTTCATCAAAGTCACGTTAATATAAGTTGCAGCAGCTTTAAGCCGTTTAAATGTTAGGTGTGAGATATTGAGTGGAATTATAAACAAACAAGTCAATCGTCCAAGGTTTTTGACTATTGACTAATAACTAATCAATAATAATAAAAAAATGCGTAATTTTCTCAAACAAACTTTTGCTAGCTTAGTTGGCAGCTTACTAGGACTTATTATTTTTTGCGGTGTCGGAACCAGCACACTGTTCTTTCTATTGCTCGTTGTTGCGACCTCAAAAGACCCTGGACCGCTAGTTAAGGATAAGTCAGTGTTAGTTTTTGACTTGGCGACGAAAATAACTGACAGCGAACCAAGTTCTAATGAACTTTTTCAGCAAGCAATTTCAGGTGAAAATGAGAATAGAATGTCACTCCGCAGGGTGATCGATACTTTAGAAAAAGCGCGGCGCGATAAACGAATTGTCGCTATTTACTTAGATGCTAGTGGTACCTCCGCAGGTAGTAGCATTGGGGGTTTTGCGACTCTTAAAGAAGTCCGTCAGGAGTTGGAGAAGTTCCGCGCCGCCGGGAAAAAGATTATAGCATACGGCATGGAATTGGGGGAACGGGAATATTACCTAAGTTCGGTTGCTAATACCGTTGTCGTCAATCCTTTGGGAGCGATGGAAGTTAACGGTTTAAGTACACAAACGATGTTTCTGACGGGAGCATTGCAAAAGTACGGGATTGGTGTTCAAGTTGTGCGCGTTGGTAAATTTAAAGGCGCAGTGGAACCGTATATACTGCCAAAGTTGAGTCCAGAAAATCGCCAACAAACTCAAAAATTGTTGGATGATGTTTGGTCAGAGTGGCGCACTGCGGTGGGTAAAAGCCGCAAACTTACTCCTCAAAAGTTGCAGGCGATCGCCGATAATCAAGCTGTCTTAATGGCTGATGAAGCCAAAGCTGGCGGTTTGGTGGATCGGGTAGACTATTTTGATGAAGTAGTTAGCGATTTGAAAAAGTTAACTGATAGCGACAAAGAAGATAAAACATTCCGCCAAATCGACCTAGCAGAATACGCCGGAGTTTCTGGGAAGGAATTTGGTATAGAACGCGACTCTAAAAATAAAGTTGCGATGGTTTATGCGGAAGGCGAAATTGTCGATGGTCAAGGTAATAATAGTGAAGTTGGAGGCGATCGCTTTGCCAAAACCTTCCGCAAACTACGACAAGATAAAAATGTCAAAGCCGTTGTCCTGCGAATCAACAGTCCTGGTGGTAGCGCTACCGCAGCTGAGGTGATGCAGCGAGAAGTACGACTAACTCGCCAAATCAAACCAGTAGTTGTCTCAATGGGTGATGTCGCTGCTTCTGGTGGTTACTGGATAGCCAGCGATTCCAACCGCATTTTTGCCGAACCAAACACCATCACAGGTTCAATCGGTGTCTTTGGCTTGCTGTTAAATGGGCAAAAACTAGCCAATGATAACGGCATCACCTGGGATTCAGTCAAAACCGGACGCTATGCTGATAGTCAAACCGTTTCTCGTCCCAAATCTACTGAAGAGTTAGCTGTTTATCAACGCAGTGTTAACCACATTTATAATCTATTCCTCAACAAAGTTTCTCAAGGTCGCAAACTACCACAAAAAAAGGTAGCAGAAATAGCTCAAGGACGCGTTTGGTCTGGGGTAGCGGCAAAGCAAATCGGCTTAGTTGATGAAATTGGCGGCATGGATGCTGCTATAAATTATGCCGCTAAAAGCGCGAATTTAGCAAACGATTGGGAACTGCAAGAGCATCCCAGACGCAGCACTTTTGAAGAACGCTTTTTTGGACGAGTAACTGAAGAAGCGCGGACTATTTTGGGAATTAATAAAACAATAACTAAATCACCCGATTTACTAACCGCTGAATTCCAGAAACTACAAAATGAATTAGCGATTATGCAAAAAATGAACGATCCCCTAGGCGTTTATGCTCGTTTGCCATTCAACTTCACAATTAGGTAATGAAGCGCGTAGTCAGGGTTAAAGCCCTTCCCTCATCCCTCGTTCCCAGGCTGGAGCCTGGGAACGCAATTATTGGAGGCTCTGCCTCCTCAACTCATTGAACTCATTGGAGGCAGAGCCTCCTGCGTCTGCATTCCTTGCCTGAGGCAAGGAACGAGGTAAGCTTACCGCCGGCTAGAAGCCGGAGGCTTTCGCCACAAACTTCTAGAACGGAAATTTTCAGTAGCCCTAAGGAACTAACGATGTTAAAGAAGAACTTCCCAGACATATTAGCCCTTGAACCTCGAGGATGGCTTACTCAATACCAACAAAATGATATTGCTTCTACCTCCCTTGACAATTCCCGGACACCCCCATTAAGCCACGGTTTGCGTATCTAGCTTCGATACTTGCCTACTGCGAGACCCTTTCTGCGTGGCTACCACAGCGCCCTTCGCTATTTTAGCATATCATTATTGTAGCACTATCATTGCTACGTTGTGTATATGCCAAGAGAAAAAATGTTGAGAGTTAGATTGTCTGAAAAGGAGTTTGAGGTATTGAGAGAGTATGCTGAATCAACAGATATGCAAATCTCAGAAGTTATTCGAGACTACATCAAAGAATTATCACGACGAAAAAAGTCGCCTTTCTAAGGCGAGGCTTCAGACCCATTCTTTCGGTGACTCCTGACTCCTAACTTTTAACCCCTAAGTTAAATTTTGCAAAATTATATGCTTTTTTGAATCAAAGCTAATTACACCTTCTTGTTGTAACTTACCTATCAATCGCGTAATTGTAACTCTCGTAGTACAACAAGCGCTAGCAAGTTCTTCGTGGGTGAGACGAACACTTAAACGGGTTCCTTCTGGGACAGGTTGACCAATTTCTTGTTTCAAAAGTAGCAATAAATAATATAAACGGTCTTGTACTCGTTGTCTTCCAGAAATAGCTAAAAAAGATTCTGTCTGGCGTAATCTTTGATTAATTTTCGGTAAAAGGGCATGACTCAGTGTCGGCAATTCCATCTCTGCTACATCAATTGAAACTAACTCAACATCCACCAGCGCTGTTGCTTGGTAAGTTTGTAAAGAAGTCAAACTAGAGCCAAAAACCATTTTTTCACCTGCTAACCCTGTCAGCACTTCTTCGCCAGTTTCACAAAATGTACTAAGTTTAACTAAACCCTGACAAACATAAAAAATTTCTGATGGGTTGAGGGTTATAGTTTCTCCTTTGGAATATTTATATATAGAACGATTTTGGCTGAAGTCAAATTCATTGTTAGCTAACGCTGGTTTAGGTTGCTGACGCTCATTAATTTCACTGAATAGCCATAGTAAGTTTATGGACTTATCGTACTGATTGCGAACAGCAGCTACTGTCAAAGCTGAATGAAATAATTTGCCATCGCGCTGCTGCAAGTTGATTGATAATTCTCTACTGCTGTATGACCGAGATACTTCACTTAATTCATTGCGAAAGCGACGACGTTCTTCTAAAGGAATAAAGTTAATTAATGGTTTACCTATTAGATAATGTTTGCTAACGTTGAGCAATGTGGTAGCAAGACGGTTGGCTTCTAGAATTATGCCTTCAACATTAGTCAATAAATAGGCATTTGGTGCAAACTCAAATAAATTTTTGTACCGCTCGCATTCTGCTTCTATCAAACCTCGCGTGCGGATTAATTCCTCATTTTGTAAATATAATTCCTCCGCCGCTAATTGCAACATCCTTGAGTTGTTACCGAGCTCCTTAAAAGCTTGCGGTAACATGTCCGACGTTATCCAGGGCAATGCGTTCGCAGTTTGGTTCAAATCTGCTAAACGCCTGTGAAATGCTTCTGTACGTTGAATAAATTGTTCTATCTTCACCTTCAATTTACACCTCAACCAATTAGCGATTAGCTATATCTATCACCAAGCAAATGCATATAAGTTTCTTCTTAAGGTTATTGCCACTATTATAAATTAAATGTAATATTATAGATACTTTTTATGGACTTCTACCGTAGGGGTAGTTTCGGGTTTAACTTGAGAAATACTTGAGTCTATTAAAAATCACTTAGCAAGTTTTCTAGAGCTATGCCAAATGTCTCAATTAATGAACTATTATCTATAAATTACCTCTATCTAAACTAATTTTAACTGCAAGAAAAAGAATTATGATGTGATTTTACTAATTTTGACTAGTGCTCAGAAGTAAGCGATCGCTCTATGCATAGGCTAAACATACATAAACTCATATCTATGAACTGTGGTTAAGTTACATTTAGCCATTACAAAAGCTGAGTTATTGATTTATTTCTCACCTTTATTACAAAATTTTATTTTTATTAGCAAAACTTTACTTGTCAATGTTCACTTCATTTAGCAGTTTTTGATTATATTTCATAAACAAAAATTATTTCATTTATAAACTAGTAATTATATTGTAAATTTAGACAAAGAACGGACTTACTCGCAGCTAAAGCCTTTGAGAATTTGCTTGAGTGAGCCTTTCTTAACCCGTCTGATAGCTTTGCTTGGCTCTAACCACTCCCGCCTTCTTTGATTCGCCTCGGGCCAATCTGACAATACTGTATCAACTGCTAACAAAAACGTCTGGACTTCGTAAGTTTTGCCTTGTTTGCGATACTTGTATGTGCCAACTTCATTACTATTCACTTGACCAATTACCCCGGCTTCTTCCCACGCTTCTTTTGCCGCAGAAGCGGGGGGACTCATTCCGTTGCAAATACCTCCTTTGGGAATTACCCAGTTTTTACAGTCGCTAGTTGTCACTAGCAAAACTTCAATTCTTCCGTTTGTAACTCTGTAGGGAATTACTCCTGATTGTTTTAATACTTTCCTAGCTTTTCTAGTCATGAAACTCACTTTTTTTAATTTACCTATTTTGTACAACAAAAATATTTTAGGTGCAAAATTCACTTGATGTGTTGAGGTAAAAAGTAGTATGAGATACTATATATACTGAGTAAATAAATTTACTTTTAAAAAATTTCATGCTCTCTCTCTAAAAGAGAGAGAGCATGAGAAGTAATGTTAATGTTGTCTTTTCCTAAGGTAAACATATCTATATTAGGGTTCTGTACGATTGCGGACATAAGCAGAAAAAATGAGTTCATGTGGGTTCTACGCACGATCAGTACCAAGTAACCGCGACAATTCCGTTTTTATCACTGTATAATTCTCGCCAGAAGTTGCTTCCAAATCCTCCCGATTGAGGATGGTAATTCTGCCACGACTGTAGCGGATCATTCCTGCTTGACTGAGAATGCCAGCAGCCACCGTCACGCCAGAACGACGCACACCGAGCATGTGGGCAATGAATTCCTGAGTCAGTGGAAACTCGTTTGATTGCGTCAGGTCAGCGACTGTCAGCAGCCAGCGGGCAAGTCGTTGTTCCACCCTATTGACGCGGTTGCAGACAGTCGCGTGGGAAATCTGGGTCAACAGTGATTGCGTGTAGAGCAGCAGCTGCTTTTGCAATGCACCACCAAGGTCAAACTCGGCTTTGAGCCGAACAGCGTTCATCTTCATAGCACTGCCGGCAATTTGCACAAACGCGGTTGTGGTCGTCATGCCTCCTCCCAAAAATACGGGAATACCTACCATCCCTTGATTACCCACCATACCGACTTCGAGCGTCGAGCCGTCTTCCATAATGTAAACTATCGAAGTTATTCCCTCATTGAGAAAATAGACGTGTTTGATAGGTTCTTCTGCTTCGTAAAGAGTTTGCCGCAACGGAAGTTCGACGAACTCTAGGTCAGGAACAAGGCGTTGGTAATCTTCATCTGGCAAAGCCGCAAGCAGTCTATTTTTGATTGGAAAATTAGCATTTTTGGTCACTAAGATGAAAAGTCTCCTTTAAGTGCTATCTGCAATTTTTGATTAATATTGTTGAAACAAATTCCATAATATATTTATTAAACTCTATTTTAGACATATTAATATTCAATCTGGGGATGTATATTTGCGGTTAATTCTTGTCAAGCCATCGCCAAGTATTTTTGATTCGTTAATGTAAATTGTTTTTGTTTTGAAGTAAACATATTAACTTAATCAAAACTATATTTTTAATAAAAAATAAATAATTTTATAAATATAGTTATGCTATTAATTAATAAGTTTTGTTTAAAAAGTTTTAGTAGATCTTTGGTAATATAAATAACATTTGAATTAGCGTTTGCTCTTAAATCCCCAAGGGAAAAGGTAACTTCTCCCACCAAGAGAGAGAAGCGGTAATGAGGGCAACACAGACGGGTGTCGGTTTTGGTTGTGGCTGGTGAAGCAAAAACACCTCAGTCTTTTGGTAGGCGATCGCTTTTTTTAGACGAAAACACGTGACATTATTTCCACCTATGTGTAAAGTAGTTAAAAGTCGTATACCGTTAGTAAGATTTTTCGCAACCCTCTATGGATAGAAAAACTAAACGCCTTCTACTGCTAATCTTTTCCTGTAGTGTCACCGGTGTAGTTTTAGGAGGTACGGGAAGTTGGGCAGAAAGCACTATTTGCTTGCAAGCCGATACCGTGACGAGTGAGTGCTTGACCCAAAACCCCATTAACAAAACTATAGAAGGAATGAGTACTGGTTTGCTAGCTGGGGCTGGGGCTGCTTTTGGTGCCGCATGGCAGTTAAGACGTGAGGATTAAAAGCGGTAGTTGCGATTCCTTACCCACATACTAACGGGTACAGCATTACCCTCTGGATCTACTTTAACTTCAACTAAAATCGGTTGTTGCCGTCTTTGTTGGGTTTGCTGTGCCTGAAAAAGATTATTATTAATTTGCTGTCTTTGGTCTTCTGGGATGGAATATGATTGTATCCCGTAGTTAATAGACCCATCCTCATAAACGCCCTTTAAAGCTACCTGATTTGCGGCTAGGGTTCTAGGGGGATTAGCACTAACCCGCACCGGCTTCCAAGCTCTAGGATTACCAGAATCTGGAAATTGTTGCTCTTGCAAAGTTACATATAAGTTGGTTCCCTCAGCTAAAGAAACGTATTGTCTATTTCTATTAGAACGGCGTCTAACTAATTCTTGCCATCCTGGTAGTCTTCTCAAAGTGTTGTAACGAGCTATGTTGTAATCAAGGTTCACGAAGTTTCCCTGTAGCGCATTGTTAGGGTTTACTGGCACAGTTTGCAAGATTACTGTTTTGCCAGTGAAATTAGTGAACATCGCTTGGAATGGTATCGCCATGATTAATGCTGTTTGAATCAGCAGCGGAACTATCAGCCGCCAAAGCGGTAAAGGCTTTGTTGATTTTTGTTCATTAGCTTTAATGTAATCGTCAAAAGTCACCTTTTGCGAAAATTCCTTTTCGGGTGACAAAGATTTGTTAGATTCGTTGGAATTGCTTTTCATTTTTGATGGTTGATAGTTGATGGTTGCTTTACATCGCCCTCAGGCTGGAAGTCTGGGGTTACACATACGAACTCTGCCGACTCAGGCTAATTAGGCGCATCTTCGTGCAATAAATGGTAGAACTCCTAACTCGTACAGACGCGATTAATCGCGTCTCTACTTTTATCGATTAACTGCTAAACGCCGTTCAAACCAAAGTCCGGCGCTAATGATACCGACGCCGCACATAGCAAAGACAAATGACTTGAAAATTAAGTCTGTGTCATATTCCCACATGCGGCTAATAATTTGCAGTGTTAATAACAGCATTCCACCCCAAAAGGTGCGTCTATCACCGTATTCTATTCCGTGTCGCATTAATCCAAAGGCAAATATTCCTAGAAGAATATTGAAGATGAAAACTGCTAAACCGGGAATGCGAGTAACAGCTTGATGCCAAAAAGGTATTAAGGCAACGATGGCAAGAAAGCTGGTAATGAAGACATTGGTAATATCCATTCCTCTGCGGGTTAGGCTGTTTCGATAACGCAGCATAAACAGCCATTGCAGTACTACTAAACCGCTGAGAATTCCTAAATCAATTAGGGGAAATGGTCTAACTGGTGAGTTGGTTGTTAGGGGATAAAATCCGGAGGATGGATATTGCCAAACCCAATAAAAGGAAAGGACATAAAATAGTGTTCCGAAAAACCATAGTGCAAGACTTTGGGCAAGGGGTTGAAATAACCTAAAATTTATCGTGGGGAATAGTAGGTCATCGTAACTCCAAAATAGTGCGGCTGGAAGTGCAAAAGCAAAAGATGCAACCCAAGGCGCTGTATTATTATTAGAATAAGCTAGACGTTGCAGCGGGTTGAGGTTGAATTGCAAGGAGACGGTAAAGGCGATCGCTGCTAAAGCAAATATCCAACGCGATCGGCACAAGTAAGCTAAGGGTACAAACAGCAACCAAATAAATAATGGCATATGTTGCACCAACAACCGCGACCAACTAAACTCACTTGCAGAGTAGGATAGTTCTCCTAATCCTGTCCAATATCCTATTTGTATGAGGATGATTGATAGCACTCCCAAGGAAGTCAAGCTAAGTCCATACGCCATGATTAAGACACCCAACCCCCAGCAAAGAAATAGTTGGGAAGTTGAACCGCTGATATTAAACATTTGCGCCATCAACGCAATATTTGCACCTAATATCAAAGCGCCTAAAATTAGCAAACCTTCTCCTAATAGTTGTTTGCTGGGTGGCTGCTTTTTTCCTTCAGCATTAAGTGTAGGTTCTCTAAAAGAGAAAAAACCTGTGATAGTAGTCGCGAAAAACAAACTGATCAAAATCACAAATTTGACATCTCGTGACCATGCTTGCCAGTTTGCTGCGACAAAAGTAATTATGCCTAAGCTTAACAAAATGCTGCCGATCGCAATCACAATGAAAACGAAGCGATCGCGTGCAGCTATTTCCAGGTTATCAAATTGATAACGTTTTCCCAGGTCTTGGTAACATGAAGAACTAATAATTCCTTCATCCCGCCATTTTTGTGCTTCTTGGCGTAACTTTCGGCGAAAATTGTCTAATACCATGACAATCTCCAATGCCGTTTAGTCATAGCAATACTCCATCTTATGTTGTGACTTGACAGGGTGAGCAGAGATGGATATAACGCAGAAGAGAATCCCCCCTACCACCGTTCACGAATCACTATGCGGATTGCTATGGCGGTTATAATATTACTTAGTATGATGCCAATAGTGTTATTAAATTGTTCTTATGTGACAGTTTGACTGATGGTTTTGGTAATTTATAACTATTTACAAATATTTATAGAAAAATATTCAAATTTATTACCCTCAGCCTGGAAGCCTGTGGCTATAAGAACTAAGCCCACCTCCGTGGGCTAATTTTAGCTTTATCTTTATAGAGAAATAGTATTAGTCCGCGCAGGCGGACTTTGTTTGTATAGCCGCACCCTTTAGGGTGTCGGGTAATAATATGAACCCCGTTCGCGCAGCGTCTCCGACAGGAGAAAAGAACTCGATAACTACACAAAGAAAGAGATTAAAAGTTATTAGAGATAATTTCTAATTCTTTATAGCCTGTTTGTTCATCGATAGTTCTATTGAAGATAAATTCTTCTGTTGTACCAATTATTATTTCGGCGGTTGTGTAAATAATGCATTCATCGTCAAGATGTCCACCGATAGTTTTACCTTCTTTATCGGAAATAGCAATATGCAAATGTACGCCAGAGGTTGCTATTGTTCCGTTAAGGGAAATAATTTCAAATTTCTCTATTAGTATTGTACTACTTTGTTGATTTGCAAAGCGGATTTTTGCTTGTTTTAGGCTACCAATAGCACTCAATATAAAACCTGCTTTGATATTTTCTTGATTGGCGAAGTTTTTTAAACTTTGCCTTAAATCTTGGTTGGGTTTGAGTCTGAGAGGATAAATTTTCATTTTGGTACGGCTAGGAATGAGAAATTAACCTAGTAATTTTACTGAACCATTAAGCAAATAAATATTTATAAACTATATTAATATCTTTTTAAGTCTCAAATATGTCATATCTTCCGATTCAGTGTAAAAATCTGAAAGAACAAGTTGAGTTTATATTACAACTTTTACAGCAAGAAGCAAGTTTGCGGAGCCATGATATTACATCAGTGCAAACATCTTTAGGTAAAGCGATTTCTCCGAAGTTTGAAATTGTCTTTGCAGGTGCGTTTAGTGCGGGTAAGTCGATGTTAATTAATGCGCTGCTGGAGCGGGAATTGTTGTATAGTGCAGAAGGACATGCTACTGGCACCGAATGCAAAATTGAGTATGCCGAAGTTAATAAAGAACGAGTTGTTTTAACGTTTTTAAGTGAAGCTGAAATTCGAGAACAAGCAATTTACCTGTGTCAACACTTGGGATTTAAGGTAGGAGTTAATATCAATCAAGTTGAAGTAATTGATTTGTTACATCAAGGATGTGAAGCAATTATTCAGCAAGAGGGTGGTGAGAATAAATCGGAACGTGCGAAACAAGCAAAGGCGTTAATATTATTGCTTGATGGATATGTGGCAAATAGAGAACGCATTCATACAGTTAATAATGCCACATATTCGATGGAGCAATTCAATTTTTCTAATTTGAAGGAAGCTGCTGGATATGCGCGTCGTGGTAGCAATAGTGCAGTTTTGAAACGCATTGAATATTACTGTCATCATCCCCTATTGCAGGATGGTAATGTCATTATCGACACACCGGGAATTGATGCGCCAGTTGAAAAAGATGCACAGTTAACTTACGCAAAAATTCAACATCCTGATACTTCAGCAGTGGTGTGTGTGCTGAAACCTGCTTCAGCGGGTGATATGACGAAGGAAGAAACGGAACTTTTGGAAACGATGCGGGGGAATGGGGGAATTCGCGATCGCGTATTTTATATTTTCAACCGCATTGATGAAACTTGGTACAACAACCAGTTAAGGCAAAGATTGGATGATTTGATTAATGGGCAGTTTCGAGATACAACTAGAGTTTATAAAACTAGTGCTTTACTAGGATTTTACGGCAGTCAAATTAAACAGACAAGTGGACAAGATAGATTTGGTTTAGATTCAATTTTGGCTAGTAGGGGTGGGGTTTCCCCTGCCTCACAGAATGATAGCGAAGAAACACCACAATTTGTTAATGAGTTCAATCGCTATTGTGCAAACTCTGGTAAGTTATCACCTAGTAAATTTCGGATTTCGGTTAACAGCTTTGAAACTCCGAATGAGAATTATGTGCGGATTTTAAACGAACAGGGAACGCCATTAATTAATCAGTTAATTCAAGATAGCGGTATTGAAGGATTTAGAACAGCCATTACTCGCTATCTTACCGAAGAAAAGCGTCCGTTACTATTTAAAGCTCTAGCTGACGATTTGGAAGATGTTTGTATCAAACTTAAAAAACATTACCAATCTCTACAGCGAGAATTAGATAGTCAACCGCGAGAAATTGAGGCGATGAAAGCGCAGGAATTACAACGCCTAAATCAGCAATTGCAGCAAGTTGGTAATGATTTTCGCCAGCATATCACAGAAGAAGTGAACAACGTTGTTAATAACGCCTGTGATGCTTTTGAAGCTGATTTTCGTAAATTGCAATTACGCATGACTCACCGTTTAGATGAGTTGCTACATACCTTTTCTGTGAGTAATGCTTATCGACGCGCAACTTTGAGTCATCCTCGCAACGCTACGGCACCGTTAATTGCTATTTTAGTAGAGGCTTTTTATTATTTGGCGAATCAGCTGGAAGATATTTTAGTAGAGTCTTCACAGGAGGTAATTGCTAATCTTTTCCAAGGGTTGATGGAAAGAATTCGTAAATCAGAATATTACCGTCAATTGTATCGGTTATTAGGTAATGATGGCGGAATTGAAGTTGAGTTAAAAGGGTTAGAAAAAGCAGTCTCTGAAGCTATTGTAAATGCAGCGCGGGTTGAATGCGATCGCTTTGTCAGAGAAAGCCCCAGATTTTACGATGAAGGCACTTTTTCAATATATCAGTTTCGGCAAACATTACAACAAACTTCTCAAGGTTACGATTGCGAAAGCATGGTTGAAGCGGAACCCGCAATTAGGCAATTATTAAAGTTAGATTTTGAGCCGAAAGTATCGGAAACTATCCGTAGAAACTTCCGCCAGATTATTAACCAAACTATCAAAAATCACTTATTACCAATGGCGGATAAGCAAGTGGATGAGATTTTGCAACAATACTCTCATGCGCGTGCTTATTTAGAAGAAACCCTTGCACAAGAAGCTGAGAATAAGATTTTGAATAATCGGCGGTTATTACTTGCTGTTGAACAAAAAATTGAGGGATACAATTCAGCGGTTTCGGCAATTAATAGTTGTTTGCAAGCGATGATGTTATATGACTGTTTATTACCTATGATTGATGATTTGCTGAAAATTTATGAGGTTCCGGATGCTGCGAAAAAAGCTATTTCGAGTAATGGGTTTCTGATATCGGATGGTTTAGGGGATGTTGTAGAGGAGCGTTAGAATATAAGTTTAGAGAAAGAGATGAAAAATTCATGGTTCAAAGATGGTGTACCATGTGAAATATTGAAAGTTAATAGTAATCGGTGGCAAAAAGGTAAATTTAGAATCAAAATAACTTTACAGTTTTGCCTCGACGAAGCCGAAATTACTCAACCAGAGTCACCACTTGATGACATTCGTCGCAAGATAAACGAAGTCAGCACATGAGTAAAACTCCCCGCATTCGCATCCCGACCGAGGTGAGGAAATATGTATTTCAACGCGACAAATATCAATGTCAAAGCTGTGGTAAAACAAATGACGAAACTGACCTCACTATTGACCATATTATACCCCTCGCTCGTGGTGGTCAAAATGATATCAGTAACTTACAAACTCTTTGCTTTACCTGCAACCTTCAAAAAACAGATAAAAGTGATCACCGCTTTCGGCGACATTTTGGTTTCTAAGATAATATTGACTGTTAGTTTCTTGGCAATATGTCTAAAAACCTTAACAGTAACTCCCAAAAAGTTTCCAAAGTTACAACTTTTTTCTTTTGCTTTTTTGCGGTTACAGCTGTTTTGATAGCAGCTTTTCCCAAGCTATACGAAATCAAAACAAAAGCCGGGATTGATTTAGCTCCAGGAATACACGCCGGTACTGTTTTTGAAAAATACAGCCACGGACTCTTCAAATGTGAGTGGCTTTATCCTTACCATTGCGATCGCAAAGCGTCTTCAAAAAGTATTCACCATCGCATTTAAGTAGAGAAAGATAAGGTAAAAGGTAAAAAGCAAAAAATGTTACTTTTACCTTTTACCTTTTTACTTTTACCTTATCTTTTATCCGAACTGATTTAACCAAGGACTAACATCAACAGCTAACTTTTGTCCCAACTTCAGCAGATGACGACATTGATTAATATCTTTGCTGTCGGCAAGGGTAGCCGCACACTGCGGTAATATTTGACTGTGCAAACAGCTAAAGTATAATTCCTGGGATCGCTCAAGACAAATGCCGATATTCATCTGATAGCCGATATCGATCAACCTTTCCAAACCTTGGATATCTGCATCAAATGTGCCGTTGGGATCGTGCAACAATTGCCAAAGCGATCGCAAAATCAATTGCTCTAACATCAGCTTGCCGTCGTGAATGTTCAACCGACAATGCAGATGTTTCGCTTCTTTGGCGATCGCCTCCAATTCTCCCAGATGATTCGCGCTTTGTTGCGGCTCGGCGATGTCTTGCTCAAGCGCTCGCAATGTCATCATACACCGATGCCCTAACGCAATCTCTGCTGCCACCTGCAACTCTTGCGGTACTTCCAGTTGATCCCGGTGGAATGCCATCATGACACCGTAATTATCCCGGTAGGTTTGAGTATAAAGCTCATTTAACCGTGACAGCGTTTCCTGACTTAACAACCGCATAATTCGATGGCGTTCCTCAGCGAATAAGTTCTGCAAGCTGAAAGGTTCTTCGCCAAACAACTGCGTCATCGCCAAGATAGTATGCGCCGCACTCGCTTGTTCCAGCGCTCCAAACAGCTTTTCTTTTAACTGGCTATAACTACGTCTACCCTCAAACTGTTGAATGCAGCAATGAAAATCCCAGCCACCCAAATGCAGTACAGCAAAAACTAAATGTTCGCTTTCCCAGGTAATTTCTGATACTAGCTTGACTTGTCCCATCGCCAAAGTCAGCGATCCCAGGCGTTGCATTTGGTAATCTAGCTCATTTGCCGTGTAGCAATAAACCCGCTTTTGATAAGGATGCGGAAGCTTGCAGGAAGAATTATGGGTTTCTGTCGGTTTGCGATCGCTATTGCCAAATAATGAAGTAATCGCATAATGTGCCGCAACTTGGTTAAAGCCGACTTGCGCTGTTAGCACCAATTGGCGATAAATTTCGCCAGCATGCTTGAAGAGCTCAACGTTACTAGGGGCTAAACCAAGACGTTTGACAAAGCCTTTTTCTAACTGTACACCCGCCACATCTCCCGCCAATTCCATCGCCCGCGCCGCATAGCGCATAATCTGCGTTCCCTCTGGGCGGGAAATTTCTTCAAAAAACCAACCGCAACTAGTAAACATGAGCAAAGCATGACGCTGCATTTCTAAAAGCCGTAATGCGTCTACTTGTTCGGCGGCTGTGAGTTTGTGAGTTTGATTGCGGCTGAGGAATCGGTTAATATTTGCCGGAGAGCGATCGCGCATCACCTCAATATATTCATTTCTCGCTTGCCAGGGATCGTTGAAAAGCTGTCTGCCATACTCGTCATACACCTCAACTAAGCGATCCCGCAGCCAATTTAAAGCATCTCGCAACGGACGCCGCCATTTTTGATGCCAAACTCCCCCTTCACCACCACAACCGCAATCATCTTGCCATCTATCGACACCGTGGGCGCAACTCCATGCTGTGACTGGCTTTAATTCCACTTCCCAAGCTGGCGCTTCTAAGCTGAGGTAGTGGGCAAAGTTCGTTACTGTCCAACCTTGGCGAGGAAATTCTTCTATGAATGCGTAAGCGAGAGTTTTCTCAGTTCCCTTCTTGTGATGTCCAAAGGTTTCGCCATCGGTCGCTACAGAGATTAACTGTGCAGGGCGATGATCCCCGCGCACCGCAGAACCAATGCGTCCTGTAAACTGACTGGAATTATAAACCACATCACTAAAACCCATATCCCGTGAGATGGGACCATCGTAGAAGAAGATATCGATATAGCGTTTCTCGTTTGACTCTTGAGTATCTTTCAAATAACAACGATAGGGGCGGGTAGAATCAATTTGAGCACCGCCAACTTCATGCCATTCTGGATGTGGATTGTCGTTATTTGGTAGAGGACGACAACGTTGTGCTTGAGAAGGTGCGAGGACGATAAAACGAATGCCTTCAGCAACCAAAGCTTCTAAGGTTGCGTAATCTACCGCAGCTTCTGCTAACCACATACCTTCGGGATCGCGTCTAAAGCGGGATCGGAAGTCTTCCTTACCCCAGTGGATTTGAGTTTGTTTGTCCAGCGAATTGGCAAGAGGCATGATGATGTGATTGTATACTTGCGCGATCGCATTGCCATGACCGTTTAGGCGATCGCAACTTTTCCGATCCGCTTCTAAAATCCGTTGATAAACCTCCACATCATGGCGTTCTAGCCACGACATCAACGTCGGTCCTATATTAAAGCTGAAATACTCGTAATTATTCACGATCCCCTGCACTTCACCTCGGTTATTTAACACCCTGGCAAAGGCATTTGGGCGGTAACATTCCGAGTGAATCCGTTCATTCCAGTCATGGAAAGGTGCGGCTCCTGGTTGACGCTCAATCGCATCCAGATAAGGGTTTTCCCGTGGCGGTTGGTAAAAATGACCATGCACAGCTACGTAAACACCAGTAGCCGTTCTTAACGGGTCTGATAGCTCGGTGTATGCCGTGCTTTCGTTTGACATCGATGAGAAGCCAGCACTAGCCGGCATTTCAGCAGCTGAAGTCATGTATCTTTATCCTAAATCACTAAAAATTACAGTTGCGCTGTCGAAAATAAGAGCAAATATCGTTACCGCGCCATCTTCGCTTCGGTCGGTATAAACTACTACGAGAAAGAAGCTAATATTTGACTAAAGAAGTCTCAACTATAAAGGATGAAAAAGACATGTATAATTTGCTATAACCTTCATCGCTTTATAGGTGAGGTATTTTATTTTTCATACTTCATACTTTAGCCATCAGTTGACATATTCGCCTTAGTCTTGCGGGTCATCTGCGTTCTCGCTCCTTCGCACTTCCCGCAGGCATGAGTAAATTATTCATTATCAAAAGCCTTAGTTAACGGGTTATTTGCTTTGCAGCCCGAAAAAACTTAATTGTCTTTTAATATATTAAACCCCATTTTTTGTGTAGAGTTCTGGCTCCAATTGATACTTTTGTAACAAAAGATTGCAAAAGCTGCACAAATCGCAAATTCATTTTACATATCTTCTAGCCAAAAAGTGCAAACACTAGAAACTCTGAGCCATTCTACCGCAGGGTAGAGAGTATCCTAGAGTCTAGTCTTTGAGAGTGCTGAGTGGGTAGTGGTTAGTGGTTAGTAGAAAGTGGGAATTTGAAGAAGGGAAAAGGGGAGGCAGTTCGTTGCCTATTTTCCACTCGGCAGGTTTTCGCTCTTAAGCTTAAGAGGGAAAAGCTGGCGAGAAAGTTGTAGCACTTGCGGTAAAAGGGATCGGGCAAGCGTGCCCTACCCACGCTCCAACGCTCCAACCAACACTTTCAATTCCCAGTCGTCGATTTCCGGATAGCTCACAACTCAGCACTCCTTTATGATTGATCCTCTCGAATTTAGGTAACAAATGTCCGGTAAAAACATTGTCTTTCTCGTTCTGTTATTATTTATCCCCGTTTCCTTAGCAGCCCAATTTCTAAAGTGGGGAGAGTTGATAGTTTTCATCACTGCTGCACTAGCGATTCTGCCGTTAGCAGCTTGGATGGGTACAGCTACAGAAGAAATTGCTGTGGTAGTTGGTCCAACCCTAGGGGGATTATTAAACGCCACCTTTGGTAACGCCACAGAATTGATCATTGCTATAATTGCCCTGAAAGCTGGGTTAGTAAATGTAGTCAAAGCCAGTATAACCGGCTCGATTATTAGCAACTTACTACTTGTGATGGGTCTTTCTATGCTCTTGGGAGGACTTCGCTACAAAGAACAGACATTTCAGCCAATTGTGGCACGAGTAAATGCATCTTCTATGAATTTGGCAGTGATTGCGATTTTGTTGCCAACAGCTATGAACGTTACTTCTGTTGGAATTAATCAACAAACTGTAGAAAATTTTTCTCTTGCCGTGGCGATAGTATTAATCGTAGTTTATGCTTTGACGTTGTTATTTTCGATGAAAACCCACGCTTATCTTTATGAGGTGGGTTTAGTCGAGTCAGAGGAAACTCCTCATACCAAGCCAAATGTTTGGTTGTGGGGTGGGGTGCTGCTAGTGTGTACTCTTTTAGTGGCGCTTGAGTCAGAAATGTTGGTAGATTCTTTAGAAGTAGCCACATCCCAGCTAGGCTTAACGGCACTGTTTACAGGTGTGATTTTGGTTCCCATCGTCGGTAACGCTGCTGAACATGCTACAGCAGTTACTGTGGCAATGAAAGATAAGATGGATCTTTCCGTTTCCGTGGCTGTGGGATCGAGTATGCAAATTGCTTTATTTGTCGCTCCTGTTTTAGTGATAGCAGGACGAGTGTTCGGTCAGCCAATGGATTTAAATTTTAATCCCTTTGAATTAGTGGCTGTGGCTGTATCGGTATTGATTGCAAATTCTATTAGTTCTGATGGTAAATCCAATTGGCTAGAAGGCACATTATTGTTAGCTGCTTATACAGTGTTGGGCTTTGCCTTCTACTTCCATCCAGTAATAGATGGCATGGGTTAGTTGTAAGGTCAACTCCCTAAGGTGAGAATTCGTTTCTTACTAGCGGATGAAAAAATTCGCTCAATATCAATAGCGATGTCTGGCGACATCGCTTTTTGTTACTTTAAATTTTGAAATGATAAACCCATTGAATCAAGCATTTTTTAGTGAGCATCTAAAAGTTGATTTTAATTCATTTAAGTTCAACATTTTGGGTATATTTACTTGTGAAACAAGTAATTTTTGTTTCCTGACAAAAATTAATAATTTTCTCATAAATGCTGTGGATTTTAAAAATAGCTTTTCGGCACTAAAGTATAAATTTGAGCATTAATACTCAGCAGTATTAACTGTTAAAGTTTAGCTGGGCAGCAAATTAACAATGCTTAGTAGTTGTAGTGAATGAGCTTGCAAAATTTGGGAAGCCAGGTTATAAATCTAACTTGATAATTGTTACATCCAATCACAAAAATTTCTGGTTGTCGGTATCTCCCAAAATAGCCCTTGGGTTACTTGACACGGAGAAAATTTTTCCTCTCAATGACAAAATATTAAATTGTACGTCTTTAGTTAGAGTGAAATTTATTCAGCAATAAGATATGCGTAGAAAGGTGATGAAATTGATGGGTAAACAAAAAAGGTCAAGGTAAAGAGCAAAAATCTGCTTTTTTTTGCCTTAATATTGCTTTTTTGGAGTTTTTAGGCATTATCCAGTCAAAATTTCACCAAAAGCTCAAATCGAAAATTGATAACTGGGGTTCCCATGTCTGACTTGATTCATGCAGTCTTGAACAGTGAAGAAAAAAGCGATTTACGTTCGTTTATTAGCGAGTTACGCAGTCAAGAAAAAGGGTACTTGCTGCGGAACGATATCCTGAATGTCTATAGTGAATTTTGCTCTAAATACCAGAAGGAACAGCCTTCCTCGCTATTAGGGAAACTAATTTACTATACTCAGGAAATTATTCAGGACAATACAAATCTCTGTTTCATTTTTCGCCCAAAAATAGCTAGCCAAGAAGTTTATCGGGTGACGGAAGACTTGAGTGTGGAATCGATATCGGTGGACGAACTCTTGGATCTACGCGATCGCCTAGTAAACCGATTTCATCCCCAAGAAGGCGACCTGCTAGAATTGGATTTTGGTCCGTTTTACGACTATACCCCGACAATTCGCGACCCGAAAAATATTGGCAAAGGGGTGCAGTACCTCAACCGTTATCTGTCCAGCAAGTTGTTCCAAGACCCGAAGGAATGGCTAGAAGGCTTGTTTAATTTCTTGCGTTTGCACCACTACAACGGCATCCAACTGCTGATCAATAACAACATTCAAACACAGCAGCAACTTTCGGACCAAGTTAAAAAAGCTATCGGATTTGTAGGCGATCGCCCAAATGATGAACCCTACGAAGAATTCCGGTTTCAATTGCAAATGATGGGCTTTGAACCGGGTTGGGGTAACACCGCTTCTAGGGTGCGCGAAACCTTAGAAATTCTCGATGAATTAATCGACTCTCCCGACCCCCAAACCCTAGAAGCCTTTATCTCTCGCATCCCGATGATTTTTAAAATCGTCTTGGTGTCAGCCCACGGTTGGTTTGGACAAGAAGGAGTTTTAGGACGTCCCGATACTGGTGGTCAGGTAGTTTACGTCCTCGACCAAGCAAAAACTCTTGAACAGCAGTTACAAGAAGATGCCATTTTAGCTGGTTTAGAGAAACTCAATGTTGAGCCAAAAGTAATTATTCTCACCCGCTTGATACCCAACAGTGATGGCACTCTTTGTAACCAACGTTTAGAAAAAGTTTATGGCACCGAAAATGCCTGGATTTTGCGCGTACCTCTGCGGGAATTTAATCCCAACATGACGCAAAACTGGATTTCTCGATTTGAGTTTTGGCCCTATCTAGAAACTTTCGCTATTGATTCGGAAAAAGAATTGCTGGCAGAATTTCAAGGTAAACCTGACTTAATTGTGGGTAACTATACTGATGGAAATTTGGTGGCGTTTCTCTTGGCGCGGCGTCTAAAAGTAACACAGTGTAACATTGCCCACGCTTTAGAAAAGTCCAAATATTTGTTTAGTAACTTGTACTGGCAAGATTTGGAGGAAAAATATCATTTTTCGTTGCAGTTTACTGCTGATTTGATTGCGATGAATGCTGCTAACTTCATCATCAGCAGCACCTACCAAGAAATTGTCGGCACGCCCGATAGTGTGGGACAATATGAGTCTTACAAATCCTTCACCATGCCAGATTTGTATCATGTGGTGAATGGAATTGAACTGTTTAGTCCCAAGTTTAATGTAGTACCACCGGGAGTGAATGAAAAAGCTTACTTCCCCTACACACGGCATGAAGACCGCGTAGAGAGCGATCGCCTGAAAATTGAAGAAATGCTCTTTACTTTGGACGATTCCTCACAAATATTTGGCACACTCGAGGACCCCAACAAGCGTCCGCTGTTTTCAATGGCACGTCTAGACCGCATTAAGAACATGACAGGTTTAGCCGAATGCTTTGGTCAAAGTAAAGAATTGCAAGAGCATTTCAACTTAATTTTAATCGCCGGGAAGTTGCGAGTTGAAGAATCAGACGACAACGAAGAACGCGACGAAATTATCAAACTCTACAACATCATCGAGGAATACAATCTCCAAGGCAAGATTCGTTGGTTAGGTGTGCGTTTGTCTAAAGGTCAATCTGGTGAAGTTTACCGAGTAATTGCTGACCATCAAGGAGTCTTTGTCCAGCCAGCTTTATTTGAAGCTTTCGGTTTGACTATTTTGGAAGCGATGATTTCCGGATTACCAACTTTTGCCACTCAGTTTGGTGGTCCTTTGGAAATTATCCAAAATAAAGTTAATGGCTTTTACATTAACCCCACAAATTTAGAAGATACAGCCGAGAGAATTCTCGAATTTGTGCTGAAATGCGAACAAAATCCTAATTATTGGAATGAAATTTCTCAGCAAGCTATTAACCGAGTTTACAGCACCTACACCTGGAAAATTCACACTACCAAGCTGTTATCATTAGCACGGATTTATGGCTTCTGGAACTTTAACTCTAAGGAAAATCGGGAGGATTTATTGCGCTACCTTGAGACTTTGTTCTATTTGATTTACAAGCCAAGGGCACAAGCAATTTTAGAGGAGCATAAGCATCGGTAAGAAATCAAGAGTCAATAGTCAAGGCTCGGTAACATAGTTAATGTTTTCTTTCTAAACTCTGGACTTTTGGACTCTTGACTCTTTGACTCCCGTAGAGACGCCATATTCCTCGCGTCTCTACAACTCCTAACTATTTTGTTAACTCGCGCCAAGTTCTAAATCCAACAACTCCATCCACACCTAAATATCGCCGATTTTGAAAGGCTTTGACAGCACTCTCTGTTAGCGCACCAAAAGCTCCATCAACTCGAACAGCATAGCCGTTAGATAATAATAAGCGTTGCAAAACTTTGACAGAAATACCTGAGCTACCAAAACCCAGAATTGGCAGATTTTGGTTAATAAATTTTGGTCTTAGTTTTGGCGATTCTCCTTTGGAGACACTTCTCCTGACGGAGACGCTACGCGAACGTGAACGCGCAAGAACTGACTCATCACTACTTTGTTCATCAGAAAAAGGACTAACTGGAATTTCTTCGCGAACTAGAGAATTTACAGCAGCGACAGCTGAAATTTCCCCCAGCATCCAGTCTTTTAGGGTGGCATCCTTTTTTACACCGTAAAAATTAGATGGTATTGAATTAGCTTTTTCCGTAACATTACTTAGCCTTTTTTGCTGATCTTCATTCATATCTGAGTGGGCGAATAGGAGATTACCATCTAGCTGTATGAATTCAGGCGGTGTGATTTCAGTAGCGGGAACGACCTCATCTGAAGGTTCTTCTGCTGACTGCGGCACCGGATTGTCTAACTGAAATAATGGCTCTACGGGTAACTTGGGCAAAGACGGTTGTCCTGTTGTTAAGACACCAGTCATCAGCAGACCAATATGACTCATCGTATTTCATTTTACTAACACCCATATTTCCTTTGACAGACAAAATAGTTGTTCCTCAGGAATAATGCGTAGCTATAATAGGACTTACGCAAGCGTCACAATATAAGGTCAACTGGCACATATATTTCAATTTGCCGTAAATGCTTGTAAGCATTGATTTATAAACCTTAGAGCCATATTAATTCTATGTGACAGTTTTCAGATAAATGTGCCAGTTGCGTAAGTCCTGTATAAGTTAAAAAAATGTAATTATTTTGGCGATAAAATCATTTATTAAGTATTTGCACTTGTAATATCTGGCTCAGAAAAATGTGGGATAGACCGATAATTAGATTATTCACACACAAATATTGTCTAGAAATTCTCAGGATTTTATCCCTAAATCTCTAAAGTCGTGACTCTTGTTTAATGAGCCAATTATTAGATTTTGTGCAATTTTATCTGCTCTTGGCAAAATTATTCTGTCAAACCTATTACCTATCAATATGCTTGAGGGCATATTATAGCTTAGAGTGGTAGGTGAGGAAAATTTTTATAGCTGATAAGTAGGTAGGTTTAATTAAACTAAAGATAGTGCGTAATTTTATATTGAATTATGTTCACCTACTAAAAGTAGCATGAATAAATTTTAAATAGTAATCACAAAATAAATAATTGTGTATTAATTCTCTTGTTATAAAATACAATACATTCTAACTCCCAACCTCTTATCTGATTGATGGGCTAATAACTTTTAATTTTTAATTTTTTAATTGTTAACTACCTTGTTAACTCACGCCAAGTCCTGGAACCGACTACTCCATCCACAGTTAAGTTGTGCTGGCTTTGAAAGGCTTTGACGGCTGTTTCTGTTAACGCACCAAAATTTCCATCAGCTCGAACAGGATAACCATTTTGTGATAAAAGTCGTTGTAAAACTTTTACAGAGTCACCAGAGTCACCAAAACTCAGAGTTGGTAAACTGCGAATAGCGGCAGCTTGTAATTTCAAAGGTTGTGCTTGATCGGCAAAATTTTCCATGTCCTGAATCCTTTGTCCAACTGTTTCTCCTTCATTCCACTTTATAGGCATTGCCCAAAATTTACCTCTGTATCCCAATTTTCAAATAACTACCTGGTTAATAAAGCTAATTCTTCAGTTTGCAAGGCTTTTTGGATTTATTTTGCTTTAATTATGGTGGGACACTTCTGGCTAATCTGGAAAAATAGCGCGATCGCAGTACTCCTGATAAAGTAATATTTTGTCTTCTAACTCAAAGCAGTGGTAACAAATTAAACTCTTTACGAATCTCCCACAGTGAACGGTCAAGTAGTGGCTCAAAGTCAAAAAATGGATAGTACTTGCGTGTTCCGCGAGCCTTGAACCACATTACAACAATTTCTGGCAACAATCGCGGCAATACAACAAATATTGAGCTATACAACCACAGCAGCCCATGTTGCTTTACCAAATCTTTATACATCACATCAACAGCTGGGTTTTTGCGATCGCGTAGGTAGTCTCGAAACTTGAAGTCACTGGTTAAAAAGCACAATGGTAAAAGTCTCAATTCGTCATACATATCGGTATCGCAACCGAGGATGACATGTGTGACATCATGAGCAAATAAGATTTTCGCAAAATCCGGCGGCATTTGACTTGGGTTGGTAACATGTGGATTTACTGCGTAATACTCTTCTATTCCTTGCCTTAGGGTTTGAGTGCTGCTTTTATCGGTATATTGGGGACGAGTACGGCTCATAATTTACATTAATCATCAACGATACGAAACAGTATCGTAATTTTTAGACGTAAATGTCAAGCTTGCCCATATTTAGATTTTGATGTTTTCGTAGTGAGCAATTTATCGCTCAATTTTAAGCGCTTCAGCGCTTACCCTTCGGGTTCGCCAGTCGCTCATGGGGGAAACCCCCTTGGCGCTAGCCTCTCCCTTTGGGAGAAGACCGCGCTGGCTCACTACGAGCTTATACAACCCATCAAAAGTCCCTAATCCCTAGTCTTGTTACATGACTCAATCAGATAAAAAACCAGGAAGACCGCGCAGTGAAAAGTCTGATCAAGCCATCCTTAAGACGACTCTCGATTTGCTATCTCAGATGGGTTACGATCGCCTAAGCATTGATGCGATCGCGCGATCGGCTGGTGTTGGCAAAACCACAATCTATCGATGGTATGCTTCCAAAGAAGAATTAGTTGCTTCGGCGATTGAAAGTGTTCGTCAAGAAATTGAAATACCTGATACAGGTACGCTTGCGAGCGATATAGACTGTATTATTGAGATTGCGGTGAAAACTACACTCACGCCTTTGGGTCGTCAAATTCTGGCGATGATTATCGGTGCTGCTTCTAGCAGTCCGCAATTTGCCCAAGTTTATTGGACAAAATACCTTTTACCACGACGGCAAGCTTTTCACGTTGCGATCGAGCGAGCTAAGGCTAGAAATGAAATTCCGGCTGATACAGACAGCGATTTAGTTTTTGACCTAATGAGCGGAATCATGCTTTACGCGCTGGTATTTATGCCTAGCGCTGAACCAGTCGAAGCATATATTCGCCGTGCTGTTGGTCTTATTCTCAATTGACACTCCCCGCATCTATTGACACGGGGATTCTTGGTTCCGTGACTCGCCGTTAGACAGCAGGCTTGCGCCCTTACGGGTTCGGCAGTCGCTCATGGGGGAGACCCCCTTGGCGCTAGCCTCTCCCTTTGGGAGAAGACCGCGCTGCCTCACCAACTGCCCAAGAGGGCAAATCTCCCCAAGCGTAGCTTCCGGTGTGCCCCACCGTAGTTAATCCTAATCTCAAAATGTTGATACTGGCGTTAACGTCTCTATCCTCTACATAGCCGCAATGTGGGCAGACGTGAGTCCTTGTAGATAGGGATTTTTTCACCTTCAAACCACAATTAGAACAGTTTTGGCTTGTGTTGTGGGGAGGAACCGCAACCGTTACCTTCCCATATTTGTGACCAAAGTATTCTAACCACTGGCGAAAAGTTGACCAACCAGCATCAGAGATTGATTTAGCCAGATGTCGGTTTTTTACCATGTTCTTCACATTCAAGTCTTCATAGGCTACCAAATCGTTAGATTGGATGACGGAGTGTGCAACACGCTTGCAATACTCTTTTCGTTGCCTACTTACTCTTAAATGCTTACGAGCATATCGATTTCTGGCTTTGTGGTAGTTGGATGAAAGGCATTGCTTCGCCTTGTTTTTGGCAGCGTCATACTTTTTAGAATATGAGCGATTAGCGCGGTTTAACTGCTTTTCTGACTTACGGTAAAACTTAGGGGATGGTTCCACATTGCCTTTACTATCGGCAATGAAATACTTTAACCCCAAGTCAATGCCGACTATCTGATTAGTTGGTTGAGTTTCAATCCTTAAGTCAACATCAATCGCAAATTGAGCATAATACCCGTTACTCCGACGTACTAAACGGACACGCTTAATCTGCTTGATGTCATAATAATTAAGGTCATAAGTCCCCTTTAACTTGAGAGTCCCTATTCCCTTTTTATCCCTAAAAGTAATCAGCTTCCTACTTTCTGAAAGCGCCCATCCAGAGGTTTTGTATTCAACTGAACGGCAATTGTTTTTAAACTTTGGAAAGCCTTTTTTACCTTTAACTTTCTTTTTGCAGTTATCGTAAAACCTAGATATCGCAGACCATGCACGTTCTGCCGCAGATTGCCTAGCCATTGAATTGAGTTCCGAGGCAAAAGGAAATTCAGCCGCAAGTACAGCGCAATATTTATTAAGGTCATGTTTACTTAACCCCTTAATGTCCATCCATTGTCTTAAACACTTATTTTGGATGAATTGAGATGTGCGAATAGCATCATCTATTGCACGATACTGCAAGTCTTTGCCTTTAACTTTGAACTCGTAAATTATCACTTGGCTCGATCAACCAACTATTGTCTTATGTTAACATAATTAGCATAAGAATGCGGAATAAATTCAGCCCTTCGCTTATATCCCCTCGCCTTCAGGCAGGGGATATAAGCTTCACGTCTCATAAGGGCGAACGATGGGAATTGAACCCACGAATGGTGGTACCACAAACCACTGCCTTAACCACTTGGCTACGCTCGCCATTCTTCAATTCATTATAACATAGCCCCGGCGAATTGATCCAGAGTTTTTGTTTAAGGAACGGAGTCAGTTAATCTAGAGTCAAGAGACCACAGTGATTAACAGTTAGTAAAAATGAGACTCTCAACAATTATGACATATGTTGCCGCCGTAGGACTAGTTGTCTTGGGAGTGACGATGGCGAAGACAAATCCCAGTCAAGCGGAATATGAAGAATATGCCATGCAACAGTTGACAAACTACTTAAAAAGCGATGTCTGTAAAAAAACGCCAAAGATGTTAGAAAATTTAATTAAATTAGATTGCGATAAACTAGTAGACTCGGCTAGTCCACAAGTGCGCGAACTTGTTGCAGCGACTACGCAACGGCAAGATTTTATTATTTTTAGTATTTATCATACAGATTTAAAACTGAATTCATGGCTGCCTTCTTATACATTTGAAAGTGTAGGAGCATTTGAAAACTTTTATACTTACAGCGCCGAACAGCAGTAGAAAAGAAGCGTAATTGATTCCTCCTCACATTCAAGACGCTTTCTGAGCTTAGAGTTATTTTTATTTAAATTTTCTAATCGACAAAATCAAACTTTGGTTATAGATGCTTCTCAAGTAAGTCTTTCTCAAGATTCATGTAAAGATTGGATGTGATATTTAACATGATTAGATGTGTGCCGAGCATTTCCAGATGACTTGTAATTTTGTTAAAAAAATTACATTCAAAATGCTGGGATATGCCATAACAAGAGAGAGAGACGCTGATGTTTTTTCACAAAAAAGACCCAATTCATTCTGTTGATGTCAAAGAGGCAAATCCGCGCTTTGCTCAACTGCTTTTAGAACAATTTGGTGGTGCAACTGGTGAATTAACAGCAGCTTTGCAATACTGGACTCAATCCTTTCATTGCGAAGACCCCAGTATTCGCGATATGTTGCAAGATATTGCATTAGAAGAGTTTGGTCACTTAGAAATGGTGGGTAAACTGATTGAAGTTCACACCAAAAATGTAGACCAAACCGAAGCTTATAAAAGCACTTTGTTTGCAGTGCGCGGTATGGGACCACACTTATTAGATAGTCAAGGTAATGCTTGGAGTGCCAACTATATAAACGAAGGTGGGGATGTAGTGCGCGATTTGCGAGCTAATATTGCTGCTGAAGCTGGCGCACGTCAAACTTATGAAGCCTTGATTAAACTAGCTACTGATGAAGGAACGAAAAACACCCTTGTTCATCTTTTGACACGGGAAATTTCTCATACCCAAATGTTTATGAAAGCGCTGGATTCTTTGGGTAAATTAACTGACCCATTCTTTGGAAATATCCAACCAGATAACACTGTGGATATTTACTACAACCTGTCTACCAACGGCAAGGATGAACGCGGTCCTTGGAACTCGGAACCAAATTTCCGTTACGTTGCTGACCCAGGTGCTGCAAAATAGTTTTAATTTCTAGGTTAATCATAGGGGATTATCCTAGAAGTTAATTTATAAGCTTTGCGAATTTTATAGTTAGCGATTAGTGCGTAGACGCGAATTAGATTTGTGTCTACGCTATTTAATTGTTTGATAAAATATATAAAATTTGTTTTTTGAGTAAATGATTGCTAATGCCATCTGCATATCTGTTGGTGTCTCACGGAAGTCGCGATCCGCGCCAGGAAATTGCTATGCAGCAATTGGCAAAACTGGTAAATAACAAGCTGGAAAGCAACTTACAAAGATCTATCATTGGTGGTGTCGTGTCACCGCCAAGATGTGAATTGGTAGGTACTGCATACTTAGAACTGAAGCCTGAGCCTTTGCATGAGCAGATTAAATCATTTAGCAAGACTGCTTTGGCGAGTGGGTATCATCACATAAAAATATTACCGTTATTTTTGCTGGCGGGAGTGCATGTGATGGAAGATATTCCTGGTGAAGTGGCTCTGGCTCAACAGGCTGTTGGTGAAGATGTGATAATTGAGTTGCAACCATATTTAGGTAGTCATGCTGGTGTAGAACAATTGCTAGCAAAGCAAATTGCTGAAACTAGCGAGAATTGTCATGACAAAGGATGGATTCTTTTAACTCATGGTAGCCGTCGTCCTGGTTCTAAAAAACAAGTCGAAGCAATAGCGGCGAATTTAGGAGTAGTAGTTGCTTATTGGTCTGTAGCTCCTAGTTTAGAATCACGAGTGAAAGAGTTGGTGAGTGCTGGTTATGAAAAAATTACTATTTTGCCATACTTTTTATTTGCTGGCGGTATCACCGATGCGATCGCTCGTTCTTCACAAGAGTTAAAATTACAATTCCCTGCTGTGCGTTTCCAACTGGCTGAACCTTTGGGAGCAAGTGCAGAATTAGCCGATCTGATTTGGGATTTGATTAACAGATGAACCGCCAAGACACCAACGAAGAAGAAAAGAAATATTTGGGAAAAGTTTATTTAGTCGGTGCGGGACCCGGAGATCCGGGATTAATGACTGTTAAGGGTAAAGCTTTGTTAGAATGTGCCGATGTCGTCATTTATGATGCTTTAGTAAGTCCGGCAATTCTTGCAATGATTAATCCTAACGCAGAGAAAATAAACGCCGGTAAGCGCATGGGGCGACATTCTTTATTACAGTCAGAAACTACGCAGTTATTGATTGATAAAGCACATACTAATGCAATAGTGGTGCGGCTAAAAGGTGGCGATCCGTTTATCTTTGGTCGCGGTGGCGAAGAGATGGAAGAATTACTGAAAGCTGGGATATCTGCGGAAGTTGTGCCCGGTATTACATCAGGAATCGCCGCTCCAGCTTATGCGGGTATTCCTTTAACTCATCGCTTGTATAGTTCTTCGGTGACATTTGTCACGGGTCACGAAGCAGCGGGTAAGTACCAACCGACGGTAAACTGGAATGCGATCGCTCACGGTTCAGAAACAATTGTGATTTATATGGGAATTCACAATCTACCTTACATTGTTCAGAAGTTACATTCTGCCGGATTGAGTTTAGAAACGCCGATCGCTTTAGTGCGTTGGGGTACAAGACCCGATCAAGAAGAATTAATTGGTAAATTAAAGACAATTGTAGAGCAAGTAGAGACAACTGGATTTGGAGCGCCGGCGATAGCTGTTATTGGAGCGGTGGTAAATATGCACGCTATATTATCTGGTTGCCGTCCCGTTTGAAAATGCGGACTAGGAATTAGGGATTAGGAATTAAATGATAGGGAAAATTATTTTCTAGTCCCCAGTAAAGAGTCCCTAGTCCCCAATTACCAATTCCCAAGATTGATTGAAATTTTTGAACTTTTCATGGTAAAATGTAGATCCACGCAGGCACTAAATGAATTGTACTTTTTAGCTGTTTGCGGCTGTAAAGCTTGAATTATATAGATGTCAGCATTTTATTTTTGTTAAATAAAATGCTCATATGCTTGATTTGTGGAACTGTAAACCAGAGTCTGCACATCTTGATTCGGCAGATTTATTTTGAGTGACAGAGTATCTTTAGTATTGCGATCGCTCCCAACAGTTCCAACTCATTCCAAGCATCTGGGACAATCAGAATTTTGCTCGCAGCAATTAATACTGAAACTTAAATCTTCAATAATAAATAAGTTAATTTAGCTTTTTGATAGTCCTGATTTAAAAATTAAACAATGTGTTGAAAAAGACTTTTCAATAAATCGGTTTGTGTAAAAGGCTTGGTTAAATAGCCAGAGGCTCTAACTATCTTTGCTTTAGCTCTATCTATTAATCCTGTCCTACCTGTAACCATAATTACAGGTGTGTTTTTAAAATATGAATGTTTCCGCAACAAAGAACATAATTCATATCCATCTAAATTGGGCATTTCAATGTCTAGCAAAATAACATCTGGTTTGGTGCGGAGAATTTGCATTAAAGCTTTTAATGGTTCGTTAACTGCGATAACAGAAAACATTTGCTCATCTAAAAAACTTTTTATTGCATTCAATACTGTGGGGCTATCATCAATGCAAAAGATTTTATAAAGTTTTTTATCCGTAGATTGCTGGTTGTTTTGCTCTATGCTTTTATCAGCAATGTGGACATCGCCAGGTGAAGCATAGTTAGGATTTTCTTTCGGTTTATAGCCGTTTTCTCTGGGTAATTGTTGAGGTTGTTTTGGTTGAGGTTCACGTAAAAATTGCGATCGCTGTGCTTGGGAAAGTTGTGACTGAGTATTTTTGCGGTATGAAGCTCGCTTTTGACTCTTTTCGACTAGCGATCGCAAATTCAAATGACAGAACTTTGGCATATCATCGAGAAAGCTTTCATGAGTAAACTCATAACTCCCTTCTTGTAATCTCAAAAACGATTCCAAAACTTCTATTGCTAATTGCTCTATCAACATCCCCGCTTGCGTTGGGCTAAGATATTTTTGATTAACTAACCAGCAAATAGCTAGATAATCTGGATTCGGTATTGCTTTATTATCAATACCTGTTTCAAATATTGCCCGTAACTGCTCGTAAATTCCTTTAGGAAAAGCAGGAATATGTTGACTCAATCGCTGCAAATTTTTGTAAAGCATTTCAAAAACGCGATCTGAATAGCAGCCATAAGTTAATTTACCTGACTCTATATAGATTGACCAAGAACCTGTTGTACTGAAGACTTGCAAACAACCAGTAACCGACTTATTACTTATTTTGGTCAATAGAGATAAGGGTTGTAGTTTCTGGAAAAATCTGTATCTATTAATGGGAAGTGTCTTCATTGCTACGACTCTTATATAAAATTAATATTTGTAATTGAAATTGCTCAATATCCTGTCCAGAATTTACAGGCATATTGTCCTGGTTACTGGACAAAGAATAGTTGAGAAGCTCTGCTATTACTGCCAAATAGCAAAATGGCTCAAATTATTGCCATTCAACAGTATTCCAAAAATCAGATTGTACATTCTGTATCTTTCGCTAATCTAACAGTACCTTAAACGCTGACTTAGAGGTTCAGCCCTACTCAGTGCAGCGCTAGAGTGGCGCTGTTGAGCGTGTTTCAAGCCGTGAGATTATAAAAATGCAAATTGCCAAAAAAAAACAAAATTTGCGTATCTTATCAAGTTGTCTCACTAGCATTGCACGGCTTATCACAACTAAGAGTACAAAGCTGCAAAGTTGCGTATCCAGTTTATGAAAGTTTAAAATCTTACCCAAATGTTAGATTGTAGAGCTTTTTTCAAGGTTTGGGCAATATAGCAGTCATAAATCATTCATGAAATTTACCCTAGAAACGTTTCATGAAACCTCTTTACATCGCAATCTAGGTAATTCTCAAAACATATTTTCGCTTTCAGAATAAAAATGGCAAACTCCTACTAAAAGTGAGTATCAGGAAATTTACTTAGCAAGGTGTGTAATCAGATGCGGCGGCTAATAATTCGGAAAAAGGCAATTCCTTCATAAGTACTGAAACATGCTCTAACGCTGTTTATAATGAGTATTCACGCTGGAGAATTCTAAGTACCAAATTCTCGACTTGGCAGCGAAACTCAAAAACCATAGTGCATATCTAAAAAATGAAATTTTTCAGCGAAATGGTAGAGGTAAGTAAGTTACTTGTACTATTTAGGTTACTCGAAATTTTTCCAAACAGTTAAAAACTATGTAAAAAGAATTTGGATAAAGTAAAGAAGCTATGAACGATAAATATATAATGAGTTGGAAATCTTTTATCAATTGTAATATATTACGTGCTTTTGCTTAATTATAATAAAGGTATAAAGAAAAACAGTTTGGTAGAAATTATTTTGCTATCCGCCAAGGAATAACATTCTGCTTGCGTTCATGCGATCGCCACTTTCGTTAAAATTAATTACACCACCAGTCCAAAAAGACTGATAGCAATGCTTACACACTTGTCTAATACCCAAACTGAATTTAATTTACAAGTCGAAGAAAACGGGGTACGCTTAGACCGCTATCTTACCCAAGAATTACCAGACTTATCGCGATCGCGCATTCAACAGTTAATCGAACAAGGTCAACTTCAACTTAATGGGAAAGTCTGCACATCTAAAAAGATAAATGTCAAAGCAGGCGATCGCATTACTCTACAAATACCTGAAGCTGAACCTTTAAAACTGCAAGCCGAAGATATTCCCTTAGATATTCTCTATGAAGACGACTCTTTATTAATTCTCAACAAACCCGCAGGCTTAGTTGTCCATCCTGCACCCGGTCATCCAGATGGAACGTTAGTAAATGCTTTGTTAGCTCATTGTCCCAACTTACCAGGTATTGGCGGTGTGCAACGTCCGGGAATTGTGCATCGATTGGATAAGGATACAACCGGAGCGATCGCGATCGCCAAAACAGAACTTGCTCATCAACATCTGCAAGGGCAACTTAAAGCCAAAACGGCACGCAGAGAATATTTGGGCATTGTCTATGGTGCGCCGAAAACTGAAAGTGGTACAATTGATTTCCCGATTGGTAGGCATCCACAAGACCGCAAAAAAATGGCGATCGTACCCGTTGAACAAGGTGGACGCAATGCCGTCACTCATTGGCGAATATTAGAACGCTTGGGCAACTATACATTAATGCACTTTCAGCTAGAAACTGGTCGCACCCATCAAATTCGCGTACATAGCGCCCAAATTGGTCATCCTGTAGTCGGCGATCCCATTTATAGTTCTAATCATTCCATAGGTGTAAACCTACCTGGTCAAGCATTGCACGCTTGGCAACTCAAGTTACAACATCCGCTGTCTGGAGAGTTGATTGAGGCTACAGCTCCCCCTCCCCAAACTTTCACAACTCTGCTAGAAGTTCTCCGGCGACGCGCTGCCATCTCCTCTTAGGTCAGGCTCTTACAAAATCTCAATTATCGCTTTTCTGGATTTTCTTCAGTGGAGGTTTGGTTGCCTTCTAAAGAAGTAATAAACATCACTTTAACTCCTTGTTGAGAAAACTGTCTATGCCATAACCCTTTTGGCACTATAAAACAGTCTCCACCTTGTAAGCTTTGATTGATTCGACCTTCATTAGTAAGAACCATCACATCCACTTTTCCCTCAACAACCTGAAGAAACTCATCATCTTTGTGGCACTCCCACGGGGTCGTTCCAGAAAAGTACACTATTCCCAGCATACATTGATTAAAGTTTTGAAGACTTTTCATCGAAGCTTCGGCTTGTTCCTCCGTGACTGACGGAGAAATGACAAGTTTTTGAACTTCATTTTTTATCTTATTGATAGAGTAGGTTTTCATTTATTTTCCTAGTTTATTTTTTCTCGCCATCAACTTCGGCTAATCCTCTAAATCCGTAAAAATTGTAGGAGACAATTTCATTAGCAAGTTTCTCCATTTCCTCAATGGAAAGTCTTTGCTTAAGCATTTCTCCGATTGCCTTCAGAGCAAAACGGGCAACACTTTTAAAGAAAAAATCTGAAGGCTCTTCAAATTTCAGTTTTGGATTATGCTCCTTGAGGTATGTTAAAAATCTTTTACAGTTGTCAGAATATCCATCAACAATTTTTTCCGGATAATCTTCCAAAGAAGACCCACTCGAACGATTCAATAAAAGACTGAACTCAATACGATTTTTGTAGATATATGAAATAGCAAATCTCATCCGCTCTTTTTGAATCTCTAATGAGTCGAAAGTGTTTTCGGCAGGATGATAATTTTTGAAATATTCCGCCACTTTGTCCAAATCAATAATCACATCTATTAAGACTTTTTTAAATAAATCGTCCTTATCTTTTGCATAACTATACACATTCGCTAAAGACATATCTGCTGATTTTGAAATAGCCCGAAGATTAGCCCCGTGGAAACCATACATAAGGAACTCTTTTTTTGCCGAACAATACAAACGGCTTTTGGTGTCTTCCTTTTTAATTTGGGGCAATCGAACCTCTCATTAACAAACAATGTACCTTTGTAAGATAGTATAAACGAACAATGTTCGGTTATCAAAAAATTTGAGAAAAAAATCGTATCCTGTCGATTAACGTATTGACGATCTTGACTGGAGGGTAGTCCTAAAGATGTAAGCATAGAAGGGATGAGAGCAGTTTGTTACGCCTACCCTGTGTCTTTGGTACAGTTAGTGCCACCATCAGTCAAACCGTTAATTGCTGCTTTTCATGCTTCTAGCGATCAGGGATTACAAGCTCATATTATTCAAGCTTTAGCCCAAATTGGCGACTCGGAAGCAATTGAACTATTAGCTGAAGTTATCGGTACATCAGTCGCCAATCACTGCCAGGGAAATGTCCGCCGCATCGCCGCACGAGGACTAGGACGCATAGCCCAGATTTCTAACAACCCAGAAAACATCCGCCGTATTCTCGACAAGTTAAGTTGGGCGTTGTCCTCTCCCGAAGATTGGGGACTGCGTTACGCTGCTGTAGTTTCTTTGGCAGAAATTGCTACACCAGAGGCTCTAGTTGCCCTAGAACAGGCGATCGCCCAAGAAACCGATAAAAGTTGTCCTTCATCGCATAACAACCGCATTAGAGGCGCTAGAGGTTGGCGTAGGGTAGGGGGAAGGGCATTTGAAGAGTGTAAAGGGAAGAAAAGAAAGTTTTTTTATTCCTTTCCCCCTTCCCGCACTCCTCATCCCCCCTTAGGACGAAGAATCCAAAAAATTTGTAACAAACTTTAGAAAGATAATTTTAACTTTTTGTAATAAATCTGCCTTAACCCATGAAGACTATACCAGACTCTAATCTATATATCGTAAGCATTTCTGGAAAGATTAATAAAATATTAAAACAACAATCTTTTGCCTAAACATCCACATTTTATTAAGTTTTGTCACATAAAAATTTGACTTTTCTCAGGCGCAGCCCTTGTATGTAAAGCATTTGAGGCTTTTCTTATTCGTGTCACTTATTTATTCACAATTTGTAACAAATAATGGATCTATGGCGTTGTATAAACATAAGCTGGAGGGGTTAAAGAACAGACAGAAGTTAAACAATGCAATCAATTCGTAAAGGTTGCTGGTTTCTCATAAAATCACCCCAGTTTCTCATAATTTCTCTTTCAGACACTGAAAGCGGAATGTGAGAGGAGTTGAGAAACAGTTTTATTTGAAGTCTGTTGTTTAGCAGTTCCGCATTGATAAAACATTGCCAGTTTTAATCAAGACAGCACTCAACTAAGGAATTAGGAGAAAAGAGTCCATGTTAGACGCATTTGCAAAGGTAGTTTCTCAAGCTGACTCCAGAGGCGAGTTTTTGAGCAACGAGCAACTTGATGCCTTGAGCAACATGGTGAAGGATGGTAACAAGCGCTTGGATACCGTCAACCGCATCACCAGCAATGCTTCCACAATCGTTACCGACGCTGCTCGTACTTTGTTTGAAGAACAGCCCCAATTGATTGCTCCTGGTGGTAATGCTTACACCAACCGTCGCATGGCTGCTTGCCTGCGCGACATGGAAATCATCTTACGCTATGTAACCTACGCGATCATGGCTGGTGATGCTAGCGTGCTTGATGACCGCTGCTTGAACGGCTTGCGTGAAACATACCAAGCTTTGGGTACACCTGGTTCTTCAGTGGCAGTTGGCGTTCAAAAGATGAAGGATGCAGCAATCAAGATTGCTAACGATCCTAACGGAATCACCAAAGGCGATTGCAGCCAATTGATTTCTGAAGTTGCTAGCTACTTTGATCGCGCAGCTGCTGCGGTTGGTTAATTTAAAACAAAAAAAAGTCCGAAGCCTAAAGATTTAGGTTGATAGGCAAAAGCTACGAAAAAAGAAGGAGATTATACACAATGAAAACACCAATTACCGAAGCGATCGCAGCTGCTGATACCCAAGGACGTTTCTTGGGCAACACCGAACTCCAAGCCGTTAACGGTCGTTTTGACCGCGCTGCTGCCAGCATGGAAGCAGCTCGTGCTTTGACCTCCAACGCTCAACGCTTGATTGATGGTGCAACTCAAGCTGTTTATCAGAAGTACCCCTACACCACTCAAATGAACGGTCCTCAGTACGCCGCTGATTCTCGTGGTAAATCCAAGTGCGCCCGTGACGTTGGTCACTACCTACGGATGGTTACATACTGTTTGGTAGCTGGTGGCACAGGTCCAATGGATGAATACCTAATTGCTGGTTTGGATGAAATCAACCGCTCCTTCGAGTTGTCTAACAGCTGGTACGTAGAAGCTTTGAAGAACATCAAAAACAGCCACGGTTTATCTGGTCAAGCAGGTAACGAAGCTAACACATACATCGATTACGCAATCAACGCTCTCAGCTAGATAGCGATCGAGCCCGGAGAGGGATGCAAGTGCTGGATGAAATCACCTAGCAGTTGGATCTCGCTCCGGGCATCGTTTTATCTGGGAATAGATAAAAAATATTTATCACGCGCACGCTGCTTGCAGCAGTACAAGTGCAAAGACAAGGGGGAAATTAAAATGGCGATTACAGCAGCAGCATCCAGGCTAGGAACAGAAGCTTATAGTGAAGCCGGACGAGTTGAACTGCGTCCCAATGCCACGAAAGAAGACGTGGAAGCAGTGATTCGTGCCGTATATCGGCAAGTCTTGGGAAATGACTATTTGATGGCTTCAGAACGCCTCAAAAGTGCAGAATCATTACTGCGAGATGGCAACCTGACAGTGCGCGAGTTTGTGCGTAGCGTTGCTAAATCGGAACTTTACAAAAACAAGTTTTTCTACAATAGTTTCCAAACCAGAGTAATCGAACTCAACTACAAGCATTTGTTGGGTCGCGCTCCCTATGATGAGTCAGAAGTGGTTTATCACTTGGACATTTATGAAAACCAAGGATACGACGCGGAAATAGACTCATACATTGATTCTGCTGAATATCAAACAAACTTCGGCGACAATGTTGTGCCTTATTATCGCGGCTTTGCCACTCAACCAGGGCAAAAAACCGTCGGTTTCAACCGGATGTTTAGGTTATACCGAGGTTATGCCAACAGCGATACCTCGCAAGTAGAAGGCACAAAATCTCGTCTAGCACGAGAATTAGGAACTAATAGTGCTTCCTCAATTGTCGGACCATCGGGTAGCAACACTAACTGGAATTACCGCGCCACTGCGGATGTGACACCCAGAAAGAATATGGGCAACGCAGTTGGTGTAGGCGATCGCGTTTACCGCATCGAAGTAACCGGACAGCTAAGTCCTGGGTATCCCCGTGTGCGTCGCAGCAGCTACGCGATCGTCGTACCCTACGAGCGACTTTCCGAAAAGATGCAGCAAATTCAAAAGCAGGGTGGGAAAATCGTCAGCGTGTCACCAGCTTAATTGGTAGTAGTTAGTCGTTAGTGGTTAGTGATTAGTGATAGTGTCTCAATTAAGAACTAACAACTAACAACTAACAATGATTTAGCAAAATACTAAAGGAGAAATTAATTCATATGTTCGGTCAAACCACAGTAGGAACTGGTGGAATTTCTAGCGCAAGTAGCCGGATGTTCCGTTACGAAGTCGTAGGCTTGCGCCAAAATTCAGAAAATGACAAAAATAACTATGAAATCCGTAACAGTGGCAGCGTGTATATCACAGTGCCATACAAGCGGATGAACGAAGAAATGCAGCGGATTAGTCGCATGGGCGGCACAATTGTCAAAATTGAACCGTTGACTGCTGAATCAGCACTTGGCGCAGATACCGAATCTCAAGGGCATAACTAACGACGAGGGCAATGATAGAAAATGGCGCGGAAGAACATATACCAGAAAGCGCACCGCAGCTAAATGAAGAACAAGCGATCGCTAATTTGGAATCACCAGATATAGGTCTTCGCTATTACGCCGCTTGGTGGCTGGGCAAGTTCCGCGTTAATTCAAAAGCTGCTGTAAATGGTCTAATTGCAGCGTTAGAGGATGAAGCTGACAGAACAGAACTGGGAGGTTATCCTCTGCGACGCAATGCCGCAAGAGCGTTAGGAAAATTAGGCGATAGACAAGCCGTTGATGGGTTAATTAAGTGCTTGGACTGCCCCGACTTCTACGTGCGCGAAGCATCTGCCCAATCTCTGGAAATGTTGCGTGCCTCAGATGCCGCTCCGACACTGATGCAACTTCTATCCGGGGGTGTTGCGGCAGCCGTGGAAGTACCCGGACGCCCGCACTTAGTCCAACCCTATGAAGCCGTATTAGAAGCTTTGGGAGCGATTGGGACAAAAGAGGCTATTCCCCTAATTGAACCGTTTCTAGAGCATCCAGTACCACGAGTGCAATGTGCCGCAGCCAGAGCAATGTACCAACTAACACAAGATGCCAGTTATGGCGATCGCTTAGTTATGATGTTGCACAGCGACGATCTAAAATTGCGCCGCGTTGCCTTAAGCGATTTGGGTGCAATCGGGTATATAGCAGCAGCAGATGCGATCGCAAGCGCTAAGGTAGAAAATAGCTTCAAACTCATCGCTCTCAAAGGATTGTTAGAGCATCAACTCCCATCAGAGTTCGATGCACTTTCCCTTTCTGTTGACACCATCCGGGTAATGAACCTCATGGATGCGCTGTTGTAGTTATTAGTTATTGGTTAGTAGTTATTGGTTAGTGGTTATTAATTATTAGTGGTCAAAAACCAACAACTAACTACCAACAACTAACTACTAACAACTAACACTTTTACCAATGACTAAAGAACTAATTCGCGCCGTCGAGTCGGCTGATTCACCTGCCTTGATGGTGGCAGCAGTGCAAAAGTTGGTAGCGGCAAAAGATGAAGCGGCAATTCCTACCTTAATTGCTGTATTTGGTTATAACAACCCAACCGCAGCAGTAGTCGCACTTGCCGGACTGGTGGAATTAGGGGAAGTGGCAGTACCACAGTTGATGCAGCAAATTGATGATTATAACTATGGCGCACGGGCTTACTCGATTCGTGCCTTAAGTGCGATCGCAGACCCCCGCGCAATAGAAATATTACTCACTGCTGCTGCCACCGACTTTGCCCCAAGTGTCCGCCGCGCCGCTGCCAAAGGGCTGGGAAACTTACACTGGCATAAATTGGAAGATTGCGATCGCACATCTGCCCTGTCTCGATCTTTGGAAACATTACTTAATATTTCTCAAGACTCAGACTGGTCAATTCGTTATGCTGCTGTCGTCGGCTTGCAAGCATTGGCGAAAATTCCTGATTTGCAACAACCAATTCAGGCTAGATTCAAAGAAATGCTTTTTACTGACACAGAAAAAGCAGTCCGTGCCCGCGTACAACTAACGCAAATAGCAGTGTAGAGACGCTATTCATCGCGTCATGGATTTATATCATAAAACAAGGCAAAAGTCAAGATGTCAATCCCACTACTTGAATATACTCCCAACTCGCAAAATCAGCGTGTTGAAGGGTACGAAGTACCCAGTGAAGATACCCCACAACCTTATCGCTTGACAGCAACCTCTGACGATGCAGATATTGATGCCATAATTTGGGCAGCATATCGGCAAATATTCAGCGAACACTTAATTTTAAAAAGACATCGCCAACCCTTTTTAGAATCTCAGTTGCGAAATCGGGCAATTACCGTTCGGGATTTGATTCGTGGATTAGGTAAAACTGACGTTTATTGGGAATTAGTCGGAGAAACCAACTCTAACTACCGCTTAGTTGACATCAGCTTAAAGCGGTTTTTAGGACGTGCTAGCTACGGCAAAGACGAAGAGATAGCTTGGTCGATTGTAATTGCTACCAAAGGGTTGCATGGTTTCATCGACACCTTGCTTGACTCCGAAGAATATCTAAAGAACTTTGGCAACGACATTGTACCCTTCCAACGCCGCCGCTTCAAAGATAGACCCTTCAACTTAGTCAACCCCCGGTACGATGCAGATTATCGCAATCGCCTACTGGGGCAATACTTAGAAGGTCGTTCCTTTTATCAAGCGGTACGCACAGGAGAATCTGTACAACGCGGAGTTCGTCAAGCAATTCCGGACACATTCTTGTCAATGGCTGCCAGTATATCACCAGGTGGGATGAACTACCAGCGTTCAAGCGATCGCGCCAGAAATTACATCTCAAGTATCGAGCTTCCTGAGATGTCAAAACAAGTTACACAAACTACCGTTAAACCTACGGAAGTTGCTTTGCCTTACCGTTACATCCCAGGAAACAAGACAACCTAGGTTCAGGGGGTAATGGTTATTAGTTTATTGGTTAGTGGTTAGTTGAACAACTAACAACGCTCCAATTAACAAACAACAAAAAGACAAACAGCAAAAAGACAAATACCAATGTCAATCCCTTTACTACAATACAAACCCAGCTCTCAAAACCAGCGCGTAGCCGGTTACGAAGTCGCTAACGAAGACACTCCCAGAACTTACCGCCTAGAAAACAGTGGTTCTGATGGCGGCGAAGTCCAAGAATTAATTTGGGCTGCTTATCGGCAGATTTTCAGCGAACACGAAACGCTGAAATTTCACCGCCAGAAAAATCTCGAATCTCAGTTGAAGAACCGCGCAATTACCGTGCGCGACTTCATTCGCGGTTTAGCAAAATCTGAGGCGTTTCGGCGTTTGGTGGTAGAGACAAACTCTAACTACCGCATCGTCGAAGTTTGTCTCAAAAGACTTTTGGGGCGTACGTCTTATAATAAAGACGAAGAAATCGCTTGGTCAATCAAGATAGCAACCCTCGGTTGGGGTGGCTTTGTCGATGCTTTAGTAGATAGCGAAGAGTATCAAACCAACTTTGGCGAGAATACAGTTCCCTATCAGCGGCGTCGCTTCAAAGACAGACCCTTTAACTTGGTGACACCTCGCTACGGGAACTACTGGCGCGATAAGGAAGAAAGTGAGCGTTACAAGTCCGGCGATATCAATAACTTCCTAGATATGGCGAGTGGAATTGAGATTAGGACAGTTAAGTCTACACCAGTTAACCTTGCCAATATCCAAATTCCCGACATGACGAAGAATACCAAGCCCCAAGGTATTCCCGTTTCTGTTAGCCCCAGCGCTAGTTTTCCCCTGCGGTAAATCGATTTGAGATTTTAGATTCAATCGCAAATCTAAATAAGGGACAATAAATAAAGAATGAGGATTTTGAGTAATCAAGCCTCTTTCAGTTTTCAGTTTCTCTTGGAATGACGTTTAATCTCTTAATAAATTACGAGGAAGATTGCAGCATGGCACTGCCATTACTTCAATACAAACCCAGCAGTCAAAATCAACGGGTCAAAAGCTTTGGCAAAGCTGACCTTGATGAAGATACACCATACATCTACAGAATAGAAGATGTCAGCAGCTATACTGACATGGAAAATATCATTTGGGCGGGCTATCGCCAAGTTTTCAGTGAACATGAAATTCTCAGGTTTAACCGCCAGAAAAATCTGGAATCTCAGCTGAAAAACGGTTCCCTAACTGTACGCGACTTCATCCGTGGTTTAGCCAAATCTGAGGCTTTCTACCGTTTAGTTGTCTCAGTTAACAACAACTACCGCTTAGTAGATATCTCGCTCAAACGCTTTTTAGGTCGTTCTTCTTACAACAAACAAGAAGAAATTGCTTGGTCAATTGTGATTGGCACCAAAGGCTTTAGCGGTTTTGTTGATGCCTTACTTGACAGTGAAGAGTACACCAGTGCATTTGGTGACAACACCGTACCTTACCAACGCAAGCGTATGGAGGGACGCCCCTACAACTTGGTAACTCCTCGCTACGGCGAAGACTTCCAAGAAAGAGAAGGCACCGTTCAAACAGACTGGCGCTTCACTCTGGACAAATACTACAGCAGCAAGTCCAAAGAACGGCGATTGGCAGAAGGTGATCCCCGCAAATATGCGGCTATGGCAGCATCTATCGATACGTCAGGTAATTACGCGCAAAAGATTTCTTCTTTTGACCTCGGCGATTTTCTCAGCCTCGTGCCATCTCGTGGTAGACGCTAGGATTTCAACTAGAAATACCTAAAATTTTATACTGGGTCTGGTTTCCGTGTTGATGTGACAATTAGCTGATAGTTTTTCTGTTAGCTAGGCGTTGCGTTAAGTGGAGACTAGACCCAGTAGTTTTTTCACTATTAAAAAGGGCACAAAAGCAAGTTTCTCCTTGAGATTGACGTTTTAGTTAGAGCGATCGCCTAAGTTGACGTTTTAGTTCGGGCGATCGCATTAAAAAGCGAAGAAGAAAAAAATGTCCGCCAAAGACCGATTTCATCAAGCAGTTAAAAAGGGTCTTCAGAAAGAGCAGTGGGTAATTACACACGATCCCTTAAGGATTGAGTTCGGTGAGGAGGATGAAGTTAGAATTGACTTGGGTGCAGAACAACTGTTCGCGGCTGAAAAAGCCGGAAAAAAGATTGCGGTTGAAATTAAAAGTTTTTTGAGTGACTCCGCATTGTTTGATTTTCATTTGGCACTAGGTCAATTTTTGAATTACCGTTTAGTTTTAGAAGCCAGTGAAAAAGAACGCATCTTATATTTAGCAGTGCCAATTGCGGCTTATGAATCGTTTTTCCAACGCGATCTACCCCAAGCATCAGTGCGACAATACCAAGTCAAATTAATTATATATGACCCACTAGATGAGGTAATAGTCAGATGGATAAATTAACGTTTTACCGTCAGTATATTAAAGAACTATTGACCGAATACAGCAAATGTACACCGATAAATGGTGAAATTGAAGTACAAACGATTTTTGATACAGAACACGACCATTATCAAATTGTTGATTTAGGATGGGATAAACATCGCCGTATTTACAATTGCATTATGCATTTGGACATCAAAGACGGCAAAATCTGGATTCAACGCAACCAAACAGATCGGTTGATTGCTGAAGAGTTAGTAATAATGGGTGTATCAAAACAAGATATTATATTGGGCGTACAGCCCGTCTATGCAAGAGAATATACAGGTTATGGTGTAGAATAGAAGAACAGAAATTTTGATCAATTATTGCGCGAACTGACTTTTAGGATAAAATCTTGAAGTTTTAATTAGGCGATCGCTCATAGCGCTCATCACAAAGTAGGAAAAATCCTACTCAAGTCCAATAAAGTATCTTCAAACCCAGGAATTACAACTGACTGATTAGGTAGATAAATTTGCTTGCTCAGATAATTAAATTCGCCTTGAGCATTTTGATATGGCTGATTGTAACGTTCTAATTGGCGAGCATTTAAGTTCACAATCCAGTAATCGTAAATTCCAACTTCTGCATAAAGTTTCAGCTTCGTGGTTTGGTCATAGCTCAATGTAGAATCTGAAATTTCGATAACTAACAAAATATCTTCAGCATAGGGATGATGAGCGAGATAATCTTCATCTCTTCCTCGTGCAATAACAACATCCGGCTCAGGTTCACTATTATTGGGAAGGGTAATGGGATCTTGCCCACGAATAACTACTCTATCACCCAAAAGGCGATCCAGTTGGCGGCATAGGATGGAACTACAGACTGTATGCGGTGTTCCCTTTGCTGTTATTTGGATCAGCTCTCCCCCAATCAACTCAATGCGATCGCTCTCTGTCAAAAATCCGAGTGAAATCAATCGATGATACTCATCGATTGTAAATCGCTTAGGTGTCACAACATTCATCATCGTCCATCCATTTAATAGCACTGATTCCACTTTTATTTGTACATTAGCAGCTATAGATATTGAATTTCTGCATTGAGGTTGCAACGAGCAGGTTTTTCTCCAACCTCGAACATCAAAGTTGTGAAGTAAATACGTTGACGCTGCAAAAATCTCTCTAAAACATGAGCGCGACCCACAATATATTCTGCTTCTGACACCCAAGCATATTCCTGGCGAATGCTATTAGCGTATTCTCGGTATTGGACTGGGTTAGCAGCCAAAATTGCCAAATCGGCATCAAGTAGGACTTGACTATCAAAGTCATCTGCCGCAGCTTGATGGTTTTTGGTATTTATAATTAGACAAGCGACAGCAGTAATATTGCTGGGGGGAATGCCTAAATTACTCAGCAATTCACAAGCATAATCAGCGCTTTTTTCTTCATTATTTTGAGCTTTAGTGTCATAAACTACATCGTGAAACCAGGCAGCAAATTGAACATTAGCTAGGTTTCTCGTATAAGCTTGCAAATTGTCAATGGTTTTGAGAACGTGGTAAATGTGTTTGAGCGTATGGTAATAGCGATCGCTGCTAGAGTAAGCCTCAACTAAAAGATTAAAAGCTTTCTCAGCCGCTACTTGATCTACTTCAAAGCTAGAAATTGTATGCTGCCAGTGACAAAATAATATATCTGTGAGGTTCTCTTTAGGCATAGGGAGAATATTAGGTTAGCAGGTATACATTTTCAGCATCCTCAATAACCTAACGGGCAACGAGTCATATCGTGTCCAATTAAAGACTTATCATGATTGTCTGTAAAAAAAGTTTTTAGCAGGCTTTCACTTATTTTGCACAGATGCCCCGAATAAAAACTAATCAACCGGACTTAACCCTCTTTTATCAGTCTGGGAAAAACCAATCGTTGAAAGCCTTTACACTTTTTTGCTAAAAATTTTGGTTAATTTTAGAAATAAAGCTTCCAACCTTGATGAATCAAAGCTACAGTTTTTAGCTTAGATTTTTGTTTTCCAAGAGTGACACAAGAGGGTTAATATCAGGTTTTATTTAGACAAAGAAGTTTCCAGAATATTTGTAACAAACGGTTCAATCGCCGAGCCAATGCGATCGCCTACAAGTTGCAGTCGCTGTACATCGTCTTTGGTGAATTCACAGTGACGATATGTGCCAACATGGAAGACACCGATTGCTTTGTCTTTAAGCAGCAAAGGGACACCTATCATTGATTGAATTCCCTTATTCCGCAAAATCGGACTTACAACGTCCACCTTTGACAAGTCGTCTACAATCATTTGCTCGCCACTTGCGGCTATGCGACCTGCAAAGCCTTGCCCTATAGGAATTCGCACAGCTTCTACAATTTCTTCTTCAAGTCCGACGCTGGCGCATACAGCCAATTGCTGCCCATTCTTTGTGGGCAATAAAATCGTAATTGTATCTGCATTCATTACTTGGCGAATACAGTCGAGCAGTACCGAAAGCAGATTTTCCAAAACAAAATTAGGAAATAGAGTATAATCTGCTGCCTGCGGATAACTTAGTTCAGCATTCTTCTCAATTTCAGCTATGGCTGCACTTAGCTTAATGTCAAGACGGCTGAGATTATTATGTAGTTCTTTCTCTTGGCGATCGCGAATCACTTTTGCCGGTACACCCACTGCTATCGAGAAGGGAGGGATATCTTTGCTGACAACTGATCCCGCACCAATAACACTACCTTGACCGATGGTGACTCCATCTAATACTGTCACTCCATGCCCAAGCCAACAGTTATCCTCTATAGTAATTCCCTTGCGAGTCACACCTTGTTCTCTTATCGGCTGCGTCAAGTCGGCAAAATTATGATTGTTAGCATATATCCCTGAGTGAGATGCAATCATACACTGCTTACCAATTTTAATGTTGCCAGGACCAGCAATACAAACGTAAGAAGCAATATATGTATTTTCATCAATATGAATATGGGTGTTATCTAACGCTCCCATTTCAACACCATGCTCTAGGGCTACTCGCTCTCCAAGATAAATTTTATTATTTTCATGCCCTCTTGCATCTAAACGAACATTCTTGAAAATATGCACTCCATCGCTTATTTCAATGCAAGAAGTGCCAAGAAATTCAACGCCGTTTTGAATATAAACTGAGCGACCAATACGGGCAAAAATACTACGATATAGGACATTTCTTAACTTTGCACCGAGAGCAATTGACGGAATCCATCCGAGGAAAGTCATAACTAGAACTTCCATCAATCGCATCCATCTTGAGGTAGATTGTTTTGTATTCATTGTTTGATAACTCAAAAATAAGTTTGCTGTAAATATGGAAGCAACTGCACTAAGAAAAGTTTCAGTTGCCTATCAAGAGTCAAATAATACTTTTTTAGTAACCGCTTGTTTCTAATTACGTCTCTAATCGTGTTAAATTACTCAGCGGGTGACATGCAAGCTAAAAAGCTCATCATATAAGGCTTTTAACCTTATGAGGTTTAAAAATATAACAGCAGTTAAAGGGCAAAGTTTAATCAAAAATAAAGCTTATAGCTTTTGCTAATTGAGAATCGATTCAACAACAGCAAAATCTCGACTGTATCTTTTTATGTCATAAAGCTCTCTATTCTTTGAGACGCAAAAGTTACAGAGCGATTGTCACCCCCTGAGGTTAAATTATCTCATCAACTTGTCAAAAGAAAGTTGTTGAGTTGATGAGATATTCCATTTAATTTTCGTCAAAAAATAATTTTACAAGCAATTATGCACAATTACATCAGCCTAAGCTTTACACTTGATGTAATTCTTCAATTTTTGTTTCATTTTTTAGATACCTATACGCAATTTAAGGGGGAGTATCTCCAACTTCAGACATCACATTAAAGTCCACCATTGGGCTAAATAAGTATCTACTTCCCCTACTGCTGTAACGGCTTTTTTGTCGCCAGTTTATACCGTCTAATATTGTGGACACTACAAATGAAAATGAGTAATATACTGAGAATTTGACACTCTGAGTACAAGCATAACAATATTTTTACTGTACCTTTACTCTTGTTTGTAAAGTCTTCATGAATTTTTCTTGAAATATGTTTGTCAAACAGTGAAGAGAAAAAAATAACAACCTAGCTGACGCAGTTCATAAAGAGGGGAAAAGGGTAAAGGGGAAGGGGCAAAGGGGGAAAGAAATAAATAAACCCATTTTCTCACATCACCGTACGTAAGTACTGTATCTCAATGATGCTTAATGGCAGTTAGGAAAACTATTTATCTTTCGAGCCAACAAAATAAAGATTAAATATTTTAATTTGCTTGTGATTCCATTACCCAAAAAAAGAGATGTATCTATGTATACAAAAAATAAAGAAAGTTTTCCCAACGCTTTTTAATTTAATAATTAGCTTTTTCAAGACAGATAAATTAAGCCAAAAGTCCTGATGGATAATGTTGATGTAGGATATAAGCTTTGGGAACTTGTGATGCCGATCGCACTCGAAATTCAGCACATCTCCATCCCCTATCATCAACTTCAGGCGATGTGCAATTAGTTGCAGTTGCTGTACATCGCGTTCGTTAAAGTCATGATAATTAAACATACCGACGTGTAGAACCCCAACCGATTCTTCAGTGATAGGTATTGGGATACCAACAAGCGATCGCAAACCCGAATGGCGGAGAATGGGACTAAAGACTTCTACCGCCGACATATTATCAATTATCATCGGCTGCATATTCTCAGCAATGCGACCTGCAATTCCTTGCCCGATGGGGATACGAATCTGCTGTGCAATCTCCTCTTCTAGTCCGAAAGTAGCATATACAGCCAGATGCTGTTGGTTTTCCACAGGAAGTAGAAGTGTCACTGTATCTACCGATGTATAGTCTCGCAGCCATTGAAGCAGCTTGTCGAGGGAGGCGGCAAATTTAGCTTTTGTATTGTGCCTGTCACCCACAACCACATTCCAGCCTCTATAAGGCATTGGTTGACCAGTGTGGTTTCCCCAAAATATCATACTTAACTCCAGTGTTTTTTCCGCAAATTACAACTTGTTTATAAAGCGTACTGGGTACTCCGTAAAAAGTCCGCTCACAATTCGCCTTGTTTCAAGTTTTTTTAAAAAAGAAAAATTTCGCTTACAATTCGCGTTATTTGTAGCATATCTTCCCAGTATTGAATCCCTTTTCTCAAAAAAATCGGCGCAAATCCCACTAGATGAAGTTATGAGAGAAAGCGATCGCAACTGATTAATTTTTCCATCGACAGACCAACGCTTGGGTGATTGTGTGGTCAATAATAGCTAAAATTAATAGAATATAGAGCGATCGCCTAAAATATAAAGCACTCTTTTTTGACCGAAGCCTATGGAAGTTTTAGAACTCAAACGCGAAATCGAAACGTTATCTAATCGCCTGGGTAAAACCCAGGACTATCTTTGACATCCCTGCACTAACAGCCAAAATTCAAGACCTCGAACAAATATCGGCTCAACCAGAATTTTGGGACGACCAAACCCAAGCTCAACAAACTTTACAAGAACTCAACGACCTCAAAACACATTTGTCGCAGTATCATCAGTGGCAAGCCAGCCTAGAAGATACGAAAGCAGTTTTTGAGCTTTTGGAGTTAGAAACCGATCAGGGATTACTACAAGAAGCAGAAACCACCCTTAGCAAGCTTCATCGCGAACTTGACCAGTGGGAGTTACAACAGTTACTTTCCGGTCCTTTCGACGAGAAAGGCGCAGTACTGACGATTAACGCTGGTGCTGGTGGAACAGATGCCCAAGACTGGACAGAAATGCTGCTGCGGATGTACACTCGTTGGGCAGAAAGGCAAGGCTATAAAGTCACTTTAAGTGAACTTTCCGAAGGTGATGAAGCGGGAATCAAATCAGTAACTATAGAAATTACTGGTCGCTATGCCTACGGGTACTTGCGATCCGAAACAGGCACTCATCGCTTAGTGCGAATTTCACCCTTTAATGCCAACGGCAAACGCCAAACTAGTTTTGCTGGGGTGGAAGTGATGCCGCAAATAGATAATACCGTACAACTAGATATTCCAGATAAGGATTTGGAAATTACCACATCTAGAGCTGGTGGTAAAGGCGGGCAAAATGTCAACAAAGTGGAAACAGCAGTGCGAGTTGTTCACCTTCCTAGCGGTCTTGCCGTCCGTTGTACAGAAGAACGCAGCCAACTGCAAAATAAAGAGAAAGCGCTCGCCCGCTTGAAAGCAAAGCTCCTAGTTATTGCTAAAGAGCAACACGCTCAAGAAGTTGCCCAAATTCGCGGTGATATGGTCGAAGCCTCTTGGGGAAACCAAATCCGTAACTATGTATTTCACCCTTACCAAATGGTGAAAGACTTGCGTACCAATGTGGAAACTACGGCGATCGGCGATGTGATGAACGGCGAAATTGACATGTTCATCCAAACCTATCTGCGGCAAGAAAACCAGTTGGTAGAAAGTAAATAGGAAGGGGGCAATGGGCAATGGGCAATGGGCAATGGGTATTGGTAATATAGTTTTTCCCGTTCCCGATGCCCCATGCCCGATGCCCCATTCCCCAATTTGCCAAACTGGCAACTGTCACCTCACCAAACTGTTACATTAATAAATGAGTTTGTTATCAAATCATCATGAGCAACTCTCCTTCAACAGAACCGAAACCAAGCTACGTCAAACTCGCCATGCGAAACATGGTGCGTAAGGGTGGCACTTCTCTAAAACATTTTGCCCTAACCGGAGTCGGGCTTGTGGCTGTCTTGGTGGGTCTTGCTTATCTGACTCACTGACGATACATTACAATTGCGCCAAAGACTTTATGGAGAGAAGTGCAAGTCGAACTATATGTAGAAAATTGTTTTGATCAGTCTCCCCCAGCCGAAGCTGTAAATCTTCGGGAGGCTGATATTCCAATTGCGGTAGAAATTTGGGAAAGCTGGTTTCGTCGCTGGTTGGAAATATTACAACCTAATGTTCCATCAGAATCAACTTATGAAATCGGCTTACGTTTGACAGACGATGCGGAAATTCAGGCTTTAAATGCCCAGTATCGTCACCAAAATAAGCCGACAGATGTTTTATCTTTTGCAACATTAGAGGTAGACTTTCCTCAAATTGAGGAAATAACTGCTTCTGTACCTTTATATCTAGGTGATATAGCTATTTCTGTAGATACAGCTAAACGTCAAGCTCAACAGCAGGGGCATAGTTTATCAACCGAGTTAGCATGGTTAGCGGCTCACGGTTTATTGCATCTACTAGGCTGGGATCATCCTGATGAAGAAACAGAAACGCGAATGCTAGAACAGCAAGTGATATTACTGAAGGCAATTAGTATTGCCATTGACATAGAATAACATTTGCCTGCGTGACCGTAAGTGTTAATTTTTAGTCATCCTTTATATAATACTTATGTAGGAAAATACCTAAAAATTGATTGGGCGATTAAAATCAGCTAAGATTCCCACTTTATTTAATCTGCTGTTATATTTTCAGCCTATGTCCAAACAAGTTTCTTCATCACCCACGCCAAACCACTTAGAAACAATTGTGACCAACGATCGGGAACTCTCCTGGCGCGTTGCCTCTAATTTATTTGTTAGTTTTAAGTATGCCTGGGCTGGAATCAGTTACGCTTTTCAAAGTCAACGCAACTTTCGCATTCATGTAGCTGTTTGTGCCTTAGCAATCGGCTTGAGCCTTTTTTTACATCTACAAGCAGTGGAAATAGCGGTGATTGGCTTAACTAGCGGTTTAGTTTTGGCGTTAGAATTGCTGAATACAGCGCTGGAATCTCTGGTAGATTTAACAGTCAAGCAAACGTATCATGATTTAGCAAAAATTGCCAAAGATTGTGCTGCTGGTGCTGTCCTAGTTTCTGCTTTAGTAGCGGTGCTGGTTGCTGGTATACTTTTAGTTCCGCCAATCTTTACCTTAATTTTGTCTGCGATTCAATCCTGATAGGCGATGTCTGACGACAAGCCCTTCTCAGATGCGGAGACGCTGCGCGAACGGCTTGGTGCAGTCGAGGAAATGGGGGAAACCCCCTGTTCTGCGCGCTGCTTCACCGCTTTGCGTCTACGCACTTTAGAAAAGGAGGTGACTGCGTTGCCCAGATAGCCTCCCAGTTAAGCAACTAGTATTGCCAAATCTGATACAATACTAAATCTTATAATTAGGCACGATTAATCGTGTTTTATATTCACACGTCTAAAAAAATATTAAAATCTGGCGATAAGAAAATCAAATTATATTCACTTGTAAAAACCAGGAGTTAATGGCTGTGCTTATAGTCATAGATAATTACGACAGCTTTACCTATAACTTGGTGCAGTATTTGGGAGAACTAGCAGCAGAGTTTCCAGTAGCAGCGGATATTAAAGTTTTTCGTAACGATAAGATATCTATAGATGAAATTCGCCTTCTTAAGCCCGATGCAATCGTGATTTCCCCAGGACCAGGGCGTCCGGAAGATGCAGGAATTTCTCTAGAATTGATTGAGCATCTGGGATCAAGCTTGCCTATTTTAGGTGTATGTTTAGGACATCAAAGCATTGGTCAAGTATTCGGTGGTAAAATCGTTTCTGCGCCTGAATTGATGCATGGGAAAACTTCTCTTGTATCTCACGCTGGGGTAGGAGTTTTTCGGAGTTTAGAGAATCCTATGACCGCAACCAGATATCATAGTTTAGTGATTGATCGCCAAACTTGCCCAGATGTGTTAGAAATCACGGCTTGGGTAGAAGACGGAACCATTATGGGAGTGCGACACCGGAACTATCCTCACATTGAGGGCGTCCAGTTTCACCCAGAGAGTGTCCTGACATCTTCAGGTAAGCAGTTATTGCGAAACTTTCTGAAACAGTTACAGTCGAGAGAGTAATTAATGAAACGACGACAATTGATGGGCTATGCTGGGGCAGGGTTACTAACAGCCTTGGTGACTGAGTTAGGTTCACACCTTCAAGCTAACGCACAATCAGGCAGTTCATTATCAGTTCAGTGGTTGGGTCATTCTTGCTTTCTGTTTACTGGTGGTGGTGCAAGAATTCTCGTAAATCCGTTTCGATCGCTCGGTTGTACTGCTAAATATCGTCCTCCTCAAGTCACCGCAGATTTGGTACTGATTAGCAGTCAATTGTTAGATGAAGGTGCGGTAGAAGGATTACCAGGGAATCCAAAGCTAATCTACGAACCCGGAGTTTACGAATTTCAAGGCATAAAATTCCAGGGAATTGCAATAGACCACGATCGCAAAGGTGGCAAGCAGTTTGGCATCAACACCGCTTGGAGTTGGAAGCAAGGCGGAATTAATATCTTACACTTAGGAGGAGCCGCCGCACCGATTTCAATTGAGCAAAAAATTCTTATGGGACGCCCTGATGTGGCATTGATACCCGTAGGAGGTGGTGCGAAAGCTTACAATGCCCAAGAGGCAAAACAAGCGGTTCAGATATTAAATCCTAAGCTGATAATTCCTACCCAATATCGTACACAAGCCGCAGATACCGCTAACTGCGAGATTTCCCCAGTGGATGATTTTTTAACTTTGATGCAGGGCATCAATGTACGTCGTAGCAATAGTGACACTATTGCTATTAGCTCTAGTACTTTACCAAAAGATGGCGAGATTCAAATTTTAAGTTATAAATATTAAGCTTATTTTAGGGCACTTGTGGCGCAGGCATCCTGCCTGCAATTCTCAATTGGATGTATGTGATTTCAATGAAAAATTTGATTTTTCAATTTGGTAAGATGTCTAAATTAACCAGTCAAATAACTGGTTTAGGATTAAAAAAAGGTTTATATTTAGCACTTTTTAGCATTGTACCAATTACCATCTTTGCGATACCAAAAATTGGCAGTACTGAAATTTTTGCAGCAAGTAGTCAGGTAACTTACCAAAGTCCGAAATTTGGCTTTAAGATAACATATCCTAATAGCTACACTTTAGATAAAACCTTTGAAAATAAATATCCTGACCAAGGATATCTAACATTGTGGAAAAATTCTGACTATCAAGCAATTCAAGCTGGGAAATTATTTGCGACTGAAACACCATCTAGCAGTATCAGCATTTCTGCCTTCAGTAATCCTAATAAACTTTCAGCGCTGCAATGGGTGAATAAAAATACTCCCCAGTCAAATTTCAACCGTTTCCGTCAAGGTAATTATAAAACTTTAAATTTTGTCGGTCAAAGTGCTATATCTTATTCCTGGTGTGGGCTGAACTGTGGTGATAATATAGTCTTTCCCAGTAAAAATGGGCAGTATATTATCACGCTAAATGTCGGCTATGGAAACAAGTCAGATAAAATTAGGCAAGACTTTCAAAAAATTATTTCAACTTTCAAATTGACGAAATGACCGCCACTGTGATTAATTATCAATTTGAAAGAAAGTTGATATCATGTCCGGTAATATGACCGAAATTGAGATTCTCTCCATGCCTTCACCCACAGGGAAAACCTGATAAAGTCATAGTCTCATGTTTCAGTCATGGACTCATGGAAACAGAGCCAAAATATAGCCAAAATAGTAGACAGAAGCTTCAGACCTAGCCTATACGTGCCTGTTTACCATAGTGGCGCTCGCTTGATCAACTGGCATTAATATAACTTCGTTAATATTTACATGACTTGGTCGGGTGACGCAGAAAAATATTACGTCAGCAACATCATCTGGTGTCAGGGGAGTAACTCCCTGGTAAACTTGTTGAGCGCGATCGCTATCGCCATGAAAACGCACTTCACTAAATTCTGTTTCTACCATACCCGGATCAACCGAAGTTACACGTATTGGAGTTCCTAAAAGGTCTTGTTTTAAGCCTTCGGAAATTGCTTTCACTGCGGCTTTAGTACCACAATATACATTGCCTTTGGGATAAGTTTGATGTCCCGCAATGGAACCAATATTTACGACATGACCGCGATTCCGTTGCACCATTCCTGGGACAATATAGCGGGTAAGGTAAAGTAAACCTTTGATGTTGGTATCAATCATTTCTTCCCAGTCTTGAGTGTCACCTTCGTGGAGTTTGTCTAAACCGCGACTCAAACCGGCATTGTTAATTAAAATGTCGATGTCTGACCACTCAGGAGGTAAGTTAGAGATAGCCGATTCTACAGCCAAGCGATCGCGTACATCTAACTGTAACAAATGAATTTCAGGACTCTTATTATCTAGTTCCGAAGCTAGCTGCTGTAAACGTTCTTGCCGACGCGCTGCTAAAATCAATTTTGCACCCGAAAGCGCAAATATTCTCGCACAAGCTGCACCAATACCACTGCTTGCACCCGTAATTAAAACAATTTGATTTTGAATCGAAATCATGTTTAGTCAATAGTCAATGGTCAATGGTCAATAGTCAAGGGTCAAGGGTCAACTAAGTTTGGACTTTTAACTCCTAACTCCGTGCCTCCTGACTCCTGACTCCTAACTCTTATTTCACAACTTGTAAACGCTGAGTTACCATTGTCATGCCTTCTCCACGTAAAATGACGGCAGAAAGCCATTGGTTACCAGGGGTAGATGGTGCGCGTCCAACTTTAAAAAGTCCACCTGTTGTCAGCAATTCTAAATCTACCGATGTTGGGGAGAGATATTTTTCTGGTTGAATCTGTTCTTCTAAAGCTGCACCTAAAAGAAAATCATCACCAATCGGCTCAGTAACGATCGCATCAAAATTATACTGCTGTCCGACTCGCACTTGCTGTGGTAAATTAATGTTAAGTTGCGGCGGTTTAGCACCAGAGCTAAGTTGAGTGCGTTCGGTCAAAATGTCTTGACGGACAATTTGTGTACCAGAAATGCGCTGACGAGATCTAATCGTCGCATTTAGAGCTAAGTTGTTACTGTTAGCAGAGGGTGAGCCGGTTATGTTAGTCACCGTTTCGGCGATAATGGCATTACCTTCTGATTTCCAAGATTGCAATTGCGTATTGTATTTTAATTGTGGATATCGTTTCCACAGTCCAACCAAGGCTTTTTGCATATTGGGGTGAGTTAAGCCATCCCCAGTAGTAAAATTGGGGCTGTAGAACTGCATGACTTTTGTCACATTACCTTGACTTGCTGCTGTATCAATTTGCGTCAATAAATTTTTCAGTGCTGGTGGTGCTGTATCTGGTGTACTTGCTTGAGCGCATTTCCAGCCAGATAATAAGCCAAGTGTTAGTAAAAACAAAATTAGCCAGTTTGAGGCTGGAAACTTTCTTTGGCGTCTAAGTAGTAAGGCAATTAAGTTAGGCATTGTTGATAGGTTCGGGATTTAGCTACAGAAGGCTCGTAAATTGTTTTATCTTAGTTAAGCTACAAAGCAGAACGGTAGAGGGTTGATGGCAAACGCACCGATACGATTATTAATAGCTGCTAGTGGGACTGGTGGACACTTATTTCCGGCGATCGCACTGGCTGAACAATTGCCAGATTATCAAATTGAGTGGCTTGGTGTCCCGAATCGGCTAGAACGATCGCTTGTTCCCAAGCAGTACCCATTGAATACTATTGCAGTTGAGGGGTTTCAGCAAGGGTTTGGATTTTCATCTTTACGGATTTTGGGTAAACTCGTCGGTTCGATTCTCCAAGTTAGAAAACTTCTCAAACAAGGTAATTTTCAAGGTGTTTTTACTACCGGTGGTTATATCGCAGGACCGGCTGTAATTGCAGCGCGATCGCTTGGTTTACCTGTAATTCTCCATGAATCGAATGCTTTACCTGGTAAGGTAACACGCTTTTTTGGTCCCTGGTGTAATGCTGTGGCAGTGGGGTTTGAAGTTGCAGCTAAGTATTTACCTCGCGCCAAAACTATTTATACAAATACTCCAGTGCGATCGCCATTCTTGGATTCTGGAATTGTCCCCCTGGATTTACCGATTCCGGAGAATGTTCCTTTAATTGTCGTCTTTGGTGGTAGCCAAGGTGCAGTCGCTATCAATAAGTTGGTGCGTGAATGCGCTACAGCTTGGTTTGATGCTGGTGCTTGGGTTGTCCATTTAACGGGAGATAATGATCCCGAAGCCGATAAATTGCAGCATCCGCAATATATTGTGTTACCGTTTTATGACAATATGGCGGGATTGTTAAAACGAGCTAATTTAGCAATTAGTCGTTCTGGTGCGGGAAGCTTGACAGAAATGGCAGTATGTGGTGTGCCGTCGATTTTGATTCCTTATCCATTTGCGGCAGAAGATCATCAAACTTACAATGCGGAAGTTTTTACTTCAGTAGGTGCAGCGATCGCCTTTAAGCAATCAGAGTTAACCGCTGAAGTATTGCAAAGTAAAGTTTTGCATTTGTTGCAGTCACCCGAATTGGCTCATATGGCAGAAAAAAGCAAAGCGATCGCAGTTCCCGATAGCGCGGAAAAATTGGCGCAGTTAGTGCGTGAAGTTGTAGAAATGTAAGCACAAAGAGTGGTTTATAAAGTGCTTACTACGTAGAAGTGCGTAGAAGCTCTGCTTCTTGTCGCCAGACATCGCCTAAATCGCCAATTGGTATGATTATCTTCTGCGCTTTGTAGTCTCGTTTAAGATTGTTGTCCTGCCTGCCGAACAGCTTCAATATCAATATCTAGCTGTTCGGCTATTTGTTCGACAGTCAAACCTGCTTTCAACAATAGTGGAACAGCAGCCAATTTACCTGTTATTAAACGTTCTTTCCGACCTTCTTATAATGCTTCTTGGTAAACTCTAGTTTGTTTTAGTGCGCTTAATTTCAGCATATTTTCTAGCTCTTGGCGACTCAACAGGGTAAATTTGTAAACTATAATCGTCTCGATTAAATCTATTATTGTTGCTAAAACAAGGATAATACTACAAATTAACTAGAGGTAAAAATTATGAACATCCAACTCAAACCCGAACAAGAAAAATTAATTCAAGCACAAATTGCAACTGGCAGATATACTTCGGCTGAGGAAGTAGTTGATATAGCGTTTCGATTATTTGACAAATTGCATTCTGAGTATACAGAGTGGATAGAAGAAACTCGTCAAAAAGTTGATGTTGCTATTGTAGAACTTGAACGCGGCGAAGGTTTGGATGGTGAGACTGTAGTAATGGACATACTCGAAAGATTCCGTCGTGCGCGTGAGTCACAAGAATGAGTATTTATATCATTTCCCCATCCGCAAGTCGGGATCTAAATCAGATTGCTGACTACTTTCTGACGCGCAACCTTGAAGTCGGAGAAAAGCTTTTTAGAGAATTTAATAAAAAATGCCAAAACATAGCAAATTTTCCCAACATAGGACGCAGTTATGCTCATATTAGACCTGGTTTGCGAGGCTTGTCGTTAGATGGATACGTAATTTTGTATAAAGTACTTGATGATGAAGTTGAGATTTTACGGGTAGTTAACGGTCGCCAAGATTTAGAATCTTTATTTACAGATGGAGGATAATTAAAAAATGCTGTCAGTCTTCACTCTTACGAAAACTCCGCGTACCTTCGCGCTTCCCTTGCGTCCCTCTGCGTTTAAATCATCTAGACCGCAACAACTGCACAAAGGTATCACTCACAGTATGATCCTTCGTGTTGGCAGCGTATTGAATCAACTCTTCTCGCAGAGCTTTAGCCTTATCCAAATGAAGCAAAGTTGCTAACAAAAAGTATACACCCCGAAATCGCGGATCGCTCATGTGGTCAACTAGGCGTTGTTCTGCTGCGTCACTGTCGCCGAGAAAAGTTTGTACTAAGAAGAAGTCCATAATTTTATCATGGCAAAAGTAGCATTCTTTCTTAGCTTCTCCTTTTTCATCTTGCCACTGACGGCTGACAACCATTTTATATTTCTCATCTTCCATTGATTGTAATTCTTGGTAGTAAAGCTCTCCTGATAAAGCTTTTTCGTCATTTAGCCGCATTTGGTAGACAGCTTCGGAGAATTTTTTCAAGGGAAATTCATGCTTCCATTCTTGCAAGTATTCTGCTGCCATTTCCTTATATTGCTGTTCTTGCAAGCGAAACAAATCTGGTTGCTTGCCTTGTGATAACATTTGAGCAACCAAAGTTAAATCCATCGGGTTGGAAAGAGTTCGTTGTGCTGCTTCTAACTCTTCGCGAGATTGGTGTTGGTTAAAGGCTTTTGTTAAATAGTTTTTGCAAGCTTGCTCGTAAGCAGTACCTTGAATTTTCGCATCTTTAGGAAGTCGCGGCTGTCGGGAAATCAAAAAGTCCTCAATCTGCTGACGTTCTAAAGGTTGCAAGTAATACATCTTTGCCGTTGAGGGGGGTATCCACTCTAACGGTTGGGTAGTCATGATGATGTTACCGCGAAAATAGCTCTCGACAAACTGCGTAATTTTGGCGCGTGTGTCTGCTGTAACTTCGTTAAGTCCATCGATGCAAATATCTATCGCACCGCTGTAAATCAGGTTTTTCAGAAATTCCGCATCTTGTGCTTGTCCGTGCAGCTTTGCCTGAATTGCCTCAATTACACCTTTATCGCATTTGTGCGCCGGCAGATAAACGACAATAGCTTGAGAAGATTTTACCAGATGGCGGAGAAACATCGACTTGCCCAACCCAGAATCGCCTTCTAAAACAATTTGCCCTTTGATGCTGGGTAGTTCGTGGGTAATCTCTCGGATTTCTCCTGTCATCGGAACTTTCACCCTAGATTGGGGAAAATATGCATGGGATTTAAAATTATCTAATCCTGCATCTGCTAGGAGGGAAAACTTAAACGGTTCAAACAGTTTGCGACGTAAAAAGGGAACCCAAGCGAGGAGAAAGCCGACGTAACCGACACCGAGAATGCGACGTACCCAAGGGTTCCAGAAGAAGATAGCTTGAACTTGGGGAAATTTTGGGTAAGCAAAGATCAGCGCCAGCCAAAAGGTAATATGAATAAGGATAATGTTTCTCGCACCGAAGAACCACTTCCAACCTTCGAGATTATTAATCACCGACTGCACCGTATCGGCTTCGTTATATCCGTCTTTTTTCAGGTTGTTGTAGTGATCTTGAAGTAAAATAATATCTTGTGCTTTCCATGAGACTTTTTTGCTAGCAACAACATAGCCTATTTGCTTTGCTAAGTCCTCTTGTAATCGCTGAAGCTTCTGAAGCTTACTCGCTTCCCAAGCTTTGAGAAAGACATTGAGAGTTTTAACGCCTTTGTCGTGATTCAATTGGGTGGGAATAGTTTTGCTGTCAGGAATGCCAACCCATGTCAGCAGCGTTTTCACTTCATCAGTACCACCACTAAGGAAATAGGTTAAAAAACGCCAATTCAAGTATTGCTGATTTGGCTCATAGACATTATTTAGGACTACAACAACCTCTGTCAACTTTAGTTGTTTGATTTTCCCTAATGCTGAGGCTGCACTGCCACGAACGTAAGGGTCAACTTTTTCATCTTTGAGGAAGTTGAGGATTTCCGGAGCGTACTTTGCCCCCGCTTCTCCCAAGTTGCCTAATGCTGAGGCTGCATTGTAACGAACGTTAGCGTCAACTTTTTCATCTTTGAGGAAGTTGAGGATTTCCGGAGCGTACTTTGCCCCCGCTTCTCCCAAGTTCTCTAATGCGACGGCTGCACTGCCACGAATGTAAGGGTTAAATTTTTCATCTTTGAGGAAGTTGAGGATTTCGGGAGCGTACTTTGCCCCCGCTTCTCCCAAGTTCTCTAATGCTGACGCTGCCCTGCCACGAACGGATGCGTTAACTTTTTCATTTTTGACGATGTTGAGGATTTCGGGAGCGTACTTTGCCCCCGCTTCTCCCAATTTCCCTAATGCATAAGCTGCATAGCTACGAAGGTCAGCGTTAACTTTTTCATCTTTGATGATGTTGAGGATTTCGGGAGCGTACTTTGCCCCCGCTTCTCCCAAGTTCCCTAATGCATAAGCTGCATTGCCACGAAGGTCAGCGTCAACTTTTTCATCTTTGATGATGTTGAGGATTTCGGGAGCGTACTTTGCCCCCGCTTCTCCCAAGTTCCCTAATGCTAAGCCTGCTCTGCGACGAACGTCAGCGTTAACTTTTTCATCTTTGATGATGTTGAGGATTTCGGGAGCGTACTTTGCCCCCGCTTCTCCCAAGTTCCCTAATGCTTCGGCTGCACCGCCACCAACGTAAACGTCAACTTTTTCATCTTTGAGGATTTTGGCGATTTCGGGAGCGTACTTTGCCCCCGCTTCTCCCAAGTTCCCTAATGC
>JAHHID010000032.1 GCA_019359015.1 Spirirestis rafaelensis WJT71-NPBG6
CTAGCGGGTAGGACTTGCACCTACATCTGTCTGAGAGTTCAACCTTTTGTACTTTTAATGACAAATGGTTGGGTTAGTTATATACGGGCTGGATACCGGAATTCACTAACCAACGAATCGCACTGTGCTTATCCACCCATGCCTTAAGTTTGAGATGGTCTGTTGCTTGTTGATGGCGCAGTGCTTCTTTCTCCTTGGCTGAGGTGAAATCAAGCCTCATTTCTTCAAGAACATTAGCCAGGTGGGTATCAGCCAATGTTGCCGACTGCACTGCTCTCTCAATCTTCTCGCCACTAACGCCAGCTTGTTTATAGATCTGCGTGAGAACCTGATTCAAGTCTTCAGTTCCCTTAATCGCATTGAGCATCTGCTCTGTTACCTGTGGCGCAAATTCGCTAATTCTTGCCCCATCATTTCCCATTTTTCCTATCAGCTTTAGCGCTGACTTATCACCCGATAAGGCTCTCACTACCAAATTAGTAGATGCGTTGAATTTACCTTTCAGTTGCCTTTCTAAATTCCTGGATTTGGAAGTTACCAGATTTTTTAGCTTCATTGAATTTCTGACAGCCATACTTTTTATCAAGAGTCAAAATTACGTTGCATTGATATTCCATTCGCCTGACATACTGCTCTGTGATTTGCTTCCTTTTTAGATATTGCTGATAGTTGAAATATTCATTACTTGGTAAATACACCCAGTAGTGCAGAGGTAAGATTACTCCTGCGACCATGCCCAAGCCGACAGCAACCCTTGATAAATAGCTCATTCTGTGAAAGCGAATCAACAAACACTGAATGAGCGTTAGGTTATCGCTACTTCGCGGCGTTGAGTCTTGCGAGGATGCCTCCGAGTTGGCTTTTGGTTTGGCTGCGGCTCTCCTCCAGCGCCGCACTGATACCCGTTAAACCATGAGCAAGTTTGTCTCTGCTTTGTTCGTGACGGTTAACTACCCGCTCTTGCACCCTGGTAAGCGTTCGGTCAATCTTTGCGTCAACCTGATTTGCTGAGTAGTCCGCATAACTCAATAGCGCCGCCTCGACCTGCATCAAGACTTCATCAAACGTTGAGGCGGAACTGTCAACGCTGTCTGCGATATCGCAAACCTGCTTCTCGCTTAATACCATCCCCAACTCTGCCGCCTTGGTTGTAACCATCTCGCCTACCTGAGACTGTGGAATGGCGGCAAGCCTTGACTCCTCAATAACTTCCTCATATGAAGGTAGTTCCTCTAGTTCTGGTAACGTTACGGTGACTGCCAGTTTACTTGATTGCTTTTCAATGAGGTAATTGACAGCCTGAGTTAGTTGCTCCTTAGTCGGATTATCAAGGTCGTCGCACTCGGCAGCGATCGCAGCCTCCGTAAATTCCTCTTTCGTGAACCCTTGGTAGCCTTGCTTGTACAACCGAGTGCGGACGTTATTGGTGAATTTGTTAGACATAATTTGCTCCTTATTTAAGTAGTAGTGAAACTTCTGGGCTTGCAGATTTCATGGTCGCCGTTCGCCTATTAATAGCCCACTTAGCGGCAACGAAAGCGACTAGCGCCAGGTCTTTGCTGTGGCGGTGTTCATCAGCCTGATACTGAACTCCAGCGCGTTCAAACCAGTAATAACGGGTGCTGCGGGGTACGTTTTTCAAATCAACCTTCAGGCGATCGGCAAGTAAATCCAAGAACTGCTTGCAGGTATATTGCGTGTCCTTCGCCTCGTAAAAACCTTTAAACAGTGACCAGCGCTCCTCAAAATCGGACGTTTTAAACGAGAAGGCTGCATACCTCTTCTTTAAGTCCGCGAAAGCCTCGACAATCAGCAAAGCGCCTGGAGCCTCGACATTGAAATTAAAGTGCCTCTTCAAAGTTGAGGCTGTTCTGTACCAGGTAATGTCAGAAACTTCTTTGCCCATAATGCGCTCGTAGGCTTTTTTCAGTCGCCTATACTTAGTTGTGTACTCTTTAGTTGCCACATTACCTCTGCGTTATTACTTAAGCATGTATTTAATTAACCTGGCATCCTTAAATCTAAGGTTTTTGACAAGACCCTCGACTTGGACACAGGTTTTTGATATAGCCCCATCGTTGGACGATTTCAATAACTTTGGATTTTGGTTATTGGACAAAATTAAAAGTTGTTCGTCCGTCGGCTATACCTGCGTGATACCAGGGCGATACCCTTGGTAGGCGTCTTTGGACAGGGTAAATATCGCCCTGTTTTAGCCGCACTTTGGAAGAAATCAAGCCTTGTTCGGATGTGCGATCGCTTTAAGTGCAGTCGCGGATGTTACCTACTCCTACACTCCATCCCCCATTTGGACGCAGGCTATCAAAGCATCGGTTAGCGGCTTGGCAGCACGCAGGTAGTTATCTACCTCGTTACTGTCCTCTGCGCTTCCTGCTGCGTTGTACAGTTCCGTAATGCAAGATTGAATTGCGTTCAGTAAAATCTCTTGCTTAGAGGGTCGATAAACTGCTAACTTTTGGATTTCTTGACTTACAAGATTCATGGATAATGCCTCACTTGGTTAATAACAGCCACATGACCGTATCTCCCGATATTGGAAAATGTAGGCTGTTGGAAACCGAGGGGCTTCCTTTGCTGGACGAGCAAAGGAAGCAGACTCACCTACAACGGGTCTAACTCGTCAGATGTTGAGTTTTCTTTTTTTCAGTGTTAGGGAATTTGACATATGCAATTTTTTAACACTACTATTTTAGTATAAGTTGACTGGTAATAAAAGCAAGCTTTTAATTAAATAAAACTGGGCATAGCAAGTTATCCAATAAGCTGTTTTAATATGACTGTTATTACCAGCGAGGTTTTATGCCTGTTAGAAACAAAATAAGGAGGCTAATTGATGAAAAGTTAAAAGTTACAAGATATGAATTTAGCGAACGTACAACCCTGAGCAAAACAACGGTTTACGCCCTATACGATAATCCCGAACAGATTCCCAACAAGGTGGCGATGGACAAAATCTGTGACTATTACAAAATCCAACCCTGCGAATTTATCGAATGGTACGAGGATAAATGATCAACACCGATTAATCCCATGCGATCGCTTTCCTTGGCACTTCTTTCGCCCAATCTTTAATTGTGAGGAGAAGAACAGTTCAAACAACTCAAGTAACTGCTTTCCCTGATTTAAATTTGACTGCCAACCAGATTTTTAGTGTGGGGGGAACTTAGAACCATGACATAAGGCGCACAGCTATGACCATTAACCCGCATTGAAGCTGCATTAAACAGGCAAGTAGCCGTTAATGCTGACCTACGCAGATTTAAAAAAGTATTAAACAACACTGCTCAATCTCTGCAAGCTTCCGTAGCCGATTTGAGATTCAGCGTAGAAAGCTTTGTAGAAACCGTTTAAGCACACCAACAAAACTTTGAGGTTATCGCCCAAGAATTGCAATACTCACTATTAGAATGGCTGCCGCGATCGCTTTCCTTGCCGCCCCAAAATTTATTTATGGGGATTATATGCATTACTTTTTACTTTTTACTTTTATCTTTTTACTTTTTAAGTGCGCGTGTTTAGGCTAAAAAGGGGTGAAATTAGTGAAAATAGCCAAGAAGAATAAGCAATTTCAATTGGTAAAAAGAAGCAAACTTGACGAGCTACACGAGCCATTGAAATTAGAGAATATCAACTCCCTAGACTTTTCATCAATGTCAGCCAAAGAGTTTCAACAACAAGACAACTCTAAAACTATCACGCACTCCTCTCCCGTAACACAACCACCCTTATTTCAAATAACTGATGATGCTCCCGTAATGACTTCTCACCCTTACTTATCAGGAGCGCAAGCTTGTTTAGGAAAAACTCTTTGGGATGATATTGAAGGTGTTCCTTGTTTTCGGCGCTTTTTTGGTCAGGGTTTTATAGAACACAACATCATTAAAGAAAACCCGGAAACCAACAGACTAGAACTTATAGCTGGAAATGCAGCCTGGGAGATTATTCAGAAGTTTAACCCAGAAGTTGCTTATATGTTTTTAGTTTTTGCGTCTTGTGCCACGGATTTAGAACAACCTTGGTCGGGTGCATTTACCATCAAAGGAACTGATTTAATTAAAACTTTTGGCTGGAGTAATAGAACCGATTTAAGTTTAGGTAATAAGCTGAAAAAACTCGGTATGCTTGCCCAGCAAGTAGCCCATCTGAGTATCACCATTAACAAGCTTGACTTAAAGCGGATGAAATATTCAGCCGAAATTCAAGCTATGTGGCAACTAAAGCTTCAGTACACAGGTCAGTTGTCTTTAGTTTTAGAACATAATTATCCATCCAAAATTGACCATGAATTTGATGACCCTACAGAGTTATTTCTCACAGTTGGTGCTAATGATTGGGTTCGACCATTTCAGGATTTAGAAAACTACCGTTCACTATATGAGTACGGACTTTTAGCTAAAAGTACTTTACAAATTAATCCCTATCAAAATCCAATTGCTGCAAGGTTAGCAGTATTGTTAACTATTATGAGCCGAATTAAAATTGATGGAGAATACAAGGTAGGAACATTATTAAAACGGATAGGATATCTTTCAGAAACACATTTGCAGGAACTTCAGAGTAAGAGTGGATATATAAAAAGACTTAAACTGATTGAACAGTGGGATAATGCCCTACTAACCCTACAAGATTTAGGTTGGCAAATTAGTTTTGAATCAGTTACTTATCCAGAATCAATTCAACCAGTTTGGGTGTTGCCAGAAAATAAAAATACAGAGGGACCGCGACGACCCAAAGGGTGGCTAAATATTTGGCTAGAAGCCAAAGTAATTATTAAACCTACAGAAAAAATTCAGGAAAAGCTAGAAGCAATTAACGCTCCTGCACTTCCAGTTAGTAAGCCTAAATCTGACTCTGAGCCAAACCTTAAAACTGTACTTACCGAGAGTGAATATTCGCACCCTAACAAGCAAAAAACCATCTCTGTAGAAGATAGCCAAAAACTAATTCCCGGATGGGCTTTGGAAGAAGCTTTGAAGCTTAGAGGATGGACTAAATCGCACCTAGCAGAACGGTTGGGCTTGCAAAAATCCCTTCCTGGCAAGTGGATCAATGGAAGCCGTAAAATTCAGCCCCTTCATTTAAAACAACTTTGGGAGTGGTTAGCTCCAGAATTAAACCAAATTATGAGCGGGTGAAAATGCGATCGCACAAAGGCAGGCAAAACGCCCGGAACGCAAGCGCGAACCGACAGGTCGGTTCGCGCTTTGCGCGGCTCCCAAGGGGAGCATCGCAGAAAGGCGGGTGCTTTGCACCAAAGCCCGTCAGGCTACGCCAACGCGGTAGCCACTCTCTACGGAAGTAAGATTCTTACTGTTTATGGTAAGCTCCTTTGCCGGATAATTAATCTGTGTTACGGTGTGAGAAAGTGATTCCAGAATTTGACGAAAATGGTAATTTACCACCAGGGATACATTGGGCGCAATGGGAGGAGTTTCAAGAAAAATTTGCGACCAACTTGACTCGACAGCGCATGATAAACGGTCTAGAACTGGCAATGACCCAATTACAGGAAGCAGGTTGTAGAACTATTTATATAGATGGTAGTTTCGTCACCAGCAAACCCAGACCCGGTGATTTTGATGTTTGTTGGGAAGACAATGGGGTTGATATAAATTATCTGGAATCGATTGCTCCCACCTTACATAATTTTGCGCTGCGACGTGCCGAACAAAAAAGCAAGTATAAAGGGGAAATTTTTCCTGCCAATCACCCAGCGAATGAGACTGGTACGGCATACATAGATTTTTTTCAATTTGATACAAGAACGAATACGCGCAAGGGAATTATTGCTATCGATTTGGTCAGGTGGAAGCCATGATGATAAAAAACGAGCAACAATTTGATACAAGAACGAATACGCGCAAGGGAATTATTGCTATCGATTTGGTCAGGTGGAAGCCATGATGATAAAAAACGAGCAACAATATCAAAATACTAAAGAATGGTTGCGGCGATTTGAAAAGTCTGTGGCTGAATTTGATAGCAATGAAGATTTGAAAGCAGACCCTAAGCGTTGGAAGTTACATAGAGATTCCTATCAGAGTCAAGTTGACGAGTTAAAAGCAGAAATTGCGGAATATGAAAGGCTGATTAATTGCGATAATACCCAGCCAATAACAGTAACAGTTGAAAGTTTAAATAAGCTACCAGAGGCTTTAATCAGAGCCAGGATAGCAGCAAAAATGAGTCTTTTTGAACTTGCTGAAATTTTAGAAATTGACGAGCAAAGGGTTAAAGAATATGAGGATACAGATTATCAATGCGCTAGTTTTGTAGAGCTTTTAGAAGTTGCCACAGCTTTGGGTGTGGAATTTGAAAATGCCGTTATCAAAGTAGATTTTGAGGAGATAGAAGAGGTTAAGCGAACTACACAGAAATGGCGAAAATCAAAAATGAGCGTAAAATCTAAAGCTTAATAACCAGAGTTTACAGACCATCTTGCAGAAAAAACACATATCTCGGCTCCATACCCACTTGTCTACTTCCACTAAAATCGCCTCACATTCTGTCTACTTCTCTAGAATCGGGTAACAGTTGTCTAACTTGTCTTCAAACCAATCCCTACATCCAAATTAAATCAATAACCCCAAACCCTTGACAATAAAAGGTTTGGGGTTTTGTCTACCTTTCTACTACAAGCCATTCTCAATAATAAAAACGCTGAAACCATTGATAAAACGTTTGTCTACTTTGCTTATTGAGAATAAAATAGCTAAAACTGTTAATATATAAGGATTTCGTTAGGTAGACAATTTTTCTAGAATCCGGTAATGAAACCTCTAGAATCCGGTAATGAAACCTCTAGAATCTGGTAATAAGTTTTTTTTGAAACCTTTGTGAATCAATAGTTCCAGCTTGGTAGACAATCCTAATTAAGTTAATTAAGTTAAGCAACCTCGATTTTTCGGGGTCAAAAAAACGGCATGGTATGAAAGAAGGTTGTTCCGTATCGGGATAGCCACCGTGAAGATTTCTATACGTAGCGCAAGCGCATCTAGCATCCCCAGTCAGCCCCAACAAAAACATAAGGAGCTTAAGCTCCCTCTTTTATGTCCCATTTCAGGACTATTGAGGTGTACTAGTGGCATCCGGAGTGAGGGATGATGAAAGACAATCCTCATTCTCAATACCCCAACAACCTTACAGTCGCCGAGTACCACGAACTCGCCGTCGGTAGTGCCATCCATCACGCGCTTATCGAGCGCAATTTCATCCACATCGAAGGCGTATTAGTTTACTCGTACTTATTTATTTCCGAGCAAATAAAGCGCAAAAATGCCGGTCGAGTCACCGACAGCTTCTTAAAACAGTACCAACACGCCGAATTGGGTGGATTGTGGATTAGCGGACTCGACCCCCAAAATAACTGGCAACCAATGGAATGGGGGCGCTTTAAGCCCACCAAGCCCCGGATTAATGCTTCAAAAAGCAAACTCGTCAAATACGAGTCACCACCCAAAACCCCCAACCGCGTCACTTACTTCGATATTCCCGACTGCATTTGGGATTTAGTCCTCAAGCGGTATAGTATCAAGTGCAATAATTCTCCCCTCTCGTCGCGCCTTACTGATAGGCTACATCCGCTCCTATTTTGGGAGTGGGTTATTCGTCACCCGGAAATCCCCATAATCCTTTGCGAAGGGGAAAAGAAAGCAGCTTGTTTGTTAAGTCTTGGGTTTGTAGCGATCGCACTGCCCGGTATTTGGAACGGACGAGTTGGTAAAAAAGACTTAGACGAACGCCTGCATCCCGATTTACTGCCTTTAGCACAACCCGGACGCAAATTTATCATCCTCTTCGACTACGAAACCAACCCTAAAACCCGTTGGTCGGTCTTTCAAGCCACCCTACGTACAGGCAAGGCAATAGAAGCGGCTCTATGCGTCTGCGAGGTGGCTCAACTCCCCGGAATGGAGAAAGGGGTCGATGACTTCGTAGTAGCCCGTGGTGACGATGCTAGCGCCCTCTTAACCGCCATCGTTGACGATGCCAAAACCCTCACAGATTATCAGCGATCGTTCTACATCAGCCACAGAGGACTAAGCAACAAATACGAACCACACGTTCGGGTAAATGTCAAGTATTTATCTGAATCAGTTGAATTACCAGAATCAGGACTGGTAGTATTAGACAGCGATATGGGAACCGGCAAAACCGAGTTGCTCTCAAAATGGCGTGACTCTCATCCCCAAGCGCGGTTCCTCAACAACGGGCATCGGGTTAACTTGTTGAAAAACCTGGCTAATCGTCTCAAAACCGAAATGTACTCGGATTTGGGTTACACAGGTTTAGCCAAGGCTACTGCCCTCAGCATCACCATCGATAGCTTGCATAAGCTTTGCACCGATTCCCTCACCTACGGCTGCGTGTTTATCGATGAAGCTTGCCAGTATCTGACTCACCTGCTGCACAGCAAAACCTGTAAAGAACATCGGGCTGAAATTTTAGAAGTTCTGGAATATATCGTGTATAATGCGCCCTTGGTTGTAATTGCCGACGCGCATATGGACGACGTGACAGTGGACTTCTTCCGGGCAATGCGTCCACCAGAGGAAAAACCGTTCATTATCAAAAATGAGTGGAAAAATGGCGATCGCCTAATTCACTGGTACGAAGGAGATAATTCTTCTGCCATAGTTGCCCAAATTTCGGCAGCGCTGATGAGGGGTGAGAAAATTATGGTGGTTTCTGACTCTAAGCGCTTTATTAAGAAACTTGAAAAGTCGCTCTCTATGCCCCTTGTTGTGGAGGCTAGCAACGCAGATCCTAGTTTGCAACCACCGCTTGCAAATGACAATATTTCTGACGATACCTCACGATTATTTCTAAAGATAGATGACAAAAAAACGTCGGGTGTTAAAGCATCGCAATTACCTCTAAAGACAGATGACAAAAAAACGTCAGATATCAATCAGCCGCTACGAGTTTGGGCGATTCACTCAGAAAACTCCGGCAGTGAAGAAAACGTTGCCTTCATCAAGGATATAACCAACGCTGTAAAGGGTCTAGATGCCCTTTTAGCATCCCCTAGCCTGGGAACTGGGGTGGACATACCTGAATATCATTTTGACGCTGTTTTTGGCGTTTTTCACGCGGTTTCCCAAACGGCTACCGAATGCGCTCAACAACTTTGGCGCTATCGTCCCAACGTCCCGATTCACGTTTGGGTAGCTCCGCGTCCGCCTTTTGGCTATAAAGACACCAATGCCAGTAAAATTAAGGAGCGGTTGCTGCAAACCAACGAAATGACGGCTTTCCTGATCAGGATTGACCGTGAAACAGGACGAAGAGGTGCTGAAAAAGACTGGGCGCTTGATGCGTACTGTCAAATAATGGCGAAGCGTCACCAATCTATCAACAACTTGCGGGCTGATTTACGCAACCTGCTAACGGAGATGGGTAACGTAATTATCCCAGTGGGTGAGTCGGAAAATAAACTTGCCCAAAAGCAACTAAAAAATGCTGGCATTGCCCTAGACGCTGCGTATTATGCTGCGGTTGCTTCTTCCAACGAAATTTCGGCTACTGAGTATCGGCAACGTACTAGTAAAGATTATTTATCACCCGAAGAAATTTATGAGTGCGAGAAATTCCGCATCAAAGATGCTTACGGGATGGAGGTAACTTCAACACTGGTACAAAAAGACAACAGTGGGAAATTAATTCGGGCGATCGCTGACTTGGAGGCAATTTTATCTGAGCCAGATGGTACAATTGTTGACCCAAATACTGGTGATAAATACCCTGCACCACCAACAATTGTGGCAGATAAAGACCGCCAGGAGCGTTTGAAGATGGCGTTGTGTATGGACTGGGGGAATTATTCGGCTTCTTGGTTGGCTAGGTTTAATTTGGGACTGCATGATATTCTCAAACGTTTAGTAGCGGGTGTTGAGGTTACCGCGAGTGACCCTGATTTGGTGAGGATGACTGAAATTGCCTCTTCTTGTGCGTCTCATGTTAAGGCGATTTTAGGGTTTACGGTTCCCCCAAAGAGCAAACCTATATGGTTGTTGGGAACGCTGCTATCTCAATTGGGATTAAAACTGGTTAACCATAAAGTGGGTACTCGGGGTAAACAAGTTAAATACCACTTGCTGTCTCAAGAGGAATTAGACTTTGCGCTATCGGTAATACGATACCGCGAACACAAGCGACAAGCAAAAGAAGAACGGATTAGGCAAGTCGTAGAAGAACAACGGCGATATCAAGCCAGATTGCAGTTACAGTATGGGATTGCACCGCCAAACAGCCCCGTATCCACCCCCCCCCCTAATTCTATAGTTCCACCCCTAGGGGAGGGGGTGGATACCGAAGTTGAAAACATCGATTTTGTCGATTTGGAACCCGAAGATGGCGATTCTACACCAATTAGAGATTGTGTCCAACAACTGCGCTCTGGCATTAAGCATGGGGTTGATGCCATTAAAGATATCCTCCAACGTTGGAGTGAAGATCGTCGGTGGTGTGCTGTGCTACTGCTGGAGAAAATTGCATCAAGTGAACTACGTATGTTAGAACAAATGATGCCACAGTTTTATACGTGGTTGAGTTTGTAACTATCTAATTGCTCTCCAAATTACGGCATTGTCGGTCGAGTCACGGAGGTGGCACAGTTTCTGCTGCCAATATTTTTTATGTACGCCCCATTGGTCACAAGTTAAGGCTCTTTGGCAGTTGTCGCGTGCGAGTCCCAATCGAACAGGAATGTACGCGCTTGGCTACAAGCCTTATCTACAGAACGTTATAGCTATAGGATTCGCCAAAGTCATCTAGATCACGTAGAGGACGAAGTTCACCCCGCTTCAAATGTTCAGAAGACATTCAGAAGGCAGAAGGCAGGAGGCAGAAGGCACTTATAGAACCCACCCTTACTCATAGTGGGATTGTAACAAGGACTATTGTCTTCTGGCAGAAACTTCCCCCAGAGAGCTTTGCGTTTTATACCGTCCGTGCAAGCCATCTTAAGTATAATTATTGATTTTGAATCGGCTTTAAACCCACAAAGTAAGTTTTTATTAATACTCTTAACATAAGTGCCTTCTGCCCTGGACCCTCTGCCTTTCTTTGTAAACTGATAACGTCCCAACATATTGATATGCTTGTATCCGAGAGGAGAGAGCCGCGATAAATCCTCAGACCTCGGACTTTACTTCCACCCCCAGGTCTCGCAGTTGCTTTACCGCCGCATCTAAGTAGTTCGTATTCCATAATACCAGCACATTCTCCACCAGCCCCAGAGCGCCCAGTTGGTCTTCTTGACCTTCACGGTAGCGTTGACGCACTTCACCCCCTTGTCCGTGGAAAGTCACCCTGGCTAAACTGTGGCGACCTTCTCCTCGGTTAAGTTAGGTAGAGGTCTAGTTTAGTATTTACTTGGTTACGCGTTAAGGGACAAGTTAAGGGAGTTGAAAAAACAGACATTAGCGCTCAAATACTATTTGTTGCTCAAATTTTCGGAGTAGCTTCATAACTGGTTCTGATTTATACAGAGCTTTTGTCCTTTGCAAGTTTTTGCAATACAACCCTCATAATTAGGTTGACTTGGGCTTACACTTGAACTGTCTCTAAGCCAGATACAGACTGCTTTTCAAATTTTCGGACAAGTCTATTTAGCAAGTAAACTAAGTAGTTAATTATAGTTATCATTCTAACAAGGAGAATTACTGTATAGTTTGAGGTATGCCAGATTATCCTCTCAAGAGTTGCTTTATGATTGCTCTACCTGGTATTGCCATCCAAAACAAGATATATGAAAGTTCTAATTCTATAGTTTATCGGGGCATCAGAGACGATGGAGTAGGGATCGTCGTAAAAATGCTAAAGCTTGATTATCCCTCACCTCAAGAAATAACCCGTTACAGACAGGAATATAAAATTATCCGTTCCCTCACAGTGGAAGGAGTGGTGAAGGCATACAGCCAGCAGGACTATCAACGCACTCTGGTAATTCTATTAGAAGATTTTGGGGGAGAGTCGCTAGAGCAATGGATGCACAAGCGCCCAGATATCTTCTGCCCCATGCCTTTATCCCAATTTTTAAGTATTGCGATCGCCCTGAGCGACATTTTGGGCAGAATCCATACAGCCAATATCATTCATAAAGATATCAACCCTGGAAACATAGTCCTGAATCTGGATACTGGTATTGTCAAAATTATTGACTTTGGAATTGCCACCCAATTTAACCGCACGAATCCGACTTTCAAAAGTCCTCATGTTTTAGAAGGGACACTCGCATACCTATCTCCAGAGCAAACCGGGCGGATGAACCGTTTGCTCGATTACCGGACTGATTTCTACTCGCTGGGCGTGACATTTTACGAACTGCTCACCGGACAACTACCATTTACCACCACAGACGTGCTGGAGCTAGTCCATTGTCATATTGCCAAACATCCTATTCCGCCTAATGAAATAAATACAATGATTCCCAAGCCAGTTTCAGATATTATTCTCAAACTGATGGCGAAAAACGCTGAAAATCGCTATCAAAGTGCCTGGGGCATCAAAGCGGATTTAGAAATCTATGCTGAACAATTAGAAGAAATCGGTCAAATCTCTAGCATTCAACTGGCGCTTCAAGACGTTTGTGATCGGTTTCAAATTCCTCAAAAACTGTATGGACGGGATAAGGAAGTTGCAATATTACTGGCGGCGTTTGATCGCGTAGCTTGTCCGGAGGACAATCGTGTAGCGTCTCCAGAGTCAAATTCCGTTGCTGCTTTACCAAACAATTCAGAAACAACTTCACAAAAGGAACAAACGGGCAACCCAAAATTCCAAGTTGAAATGATGTTGGTATCTGGCTACGCTGGCATTGGCAAATCAGCATTAGTGCAGGAAATTTATAAACCAATCACCCAAAAGCGTGGCTATTTTATCTCTGGTAAATTCGATCAATTTCAGCGCAATATTCCCTACAGTGCGATCGCGGTTGCCCTGCAAAAATTGGTACGGCAATTACTTAGTGAGCCAGACGAGTATGTGCAACAGTGGCAAGCGCAACTTCTAACGGCTCTGGGAAGCAACGGACAAATCATCATTGATGTGATCCCAGAAGTTGAATTGATTATCGGCAAGCAGCCGCCTGTAATGGAAGTTGGAGCAACTGAAGCTCAAAATCGCTTTCATCGGATTTTTGGGCAATTTGTGCGGGTGTTTTGTTCAGAATCACATCCCCTAGTGATATTTTTAGATGATTTGCAATGGATAGACTCAGCAACGCTGAATTTAATTGAGTTGATGCTGCTGGATGAGCAAGCCCAATCACTATTTTTGATTGGAGCTTATCGAGATAATGAAGTAAATCCAACGCATCCATTAGCATTAATGCTAGAGAGACTGCGAAAACAAGGGGCAGTGCTTCAGGAAATTATCTTAGCACCCTTAACGCTGGGTCCGTTGAATCAGTTGATTGCCGAGACGCTGCATCGGAATGCAGACATCATTCGTCCCTTAGCTGAGTTAGTTTTGCGTAAAACTGAAGGCAATCCGTTCTTTGTCAATGAATTTTTGAGAATGCTGTATAGCGAGAATCTGCTGACATTTGATGCTGAACACTTATGCTGGCAATGGAACATAGCTGATATTCAAGCCCAGGATATTACCGATAATGTGGTGGAGTTGCTACTGAGCCAGTTAAATAAATTACCAGAAAACACACAGCAAATTCTCCAGTTAGCAGCTTGTATCGGTGCTGAATTTAATTTAGATACTCTATCGATTGTTTGTGATAAACCACCTGAAAAGGTTTTTCAAGATTTACTAGCAGCCATACAAGTTGGATTAATTCAACCACTATCTGAATTAGATGAAAACTTGTTAGTTCAAGAATATAAGTTTTTGCACGATCGCGTACAGCAAGCTGCATACGCCTTAATCGATGAGTCGCAAAAACAAATTGTTCATTTACAAATTGGTCGCAATCTCCTCGGAAAAACTTTGCCAGAGAGACTATCAGACCGACTGTTTGAAATTGTCGATCATCTTAATCATGGAATTGAGCTTGTCACAGATCAACTAGAACGCAATGAAATTGCTAGATTAAATTTAATCACAGGACAGAAAGCAAAAGCTGCGATCGCCTATAGTATGGCTCAAAAATATTTAGCCGCAGCCAGAGTTTGGCTAGCAGCTTCTAGCTGGCAAACAAACTACGATCTGACATTAGAGTTATATTTAGAAACAACAGAAGTTGCATATTTGTGTGGCAATTTTGAGCAGGTAGAATACTGGGTTGCGATCATTCTGCAAGAAGCCAAAACAGTTCTTGATATCGTAAAAGTGTACGAGGTTAAGATTCAAACTGACATCGCACAAAACCAGTTCTTAAAGGCGATCAATACGGCATTGCAAGTGTTGCAGCAATTGGGAATCAGTTTTCCTGAAACGCCCAGCCACTCAGATATTCAACTTGAACTTGATGCCATCACCTCCTGCTTCAGCCAGAAACCAATTAGGGATTTAATTTATTTACCAGAAATGATTGAGCCAAAGCAATTGGCGACGATGCGAATTCTATCAAGCATCATGATTGTTGCCCGATTTGCTGCTCCCTATCTAATGTTTCTACTTGCATCTAAGCAGGTCAACTTATCAATCCAATATGGTAATACCTTTGTATCTGCCTTTGCGTATGCTGCCTTTGGATTAGTTCTTTGCATAAGAGTTGGAGATATTCAGTCTGGCTACGAGTTTGGACAGCTTGCTCTAACACTATTGTCACAGCCGCATGCCCATACGCTCAAAGCTAGGACGTTGTACATCCTAAATTACTACATCATCCACTGGAAAGAACATATTAGAGAGTCACTGCAACCTTTACTAGAAGGCTATCAAAGTGGGCTGGAAACTGGGGACTTGGAGTCGGCTGCCTGTTGCGCTTACGTGTACTGCTACAACTCCTTTCGCGCTGGCAAGGAACTCTCGGAACTTGAACGCGAAATGACGACATATTGTGAAGCAATTCGTCAACTCAAACAGGAAGCAGTACTCACTTGGCTTCGAATATGTTATCAATCTGTCTTAAATTTGATGGGAACCTCGGTCAATCCATGCCATTTCATCAAAGACTCGTGCCAGGAGAATAAGCTCCCACAACAACAAATCGATGAAGACGTAATACATCTTGTACATTTCGATGAACTTTTCCTGTGCTATCTATTTTCTGAGTATACTCAAGCAGTTGAAAATTCAACTCTAGTGGAAGCTGATTTAAGCAGAGAAAAAGCAACCCTCCTTGCTCCCCTCTATCATTTCTATAGCTCTCTAGCGAAACTTGCAACATATCCTAAAAGCAGTCCTCAAGTACAAGCGGAAATCCTCAACAAAGTTGCCCTTAGTCAAGAGAAGATGAAATATTGGGCAGATCATGCACCCATGAATTATTTGCATAAATACCATTTAGTTGAAGCTGAAAAAGCACGAATCTTAGGTCGATTTTTTGAAGCAGAAGAATTGTATGAACAAGCAATTATTAGTGCTAAACACAACGAGTATCTTCAAGAAGAAGCCTTATCCTATGAATTAGCCGCTAAACATTACTTGGCCAGGGGTAGGGCAAAAATTGCCCAAACATACATGAAGGAGGCTCACTATTGCTATGAGCGGTGGGGGGCAATGGCAAAAGTCAAAGATTTAGAAACTCGCTACCCACAGCTATTTTCTCAGTCATCAACTGTAGCTGATACGCCCATCAATATGATCTCTGGAACCACCTCTAATACCTTAGACATCGCTTTTGATTTGGCGGCGATAATAAAAGCATCTCAAGCGATTTCGAGCGAAATTGAACTGGAGCAGTTACTCACTTCCTTGATGCAGATATTAATTGAGAATGCTGGGGCACAAACTGGATGTTTGCTTTTAGAAAACTCAGGAGAATGGATGATTGAGGCTGCTTGTGAACTCAACGACGGTGAAGCTGCCTATGCTACGCGAGTGCTACAGTCGATTCGATTGACAAATCAACTGCCCAAATCAATCATTCAGTATGTGATTCGCACTCATGAATCTGTTATCCTGAATGATGCAACTCGTGAAGGTGATTTCACCAATGAGCCATACATTCAGCACAATCAAGCTCAGTCATTGCTTTGTTTGCCGCTGTTGAAACAAAGTAAGCTCGTCGGCGTGTTGTATTTGGAAAATCGATTAGCAACTGGAGTATTTACACCTGCACGAGCAGAAGTGTTGGATCTACTTTCAACCCAGGCAGCGATCGCGATCGAAAATGCCAGACTTTATTCAAAGCTACGCGCCAGCGAAAGCAAAATGACTCAATTTCTAGAAGCAGTTCCGGTCGGCATTGCCGTCATTGATGCGACGGGTCGCCCTTACTATGCCAATCAACGGGGCATTCATCTCATGGGCAAAGGGATTGATCCTGGCGTACCGCCGGATCAAATCGCAGAGGCTTATCAATTTTATGTGACGGGAACGGATCAAATCTACCCTACTGAAAAAATGCCAATCATCCGGGCGTTGAGCGGCGAACGCACTACGATTGATGACGTAGAAATTCGCCAAAATAACCAAACGATCCCCGTTGAGGTGTGGGGCACTCCCGTCTTTGACGAACAAGGGAAGGTGGCTTATGCGATCGCAGCTTTTGAAGATATCACAGAGCGGAAACAAGCAGAAGACCTCTTAGCGAATTACAACCGTACTCTAGAGCAACAGGTCGCTCAAAGGACAGCGGCGTTACAGCAAAGCGAAGCCGCACTGCGTCATCAAGAACAGGAATTACGACTGATCGCCGACGCACTACCAGCATTGATTAGCTATGTAGATGCCAATCGTTGCTATCAATTTATCAACCGTACCTATGAGATTTGGTTTAAGCGTAGTCGTGATGAAATTTTGGGCAAGCCTGTTTATGGGCTTTTAGGTGAGACAGTTTATCCAATATTTGAGCCGTCTATTAATCAAGTGTTTGAAGGGCAAACTGTAGCCCTGGAAGCAGAAATCCCTTCTTCGCTTGGTACACGCTGCATCAGCGTGACCTTAATCCCCGATTTCGATCACAATGCTCAAGTGAGAGGCTTCTACAGTCTCATGACAGACATTAGCGATCGCAAACTCGCTGAAGCAGCGTCCATTCTGGAAGAACGCAACCGGATGGCGCGAGAAATTCATGATACGTTAGCCCAATCTTTCACAGGCATTCTGCTGCAAGTCGGAGCAGCAACGCAAGTGCTGGGCGACGATCGCCAAACAACTCAGGAACATCTGGAAATGCTGGAAATGATTGATGAACTGGCACGCATTGGGCTTTCTGAGGCACGGCGATCGGTGTCAGCACTCCGTCCTCAGCTATTGGAGGAGGGCAATTTACATAGCGCCCTTCATCGCCTTGTGACTCAAATGAAAGCCTCTGCCAATACGGATGTTACCTACCAAATCAAAGGCACAGCCTATCCAATGCCCGCCGAGGTTGAAAATAATTTACTACGAATTGGACAGGAAGCATTAACCAATGCCATAAAATATGCTGATGCTGGCAAAATTCGTGTTGAGTTGGTGTATGAAAACACACAATGTATCCTGCGGGTTAAAGACGATGGGCGGGGTTTTGGGGTTAGTAGTATCCCAGATATTGGCGGATTTGGATTGTTGGGAATGAGCGAGCGGGCAGAACAGCTGGGAGCGCAACTGAGGATTCAGAGCCAACCTGGACAAGGAACAGAAATTGTTGTCATTGTCAATCGAAATTAATAATTATTAAACCAACAACATTTTAAACGCAAAGTGTAGTAATTCAAGTTCTAATACCAATTTTAGAAAAGAATGAGTGTGGATGCCAACTTTGAAACCCATGCTAAATCTGAATTTCTTCTCTACAAGACGTTGCACGAAAATTTTGAATTTTGAATTGGTATAAGTTTGTAGTTTCAATTTTTTAATAATTATGAGCCAATCAACGACTATTCGGGTTCTGATTGTTGACGATCATTCTATTGTCAGGCAAGGATTAGCAACCATCATTAACCGCGCTCCAGAAATGACGGTGATTGCTCAAGCAGAAGATGGGCAGCAGGCGATCAACGCGTTTCGAGAATACCAACCTGATGTCACACTAATGGATTTACGAATGCCCAAAATGGGAGGTGTTGAAGCCATTATGGCGATTTGTGCTGAATTTAAGCAGGCTCGGATCGCGGTACTCACAACCTACGATGGCGATGAAGATATCTATCGCGGTTTACAGGCGGGCGCTCAAGGCTATCTGCTTAAGGATTCTAAACTTGGCGAACTTTTGAATGCGATTCGCGTTATTCATAATGGTCAGAAATACATTCCGCCAGAAGTGGGCGCAAAATTATTCCAGCGAATGAGCAATCCAGAACTGAGTGAACGAGAGTTGGAAGTGCTGCGTTTGATGGCACAAGGAATGGGGAATCAAGAAATTGGGACTGCTTTGATTATTGGTGAAAGTACCGTCAAATCACATGTAAATCGGATTTTGAGCAAATTGGGCGTGAGCGATCGCACACAAGCCGTGATTACTGCTGTTAAGCGTGGGATTGTCAGTTTGTAAGTGGGGAAAAAGAAGGGAAGGGAAGTGAATCTTTACCTTTTCCCCAATAGAATTGGCTTTAGACTCAAACTAAAGTTTGAGTCAACCTTCCACTGCGAGATGGACAGGTTCATCCATCACTCGATTGTATAAAAATGTCAACCCAGAGTGGACGACAAGAGAGGGTCAATTGTCTATATTGAATCTATAGCAACGTTAGCGCAGTTGGGTTGTAAGGCTTAAGTTTGCTTAATACAAACCGAAACATGACTTCCGACCGTGATAATCGTTCTTTATTCGTTCTGCCTTCAACCCAGGATCATATTCAAGGTGTACTGAATGCTGCTGTAGTATTCGTCATGTATGGAGATTATGAATGTTTTCAAAGTGCCAACGTCTATCGATTGATTAAAGTTGCTCAACAGCAATTGAAGGTTTCGTTTGGAGAAAACAATTTAGGTTTTATCTTCCGTCATTTTCCTCAGGTACAGATTCATCCACATGCTCAACGGGCAGCGGAAGCCGCAGAAGCAGCAGCAGTTCAAGGGCAGTTTTGGCAAATGCATGAGATGCTGTTTATCCATCAACAGGAATTGGGAAATGGCTATCTAGTCGAGTATGCCAATCGTTTAGGACTTGATATTTCTCAATTTTTGCAGGATTTATCCAAGGGAGCGTATGTCAATCGTATCAATGGTGACATCGAAGCTGGACTGCAAAGTGGAGTGAAGGCTGCACCCGCTTTGTTTATTAATGGAATTTGCTATCTTGATCGCTGGACTGTTGAGCAGATAATGGCAGCCATTGTTGCTGCAAATGATTAAGGTTTTTGATGCTTATCCCAACAAGTATTTCAGCGGGGAGTATTTCATAACTTCTATACGGACGACAAGAACCAGAGATTTCAGCAATTTAGCAAGAATACAGAGGCGATCGCAATGATGGTTTTTACATGGAAAAAAGTTCAAAAATTGTTGCTGTGGTTATTTGCATTAAGTGTTGTCCTTGGAATATCAATGCATCCAATACCAGCCACCTCCAAAGAATTACCTCAAGCGTCCAACTCTAAACCTGCGATCGTTCTCGTTCATGGGGCTTATGCTGACGGTACATCATGGCAACACGTTATTCCATTGTTGGAGCAGGATGGCTATAGAGTGACTGCTGTGCAGATTCCGCTCACCTCGCTTGCTGATGATGTGGCAACGACGAAGCGGGTGATTAATAATCAAAAAGGTTCTGTTGTAGTAGTTGGACATTCCTATGGTGGAAATGTAATCACGGGTGCAGCGGCTGGCAATTCACAGGTGAAAGCTCTGGTTTATGTTAATGCTTTCGCACCAGATGTCGGTGAAAAGACGAGTGATTTGAATAAAAGGTATGCAGCACCTCCGATTAGTACGGCGATCGTATCTGATGCTGCAAACTTTCTCTATGTAGATCGCGGGAAGTTTCACGAATTTTTTGCCCAGGACGTATCGAAGGCTGAGGCGCGAGTGATGGCAGCAACCCAAAAGCCGATCGCCAGCGCCGCGTTTGAGCAATCAGTGAATGAAATCGCCTGGAAAACGATTCCTTCCTGGTTTATCGTGACTCAAAGCGATCGCGCCATCAACCCTGAACTTCAACGATTTATGGCTAAACGGATTAATGCTAAGACAACCGAAGTTAACTCCAGTCATGTTCCTTTTATCTCTCATCCAAAAGAAGTTACCAAAGTGATTGAAGCAGCCAGCACTGCTGTGAAGTAATCACAATTTTAAGAGAAGCAGTTTCTCGGTACATACAAATAGAACAGACCTAATTATGACTCTAGGAGATGCGATCGTGCCGACTCAAAATACAAGTATCACTGAAGTCGATGGCAGTCAACCCTTACTGCATCAACATGGATATGAAATTCAGCAGTATGGTACTCTTCGTGATTTACCAATTGTTCTCAACCCCAGTGCCCGCAGCGAAAGTTGTGTTTTAGTCAATCAAATTTTGGCAGATACGATTATTCTCTATCACCTTTACAAGAAACATCACTGGTTGATGCGCGGACATACGTTTTATCAACTCCATCTGTTGCTCGACAAACACGCCAGTGAACAGATTGAGTTAATTGATGCACTGGGTGAACGGGTACAAACACTCGGAGGTGTGGCGATAGCTGACCCGCGTCATGTGGCAGAAGTCACTAAGATTAAGCGTCCCCCCAACGGCGTAGAGGAAGTACCTGTGATGTTGTCGCGGTTACTGGAAGCCCACGAATTGATCGTTGGGGAATTGAGAGTGGCGATCAATAAAACAGCAGCGAATCAAGATAGTGGTACTAACGATTTGTTAGTGAGCCAAGTCCTGCGAACTAATGAGACGCAAGTTTGGTTTCTGGCAGAACATTTGGTGGATACACCATTGGTACGCAGTTAAAGTCAGCAGATCAGGTGTTGTAAATGAATAAGTAACAGTATTTCAGCGATCGCTCTTTAAATCAGTTCATTCTTGACTCCATTTATCCATTGTAGATAACAGAGAAAGAGAACTTTATGACTAATTATGACTACATTGTAATCGGTGCAGGTTCGGCTGGTTGTGTGGTTGCCAATCGTCTAACCGAAGATAATGACACAACTGTGTTACTACTCGAAGCGGGTAATCCAGATACGAAACCAGAGATTTTCATCCCAGCGGAGTGCGTCAATCTACTAGGCTCAGAGGTGGACTGGAGCTATTTCTCTGAACCAGAACCCTTCTTGAATAATCGCAAAATCTTTTGTTCCCGTGGCAAAGTCTTGGGAGGCAGCAGTTCGATTAATTTCATGATGTATGTCCGAGGCAATCATCACGATTATGACCACTGGCAGGAGTTGGGAAATCCAGGTTGGAATTACCAGGATGTCTTGCCTTATTTCAAGAAATCTGAACACCAGCAACGCGGTGTCTCCGCTTACCACGGAGTTGATGGGGAGTTGAGCGTTACCGATCCCATTGCGCCTACTGCAACATCTCAACGATTTGTAGAGGCATGTGTGGCAATGGGATTTGACTACAATCCTGATTTCAATGGTACGCAGCAGGAAGGAGCCGGACTCTATCAGCAAACTACCAAGAAGGGTAAACGGCACAGTGCTGCTGCTGCATTCCTTGTGCCCATTGCCGGGCGTCGCAATTTGACCATAACGACTGGGGCATTGGTGACTCGATTGTTGTTTGAGGGAACCCGCACCGTTGGGGTGGAATATCTGCACGAGGGGATGCTGCACCAAGTCAGGGTTGAGCGGGAAGTGATTTTAAGTGCGGGCGCGTTCGATTCGCCCAAGCTGCTAATGCTTTCTGGCATTGGAGATGCAGCACACCTACAAACATTAGGGATTCCTGTTGTCGTCGAGCTGCCAGGTGTTGGGCAAAACCTGCAAGACCACATTTTCTCTCCTGTGGTATACCAGGCAACTCAGGATTTACACTTTGCCAGCACCAGTAGTATCGGGGAAGCTGGATTATTTTTGCATAGCAAGTGGAATTCAGCGGTTGCACCCGATTTACAGTTTCTATTCGGTTCCATTCAGCTCTTACCCCCTGGCTATGCTCCAGCGGCATTTGGATTTACGGGTGCAGTCGCTTTGACCCATCTGCAAAATATTGGCAGTGTCGGTTTACGAACGCCTGATCCTAAAGACACACCGATGTTGCAGATGAACTATCTGCAAAATGAAACCGATGTAAAGAAGCTGGTTGAGGGAATTAAATTAATGCGGCAATTATTTCATAGCAACTTCTTTGATGAGTTTCGTGGTGCAGAAATTGCTCCGGGTGCTGAGGTTCAGAGTGATGAAGCACTCGAAGCTTACATTCGGGACACTTGCAGCACTGTGTGGCATCCGGTTGGCACTTGCAAAATGGGCATTGACCCAATGGCAGTGGTCGATCCTGAGTTGCGGGTACATGGGGTTGAGGGATTGCGAATTGTTGATGCCTCCATCATGCCAACAATCACCACGGGAAATACGAACGCACCGACCATCATGATTGGTGAGAAGGCAGCGGATTTAATTAAAGCAGGTTGCACAACACGAACGGTTCTCAGCAAATCTAACGTCCAAAGTCCGGCGTATTCATCTATTTATTTAGAAACGGGCGATCGTCTTTGATCAATCTCACATTATCATACCTGTTGAGCGTTTATCGGTCGATGTTAGGCAAACAGAACACTCGGTCTCTGTAAAGGAATACACAATGGCACTGGTTACAACACCATTCGGACGACATTCCACCGCCGCCGAGGTCGTAGAAGGAATTGATCTTTCCGGCAAGCGGGCGATCGTTACGGGAGCCGCATCGGGCATCGGCTTAGAAACGGCGCGGGCACTGGCTCAAACTGGAGCAATCGTCACACTAGCTGTGCGTAATACCGATGCTGGAGCGCAAGTTGCGGCTGACATTATGGCTACTACTGGGAACCAGAATATTCATGTTGCTTTGCTTGATTTAAGCGATCGCAACTCAATTGCCAAGTTCATTGCTGCCTGGCGTGAGCCACTGCACATCCTCGTTAATAATGCAGGGGTAATGGCACTGCCCGAACAGCGCACACCCGAAGGCTGGGAGATGCAATTTGCCACTAACTATCTCGGACACTTTGCCCTAGCGCTCGGACTACACGACGCTCTCGCTGCCGAGGGTGCTGCCCGTATCGTGGTGGTTAGTTCTAGCGGACACCTGATGTCGCCCATTGTCTTCGATGATATTCACTTCATGTTCCGTCCTTATGATCCGTGGTTAGCGTATGGACAGTCCAAGACCGCAAGCATCCTCTTTGCTGTGGGTGCTACTGCACGCTGGTTCAAGGATGGTATTACCGCTAATGCCCTGATGCCAGGAGCGATCGTAACCAACCTCCAGCGTCATACGGGCGGTCTTAGAACCCCACCTGAGCAGCAGAAGACAATAGCGCAGGGTGCGGCAACTTCCGTTCTGTTGGCAACCTCTGGGCTACTAAAGGGCGTTGGCGGACGCTATTTCGAGGACTGCAATGAAGCCACTCTCGTGACCAACGGGAACGGCTATATGAGCGGAGTTGCCCCCTACGCCCTGAACCCAGACAATGCCGATCGGCTCTGGAATGAATCGTTGCGCCTGCTCGCTTGACCTGGCAGTAACAGTGAGCTTCACGCTATTGATAAACTAATTGCTGATCGTAAACCTGCCAACCTTTCGTCCATCATGCCCACGAGCACCACGGGAAATACGAACGTACCCACTATCATGATTGCTGAGGAGGCAGCAGATTTAATTAAAGCGGAGCGTACCTCGCAAAGTCTTCCCAACAAGCTTAATGTTAAAAATTTGTCACACTTGTCTATCTAAAAACGGCATGAACGCCTGCCTTATCTGAACCGCAAACTTGAGCATTCGTAACACAATTCATTCATTAGAAGCATCTATTCCATGACAAAATCATTCTGGCTTCTTGGTTCTCGCCTCACTATCCTCGCCGATCACACCACGACTGACGGTAAATACGACCTGATTGAGGGCTATTTCACTCCTGGTACACAGACTCCACCCCATCGCCATACACGCTATTCCGAACAACTTTATGTGCTGGAAGGAGAGTTTACTGTCTGGGCAGGTGAAAACAAGGTTGTGCTAGGCGTTGGTGAAAGCTTCTTCATTCCGCCTAACACCATCCATGTAGTCGCCGCACTTAGCGATAAACCAGCTCGCGGGTTGGTTGTTGCTGCGCCTAGTGCCTTTGCTCAACTAATAGAAGCAACAGGGACGCTAAACGAGAATGAGGAAACTGACTTGGCATTATTCATGCGCGTCTCTAGCGAAATTGGCGACGAAACTCTGGGTGCGCCCGGAGATATCCCTTAGAGATTAAGCTGACTATTCCTCCTTCTGACTTCACTTTCCATTAGTAACTGACCACTTTAAACCCAACAATCAAAGGATTAGCATAATGAGAAAACTAGAAGGAAAAATCGCCCTTGTCACGGGTGGTAACAGTGGCATCGGTCTTGCCACAGCCAAACAGTTTGTTGCTGAAGGTGCCTATGTCTACATCACGGGTCGTCGCCAAGTCGAACTGGATGCTGCTGTAGAAGCCATTGGTAAAAATGTTACGGCTGTGCAGAGCGATGTTTCTAATCTGGCAGACCTGGATCGTCTGTTTGCCACCATTAAGCAAGAGCAAGGACACCTCGATATCATCTTCGCTAATGCTGGCGGTGGACAAATTGCCCCACTTGGAGCAATCACTGAGGAACACTTTGACAAAACATTCAACATAAATGTCAAAGGTTTGCTGTTCACCGTACAAAAGGCGCTGCCACTGTTACCAGAGGGCGCTTCTATTATCCTGAATGCTTCGACTGCTTCTATAAAAGGTACGCCAGCTTTCAGTGTTTACAGCGCCACCAAAGCCGCCGTGAGATCATTTGCTCGGAATTGGACACTCGACCTCAAAGAGCGCCATATCCGGGTTAACGCCATTAGTCCTGGTGTGGTTCCGACTCCTGGTTACGATCATCTGGGATTGAATGACCAGCAGTTGCAAGAATTTGTAGACAGCCAAGCCAGCGCCATCCCACTGGGACGAGTCGGCAAACCTGATGAGATTGCCAAAGCTGTTGTCTTTCTCGCTTCAGATGACAGCAGCTTTGTGAACGGCATTGAGTTGTTTGTCGATGGCGGTATGGCACAGATTTGAAGTCTAAAAGGAGTTAAAGATGAAGCTTATCTCTGTTAATGTTGGCCTGCCGCGTGAAATGACCTGGAAAGGAAAACCCGTCCGCACTGGAATTTTCAAAGAGCCAGTTAATGCGAGAGTGATGGTGCGTGAACTCAACTTGGACGGCGATGGACAGGCTGATCTAACCGTTCATGGTGGTTTAGACAAAGCAGTTTATGTCTATCCCTTTGAGCATTACGACTACTGGCAAGATGAATTGCCTGACACAGAGTTAACGCCAGGAATCTTTGGTGAAAATTTCACAGTTACAGGATTTAAAGAAGAGGAAATTAACATTGGCGATCGCTTCAAAATCGGCAGTGCTGAACTAATGGTGACTCAACCGCGCTTACCTTGCTACAAACTAGGGATTCGCTTTGGACGAGCGGATATGGTGAAACGATTTCTCGCCAGTCGTCGCACCGGATTTTACTTTCGGGTTTTGCAAGAGGGCGAAGTTGGAGTCGGAGACACTTTAGAGTTGATGAGTCGAGATACCAACAATATCACAGTTGCTGATATCACTCAGCTTTATGTTCGTGAGCAAAACAATCCAGAGTTACTGCATCGTGCCTCTCAACTCCAAGCGTTACCCGAAAGCTGGCGGGACTATTTTCAGGAGCAGATCCGTCGTCAGGATGTGAGATAGATCGACCTGTCGTAAAACGCCATCATGTCACTTTTATCACTTACAAGGAGTAATCCCATGACGACATATCGCACCGTTTCAATCGATGGTTTAGACATCTTCTACCGTGAAGCTGGTTCCCGTGATAATCCAACGATTCTGTTATTGCACGGCTTCCCAACTTCGTCCCACATGTTCCGCAATCTCATCCCTGCCCTGGCTGATAAATTCCATCTCGTTGCACCTGATTATCCTGGTTACGGTAGCAGCTCCATGCCAAGTGTAAATAAGTTTGATTACACATTTGATCGCTTGGCTGAGATTGTGGAGAAATTCATTGCTGCGATCGCTCTCAAAAAGTACAGTCTTTATGTGATGGATTATGGCGCACCAATTGGCTATCGGATTGCCGCTAAATATCCAGAGCGCGTGCAATCTCTGATTGTTCAAAATGGCAATGCTTATGAAGAAGGTCTGCGCGAATTCTGGGAGCCGATTAAGGCATACTGGCAAGAGCGATCGCCTGAGAATGCTGAAAAGCTTAAATATCTTGTCACTCTGGAAGCGACGAAGTGGCAATATACCAATGGTGTTCGCAATCTAGAAGCAATCAGCCCCGATACCTGGACTATAGATCAACATTTCCTCGATCGCCCCGGCAACGGTGAGATTCAACTGGCACTGCTGTATAGCTATGGTACGAATCCACCGCTCTATCCCCAATGGCAGGAGTATTTTCGCAAATATCAACCCCCTACCCTGATTGTTTGGGGCAAGAACGATTACATCTTTCCTGCTGACGGTGCTTATCCGTATCAGCGTGACTTGAAAGACGTTGAGTTCCATCTACTCGATACCGGACATTTTGCTTTGGAAGAGGATGGGGATGCGATCGCAAACTATATCGATCAATTTCTCACATCACGACTGCAATCCGTTCTCGCCTGATCGGTGGAAATGATGGATTATACCAATTCTCTAAAATTCGGCAACAGATGGAAATCAGAAAAGCCTTATTGGAGCTAGATTTATTAACTGCGTTAGCGACGAAGGAGCGTCATTGCGAATTGCGAATTGGTATGGTCACAGCATTGCTGATGCTCAATTATAAACCTTTGAATAACAATACCTTCGCCAAAAAAAGAGTATGAACAGAGAGGACTGATGTAGTAAAGATCGGCTGGAATCGTCAAAAAATGACCACATAAAAAATACCTACCTTTGTAAGGGCTTTTAGTGAAAAATTAAGGAGGATTGGTCATGGCAGCAATCGATACAGCACCGTTAGAAAACAGCCTGGGATTTCTAGCTTTAGGAGCTTATATTCTCACCTTAATGCCCACGAATCTCAGAATCATTTTTCCTCAAACTAAACAAACGAACCTTCCCAAATGGCTGTTAAAATATCGACGACTTATCGGTATTCTGGCTTTCTGTTTGGCTTTACTTCACGCTTTCCTCTTAGTGAAAAAGAGAGACCTTGATTTTTTAGATCCCAATACCTATTGGATTTATATCCAGGGTATATCTACCTTCATAATTTTTACTCTATTGGCAATTACTTCTAATGACTGGAGTGTCAAAAGACTGAAAAAAAATTGGAAGCTATTACATACCCTAACTTACTTAGCCATGTTCCTGCTCACTTGGCACGTTTGGGACAAAATGTTAGGGCATTGGAGCTATTTAACCCCGATTGGGCTAGTAGGGATTGTTACGACAACCCTTTTATTTCTGATGCGACGCTGGATTGAATATCGAAATAAACAACAAAAAGCGAGAGAAAAAGGCTTCTCATCTCAAATTCCAGAAAAAATTACTCTATAGTACTGCTAGTCTCCGACACCGTTACGCAGTGGGTGCAAGTCAGATTATTCTCCCACTCGCACAAGGAATGTCTTGTTATGAGATCGAAACAAATTACCTGGAAACCTTCACCAGCATTGGCAATCAGCACCCTAACGATCTTGGTTGGTAGTAGCAGTTGTGCTAGCCTATTGTCATCCTTGCGAAACGCTAGTGTTGCTACTATCTCTGTTGCAACCACTCAACCCTTACGTTCTCTCCAAGGAAATTCAACTTGGGTTTACGCGATCGCAATCAGCCGTGATGGACGCTTCCTCCCCAGTGGCAGTTACGATAAAAAAATTAAAATTTGGGATCTGCTTAGTAACACCTTACTCTATACTTTAGAAGGACACGGCGATGCAGTGGTAAGCCTTGCCATCAGTCCAGATAGCAAGCTGCTCGCTAGTGGCAGTTGGGATAACCGGATTAAACTCTGGAATTTAGAGACGGGGCAACTGCTTCGTACCTTAGATGGACATACAGATGATGTAGAAGCCGTTGCCATCAGTCCCAACGGAAAGTGGTTAGCCAGTGGTAGTGCTGACACAACCATCCGCATTTGGAACGTGCAGACTGGCGTACAAGTTCATCAGTTATCGGATGGAAAGTGGGTAAGAACTGTTGCTTTTAGTCCGGATGGGCAGACCTTAGCTAGTGGCAATGAGGGTGGTACACTCAAAATTTGGCGACTTATGGATGGTGCTGTTCTAAAAACCCTGAATGCTCATTCACAAGCCGTGCGCTCAGTGACTTTTAGCCCTGATGGGCGGACTTTAGCGAGTGGCAGTGCTGATAGGACAGTCAAACTCTGGCAAATGCCCACTGGTAAATTGTTGCACTCCCTAATTGGACATTCAGGAGTTGTGTGGTCAGTGGCTTTCAGTCCCGATGGCAAGAGATTAGCTAGTGGTAGCAATGATAGCACTATCAAGTTATGGGAGTTGCCTGAAGGCAAACTCTTGGAGAATTTGATCGGGCATGAGCGAGGTGTACGGTCAGTAGTTTTCAGACCGCATGGAAACATGATAGCCAGCAGCAGTGCTGACAAAACCATCAAACTCTGGTCTGTTCCTAAAGAGTGACAAGAAGCTTTCAGAAACAAGATCAATTATTTCTGATTCTGTTGAACGATTTGAATTCAAAAAAGTAAACACATGACCACTTATCGCACAGTATCGATCGATGGTTTAGATATCTTTTATCGCGAAGCTGGTTCTCGCAATCGCCCGACGATTCTGCTATTGCACGGCTTTCCAACTTCGTCCTACATGTTCCGCAATCTAATCCCGGCGTTGGCGGATCAATTCTATCTGATTGCACCTGATTATCCTGGTTTTGGCTATAGTTCCATGCCAAGGGTGGATGAGTTTGATTACACCTTCGAGCGCCTTGCCAAAGTGATGGCAGGCTTTGTCGATGCGATCTGCGCTTCTCCCAACGGGAGACGCCAAGGCCGAACGCAGCAGCGCTTCGCTATCGTAGACCATATTTGCTGCTTTCTGACTACCCACGTTGCGGAGAACACCATGCTAGAGGGTGTTATGCACTTTGCGAACTCAACTGTGCAAATCGCTTGAGCACAAGAACAGCAAAGGCAAGCAAATGCAGACCCACCAATGTTTCTGCCAGTCGCTGATAATCTTGTGCTAAACGGCGAAACCGAGCCGTCCATGCAAAACTGCGCTCTACTACCCAACGACGTGGTAGCAACACGAACCCTTTTCTAGCTTCTGGCAGTTCTTCATAACACGCTCTAGCGAATCCACATCCGCGAACAAGAACCTAGTAACAGCTTAATTGTCTGCTATTCCGATTTTTCCATCCATCGCGACGAGATCTCAGGAGATTGACATGACAACAACGACCGATTTCGATTTTGCTGCCCGCGAGGCACTACGCCTGCTCGGTCCCGATCCCGAAAACTGGGTAAGCGATCGCCCTGGCATCGATCACAATGTCACTATAATAGGTGGCAGCGGCAGCGGTAGCACCTTTGTATTTGCGCTACGGCGTGCTGGGATCGGTCGCGTGACGGAGATCGATGCAGCAGATGACGAGGCTCATGCAGGCGTGTGGCTGACGCGAGCGCGGATGAAAACGCTCCGCACGCCGAAAAATCTGCCTGGTCCAGAACTAGGCATCCCAGAATTGTCCTTTCAAGCCTGGTACGAAGCTCGGCACGGTGCGGCAGCCTACGCGCAGATCGATCGCATTGGGCGAGTGGCTTGGGCTGAGTACCTCAGTTGGTATCGGCAATTCCTCGGTATCCAGGTTCGTTACCGAACGAAGTTGGTGCGGATTCAGCCAGATGCAGGTTTCTTCCGCCTACACCTTGAGGTAAACGGTGTCCCGCAGGTAGAAACTACGCGCAAAATTATCTTCGCCAATGGCGTGGCTGGCACTGGTGGTCCATACATACCTCCAGTACTGGCTGACTTACCACGCACGCTGTACGCACATACCGCCGATGCCATCGATTTTGAAGCACTGCGCGGTAAGACTGTGGCGGTGTTGGGTGCGGCGGCTTCAGCTTTCGATGCAGCAGGAGTGGCGTTGGAATCGGGAGCTAAGGCAGTACACCTGTTTGTACGGCGGTCGGATCTCGCATCTCTGTCAGTCCTTCGGGTACGGGATTACCCTGGTGCTTATGACAACTATCCCCAACTACCCGATACAGCCCGCTGGTTCCAGGCTTGGCACTTTCGTCAAGCAGGCACCGCGCCACCCCCGAACTCGATTAAGCGAGCGATCGCTTTCCCGAACTTTCACATCCATCTATCTGCACCTTGGAAATCGGCACGGAAACTGGGCGATCGCATTGCCATCGAGGTGAACGATGATGTTTTCGAGTTTGATTTTGCGATCGCTGGCACTGGTTACTTCGTTGATCCAACAAAGCGTCCCGAACTAGCCGACTTTGCCCAGCATATTGCCCTCTGGCGCGATCGCTACCAGCCACCAGAAGACCTGCGCGACGACGGTTTGGGGGCACATCCTTACCTCGGTAGCGCCCACGAATACCAAGAAAAAGTACCTGGCACTGCCCCTTATCTGAAAGACATTCACATATTTAATCCTGCTGGTTTGGTCAGCTTCGGATTGCCAGTTGGTGACATCCATAGCATCCGCCGCGACGTACCTGCAATAGTATCGCGCATCAGTCACGACTTGTTCTTTAAGGACTGGGCGCATCATGAGGCACGTATCACAGGCGATATTGCCCCCGATTTTGAGGACTCGCTCTATGCTGCTGCGGTGTGGAAACAACCGATCGAGGCAGCGACCCGCTAGGTCAACAACCTTTTCACCAGTAACAAATAATTCCGGCTGGGAAACGATGTCAGTAGAAAGTGATCGCCATTTCACGATCGCTGCCGATCGAGCATCACTGTTAAACCAATTCACTTAACAGTGTCATTTCAACAGATTGTTTACTAATTATCAAAGGAGAATGTCATGGTTGCTCAAACAAACTCGCCAGCAGCAAAAATTTTGGAAGTTGCAGATGATCCACGTCTTTCTAAAGGAGTGAAGGCATTTTTGAAAGTCCTGAACTCAGGAGGTGTGCCTCTAGAGACATTACCTCCACTCGAAGCACGTCAAGTACTCGTGGATGCACAGGCTTCTGTTCCAGTAGACCTTTCAGGCATTGAAGAGTCTGAGAAGAAAATTATCGCTGACGGTTATTCGATTACGCTCAATATCGTGCGACCGGAAGGCATCAAAGGCACATTGCCTGTTTTCATCTTTATTCATGGTGGTGGTTGGGTGTTGGGTGATTATCCAACACACAAGCGCATGGTTCGCGATCTGGTTGTGCTTTCAGGGTTTGCAGGGGTCTTTGTCAACTACACGCGCACGCCAGATGCTCAGTACCCACAGGCGATCAATGAGATTTATGCTGCGACCCAATGGGTTGCCGAGCATGGTGAGGAGATTGGGGTGGATGGCAAGAATCTGGCAGTGGTCGGCAACAGTGTCGGCGGAAATATGACAGCAGTCACTGCTTTGAAGGCGAAAGAAAACGGAGGACCACACATCAAGTTACATATCATGATGTGGCCGATCGTCGATGCCGATTTTGAAACGAATTCTTATCATCAATTCGGCGACAAACGGTACTTAACCGTACCCACGATGAAGTGGATGTATGACCTGTACATCCCTGACCCAGAAAAGCGCAAAGACATCTACGCATCTCCCTTACAAGCGACGGTTGAACAACTCAAAGGCTTGCCTCCAGCATTAATTGTGGTTGCAGAGAGCGATATTTTGCATGACGAAGGCACAGCCTACGGACGCAAGCTCGATGAAGCTGGGGTAGAGGTGACAACGGTGCAGTACAACGGCATGATTCATGACTTTGGACTGCTCAATGGTTTAGCCGAACTGCCACAAGTCCGCTCTCTGTTTGTTCAAGCTGCTGCCCAATTGAAGAAACATCTGCAATAGGATGCGATCAATGTTTTTGGGGAAAGGAAAAGACGCTCCTCCATCGCTTTGCTGCTTACTGAGTTAGCGTAGGGGAAAAGGGTAAAGCGGAATGGCACTAAGTTAAGACACAGCCCTTGCCGTGACTAGTTCCTAGCCTCTAGACTGAGAACTAATTCTGAGAGCCTCCGCCTCCAAAGGGTTGATCAGAGGCAGAGCCTCTCGAAATACATTCCCAGCCTGTAGGCAAACAAGACTTTCGGCTTATCTTAGTGCCATTTGATTGTAATACAAACTACTCTCAGGTAATTACCTGCTTTGACACCCTCACCGACCTATTTACCACATTCCATGTAAAGCCGTCCTTTATGACGGAGTTTCTACCCATTTTTCTGATGAACAGCCACACACCGAGCGCTAGGGACATTATTGGATCATCACCGTTGATTGCGATTGAAAACGAAGCACCACCCAAGCTGATTGTCGATCCACCGCTTCCCGAACCACTGGCACAGGGACGTGTCTTCATCCAGTACCGGACGGAGAATTTGCGCGTGTTGCCAGTGTTTGGCAAAGGTGCCCTCAAAGTATCGCCGCGCATCGGTCATATCCACATCACCGTTGACGACGCGCCGTGGCACTTTGTCGATGCCAGTGAGGAAACGATCATCCTGGTCGGACTGGAACCTGGCGTACACAAGGTGCTGATCGAACTAGCTGACCCCACGCACAAAGTAATCACTAGCGAAACTGTGGAGTTCACGCTGCCCGATCCTAAGAAATCATCATGAAAAAACTAGAGGGAAAAATCGCAGTTGTGACGGGGGCATCTGGGGAAACGCTGCACATCGCGGGTGGTAGTCATTGATCTGTATTAAACTGCTTTTGAGGTAATTCGGTCGGCACGCACTTACAGCAGAATTCAGAATCCAGAAGTAAAACAGGGTTCATACCTGGCTTTGGGACTTAGTTTGTGTACTCAACCAACTTGAAATTTGCTGTAATTTTAATCTAATCATGCTGAGACGTTGGCGTACCACTCCGTGGAAGCAAGCTACGCGGAGCGTCTCCAAGAGTTGCCTCTCGGAACGAGAATCGCAATTCTACCGCTTACATACTATGAACAACCCTGAAAATTCTCGACTACCCCTGCCGCCTTTTGATCATGAATCCGCTATCCAAAAAGTCCGAATTGCAGAGGATGCTTGGAACACACGTAACCCTGAACTAGTATCACTCGCTTACACGTCGGATAGCGTTTGGCGTAACCGTTCAGAATTTCTATGTGGTCGTGAGGCGATCGTGCAGTTCTTAACACGTAAGTGGCTTAAAGAATTGGACTACCGTCTGATCAAAGAGCTTTGGGCTTTTCAAGACAACCGCATTGCTGTCCGGTTTGCTTACGAATGGCATGATGATTCCGGCAACTGGTTTCGTTCTTACGGCAATGAGAATTGGGAGTTTGACGAACACGGATTCATGCGATGGCGTATTGCCAGCATCAACGACCTGCCAATTGACCAAAGCGATCGCAAATACCACTGGATACTAGGTCGTCGTCCTGACGATCACCCCGGATTGTCAGACCTCAATCTTTGAAAAGCCCAACGACCATATCACCCAGTTTTTATCTTACAAGAAATCCACTGCTATGAATGCAAACAACGGCATCATTAGCCAGCTTAGTCAATATTCAGTGCCTGTAACCATTGATCGATTAGAAGCTGTCCTTCAAGTAAAAGGCATCACCATTTTTGCCCGCATTGATCAACAGGCTGAAGCCGAAAAAGTCGGACTAAGCCTGTGTCCTACACAGTTGTTGCTGTTTGGCAACCCGAAAGCTGGAACTTCCCTCATGGTGGCAGAACCAACTATCGCCCTGGATTTACCCCTGAAAGTACTGGCATGGGAAGCGACTGACGGGAAGGTGTGGGTGAGTTACAACGATCCTAATTACTTAAAACAGCGATTTTCTCTCTCGGATGAGTTGGTGAAAAATATCGCTATCATTGCACCTTTAATCTATCAAGCACTTAGTTCTGCTGATCGCCAATAAGTTGCAGAATTAGCACGCGATCGCACCTTGGCGTTTTAGAAACAGTATTTAGGCAGTGGTGTCAAAGTCTGAAATAGGGCGATTACTGCCAGATAATTCGCCCACCGCGATCGCCCTGACAACCAAGATATTCTGATTTGGAATCACTGGAAAAACGCTGCATATCGCGGGTGGTTTTTAAGAAAGAGAACGGTGAAAATCAACAAGCAACGAGAAAAACCATGAATATTAACAAGAATGACACCGCAGTAGTTGTCATCGATCCGCAAAACGATGTCTTGAGCGAAAAAGGGGTTTCCTGGGATTTGGTGGGTGAGAGTGTTAAGGATAACAAGACCATCGAAAACATTGAGCGAATCTTCAAAGCCGCGAAGCAGAATGAATTCGAGGTTTTTATCTCCCCTCATTATTACTACCCCACCGACCATAATTGGAAATTTGCCGGAAACCTAGAGCAAATGATGCTTGAGGTTAAGGAGTTCGATCGCCGTGGTGCATTGAGCCTCGATGGATTCCTGGGATCGGGTGCTGACTGGCTTGATCGCTACAAGCCTTTCATTGAGGATGGCAAGACGATTGTGGCCAGTCCCCACAAAGTCTATGGGCCGCAAACTAACGACCTCGTTTTGCAACTGCGTAAACGCAACATCAGCAAAGTCATTTTACTTGGAATGTTGGCAAATCTTTGTGTTGAAGCTCACCTGCGCGAATTGCTCGAACAGGGATTTGAGGTTCTTGTTGTTAAGGATGCAACCGCAGCCCCTCGGCATCCGCAACTGGGCGACGGCTATAAGGCAGCACTGATCAACTTTGGCTATATCGCCAATGCAGTCCTTTCTACAGATGAAGTTGTAGCAGCAATGCAGTAATGTCAAACTCATTAATTTTAAAACACTCATGAAAAAATCTGCGTTACTCCTAGCTCTGCCAATCAGTATCTTAGCTAATTTTTCCTTACCTGCTTCTGCTGACTCTACTGCTGGCATCGTCCTGAGTACGAAATGCCAGGGTGGGTACAACATCAATATTTGGCGGAATTATACTTCCGGCGAACTGCTCTATCGCTCAACTAGTTCCAACGGTAATTTAAGTTTGGGCAAAGGAACTAGCCAAGCGACAGAAGGTGTTCGAGTGTATAAGTTTCGGAGTGGAATTTATGAATATTGGGTGTGGGATGGTACGTTAGATAACCCGCAGTCTGGAACTTTAGAGGTGTATAAAAACAAGCGTATCTTGATGAAGCAAGCTTGTAGAAAAAGTTGAATCCTAAGCACGAGTGTTATGCACTTTTTGTCAACCCAGCGAGGGCAAGCATCTTGAGTTACGCTCGCCAAATACGTTATCGCTAAAACTCTCTTAGTCAGCCAGTTTTTCTGAAATTCATAACAAATTCTAGAAATCGTATTCACCCGATCAAACCCAAAGGATATGGAAGTGGACACTCAACACTATGACGACATTATTATCGGCGGCGGCAAAGCGGGTAAAACACTGGCACCAGCGTTAGTCGCTGACGGACGTAAAACCGCTCTGGTTGAACGCAGTTTAAATATGATTGGTGGCGGGTGCATTAATATTGCCTGCATTCCTACTAAAACTATGGTGGCGAGTGCCAATGTAGCAAACACAGTGCGAAACAGTGCCGCTTATGGGGTTAAAACCAACACACCCACTGTTAATTTAGCAGAGGTGATCCAACGAAAACGATCGGTTGTGCAAGGGATGCGTGAAATGAACTTGCACAATTTAGAAACTGCTTTGGGTCACGAACTGATCATTGGTACAGCCCGCTTTGTTGCCCCCAAAACGATCGCAGTAACGACGACTGAGGGGAACAATCGCTTACTTACCGCCGAACGCTTATTTATTAATACAGGCACACGACCGTTAATTCCATCTGTACCCGGACTCACTGAAGTTGAGTTTTTAACAAGTGAGTCGATTATGGAGCTAGAATATTTGCCTGAACACTTGATCGTTCTCGGTAGTGGCTATATTGGTTTAGAGTTTGCTCAGATGTTTCGGCGCTTTGGCTCTAGCGTTACTGTCATTGGGCAAAGTGAGCAAATCCTGTCACAGGAAGATCCAGATATAGCGATCGCAGTTCAAACATTACTGGAACAAGATGGTATTGAATTCTTGCTGAAAGCGAAGGTGTTGAGGGTTGATCGCACTGGTAATGAAACCATCCTTCAAATCCAAGTTGGCGATCGCTCCCTCACCCTCCAAGGGTCGCATTTGCTCGTCGCCGTTGGTCGTGCGCCCAATATCGATAGCTTAAATTTAGCTGCTGCTGGTGTGGCAACCGATACACGCGGATTTATTCAAGTCAATGATCGCTTAGAGACGAACATTCCGGGGATTTGGGCGTTAGGCGATATTAACGGCGGCCCGCAATACACCCATATATCGCTCGACGATTATCGCATTATCAAAGCTAATTTAATTGATGGGGGCGATCGGAGTACAGGCGATCGCCTGGTTCCATCATGTCTGTTCATCGATCCAGAACTGGCTCATGTGGGTTTGACTGAAAATGAAGCACAGCAACAAGGATATACAATCCGCGTGGCGAAGGTAGATGCGTCAGCCGTTCCTAGAGCAAGAACGCTCGGTCAAACCGATGGACTGCTAAAGGCGATCGTGGATGCAGATACAGGTCGTATTCTAGGGTGTTCCTTGTTGTGTCATGAAGCAGGTGAAGTGATTTCAACGGTGCAGATGGTGATGCAAGCTCAGATGCCCTACACCGTTCTGCGCGATGGGATTTTGACTCATCCCACGATGACCGAAGGGTTAAATATATTGTTTTCCAAGTTGTAAAAAGACAGCAATTGCAGACCCAAGGACTTACCAAACAAACGACATTTCACTCTTGAAGGTCAAGTAGATATAGCATGATTAGTAAAACATCTAAAGTCAGTATTATTGGTGCAGGTAATGTAGGTGCAAACGTTGCAAATGCTTTAGTTTTACTCGGTAGATGTGTAAGGGTTGTCCTTTTTGACCGAACCTTATCAAAAGCTGAAGGACAAGTATGGGACATTGAAGACAGCATTCCCTTACTTAAAGAGATGGAGATTATACCATCAAATCAGTATGAAGATTTAGCTGATTCAGATATCATTATTGTGACTGCTGGGGTGAAGCAAAAACAAGGACAGACCCGATTAGATACATTGAGCGACAATGCAGAGATCATCCGTTTGACGATCAAAGAATTGGATCGAGTTGCACCGAATTCAATCGTAATCATTGTTAGCAATCCAGTGGATGTACTTACGCGGATTGCTCAAGCTACTTCCACCAGAGCAGAAAACCTAATTTTCGGTTCGGGAACCGTTCTCGATACTGCTAGACTGAGATATCAACTTGGAAAGCGACTGAATGTTGCAAAACAAGACGTTCATGCTTATGTGATTGGAGAGCATGGAGACAGTGAATTTGTCGTTTGGTCTAGTGCATTTATTGGGGGAATTCTGTTAACTGAATTTCCCCTACCACAAGGAGCAACGCTAGAACAAATTCAGCAAGAGTACGCACAGTTAACTCGTAAACGAGGGTATAACATTTTTGAACGCAAAGGAAATACAAGCTATGGTATATCAACAGTAGTTTGTCAGTTAGTTGATACCATCCTACGAGATGAAAAGCAAATATTTCCAGTATCGGCTAGAGCAGATTCTAACTATGGAGTTGGCAGTGAAGTTGTTCTTGGACTTCCATGTATCATTGGCTCAACAGGTATTGAGCGCCAACTGCTGTTATCAAGAAATGCTTATGAACAACGCTTATTAGAAGAATCAGCCAATAAACTCAATGAAGCCCATAATTCTTTGCATAATTAAAATCAAATTGTAACCCCTGACTACTCGACATTACATCGAAACGGTTTTTAGTGAGATAACAAGTGATTTACCTAAATCGATTCATGCTTGTACTTTGCCAGGTTTTTTACTGGAACTTCAAGCATTTATTTTGGCATTTACTCTCCAAAAAGCATTTATTTAATCAGTTATTTTTAATACATTAAAATGATTTTATGCTCTGATCTTAGCTTGACCGAAACGAAAAGGGTACAAGCCCCTAAATTTATTTATGGAGAAGCAAAAAAATGTATTTCAAGACGCACAGCGCAAGAAATACGAAGTCCATTTACAAGCCCCTAAATTTATTTATGGGGATCAAAAATGTTTGAATTTTGAATTTTGAATTCGGAGCGAAGCGACGTGACTCTAATTTCCGGTCGTCCATAACGCCACCGCTAGTTTTTCATGTGCATTTGTTTCAATCAATGGTCACGAAGTATTCAGAATTTTATAACCCGCAACTTGGGTTATCTAGTTGTGATCGGATTTCTACAGGAATATCAATTCGAGTTGAGTAAACGAACGATTTAGTGTCATTTTGCTTAGTTGTTGCAGCCATAAGTTCTACTCCCAATATGTTCTGGAAAAATGAATGATCATTAGCTTAGTAATTTGCCCCGCAGCAAGAGCCGCACTGTCCCTAGAGCAATACTGCCGATCGCAATATTTGCGCTCATGAATAGCAATAGTGCCAATTCTTGCATCATTCCAGTCATGCCGCGTTCAACAAGGCGCAAGGATGCCAGCGACAGGGCGGCAATGCCGAGGGTGAATGCCCAATAGGAAGCTGTAAAGGGTTGTTGAAACAACCACGGTAGCAGCCGTAGTAGAATCAGCGCTTGCAACACTCCATAGCCGAAGAGGAACTGGGCAAAGGCATCGGGCTGACCACTGGTGATACTCAAATAAGCAACACAGCCAACGACAGGGGGGGCAAGTTGAATGCCCAGCGTTGGACGTAGTGGTTTAGGCAACGCTTCTAACAAGTAGAGGCGCTGCATAATCATTGACTCCAGTGCTAGCCACGAAAACAGCCCTCCTCCAAAAAACAACGGGGCCCACTCTCGATAACCGAGGGTACTAGCAACGATCGTACTGACAAAACTACCCGCGACTGTAGAGAGGTAGAGAATGGGTGTAATTATTTCTGGCTTACGTCCTCCCATCCATAGCTGACCGGAACGATACACGCCAAAGCTTAACTGACCAATTGCACCGACAACAAATAATGTGATGGCGATCGCACGAGAGTAGGGTGCGATCGCCAGTGCCACAAACATCGTAGACACAGGCACTAATCCGATAAAGCAACACAAAACAGGATGCTCAAATTCAGCTAAGGCATCTGCTCTCGCCCACAGCCATTTGCCGACATAAAGCAGCAACAACACGAGCCAGATTGCAATTGTCAGCAGCATAATTGCTTCGCCAATCCAGGTAGGCAAGTGCCAAAGTTTAGCAGCTACTCGCCAGCAACTGCCTAATCCTGCTAAACCCAGAATCATGCCAAAAAAGGAAGCAGGAATGGTGACGCGATAATCTTTTAATAGGGTAGGCTTTGGACGTGATTTTCTCATAATCTAGCTTTCCTGGCAGCAGTAGAGAAATGCAAGCGATGAAAAAAGTCAGGCATATTGGGGTGGGGAAGATTGCTTCAAGGTGAGGAGTCGGTTCGTAATAGAGACAACAAACCCAATTTTTAGGCTGTTTTGATCGATTTCGATTGCAAACTCATCAAAACAGTCTTGATAGACAAATTAGGTCAGTGCAGGAGTGCGAATGGTCTCAGACTGTTCACTGTAAATATCCATGATTGTGTTGAGCAATCGCAGTGCATCTGGCTTGGAACGCTGGAAAGAATTGCGTCCGATAATCGAACCAAATCCATGTCCGGCATGAATGGCACGAACTTCATTGAGGAAAGCATCATCACTGTCGATCGGCCCACCCGAAAAAATGACAATCCGCCGTCCGTTAAAGGCACATTGCACGACATGATGCACTCGTTCAGATAATGTTGCGATCGGAATTTGCTCTTGCTCATACACCTTGCGGGCTGCATCCTGTTCAACGTGTTCGTTGGGCAGTTTCACTTTGATGATGTGAGCGCCCAATTGAGCCGCAATCTGAGCCGCATAGCCAATCACATCGATCGCTGTCTCACCCACTTTACTTAAACCCGATCCCCGCGCATAAGACCAAATCATCACGACCAATCCATGCCGCTTTGCTACCTCGGCACAGGCTCGAATCTGCTGATACATCTCAAACCGATGGGCTGAACCTGGATAGATAGTGAAGCCGATCCCCACGCATCCTAACCTCAGCGCATCCTCCACGCTGCCAGTGAGTGCTTGCGTTGGGTCTGACTCAGCTAGTAACACATCGTGATCATTGGCTTTCAGAATTAGGGGAATTTCACCTGCAAATTCTCGCGCTCCCGCTTCCAAAAATCCTAACGGTGCGGCATAGGCATTGCATCCTGCTGCGATCGCTAACTCAAAATGATAGCGAGGATCATAGGCTGGTGGATTGGGCGCAAAACTGCTAGCTGGCCCATGCTCAAAGCCTTGATCCACAGGCAGCATAACGACTTTGCCAGTTCCAGCTAGTTTGCCATGATTTAGCAACCGGGCTAAATTAGTCAACGTTCCGGGATTGTCACTGCCATACCAACTAAGAATTTCTTTTACTCGATGAGTCATTGTGTTTCTCCTAAAATTATTGTTTGGTAAAACTTCTTTCCTTTCCGCTTACGACATATCTTGCCAACAGCGTCGGCAAAACCAATGCACCTGATGGTGACGAATGTGCCGCAGGAGTAAACTAGAACAGCATAGACAGACTGTTTCATTCATTGCAGCGTTAAAGCGTTGATCGAAGACGCTTTTTGGGGATGTCTGCGGCATTGCTTCCTAAAATAAACTGTTCGACTGCATTGGCAAATTTTTCCTCTTCGTAGGATGTCGTCACGAACTGAGCTTGCTTTTGCACCATAAATTACTGCGTTTCAAGTTATAAAGGGCAGGGATCAGCAGACGCTTGGTTAAATCTCCGGCAGCACCAAAGATGACGATCGCAAAAGGTTCAGCCGGATGAACCGAGCTTTCAACTTGAGACTGAGGTGCAGTGGCGCTCATCATGATTTTATCTCCGCCTGTTGTTCTACGTGTCCGCCAAACTGGAAACGCATGGCAGACAGTAGCTTATCCGCAAAATCATTTTCGCCGCGTGAGCTAAACCGTTGATACAGGGCTGCGCTGAGTACAGGGACAGGAGTGCCTTCGTCAATGGCGGCTGCAATCGTCCAGCGTCCTTCGCCTGAATCAGACACGCGCCCCCCAAAGCCTGATAGGTCTGGTTGTTCCAGAAGGGCGATCGCAGTTAGATCCAGTAGCCAGGAGGCAATTACACTGCCCCGTCGCCAAACTTCGGCAATATCAGGCAGATTAAAGTCATACTGATAGTGTTCAGGATTGCGGAGGGGGGTCGTTTCAGCATTAGCCACACGGTTCTGCTTACCCACATTGGCGTGATGCAAGATATTCAATCCTTCTGCGTAGGCTGCCATCAAGCCATATTCGATGCCATTATGCACCATCTTGACAAAATGCCCCGCCCCATTCGATCCGCAGTGCAGATAGCCTTCTTCAGCTGTACCGCCCACCTTTTCCCGTCCAACAGTACGCGGAATATCACCCCGTCCGGGAGCTAATGATTTAAAAATGGGATCGAGATACTGAACCACCATCTGAGATCCACCAATCATCATGCAATAACCCCGCTCCAAACCCCACACTCCGCCGCTGGTTCCCACATCTAGGTAGTGAATGCCCTTTTGCATCAGATCATTTGCCCGTTGAATATCGTCAATGTAGTAAGAGTTGCCGCCATCAATTAAGATGTCGCCGGAATCCAGTTTTGCAGCCAGTTCCTTCACCATCTGCTCGGTTGGTTCTCCGGCTGGCACCATCAACCAAATCGCACGAGGTTTATTGAGCTTCTGGACAAAATCATCCAAGCTGTAAGTGCCGATCGCCCCTTCTGATGCAAGTAGTTTCACTTTGTCAGGTGTGCGATTGAACACCACACATTCATGGTTATTTTGCAGCAGTCGCCGAACAATGTTCGCACCCATACGTCCTAGACCAATCACTCCCATCTGCATAATTTTTCTCCAATGTAATTCTCGTTTGCATAGAGTCGGTTCTGATTAGAGATAAGATTCTGGTTCATTAACAGAACAGCAATATTTCATCCTTCCTGCTCAAGTACATCACCTGTGCAAAAGGGCTTACAAAATTTGCTTGATCGCTTGCCTCAAAATGTTCAATCTAGCTTCAACATTTTTCTCCAGATGGAGTCGCAATGCCCGTTGATCGCGTTCTACCAAAACTTGAAAATCTCCCCGTGCTTGAGCTGCTTTCACAACCCCAGAGGCACAGGAATGTCTGTGGCATCATCACAGGTGATTTGGAAAAACACACCTCTGTTGGTTCCACCCTTATAAGCCTGTCCGGTGGAATGCAAAAAGCGTGGGTCAAAGCCGAGGCAGGTAGCGACTTTTTTAGCATCCCGAATGGTTTCTCGAATTGCTTGTAGTTGCGTTAAATTCACTTTTAGTGAAAAGGGAGGCGATGGGCTTAAGCCTCGCTAGAGGAGATCGCAACTCCGTTCGATGTACTGTTTTATCGATTGATTTCTCAAATGTATATAATTGTGAGTGACCCGTTCTAGTTGGGGCTGAGATGACAAATCGACTCACCCCTTGCTCCCACTTTGCGGTTGCATCAACGGTGTAAGGACTAGCGGTGCCAAACTGGTTAAGGCTGCTGGGTGGAGGGGTGAAAATCAGATGAAACTTACTTCCGCGATGGTAACCGCTAATTTGAGCAAAGTTCTCACCATCATTAGACTTCAAACTTCCGTACAGTTTGCCGGCAGGATCAATAAATACGAGTATCTGCCCCTGAGAACCGACAGTACGGAAGGTTCCCGTCCAACTGCCCCGGTAGGAAAGTACATAATATTGAGAGGGATTTGGTTGAGCTTGGCTGACTGGAAGCGCGAAGAGAGGCTGCGAGCGTAGCAGTCCAATCATGCCAATCGTTAAGATTCCAGCAACCAATCGTTTTGTTGTTCGTGTCTTCATCAGTGGTTCTCTTTAAATAGATGATTGATCAACTGTCAATCTGTCAGATTCCCTGTAACCATAGGGTTCTGAGATGATGATGGGAATCTCTTCAAAGTTTTCGCTTGGCGGCAGTGAGGAGGTTGTCCACTCTAATCCAGTGGCATACACAGCTGGATGAGCGATCGCTCTCGTTATTCAACCGAAGAGAGAGGCTGTTTTGCGGTGGTTTCTGGCTTCATCTTGGGTCTGTGATAGCGATGGAAAGTTTCTTCCTTGAGCCATTCTGTGGTTGCCTTAAAGTCATGCAGTGGGGTGGGCAGCATTTCCAAATACGTTGCACTGCGAATTAAATCGCCAGGTTTGCCAGTTATCTGCACTTTGTGAAACAAGTTTGCTACCCCATTTCCTAAACCCAATTTCATTAGCGTACCCCGAAGATTCACATGGGCTGGGCTAGGGGATGCTCCTTTAGCAAGGGCAATCAAATTGTGGGCAATGCTCGCACCTTGCTGATATGCCACCTGCGCTAGAGCCGGTAAGGGTTGTGGCTGCACGTCCGCGCAATCGCCTGCGGCAAACACTTCTGGAAAATCCAGCAGTTGCAGAGTTGAAGTGACAAGTGGTAGCCCATGCTTATCCAGGTGATCTGCGGGAATTTGGGACTTGAGATTTTGGATGAGTGGGTTCACGGCAGTCCCGGCTGTCCAGATGGTGGTTTGAGTCAACAGCGTTTTTATCTCAGTACTGTTGGCAGGTTGATACTCCAGGTGGTCTTGAGCAACCGCTTTCACCCCTACGCCTAATATCAACTCAACAGGTACTGTTCGAGTTCTGAAAGCGTGGAGAGCCTCTTCCTGCAAACCCGCGTTGACATCGCCTGCGAGGATCGTCTTGCCATGATTGATTAAGACAATGCGAATCTGACGAATATCGCCGCCGAGTTGGGCGTACCAGTTGGGTAATAAATCTGCCAAGGTTGCCGCCATTTCTACCCCTGTCGGGCCTGCCCCAACGACAGCAAACGTGAGGAGCGATCGCCGTTGTGTTTCGTCATCCGTTTGGCTAGCACGTTGCAAGCATTCTCGTAACTGGCGTTCCAGAGCGATCGCATTCTCTTGTGTCCGAAATGCAAATGCGTTTTTTTGTGCGCCTTCTGTTCCTAAATAACCCTGAATACTGCCAACAGCTAAGACCAGATGATCATAGATATTATAATCTGAGCCAGAAGCTAACGTGAGACGTTTTTCTTGCAGGTTGAGTGCTATTACTTTGTCCTGTACAAAGTTGATATCACTGCCTTGCAACAACTCTTTATAAGTCGGACAAACGGCATCTTCTGACAATTCACCTGTCAATAGTTCATACAACATCGGCTTGAAGACAAACCGCTCTTGCGGATCAATCAAAATGATCGACCGCAGGTCTTGCTGATGACGCAGATGCAACGCTGTAAAAAGACCTACGAAGCCTGCTCCGACAATCACTGTAGGGCGAGAAGAATTCATTTTAGTAAATGGTGGATAAACAGCAGCGAGCAATCATGCACGAGTAGCATTGGAACCAAAATGTACGCTAACGACTGATTCCTGTGATAAAGATAAAGCTCTGATCGTTCCAGAGCTTTAGAGACGGCATAATTAAGAGATTAGGTCAGAAATAAAATATGACATTACAGGGTGTGGCTGCTATTAATTTAAACAACAACTTCTTGAGCAACTTTAGGATTTACCCTAGTTAGAATCTGTTGCGCTCGATCAATTTCCTCATCTGTGCCTGAGACAATCACCATGAACTTACCAGCTTTGATTTCTGTCTCGTACTTCAGGGCTTGCTCTTTGGGAATTCCCAATCCTACAAGGGCACCTACCAGCCCCCCTGCCACAGCAGATCCTACACCCCCTACAACCATACCTTCGAGCCAACCTGCCAGCACTCCAGCAACGTGTCCAGCTACAATCACAGGGCCGACTCCTGGAATAAACAGCAAACCAACCCCTGTGAGAATGCCAAATAGTCCACCAAAAAAGCTGCCCCAATACCCTGCTTCTCCGGCTCCAGCTTTAGCCGTATCTTTCCAGGTGAGAAAGCCACGGATATGTTCAGTGGTTTGATAGTCTTTACCGATGATCGAAATCTTTTGCATATCGAAGCCCGCTTTTTGCAGTTCTAATACGGCGGTTTCTGCTTCAACATGGGATGGAAAAACTTTCACAGTTTCGTGTTTGCATAACATAGATTTGACTCCTTATGAGTGAGAATTAAACAGCATTATCTTTTAAGTGGACAAGACCTGATCGCACGCAGCGCCTGGATTGCTACCTGAGTGTGTTGGCGTTGGCGTAGCCTCTCGTAGAGAAGCCTTGCCTTCGGCATCGCTCGCACAGAATTTCTTCAAAATATTGCGAACATGGGTTTTCGCCGTACCTGTACTGATGTACAAATTTTGGGCAATTCCATCATTGCTGTACCCGTCAACAATCAGTTGCAATATCTCTAACTCGCGCTCAGTTAACGGTTCAACAGTAAGGATTTGGCTGTATTCTGGTTCGATGGCTCTAATTGCAATTGTTCCAGCGTGGTTACTGCCATCAGCTTGAACAGGATTTGCGTGTTGAAGCAATCTAGCGACCTCTTGGGCGACAGCAGTAAGTGCATGATTAATAGGAGACTTTCCAAAAAAGTTACTCTGAGTTGGAACTTTGGAATACTCAAAATCATCTTCAACTAGTAATGACATACGTGTCATAAAATTATCCTCAACGAAATATTGATTGAGATTACTGACTCAATTAGTAGATGATCTAAGCTGTTTGAAATACTGAGAAATTATTCTGTTGCCAGAAGACCATGAATAAAAATCAATAACACAATTGATCTGACGATGACGTAAAGCCGATCGTGCTGTTGCCAAAACGCGAACATTGATGCGAGCAATGTACATTTTTTTAGATATATCAGGCAGGAATTGGGAAATATCAGGTCACGATCAAAGCTCACTGATACTGTATGTTCAACATCAGCATTGAGCATACAACCCTCTTCTTACTCTCTTTGTGTCAAGTAAACTGAAATATTGCAACTAAATTGCTCTCAATATTTGCCTGAATTAAATATATGCAATTAACTCTAACTTGTCGTCCACTCTAAGTTGAAACTTTTGTACAATAGAATGATTGATAAATAAGTCCATATATCAATGTAAAGTTGGCTCCAACTAAGGTTGGAATCTAAATTCATACTAAAGTTCAATACCTTAGGCACTTACAAGTAATAAAATATCCAGCCGTGTATTGAAATGGTTGGTTGCGGATAGGGGCATCTAGGTTTGACGGTGAATCAGTCTCAGGAGTCGGTTTACGTCCCGTCGAACTGATGAACCCGGAGGGCTGGATATTTTATTTTTTGGATCTCCCTTAAATTACTACAAAAGGGGGTAAAGGGGCTGCCGTCGGCAGCCCCTTTACCCCATTGGAATGATTATCCTTATTGATAATGGCATAATTTATTTTTTGGAAGTCCCTAATTACCTTTACCCCGCCCCCTATAAGGTACATCCAGCAAATCAACCGCCCGTTTCTTCGCCGCTTCAGATCGCCTATCATACTTACTCGTAGTGTTTGGCGACGCATGACCTGCAAGGTGAGCTACAGTCACAATATCCGCACCTGCATCTAATAAATTACCAATAAAAGTTCTTCTAAAATCGTGCGGCGTAAACCCCTCGACACCCGCACGTTCCCCCCGTCGCTGCAAAGCCCGCAATACCCCCTGCTCGCTCATCCGTCTTGGTATAATTTTATGTCCCTTATCCAACGGATAAAACAACGCTCCCGCCTCTTTCCCCCTGATAAGCAACCAATCTTGTACAGCCCGTACACTAGCTAATGGTAAGTATACAATTCGCTCCGAACGCCCCTTAGCTTCGCGGATAGTCAGCGACCGACCGCGCGGCTTAAAATCGCTCAAATCAAGGTGCGCGATTTCACTACGGCGCAACCCCACCGTCAAAACTCCCAGCAGCGCCGCATCCCTCGCCCCCAAATTTGAGTTATCCCGTATACAATCATCCCATAATGCAGTAATTTCCTCCGGATCAAGGGATCGCCCTTTCAGTAAACTCTTCCCCCGCACAGATTCAATATCAGTCGCTCGTCCATACTCCGACGTGGACATCAACCCCAACCGCCATGCTTCCTTTAAAGTTCGCCGCAACGCACATAACATCTTGTTAGCCATTGCCGGACTGTATTTTTCCATTAACACCGACCTAACCGCAGCCGTGTGTTGGTATCTTAGTTTCGACCAATCAATAGTTGTTGCATCGCAAGCATCGTTAGTGAGGAGTTTCGCTATATTATTGAGAGCTTCGCGCATCGTGCGTCGGGAACCTTCACCCAAGGATCGCAAGTAAACCTCAGCTGGGTGTAAAGTTAACGGTACCGGTAAGGGATACGCCAGCGACTCCGGGTTGAAATTAAAATTGGCGATCTGGTGGTGGATGTTCACCTTCTTCAAGTTTTGAGGTTTTAAAACATATCGTCTGCTAAATCCAGCTTAATTCACTCTTCATTCGAGTCGAGGATTTTTTACGCCCACACCACACCCAAAATGGTTGCGAGAATGTCTTTTCTCTCTACCTATTTGGGGTGAAAGTCGCTTCACGCTGAAATTTTGGAAAGAAGAAGTGAAATCGGCACTTGCCTCCACGAGATAGTTTATAAGCAGGCAACTTAAAATAAACAAGTGGTATCGGTTAGGCTGCTTTCACTCCACTTATATGATCTGAGTAAATCTTTGCACAACCCGCTTGCTGCAAGGCATCCATCAACTCTCGGTTATACCCCAATCAACTCCAGTAACGCCTCTGTCGATATCTTGCCACTGATATCAGTACCTTCCAGCAGACTGTCTGCCAAATCTCGCTTGTGCTGATGCAAGTCCACAATCTTATCTTCAATAGTATCTTTCGCTACTAGGCGATAGATAGTCACCGGGCGTTGTTGACCGATGCGATGGGCACGGTCTGAGGCTTGGTCTTCGACGGCGGGATTCCACCAGGGGTCCATGTGAATGACGTAATCAGCGGCAGTAAGATTGAGACCAGTACCGCCCGCCTTCAGGCTAATCAAAAACACATCTCCTGACCCAGCCTGGAAAGCATCCACCCGTTTTTTACGCTCTGGAGCTGGGGTACTGCCGTCTAAGTATTGATAATTAATACCTTGCTTATCCAGATAATCGCGGATGATGTGCAAATGGTCAACAAACTGACTAAACACCAAAGCCTTATGCCGATTCTCCAGTAAATCCCCCAGCACCTCAGCAAAAAGGTGCAATTTCGAGCTGGATAGTTCAGTGTCAGGCATCACCAGACTAGGATTACAACAAGCGCGGCGGAGTCTCATAATTTCTGCCAGCACTTGCAGATGTTTGTGGCCAGCAGTTGCCTCACTTTCCGTCAGTTTAGATATTGCCTCACGGCGCAACGCTTCATAGAAAGCCATTTCCTCCCGACTCAACTCCACATGTAACAGAATTTCGGTACGATTCGGCAATTCTTCCAGCACCTGATTTTTCAGGCGACGCAACAGAAATGGTTGAATGAGTTTTTTCAGTTTGTTGCGTGCAAGTTTATCTTGAAATTTCTCAATGGGGATAGCAAAGCGTTGATTGAAGCTTTCAAAGGAACCCAGTAACCCAGGATTAATAAAGCGGAACAAATTCCACAGTTCGCCGAGGTGGTTCTCAATCGGAGTCCCGGTGGTAATCAGTTTGAAACTACCTTTGAGGTTCATTGCAGCCTGAGAACGTTTGGTGGTCATATTTTTGATTGCCTGGGCTTCATCCAGCACAATCGTTTGCCACTGCACCATAGAGAGCATTTGGGATACTTCTTCCTGTTGCAAAAGACCGTAGCTGCACACCAACATATCAAATGGTTGCAAGTTGTTGAGTAATTGCTGGCGACTCGCCGTAGGCGACGCTTCGCGAACGCTCCCACCAAATTGCACGATATTAAGAGTAGGGGCAAATCTCTGCGCCTCACTCACCCAATTCATACACACCGAAGTGGGGGCAACAATCAGGGTTGGCCCTGATTGAGCGTTTCTGAGGATAACAGCCAATGCCTGCACGGTCTTACCGAGTCCCATTTGGTCTGCCAAGCAGGCTCCCACACCCCAGTGTGCCAGACGCGCCAGCCAACTGAACCCTTCCATTTGGTAGTCGCGCAGGGAAGCTTGGAACGTAGAGGGGAGTTTTGGTTGGAGGCTTTGCACTTCCTTGAGACGCTCGATGTGTGCCTTCCAGTGTTTGTCTGCTTTCACCTTGCCCACGGAGTCTACGAAATCCTCTAAGCCTAATGTTGCCAAGGGGTGAAAGCGTATACCTTTACTATGTTTTTCTGAAAACGCCCGCAATTCATCAAGACGTTTGCGAAACGCTTGGGTTAAAGCCAGGAATTGACCGTCACCAAGGGGGATAAAACGACTTGGGGTTTTATCCAATAGTTCTAGTAGTTGCTGCATATCCAGCACTAGGTCTTTATCCAGTTTCAATTCGCCAGTGGCAGCAAACCAGTCCTGCTGGCGTTGAATAGTCATCTGAAAATCTTTGAGGTCAGCTTGGTGCTTGACACGCAGTTTTTCTCCTTCCGGCCATTCCAGTACTACAGTGTCCAAGAGTGCTTGGAGTTGTAGCAGCAGTTCCAAACAGTCTTCTGGATCTTCTATGAGCCATTCACCATCTTGTTCTTCAGCACGAGTCAAGGTGGGACAGGCTTTTATGGCGGCATTGGCAAGCTGCTTCTCTTCATGCAGATTTCGTCTGGTTTGCAGCCGCTTGCCGTCAATCTCTGCAATTACAGTCTCACCTCCCGTACCTGGGCGGTAGTAGGGGCCACCTTGGGCAAAGGGACGAGATAGCAGGGATACTTTCAATCCGGCATTGGCAGGCAACAGGTGAATATGGGGTATAGTTTGGGCTGGTACAACTTCTGCTCCCTCCATTCCACCACCGATGTCAGAATGCACGGTGACGATTCCAGAGACAGCATTGATGGCGGCTAAGACTTGCTTCTCAGCAGTAGCAGGGACTAAGAGCCGATTTTCCTTGCCGATAATCTCGGCAATGCGTCGATGTTCGGTACTAATTTCAATTACCTTGATGCGGGTTGGGGTTTCCTTGACAGTGAGGATATTCTGTGATGCCTCTAGTTTGGGAGAAAATTCTAAAGTTAAGCGATCTCGTCTGCCTTTTTTGACAATTAGTTCCGGTTCTCCCTTGACAATTTCCACGCGGGTGGTTGGTGCATCTTCCCAAAATACCAAGGGGTGTCCAATTAATGCAGAGATTGCCTTGGCGCTGAAAGTATACTCAGTTTTGCCGTGATATCCGTAGTCGTAAGAAGTAAATGTTTCAATGCAGCCACATACCCGGATATCCTGGGGCGTGAGATAATCAAACTCACCCAGGTGAGCGCTTAAACGCTTGATGGCTATCGGGCGACCTTTACTCCACTCGCCTTTGGCGTTAACCTTTTGTTCGCGGGGTTGTAAGACACATTTGCTGGGGTAGAAAGTAATAAACCATGCCAAGCGCAGTTCTGCTTCAGCTTTTACAGGTGCTTGCGGTTCCTTCTGGAGATTTGCCAGTGCGTTTAAGCACATCTCCCAAGGTTCTTGTGGCTGCATCACGTCAATAATGCTGTCTATACCGATATCTTCGCCCAGGATTTCTGCCTGGGTTTCATAGCTACTGTTCGGTTTGAGTCGGGATAATAGTTCTGCACTCTCCATCGCCAGCCAGTGATAACCAGATGCCACAGCTTGCTGGTAGAATTCCTCTAACAATCTGGGCAGGTGCTTTTTGGCTCTGTCGGCATCTACCCAGTAATGGCACAGAGCGAAAAACAGGGTTTCTAGGCTGTTATGTTCTTCAGGGAATAAGATACGGTTGCTGAGGATGAATTCTTTTTGCGCGATGTCGCCTAATTGGACTTGCAGCAAGATTTTCAACTGTGCATAAATCGACCTCAGCCAATGGTCTGACTGACGTGCAAGCAGACTGGTGTAATCAAGTGCTTCTTGGAGACTATCCCGCGAACCATCTTTTAACAGTGCTAAGATAAAAAACAAGCCGCCCATAGTGCTAAAATACACCTGACGCTTGCCTGTGGCTTTCTTGAGGGATTTGATCCCAGCAGTGTAATCAGCAAGCGATCGCTGATTATCGCCACGTAAAAAATTCAACCAACCCTTGTATACGGCGGCTTCCGCTCGATAATCGTCGGATATGCACTCCAAACTCTCTTCTGCTTCTTGTATACAACCTCGTAGCAGCAGTTGTTCTGTCAAAATTAGGTGCAAGTAATCTGAGGAATGTCCAGCGACTGTAGCGCATTCTTCTTGAAGTAGGGCAAAGGCTTCATCGGCGGGAGAACATAAGAGCGCTGCATTGATGAGGATGATAGATATGCAGTTGTCATACAATTCTTGTGGCAGGGTGCGAAACCAATCTGCATCGAATGGGTTAGTGCAAATCTCCTCGAAGATATTTTCTAGAGATATCTTATCTTTGTTGTAGCGATTGTATTTGTTATATTCTTCAACTTGTTTTTGAATAAAACTGAGATTATGGCTGTAAAAGCCAATACGGACTTCTCTGATAAATTGGCTTTCTCTTGTGAAATACAGTGGCCCATCTTGCCAACGAGCTTTTACTCCTAACTTATCATGCACGGTTTTTGCCATGACTTCAAAACATCCGGCTTTCACTGCCGAGCGAGTAGCAATCTCTACCAGTAACGGATGGCACTGAGGCCCCTGTCCTTGTTCTTGAACCAGCAAGCCTGCTGCTAGCAATCCATCAATATAGGGCTTTAATGTAGCGTTAGTGAAAGGCTTGTAATTTTGATCGCGTGCACCGATGTAATTCAAACAGTCTAAGAACGAAGTTCTGTTGATCGGTTCGTAAATTACCGAGAACAATTGAACAATCTTTTCTTCTAGTGGTGGTAGCTGACGGTACGTTTGGGCGAGTTGCGTTTGTAGTTTTTGGTTATCAGCCTCAGAATCGGTCATGGTAATTATCGGGCGCGTTACATCCACTCATGATAAATTTTTGTACCGTTAGGGTATTTTACATCCATAACGTACCAGTTGTTCTTAGGCGAACGCAAAACGATATCCGCATCACCCCACTTTTTGAGCTAGACATTTTAGGGAAAACCGTACCCAATAAATTCGTATTGTTACTACCTTTTATTCAGTCAAAATTTAGGTGCGGTAATCCTGAATTTAAGAAGTGCGATTAACCGTATTTCCAGTTTTTCGAGCACGTACAATTTTTGCTAAATGTTACGTTCTCTCCTTTTTCAACAGTCACGTTGCCAATAACGTTATTGGCAGATGAAAATGCATGAAGTAATTTGATGGCGATAATTGCCAATAACGTTATTGGCAGATGAAAATGCATGAAGTGATTTGATGGGGATGGGGTGGTCAAGGGACGGACACATGGTGGACTACACATGGTGGACTAAAAGAATTACGAACTCACGGAAGGAATGAAATTTTCTGGGGAGAGCCTTCTTCCATAACCGCATCCCTCTTCTAGGCTCCACTCCTCTTGATTTTAAGAGGTTCCAACTTCAAGGGAAGCGATGCCTGGCGTTGTGCGTCGGCTTCACTTCTCAATCGCGGAGACGCTGCGGCGAGTCGGGACCGCGAGCCAAATGGGGACAGGCTTCTCCTTCAAAGACGCAAGCGCGAACATCAAAAATAGTCGTGGGGAAAAAGCGGAACGACATTACAAGCCTGTCCCCATTTGTCGTGGGTTTTTGCAAGGCTCTCCTGGACGCTTTTTGATCTGCCAACGGCGGTACTATAAGAGACCATCGCCTGCAATTGTTCCCATCCAACAACCCATTAAAGCTCCATTCCCCCACCACCAATAGATTTCTGTTTCTGTTGCGCTTGTCTATTCATCTGCTCTCGAACTTGCTGTTGACTAATTCGTAGCTGTTCATTCCAAGTTTCACCCAGTTGGGGATTAACTCTGGTTGCTTCAGGCAGTTGTTCCATCACTTGTTGAGCTAGCTTTTCCCCCGACTCACCAGCACTAGAAGCTACAAAGATTTCACCGCCACGCGACATCAAGGAGTGCATTAGCTCCATTGGCAGAGCATCAGTTCCATTTGTTGCCAAATAGAGAGTGGGGACTTTGGGATTGGGGTACAACGAAGCTATTGACAAAACCTCAATAGGAGACTCTACTAGGGCAATTCTTTGCACGTCTCCCTGACCTAGCCCCACCCCAAACCAGCCTGATTCTCGACTTGAACCGAGTGCTAACCCATTAAAACCACTTCCCTTTAGACTGGCTCCCGTGACACTACCGCGCCTAAGTTGTCCATCAGTGCAGTCCATCGCTTGTTGCAAGAATACAGCATTTCCTTGGGCATCAGCATAGATGCGCCCTACAGAGTGCGTCTTGTCCACCAAGTCTTCTCTCAATCCCTTCGTCTCGACTAGGTAGTGTCTCACCCCCAACCACTTATCTTCATCTGGTAGTGGTGGTTCAAATTGTGGAACGGTGTAGGTAGCAATAATATCAGCCGCTTGTCGTTGGGACTTAGCTGTGGTGGCAGCGATCGCTTTTGTCTCCCCAAATCTATCAGCTAACCAAGCAACGCTTGAGGGGTAGTCATAGTCCATAACGTGCTGCACCAGTTCTATCGCACCCTCACCATCGGTTTGTGTCCCAGAGTCGGAGAACTTAGTTCCGTTTATTTCCAGTGTAATACCCGCACCAATCCAGCGATTCTCCAAATCATTATTGCCTGACAACCCAAGTTCATAAGCCACATCTTCTAAAGGGATGTCTTGCAGCTGTTCCTCAAATGAAGCTAGCTGCTTCTTGAGCTTGCGAATTTGTAATTGCAACCGCTGGTTTTGTTGCCTCAATCGGTCAGCTGACGCTTGTGCTGCTTTAGCAGTGGCTTCCATCTCCCTACGCTGACGTTCGGCTCTATCTCTATCTCTGGCTTTGTCGAGCAGCACGTCCATATCCAACGTATGGTCAGAGTTGATGTTGCTGTAATATTGCTGGATGTCGATGTGTGTAGCCTTACTGCCCCGTATCCCCCGTTCTAAACCGAGTGGCTGCATCGCATCGGCATAATCATCTTGCCATTTCCTCAAAATTTTGGGAGAGCCAAAGATGCCATTACAGTTGAGTTTGCCTTTTTCATCAATGGGAACCAAGTGAGCCTGAATATGGGGAGTGGCTTCATCTCGGTGCAGGACAGCGGACACAACGCGATCGCCAAATCGCTCACTCAACCACTGCTCGTTCAGCTTCACCCAAGCTTCTAATCTGTCATCCTCATACACCCCTGCTTTTGCCATATTGTCGTGACGAAAATATTCTGGAGAGGCAGCCAGTAACATATCTACACAAAGTACTGCATTCTTACGAATCGTTTGCTCGCCGATGCGTAAGCGCACAGCCTGTACTAAATCCTGTTTAGGATTGCCAATCAGCCAGATATTTTCTTGATTGGGGTCAGCATTAGGTGTTTCTCTGGTACGCTGGGCGTGACTGGCACTTAATGCAATTTGTCCCCAAGTTTTTTGTTTTTCAATGCGGAAGATTGCGTAAGCCATCGGCTTGTCCTTTATCAATCTCTCCTGCTTAATTGTGCTTTGGAGGAGTGTAAAAGCTGAATGATTTTACAAATTCCGTAGTAAGTATAAATATTATATTTTAGGGGGAGATGGTGGAGGCTTTCTTTGATCGTCGCTTTGCTCCAATTTCAAATCAAAAAATAATAGCTGAAATATAGATACGCTGTCCCCACAATCGGCAGGCACTCACGGTAACGAGCGAATTTCCCCGTGTTGCCGAATATGCTCCACTAGCATCTTGGTGTGACCACCTCCCTGCTCCAGATGCTCTAAATTCCCCACCAAAATAAATAATTCTTTGGCACGACTCACTGCCACATTAAGCAGATTCGGTCGGCGATTAATAAACCACAGCGAATCTTCTTTACGGCACTGGCGGGTAGATAGGAGAATCACCGATTTCTCGCCCCCTTGAAAGGTGTGAATTGTCCCAATGCTGTTATTGTTAAAATCTTCCCAGCGTGAGCATAAACGAGACCCAAGGGCGTTGGCTTGACGACGATAAGGCGAAATTACCCCAATCGTCTTCTCTGAGTCTGGCGAATCGATGCAGTAACCATACTTAAGCAGCTCCTCAATAATTGCTTCGACGGCTCTCGTTTCTTCAGGGTTCGTGTGGGATTCGTACTTTCCCTCGACGTGGTAGGCAATCAAGTTGGGACCAAGTGCAGAAGCTTTGTCAGGGGTTTTGATGATTAAGCCATAGTTACAGAGCCGATCTGAAAAAGTGATAATGGGTGGAACACAGCGGTGGTGTTCTTTAAGAATAATCCCGTTCCCCAAGTCTCCCGATTGACCACTAGCTCCTGCTGCTCGATGATACGCGGTTGCTGTGTCGCAAGCTGTCGGACTGTAACGGTCATAGTCCGACTCGCTAAGTCCCCGTTTGAAAAAAGCCTGTGTGCAATATTGTTCTAGAGTTTGTTTGCTAAAGCTAATGACTGGCTCCAACTGCAAGGGGTCGCCCACCACAAGAGCCTTTTGGCAGCGCACGAGGGCAGGAAATAGCTGATGTACGGGAATCATCCCAGCTTCATCGACAATCAGCTGGTCAATACAGCCGCTGTCGGGATAGGGGAGTAGATTGCGGACAGAGTGCAGCGTTGAAGTGATAACTGGAAACAACAGGCTGAGGTCAGAGTAAATATTTTGCCAATCCCGCCCAAAGGAGCGGTAAGCTTCCCATTCGCCACTCAAAACACTAATGTAAGTCTTTAAGGAGGCAATAACTTCATGCTTGCGTTGTAGTGCTTGGAGTTGCAGATACTGCCAAGACCACTCAAATAATTGCACAGCAAGCGGGTGCTGTTCGGTGTAGAAGCGAGTGTAAAAATCTTGAGTGGGATAGCCAGCCAACCGTTTTTCAACTTGTTGTTTCTGAGCAACAAGGTCATCTTGACAGCGTTGGAGCGAGTCTAAATGGGTTTGAGTGTCAGCCAATTTCTGAAATTTGGCGTGCCACTGGTGCGCTGCTTCTAGCAGTAAAGCGACTGAGGAGCAAGCAGCAGACAAAGACTCCCTGGTGAGAGGAATTTGAAAGGGAAAGGGTGTTGCTAGGGTAGCCAGAACCGGAGCTGAAATCTGTTTGTGCAAGCGTTTTACGATGTGCCGTTCACTGGTTCTGGTCAGCTTTTGCCAGAGTGTTGTGAGCCAGTGCCGCAATCGCACCCACCAATTACCATTTTTATGATTAAATTGGGAGCGGTCTACACACGGAAGCGATCGCCAAGCACTTTCAAGGTGCGGCTGAATCATCTGGTAGGCTTCCAGTGGGAATTGGGAGTAGTCGGGTTTAGAATATGGTAGCTGCTCTTGAAGTTGTTGGTCAATCTGGGGCGTTTCTATCTCACGAGACTTTGCTTGAATATCCTCAACAAGCTCTCGAAGCAGTTGTTCATCTTCTGCCCGTTGTTGAAGTTGTCGTTGGTCAAGCTCCAGTTGAGAATGTAGTTGGTTGACTCCAGCCAACAATTTTTCAGACACACTCTGCCATTCGGTTTCGTTAAAATTCTCGTTTTGTAACCGATCAATGGCAGCTTGCAATTTGGGTATAACAAGTTTTGTGATTAACTCTTTGGAGCCTCCTGATAAGTAAAATCGGTCGGTTGGAAAGTCTTGAGCTAATCGTTGCTCAACATTGGAGACAGCCCGATTATTCGTACTGGTAACTAGGGTCAGATTACTTTCATCTTGTCCCGTTTGCGCTCCTTGCACAGCCCGTTTGACCACTTGCTGGGCTATTTTGTGCAACAGCAAGGTAGTCTTGCCATTTCCCGGAGGACCAATAACGGCAGTGATGGGGTTCTCTTGGGAGGGTCTTTCCGTAGACTCCGGTGGACAGCCTTGTAATGTCGTTCCGCGATTCACCACGACATTTTTTGATGTTCGCGCTTGCGTCTTTGAAGGAGAAGGCTGTCCACCGGAGTCAAGGATTGGTATAGCGGTGTGTTTGAGAGCTACTGCTTGAGAGTCAGTGGGGGGATGAGTCGGAAAAGCTCCCAGAAACAGCACTTCATGGTGTGGTGGTTGGGGTTGCCCGAACAGATATTCATAAGCGGGATGACCATCATCTGCCCACTCCCACTGCGGCTGCTCTAATATTTTCTGTAAGTCTTTTTTGAGATTGTAATTGTAAGCAACGAAGTCAAAGTGCAGCAGATAAGGAGAGCGTTTGGTTGTGTAAGGTTTGACTGGCAAGTCAACAAGGTCAATAAAGTCTTGCAGATTGGTGAAAGATTGCTTAAAGGTAGTTTCTAAGAAGACTTTCAGCCCTTCTTTTATGACTAAGGCTTCGATTTCTTCTTCGTCAAGCTGATACAATTCCATCAAGTTTGGGGGAACGGGTTGGAACTCAAAAGAAGTTAAATCCCAACCTTTAGCGCGGTAGTTGCCTTGAAAGATGCTGGAAATATCAATCTTGAACAGGGGATAAAATCGGCGACTGCCTTCAATTGCCCGCCAAATCTGAGGCAAAGCTACAGCCATCTGGAAGTCATTATTTTTCCCTTTCTTCTTGAGTGCGAGGAATTGTTGTTTGAGTTGTTTAAATAAGGATTCTTCTATAAGCAGATTGTCGCCGACTAGGGAGATGCCTTTGTCAAAGATTTGGTTATCATCGTCGGCAGCATCAACTTCAGCATGGGAGAGGTTTTCTAGATAGAAGAAATCCAACCAGGCGTTCAGTAGCTGATCAATCTTATGCTTATCTAGCATTATTAGGAAAGGGCGAGCGACAAAAGATTTAAATGCTAGTGTAGTTTATTAATTTTGCTTTTGTGGTTTGTTATACATTCTCTAATGCAGCAATGGTAAGGGTTTTACGAATTATGGTTGTTGTTTTTAGTGGCGTTTAATCGAGAGTGAGAAGGGTTTCCAGTTCTGCCAGGTTAGTATTTGGTTATACACTATCGAATGCAGTAATGGTAAGGGTTTTACGAATTATAGACGTAGGTTTTAGTGGCGTTTAATCGAGAGCCAGGAGGGTTTCCAGTTCAGCCAGGAGTGTTTCTAGACGAGTTTGCTTGTTGGGGTCATCCCAAATCCGGGCTTTTTTTACCTGGCGGATTGTGGCATCTAGACGAGACTTGAGAGGTGTTGGTGGTGGCGTAGTGGGTGATAGAGTTTGGATGTGTTCTTTGATTTGTGATAGTGACCAGCTATTGGCAACGGCTTTTTCTAAAACGGTTTGTCGTGTTGAGTCCTCTTTGATTTGGGCAATGGCTTTGGCTTTGGTGTAGGCAATTCGTCCAGAGCGCAGCACATTGAGGATGTCTTCTGGGAGGTTTAGTATCGGCAGGCGATTATTGACGAAGGACTCCCAGGTCATTGTCCCTAAGCCCGTAAATACTTCTTCAATAATTTTCAAATCTGGGTTGACACTTAAATTCGGGTTGGGGGATGGTGATGATCCATCTGACTCAGTTTTGCCAATAACGTTATTGGCAGTGTCTGATTTCTCCGCTTCACTTTTGCCAATAACGTTATTGGCAGAGTCTATATCTGATACTGAAGTTTTGCCAATAACGTTATTGGCAGATTCCGGTTTATCATCCGAGTCACTATTGGCAGAGTCTATATCTGATACTGAAGTTTTGCCAATAACGTTATTGGCAGATTCTGGTTTATCATCCGAGTCACTGTTGACAATAACGTTATTAGCAGCGTTCGGCTCTGACGATTCATTCTTGCCAATAACGTTATTGGCAGATTCCGGTTCATCCGATACTAAAGTTTTGCCAATAACGTTATTGGCAGAGTCTAGATCCGATACTAAAGTTTTGCCAATAACGTTATTGGCAACTTTGGCGGCTTCTTTGTATTCGCGTTGCAGGCGATGCAGTAAGGTCGGAACTGACTCAACATTGCGCTTTAACCTGACAGCTAACAGTTGTAGGATGCCTTCAGTTTCCTCCACTGGGTTGAGGTCTTCTCGAAGCAAGTTTTCTATTAGTGCCAGTTGGAAAGCATCTTCGTTACTTAACTCGCGGACAACGACAGGGACTTTTTCAAGTCCACAATCTTTTGCGGCGCGGTAGCGTCGTTCCCCTGCCACTAATTCGTATTTACCCGAATCAATGGGGCGCACTAATAAGGGTTGCAGGATGCCATGCTGTTTGACTGAGGAGATTAACTCGTTTAGGGCTTGAGGGTCAAAGTAACGCCTGGGTTGGTGTTGGGGGAGACGTATCTGCTCTAATGGCACGTTCTGGGTGGACTCGGCGGCAGCGTTGGGAGATAAATCACTTCTGGGGTCCCAAGGCACTTCGATTTGACTTTTGAGAGGTTGGTTGCGTTTGCGAATCATTTCAAGGACTCCATGCTGCTAGCTAACTGTTTAAGGACAGCAACAGCTGGATGCTTTGGCTCATACACGGCTAGAGGCATTCGGTCTTCTGTTGCATCAACGAAGGTAGTGGAACGAGGAATGGGGGGAAAGACTTTTCCCATCTGAGAGAGTTGTTCAGTAATTGCTCCCAAGGTGCGAGTGTCTTGGGAATTCCGGGAATCGTATTTGGTAGGAATGAAACCAGCTATCTCAAGATGACGGTTGACTTTGGTGCGAATCCTGGCGACGGTTTTCAGGAGTTCGTTTGTTCCCTCAAAGGCTTTGAAATGGGTTTCGATGGGGACAAGGACATGAGTAGCGGCTACAAGGGAAATGTAACTTAGCAGTCCTAGACTGGGAGGGCAGTCTATTAAGATGAAGTCGTAATCGTCCCGGATTGGCTCAATAGCTTCTTTAAGACGGAAGTCGCGCAGTTCGGCATTAACCAATAGCATTTCTGCCGTACTGAGGGTGGTGTTGGTGGGGGCTAAGTCCATGCCATGAATTCCCTGATGAATCGGCAGGGGTTGTTCTTCGACTATGGCATCATAGACAGTTTTGTTTAAAACTCTAGGAACCAGACCCATAAATATTGTTAAGGAGCCTTGAGGGTCCATGTCGATGAGGAGGACACGATGCTTGAGTTGTGCTAAATGATAGCCCAAGTTTTGGGTTATTGTTGACTTGGCGACACCACCCGCTTGATTAAATATTGCAATGATTCGGCTCATAAGTGAGTTGATTGGCTCTGCCCCATATAGAGGTAAGATAACTCAATTAGTGTTGTTAAATTGTGTTTGTTCCATAAAAGGTCTTGATGGCGTTCTTAAAAAGCGACCGCAGAGTCAAGAAGCGATGCCGAAGGGCGGTACTCTTCGAGACCATCGCTTCTTTAGCCCTGTCCCCGAATTCCCTTTCAGAGGATTCCAGCCAAGCTCCACTTGGCTGTAACAGAGAGATCCGTTTGGGGCTGGGGGACATACGGGCGATCGCTTCTCTAACACGACTTATTACCAATTCAAGCGCTGCCGGGAGCGCAAGTACTCGAAGCCGCCCCTTGCCATTGAGTGATGTGCGGAAAATTCCGTAGTAAGTATTATTTATATTCTCAAGTGTAAAGTTGCTAGCTGTATGTGGAGATGTCGGGTCACGAGCAATTGTCTTTGGTAGGAACAGGCGCTTTGTAGTCTATAACTGATGTGTCTGGTAATAGCGTATGTTGGCTCGCGTCAAGCGTGGGAAAAATTGATGAGAAACTTAAACAGTCAGAGCAAAATTTGCCTGACGGCACTCCAAATACTGAGCTACATTAAAACGCCTTCTCGCTCGTTGCCGCCAAAGTAGACAATAACGTTATGGTCAAAGGTGAAACGGTGAAACCAGACTCTGCCAATAACGTTATTGGAAAAACGCGCGTCAGATGAACCAAACTTTGCCAATAACGTTATTGTCAAGATGGCTGCACAGTTAGCGCTTATCAAAGAACAGGTTGCACGGATTAACTGAAGTTAGCCCAACTGGAGGTAACCTTGGGGGAGTAGCCTGAGAGCAGAAAATCAGGCGAAAAAGCAACAAATGGAAGAATTAGAGTTGCATTAAGCACCGCAGCAGCCAACTACTGCACTCCCAGATCTATACGCCATCCACGAATGCGTACTTGACAAATGGCGAGTAGCAAAGAGAGCCGAAGGCAAGCAACGATTGAGAGAATTTGCTCTTCGGATGATTGAAGAGATTGCCAATACCGCGCAGTGAAGGTAACATCATTAGCTCCTTGGTTGCTTATGCTACAGTGCTTTTTTGATTACCAGGATTGAATTTATTATTTTTTTCTTAAGAGCATAAGGTCACCGCACCACAAGCTAATTTGTGCTTGAAGACTTTTCTAAGTGCCGATAATGGCTTTTAGTCAAAGGTAGTGACGCGAACGTGAGTAATAGAATATCATCTCTGGGAATTGCCGATGCCATCACAAAGATGGCGATCGCTCTCACTAACATTGGGGTTATTCTTCAGATAGTCACGCAGGCGATCGCAACCTTTAGCAAGCAGTTCATCAAATTTTCCCAGTCGCCACAACTCAGTAGTACCATTCTCTAAAATCACAGCCAGTGTACTGTTATCAGGGCTAAGACTAAGGTTTTTGATGTCACCTTTATCTGAGGAAAATTTCATCAATTTTTCGCCCCTCAAATTCCACACCTCGACAGTATTACCTGAAGTCGTAAGCAGTAAGCTAGTATCATGACTAATTTTGACCAGATCAAAACCATTACCAGATTGCCGTCCTGGGATTATATTAGTTAAACGTCCTGAAAAGTCTGACAAGTAAATATTGTCATAACTTTGGTCATAATTTGATTTAGTAACTACTATTGGCTTGCCATTGGGTTGAAAACCGACGCTTTGGAAGATCAAAGTGAATTCACCTTTTCTTTCTTCTAACTGGTTGCCTTTGGTATCCCACAACCTGACTAAAGTGTCGTCTACTGTTTTCTCTGGGCTCTCTGGATAACTATCACCACCATCTCCTATGGTGCCAATCTTTTGACCATCTTGACTCCAACTGACACTCGTAACCTTACTTGGATGTGCTTGGAATTCCTTGATTTGATTGCCTTGCAAATCCAACAAACGAACCATACCGCTATCTCCTGTGGTAGCAATTGTTTGACCATTGGGGCTAAAACTAACACTTGTAACCTTGGGAAGACCTGTAAATTCTTTGATCTGGTTGCCCTGCAAGTCCACCAAGCGAACGATACCTTCTGAATCTGCCGTAGCAATTGTTCGACCATCAGAACTAAAACTGATACTTTCAACTCTGCCTTGAGCGAATTGAGATTTGGATAACGGCTGTTTTTCTAAATCCCACAAACTGATGGTTCCGTCATCTCCAAGAGTAACCAATTGCTTACCGTCGTGGCTAACAATAAATTTCTCAACTGTGCCGTTGGGTAATTTAAATATTTGTTTGAAATCATAATTATCATTGCCATGAGTCAAAATACCAACAGTACCGTCAACTCCTGCGGCAATCGGTTCATTGTTAGAACCAAAACCAACGTCTCTAACTCTACCTGTAATTTTTGTTGATTGGCGAGACTCCAAGTCCAACAACAGAGCATTCTCAGACTCTGCTCCGTACTTGATCGCCACTTGTTTGCCATCAGGACTGAAATTGACACTAACAACAGTAGTATAAATATTTTCAGATACCGCTAAATGTTGACCTGATAAGTCCATCACGCTGACACGATAGTCGTATGTTTCACCGGAATTTCCCGTCACGAGTGTGGCTATTAGTAACCTGCCATCTGAATTAAAGCTCATCCCTGTAAAGTCTTTAATTCGGATTCCCTTTAATTTGTTGCCTTGCAAATCCCATAAGCGTACAGTTCTCTCTTCATTGCTAGCATCAGTGGTAGCAATCATGTTTCCATCAGGACTAAAACTGATATGGTCAATTGCGCCTTGATGTGCTTGGAATTCATTTAATTTGTTACCTTGCAAATCCCACAAGCGCACAGTACCGTCTTGTGTTGCAATAGCAATTTTATTTCCATTTAGACTAACACTGATGCCCCCATCATATAGACTAGCTTGCTCTTTTAACTCAGCTAGCGGTTTACCATATTTATCCCACACGCGAACTGTATTGTTCTCTACTGTAACAACTCGTAGCTGGTGATCGCTAGGAAAAAACCCCCATACGCTACCTTCCCAGCGATGGCTTTCTTTCACACCATAGAACATATTTCGTAGGGTTTGTTCCACTTGATTATGTAGGTCATTGTCTGGCAGAAATATTTGCTTAATATTTTTCCCCGCTCGGAGGCTATCAAATAAGGCATTTAACTCTTGATTAGCCCGAAAATTTGCTTCTGCAGATTCTCTAGAAGTGCGAGTCTGACCTATCTGTGCATTTCGCTGACTAATTAGAGCGGCAATGGTTAACCCACTCAATCCCAGCAGAACTATGATGGTAATCCGCCATTGCCAACTTATATTTCGGCGTTTTTGTAAAACACTTTGTTGGACAAATTCCGCTTCTAAGTGGTTAAACCAATTGTTATTGGACTGGAGTTCTTGATTCAATACCTCAAGATAGGGATTACTATTCCACAGAAACTGTATGGGTTTTTCTCTGAAGGTTTCTTGTTGATTTTGTCTTTGTTGCCATCGGCGAGTCAGCCGAGTACTAACTTTATTAAATAAGTTTTCGAGGACGTAGAGTCTGCAATCTAACCAATCAATAACATTTTCAGCCTTTGTTTGCAAACCTGATGGTTGTAACTTGCTTGTGACGCTTTTCCATTCTTCGGCAGCTGGTGTCAGCCGCCGTTGTAGGAGCAAATTTTGCTGCTCCTCCTGTTGCCACTTTTGTAACTTATCCCAGCTTTTGATTAGGAAATCATGAGCAGGCTCTACATAGGGTTCCCCAGTTTCCTGTCCACTGACAATGAGGCGAGCCCGATCAAGACGGTCGATAACTTCTTTGATGCGTAAATTTTCTGGTTTATGCAAATAAACCAATTCTGATAATGGCACCCGACGCCGTGCCTGCTGCCCACTTTCAACAGTCACCATCCGCAGCATCACCCGCCGCATGGTATCTCTATGAGCATCATCCGGTAATTCGTCATATTCTTTATTAGCTCTCCGTGTCAAGGAACCAGCAACGCCACCTTCAAAGTCAAATTCAGCATCAAGTGTCAGGGCGCGATCGCTACTCTCTCCAGTTTCCCATTTTTTAGCAAGTTTAATGTAGAGTTCGCTAAGTGTAAAAGATAGCAAGGGTAAAGCACCAGGCATCTGCCCGACTTCATCAACTAACTTGTCTACCGGATTTCGCTGTTCTGGAAGCTGTTCAAAGTAAAGCGCCATTTCTGCGGCGGGACGCTCAATTGCTTGTCGCAACTCATCGGAACGCATAGCACGGACAGGGAAACGAGCTTGTGTCCAATACGACTTGAGCGCCTCCGAGTTGAGAAAGCGCGGTTCAAAGTCGGAACGCAATGTCACCACTATGCTCAGTTGCGGTATATTAGCTGCTAAAATTGCCTCTAGCAGTTTTAAGAATTGTTGCGACTCCGTAAGATTTGGTTGCTTGTTTTGCTTCTCTTCTTTACCCTGAGAACTTAGGGTGATTAACTCCTCAAATTGGTCTATCACCAGTAACAGCCTAATTCCAGGTCTTTGTTTACTCCATGTTTTGACAATTTTGATAAATTCATTTGGGTTTTGTAAGCGCTGGCTGAGTGGATTGAGACAATCTAAAACTGCTTCTTTTAAAGGTGTCCGTTCATCCTCATTGCGACATATTTTATTGAGTTCATCGAAGTTATCGACAATTAACAACTGTTTTACTTCTTTCGTTCCTCGTTTCCAAATATCAGCAATTCTCTCGTAATTTTTAACTTTTTGTTCTAAGCGGGTAATTTCATCTGACTCGCTATTTATATCGCCATCATCAATTCTTTGATTTAAATCTGTAATTTCTTGTTGTAGAATTTTATCAATAAAATGTAAATCGTCTAGCTGCTTACTAACAACAATCTCGTTATTATTAGTAATTAACAGAAGAGTCCTAGCTAAAGCTGTAAAAGGAGATTCACTAGGACGCATAGGTTTGAGAATGTACCACTCTCGGAAATTATGCTGGCGCAGGTAGGGAATGAGTCCCGCTTTGACTAAGCTGGATTTACCAGAACCGGAAACTCCTAAAACAACAGTTAGCGTAGAGGCATGAGAAACCTTCTTATATAATTCCTCTACTAGTTCCTTTCTGCCAAAAAATAATTGTGAATGCTCTTCTTCAAAAGACTGTAATCCTCGATAAGGATTATTTTTTTCAGTTAATTTTGGTGCAGGTTTTAATTTTGGCTTGGCACCAGGAACTAGAAATATATATTCGCCTCTATCATGTTTTGATAAAGTCCATATCCCCGGTGTTTGACTTTCATTAGAAGCAGTTTCTACATGGTCGCGCAAGTAGAGATAAAGTTCTGTTGCTGAAATCACTCCATCTCCTGCGGATTTACCATTTTTAGCAGCAGGAATGACATCTCCTTCACCCCGCAAAGCCTTGAATAAAGCAAGAGCAAAAGGTGAATGATTTATCCCTCCTCGGTTATCACGCAGACGTATAGTATCTAATGCTTCTTGGTTATGTGCCGCAGAAGTAATTGCTTGCCATGCAGGAGCTTTGATAAAGCGGTCGTAATGTTCTTTACGGATGACTGTCGGAATCACTGTCGCTAATCTAGCACTTGACCACCGGAAAGTTCCAGCAAAGCAACAATCAAGAATGACCAGCAAGTGACGACACTCAAGTGCGCTCAAACAGTCGTGTAATTTCTGCATAGGGAGCAGATTTTCATTTTTTTCTAAATCTGCATCCTGTGGTACGAGACTGCCCGCAGGTCCCTTATCGCTATCGCGTGCTATTCCATGTCCCGCAAAGTAGAAGAGTAAACGGTCGTCTTTTGTCAGCTGAATTTCTTTGGGCAGTCTTTCCTCAAGCAGGGTTAATAGGTTCTTTAGGGTTGGTTTACACTCAGTATTATCGGTGATTAAAATCACTTCATCATATTGATGTTCTTCTGATAATATCTGCGCTAGCACCTCAGCATCACGTCTAGCAGTCTGTAGCTTGGGAATCTTGTTATGGTATTCGTTTATGCCAATAACTACTGCCAAACTGCGCTTGAAACTTGTTATTTTCTGTGCTTTTACTGGCGTATTTGTTTGGATCATAGTTGCGTACCTAGTTTGTGGGAATACTTTTGTGTGGCTTTTACCAGGCAAAAAGAAGCAAGCATTACAGAATCAGGAATTTTGGTTTCGACTACAGATTTACGAGTGCAATGCTTTGCCCTATTTAAGTCGCTATCACCTTTACGGCGACCTGTTTTGTCGTCCATCCACGACTTGGATCGGCAACAACTTGTACGTTTCTACTTGTGGAAGGTTCGTCATCAGCTCCTACAGCTGCTAAAAGTTCTTCTAGTTGATTTCTGGGTGCTTTGAGTCCTCTAGTGCTACTAGGGGGAATTGGTTGGTCAAGGGATGGTAATTCCAACCACCGGAAGTTAGCTTGCCCAACTGTGGCAAACACTTTAAATATGTCTGTTCCTTCTTGGTACCCGGATGGAAGACTCATTTTGAGTGGAATATATTCTTCTTGTCCGGGGTCAAAAGGGACAAAATTTGCATTGTCTCCTAGTATGTTGAGTTGAGAAATTGACCAATCGGAACTTAAAGCCAACACGACCACATTAAGAACTTGAGAGAACTCATTGCGGATACGCAAAAAGACAGTTTCCCCTGCTTGTACACTAGGATTACTCTTGTCATCAAATGGCTGAGGAGATGCTTGCCTTGTACGTCTATAATTAGCTTGCTTGCCAACTAACTCAACTACAAGTTTTTTCGTTAGAGAAGTCCCAAAATTATCCAATTCCTCTGTAGCTTTATACTTAGTGAGATGCACCAAGCGTTTCACCAGCTTTGCAGGTGCATCAGTTTCGCCTACCTTTAATGGAGGTCGTAAATTAGGCAAAGGCTTGCCTGTTGGCTCACAAATTTCGTATTCAGCATGTTTGTTGATAGAAATTTGGTAATCAGCAACTTCTTCACCAGCAACTAATTTCACCCAACCATTTCCTGAAGCAGTGATCGCAACTGCTTGCAAAGCTGCTTGCTGATTGATTTCTTTTGGTGGTAAATCCTCCAATTTTGTATTCTCTGGCGTGCATTCAATCAAACGGATTCCCCGAATAAGATCCACGGGTGCGGATAGCATAACGGCACTAGCCCCTGGCTCGATTTCTCCTGCATTTCTCGTCTTAATAACTTCCGCCCAAGCATCAGTGACACCGATTTCTGTGACTTCAGCTATAGCTAAGTGCTTGTCTTCTTGGGTAATATCCTTTATTTCGCGTGGATAGATAGCAAACACAGAGCCTTCCTCCACACCTTGGGCTATGCCTGCATTTAATTTAACTCGGACCGGATTATTTGCTGCATCTACCTCCATCACGGTGACCGCATACTGCTGGGATTCGTAGCTGCTGCCCAAAACCAAACGGTTATCCTCACCTAGCAGCATGGGCGTTTGTTGCTGAAACTGACTGTGGATTTTGGCGTTGATGCGTGAGTAGAGTTCCTTATAAGTCAAATTCAAACTGCTGTTCTGTAGAGAATCCAGCAACCAATACGTTAAAGCTCCATTACGTTCTTTACCGTTAAAGGCATATTCATAAGCATATTCTGACGGACGACAAGCCGCCAATAAAACATAATCTTTAACTTCTGGGAGCATCCCACCTACAACAGCAGCACTACGAGTTCCTCCTGTCAAGTCTCGCCAAGTTTTCGCCAATTCGGATGCCGATGCCACTAAACTTTCTGTTGGTCGTAGCGTTGTATCAACAGTGTTTGTGTCAGCGCCACGAATGTCAGAATCTCCTGCTCGCGTTGCTCCTCCTGAATGGCAGCTATCTAACACAACTGTGACAACTAACCGTTTACTCACCATCTTTTGCAGGAGTGCAGCTAACTCCAAGTCGCGAAGATAACGAGATGTCGGTTTAGCAATATCAAGGGGAACAAGTGCTTCATCAAATCCTTTTTCTTGCTTGAGTGCTGGATAAATTGTTGCTGCACGTCCGCCGTGACCGGAGTAGTGAACATACACTTGGTCTTTAGGTTGAGCTTTTTCGGTCACTTCCTGAAACATCCTGACAATGTTCTCGTAGGTTGGCCAGTTTGAAGGTGCCTCGGATGGCTCATTAGAACCGTCAACATTAGAAGCTGTTAGCTTGTAAATTTGCTCGGATGGTAGATTAAACTGGCGCTTTAGGAAAGCTTCCACATGGTTAATATCACGCACACATCCCTTAAGGCTTTTATAAGAAGCACCATCAGGTAATTTGTTAGGTAGATAACAATCAATACCTATTAGCAAAGCGTACAAGTAGTTCATTCGTTAATAACCTGTAGACGTTTTCTCAAGCTTATGTGAGCAAAATCGACTCCCACGAGTTAACTTCTCTATATTTTTATAGGTGCAAGCAAAATCAACTTATGCACTTATTTCAGTCTGGCAGGAAAAATCAGTATTATTATCAGCATCTTTCTTTCAAAAGTTGCAATCTTAGGCAAGAGCTTGGATAACAGCATTTTCTGCCATAACCGGGCAAAAAGCGTGCGCGATAATGGCAAGCTGCTACGAGTGCGCCAGGTCGTTGCTTTAAAACTCACACCGCAAGCATTGTAGTTTTTGGGGTCAGAGTTGGTTTCGTACTCGCTTCTTAAATTTCTTGACTTGCTGCCAGTTTCAAACACCAGCACTTTTTGACTGCACTGGCGTTTTTGATTTGTTATGAGGGTGTAGGCAGTACGCGATAAATTTGACTAGCAATCAATAAATACAATACCATCCTCTGGTTGAGTCCCGCTCCTACGGTTAATCAAATAATGCTTTCAGCATCCAATTCCTGATATTCTGATAGCAATGCTATCTATTCGATATCGATAGCTATGCTATCAATGGCGATATCACCATGTCTGATACCTGTGATGAAAATAAACCAAGTGCAATGGTGCGCGTCCCCACTCCCCTAATTCCCGCAGTTAGGGAATTATCCCGTTTGCACCGACAAGGACGCACAAGTGAGGTACTTCAAGGTTTGGATGAATTGATATTGGCGTTGGACAGCAGCAGTGATTGCACATACAATGCCACAAGTCAAACAATAGGGGCGATTTGCTCGCGACTTGATAGTTTAGAGTCACAGTTGTTGGGTGAGGAGCCTCGCAATGGAACGGACTCAACCAAACGTCTCGCCGATTTAGAACAAAAAATCGAGGGGATGACAACTCGAATGGCACAATTTGCCGAGGCAATTATCCTTCTGCAAAATAACCTTAACAACCAACCGAGGCGGAATAAATCGTACAACAATTCATATTATCAAGGGCAACCTGTTAAAATTCAGCCATTAACAGAAGAAAATTTAGCTAAAAGATTAGGTGTGAATGTAGAAACTGTACGCAAAGAGAGAAGTAGCCAGCCACCACCACTTTTTGTTGGATGGTCTAAGCGTAAAGATAGCTCAGGCATTGGGTGGGAATTTAACGCTCATACGGGACTATATCACCCAGTAACATAAAGATGTTGAAAAAATCCCATAACAGATACGCAGAGAATTGGGTAGATATCGCGTTTGAAGTTAAACAATCCGCAGATTGGAAATGCTCTAAATGTAACTTACAGTGCATCCCTCCGGGTGATAGCACAAAGGGACTTTCTCGTTCTGAAAGAATGGCTTTAACACTTACAGTCCATCACAAAAATTTTACACCCGAAGACAACAGATTAGACAATCTTTGTGCTGTCTGCACGAGTTGTCATTTATTATATCACTGTCGAAGAAAGGGGAATATTTCACCTGGACAATTGTCTCTGTGGAAAGAATTAGGAATTAATTATTAGTTGTAATTAAAAAAAGTTTTTAGTTTTTAGTTATAAGCAAGAGCGCTTAGGAGCATCGTCGCCCGTTGCTTGTTGGGTTTATCCTACTTAAAATATTTGGTGATTATTAGTGCATTAAAAATGTCGGAGATAATATCTCCGACATGGCTATTTTTAGTAATTTTCGCTTTTGTTGCAACTGACCAATTAAATATTAAGATTGTCCACCAAACATAGCGATTAATTCCGACCGCGATAACTGCATTAGTAATGGGGTAAACTCTTCTGGCAATAAAGCCAGTAATGGTTCAATAATTGCGCTTAATTCGTTATAAACGTGAACCAAAGCGAACTCGTAGTAAGTTTTCAACAACAAGTCGTTGTCCTTCAAGTTTGGCTTGTTCCCGGTCTTGCTGATAAAGTGGTTCTAGTCGCATTTCGTAACTCCCGATCTTCTTCTAATTCTTGATTTACTCTCATACCGCGTGCAAGTAGCAATTTGGTTCCAAAATGTACGCGCTCCGACTGATGGAAAGTGATAACAATAAAATTTTTATCTTCTTCAATGCCTCATTGTCACCGTTTATTCAGGCAATGAGAGTATTTTTCCTGTGAGAAAGATTCTTATCACAGAAATTGATATGTTTAAGGAAGACGGCTCAAACTCAAGTACAGTAAGTATCTTGGGCAAGCGCGTACATTCCTGTTTTGATGCTACTTTCATGGCGTCGTAGTAGAGCCTAAAACTTTTTAGTCTTGGGGTAGTTGTAAAGAGGGACTTCTAATGGTTGAGGGTCTTTTACGCCCTTCATCTTTAACCACGCTTTACCACTAGAAATAGCCTCGTTAGTCTCAGGGTGAGATACAGCAATACAATCAACCCTTGGCTGAGAATCTAATAGTTTAGAAAAGCCCGACAAAGCACTGCTAACACTTGTCTGATTGTCGCTATGAGCAGTCATACAAACTGTGTAGCCCCACTTCCTGATATTGGTAAGCGATTGTTTAAGGAAAGCTGCAAGCAAGTCAGGGTTAACACCATGCACCTCATAAGTATTACTTTCCATCAGAAAGATAGCCACGCGCCCATTTAATCCTTGCTCCGAGCTTAGAGTATCTAGGAAGTCATCTTCATCAATTTTTTGCTCTCTAGCTCGACGTTGCCGCACTCTAATTGATTCGGGGAAAGCTTCCATAAAATTATTTATTTCTTGCTCTTCAACCAAAACCTCAACGCCTGACCAGACAGCAGGATTAGTCTCTGGATTAATGACAACTATGTGATAACCTTCATCTTTTAGGAGGCGAATCATCAAGCGCTCTAGGGTTGATTTACCACTGCCTTGCTCACCACTTAGTACCCTAAAAGGTAACTTCAGCAATTTATAGATCCATTTGAACTCGTCCGGCAGGGTAAAATTGCTGGTGGCAGTGGTTACTGCCTGCTCTGGTTCCTTAACTTTACCCTCTGTTTTAGCTCGTTCCTTATCGGCTTTTGCCTTAGCAAGAAGATTCTCGGCTATAATTTTATCTTGAGCCGAGTGGTTGACAGATCGCGCTTTTATGAAGTCTTCAAACTGAATCCGTGCTTTAATGTTTTCGTTTTCTTCATCGGTTAGCCCCAGCGTTTTGCGTTCCTCCATATCCATCGCGGTTAGTCCGTCTTTGAGGCGTTCAGTGTGCAATTGAGTTGAGTGTTGCTTAATTTCCCTGCGATGTGCGCTACTTAGCCAGGTGGCGTAACCGTCTGTTTTCTCAGCCTCACCTAATTCGTAGTCTCTGCGCTTAAGTCGTTGCGATCGTACAATGAAGCAACCCGCTACACCCCAAAGCCCGATAACGGCGATCGCGTTAGCTTCTAACTGCCGAGGGTTGTCGGTGGGCAAGTCACGCACCCATTGAATTGCATCGCCTTTATAGGGGATAACACTACCGTATCCGCCATAGCGCCGCCATTCTTCAGTTAAGACGTAGCGCGGATGGTTGCAATAAGTCCTGTCAAGGTAAAGTTGCCCAATTTCTGTTTTTGAAACTGGGCAGAACTGAATCTGTGTTAGGTCGTAAGCCTGCCTGGTTTGAGCTGCGGCAAAGCCTGCGATCGCTCCAATAGCAAAAAAGCCTGCGGCAACCAACTCAATAATATTGCGCTTCAATCTCTACCTCCTTTGAAAATAATCGAGAACGCACCCAATACGAGCAGAGCCGCAATCCCAATACTTAGCCAAGGATCTAACTGCGGATTTTGTTTTTCAATGGTTTGAATATCCTGGTTAATCTGCACCGCTGTCTCTCTTGTTAGCGTTTCAAAATATTGATAGTCTTTTGTTGCCAGCCAAGTTACAGCCCCGGCGGTCGCTAGCCCAGCCGCGCTCTTGAAAATGTTCTGCATATTGTCAACTTCTAATCCATCGCTGTTGTAATTAACTCGAAAGCCTGTCAGCCCCGCAAGGGAGCCAACACTAGACACGGAAAAGCACAGCGAAACCGCAAGCCAATAATTAACGCCGCCGCCAGTAACTAATAAAAACTTAGCTATAAAAAATCCCGTAGAATTTAACGACCAGCCAACAAAAAATCTAGATAATTTTTTGGTTGTATCAATAACATCTTTGCGCTGTTGACTGCGTTCTTCTAAGTGTTCTAATAAGTCTTTTGGTAATGGCGTATCTGGTGCAACAACGCTGTTTACTTCCTCTTGACCGTCGTCAATCTCGTATGTCATAGTAAATTGAATAATTGATTAAAGCCCCTCAGCGACCGCGATAGCGTTACTGACGGGTTTTAACTTTTAGAAACCCAGTAGGGTATCTTTAATCTTTTGGACTATGGAACGTCCTGCATATTGTTTTTTGGGTTTAAAGTCATCACGGGCGTTATCACCCATTTCCAAGTAATACTTACCCGTTTCTTTGTCGTGTTGTAGGTCAATTGATTGCTGCCTAATATCGGTTTGCAATTCTGCCTGTAGCATTTTGTATTCTCCATCAACTTGCATCAGTTAGAGTCGATGGTGGGTATTATCCCACGCACCTCTCTGTTAGAACCGTGCGTGCCACTTTCATGGCACACGGCTCCCGATATTCTTAGGGTTATACCCTTTGCTTCATGTGAATATAATCGTGA
>JAHHID010000033.1 GCA_019359015.1 Spirirestis rafaelensis WJT71-NPBG6
TGTAGACGTTTCTTGAGTTCCTCTTCGCTCTCTGCGATTTCAATCTTGAACGGACGGCTCATGGGCATCTAAAATTATTGAGTTTGTACTTGCCTATTATATGCAGCTTCATATTAAATTGGTATAACTTGACAAAGCTGCAAGTGTTTAGCTGCCTCACGCCCTATTTTGACATAACTTCTCTATGTTGCATTTATCTGCTTAAACTTAGATAAATCAAGTTTTACGACTGTATATCAACCATTAATTTGTGATTTTTAGAGTTATATCTAGTATTGAGCGATCGCATGTCTCAAACAAGCATGATTTGTTTTGATGATAACTATCAATTTCTTCTAATCATCAAAAATCAAATATTCATGACTCATAGAATGATTTCTCCCTAAATAATCCCTAAATTGCTTTTATGAGTTCGTAGTCATAACTTGAGTCCTCATATCATGAGATAAGGACTTCAGCCCTTACTACTAACATCTTTTATGATAAATAATTAAACCAACCCGACATTTTATCAATTATTCCCAATACTCGCCAGAGAATTAAAAATTGGCGACCCAAAAAGGATTTTTAATTCCCCACCTGCGTGTCGCTAAACCTTATCATTGGTGGAACTTACCTGCATCGGTCCCAAATATTTTGTTAAATAAGGCGAAAAAACTTCATAAATTAAAGTCAGAGGCTGTCCATGATGCCAAAACAAATAGTGACGACCCCAAAAAGGTCCATTGACACCAAAACCTGACTGTAATGCATCTGAGTAACCGTAATAAATTCCTTGGACATCGCGATATAACTCTGTCCGGAGACGAGCTAAACTAGCCCAAATAGGTAATGAACGGTTTTGCAAATACTCATCTACGTGAGAAGCTTCCCACCATGAGGTAGCATACGCTAATCTTTGACCAGAAGCGGTACGTAGCCAGACTTGTCGTCGTAGTCGTGGTTCTGGGACGGCTTGAATTTGGTCGGGAGCATTATCTAAGTCTATGCCAATTAATGACATGTCGATTACATCAACTTCCGTTGGCTCACCTGTAAGCAATTCTAAGTGCCGTGTTGGGGAGCCGTCACCTAAAAGTAGCATTTGCCAAGTCGGGGCTAGCTGAGTGTGAGGCAAACCTTTTTGAATTGTTTGTGCATTACCTTGCCAAATCGGCGAGAGACGATGCCAGCCGGCGGGTAATGTTAAGTTGTTTGTCGATTTAAAAGTAGCAGTCAAGGTTTTTTACAAAACTTTACCTATCTATATAAAAGCATAAAAAATCAGCGTTAGGTTCAGAGTCGATAGTTTAAAGGTCAACAATTAATGTTTTTAAGCATTAACTGTTGACCTTTAACTTTTAACTATTGACACTAAGTAAAAAATGCGGATGGCGAGACTCGAACTCGCAAGGCAAAGCCACACGCACCTCAAGCGTGCGCGTATACCAATTCCGCCACATCCGCATAAGTTCTCTGAAGATAGAATATAGCATAAAAAAACAAATATAGTAAAGTAAGAGCTAATTTCCTAAAAATTTAATTTATTTAAGTGTACGGATTCAGAAATTTTCCGAATGCGGATATCAGACTGACAGAAATTTAGCAGTTGCACAAGAGATATTAAATGGGGTGTGGCGAGAACTGCTCCCAATTTGCTTCCACCTACCGTCCGTAAGTGGAACGCACACAGAAGCGCTCTTACTGCCTTGACTCGGCAAACTGACATAGATTTATAGCATTCGTGTTGCTAATCTAGTTAAGACCCGTAGAGGTAGGCAGCCAGATCCTTCTCGCAACGCTCAAAGGATGAGGCTTGGGAATCTCCTGTCATAATTTGAAATAACACGAAAGCATTGTTTCAAATTGGATAGGAGAGAATGTCAATCTACTGGTACTGATATCGAAGCTAGAAGATGAAGTTTGATAAAATATTAATTGCCAATCGGGGAGAAATTGCGCTTCGCATTCTCCGTGCCTGTGAGGAAATGGGGATTGCTACTGTTGCAGTTCACTCTACAGTTGATCGTAATGCTCTCCACGTCCAGCTTGCCGATGAAGCGGTTTGCATTGGCGAACCTGCCAGCGCTAAAAGTTATTTGAATATTCCCAATATTATTGCTGCGGCACTGACGCGCAATGCAAGCGCTATTCATCCGGGTTATGGCTTTTTGTCAGAAAATGCAAGGTTTGCAGAAATTTGTGCAGATCATCATATTGCATTTATTGGTCCATCTCCCGAAGCGATTCGCTTAATGGGGGATAAATCCACGGCAAAAGAAACCATGCAAAAAGCCGGGGTTCCGACTGTACCGGGTAGTGATGGGCTGGTAGAGTCTGAGGAAGATGGATTAGCGATCGCCAAAGATATTGGCTATCCAGTTATGGTCAAAGCCACCGCGGGTGGTGGTGGACGCGGTATGCGTCTGGTGCGCGACGAAAGCGAATTCGTCAAACTTTTTCTAGCCGCTCAAGGCGAAGCCGGAGCTGCTTTTGGTAATTCTGGCGTTTATATAGAAAAATTTATTGAGCGTCCTCGCCACATTGAATTTCAAATTTTGGCGGATAACTATGGTAATGTTATCCACCTAGGCGAACGGGATTGCTCAATTCAGCGTCGCAATCAAAAGTTACTAGAAGAAGCACCCAGCCCTGCTCTAGACCCAGATTTGCGAGAGAAAATGGGAGAAGCTGCCGTAAAAGCTGCTCATTTCATTAACTTTAGTGGCGCAGGCACTATCGAGTTTCTCTTGGATAAATCCGGTAAATTCTACTTTATGGAAATGAACACCCGGATTCAAGTTGAACATCCAGTTACGGAGATGATTACGGGCATAGACTTGGTTTGCGAACAAATTCGCATTGCTCAAGGGGAAAGACTTAAGCTCAACCAAGAGCAAGTAGTGTTGCGGGGTCATGCGATCGAATGTCGCATCAACGCCGAAGACCCCGACCATGACTTTCGCCCAGCCCCCGGACGTATCAGCGGCTATCTCCCCCCTGGAGGTCCTGGTGTTCGCATAGATTCCCACGTTTACACCGATTACCAAATTCCTCCCTATTACGATTCGCTCATCGGCAAATTAATTGTTTGGGGACCAGACCGCCAGACAGCTATTAACCGCATGAAACGGGCATTACGCGAATGTGCAATTACCGGACTACCTACAACTATCGGCTTTCATCAAAAGATTATGGAAAATCCCCAGTTTTTGGAAGGTAATGTTTACACCAGTTTTGTACAGGAGATGAACAATAGCTAGGGACTAGGGGCTAGGGATTGGGGATTGGGGACTAGGGACTGGGGATTGGGGACTAGGAAAAGAATAATTACCAATGCCCTATGCCCCATGCCCCATGTCCTATGCCCAATCCCAGACTATACACGAGACATCATGGTCAGCAACCCTTGCTGACCAAGAAGAATTTCTCGCAGCAGACTGAGAATCCCTACCCAAATAATGGGGGTAATGTCTACTCCGCCTATGGGTTGTACAAGCTTTCGCAATGGCACTAAGAACGGTTCTGTGGGCCAAGCTATTAAATTAAAGGGCAAACGATTTAAATCTACTTGGGGATACCAGGTAAGAATTATCCGGAAAATAAACAACAATATCATCAGTCCTAATACTAGACCGAGAATCCAAGCAGTAAGGTTAACACCAGTCATCGGTTTGAGCTACTCTCCGTGTGCATAAGAAAAAATTTTAAGCTTTGTAAAGCACTATCTATAATTTTTATTTTAATCACTGATGGTAATTTATACTAAAAGGCTGCCACCTTGTAATGGTATCCTGATAGGGACTCAGTTGATTGGCTGCTCCTAACTTTGGGTGTTTATAATATTTTATCTGAATGCAAAGCGCCATAACTAGAAGCTTTGACCTGTCGGCATGGTCAGATAACCGAACACCTTACGCAGTTAATTTAATTATTTGTTAAGTCTGTCACCAAGTTTAGGAGTTAATGGTTGGAGGCTTTTCAAGGAACTGATACAACATTAGAATTATGATGAAGAGTGTAACAAAAGGTTAGAATCTATGACCCCTTCTTTAGCAAATTTCCTTTGGAGTCTTCTGTTGGGTGGAGTAATTGTCGTTGTTCCGGCGACTGTTGGTCTGATTTTTATTAGCCAAAAAGATAAAATCCAGCGTTAAGAACGCTTGCATGAGTCGGTTTGACTCTGACAAGCAATTGTTTGTAAGCTAAATGCCTGGTTGTAATAGGAACATCGATTCCTTAAATGCGAGTGAAAGGTATACTTAGCTAGCAGACACATGTTTTGAATGTAGAGATGCGAGATTTCGTGTCTCTACATTAATATTTTGTTCCTGATTAGACTAATGATTTTAATCGCTAACATAGATGTGATATTAGGAAAATACCAATGATAAATTTTGGGCTGAACTCAGCCAGTTTCCTGGCTCAGGTAAATGTGGGAGCAACTCCAGCCACTTTCCTAGGAATTTTCCTGGCTGTGGCTGGGGCAGCTCTGTATTTTCTCCGCTCTGTGCGTCCAGAACTGTCAAGAGACCAAGATATATTTTTTGCAGCGGTGGGCTTGCTGTGCGGTTTTATTCTTATCTTCCAAGGATGGCGTCTAGACCCGATTTTGCAATTTGGTCAGCTACTTTTGGTTGGTACAACTGTGTTTTTCGCAGTTGAAAGTATTCGCTTGCGGGGTATTGCGACTGAGCAAGCCAAGCGGAATACCAAAATTGTCGATGATGGTCGAGATGTCAGCGAAAACTATTCTTATAATCGGCGCTATAAGGCTGAGGTGGATGCAGAGCTAGAACCACTGCCTTATGATGATTATGAGGCGGAACGTCCCCGTGCTCGGATTCGGGGTAGTAAAGACGATCGCTCATCTCGAGATGATTATTACACTGATGAAGCACCACGTCGTTCAGAACGCCGTAATAATCGCGAAAGACCAGAAACCACAGACAAACCACGTCGCCCTAGTTCTCGGCGTCCTGTAAATCGTACCCCAGAAAGAACTGAGGATGATGAATGGGCTTCTTCTTCTCGGCAAAAAGTTGATGATTGGGACAATGCTGGTGAGGTGAGAAAGCCTCCGCGTCGTGGTGGTAATAATACTAATTCCCGCCCAGAAACTCGCACTGAAGATGAGACTCCCAGAGCAAGAAGAAGGCGCTCGCCTAATGACTCACCTGTACGTAGAGAACGGGATGATGATGAAGCAACGCCAACTGAATACGTAGATTACAAACCTCTTGAGCAGCCGGATGAATCGGATAATTCGACTAAATTTGATGATATTTAATAAAGCTTAGGTGAATGTCGCAATTTTTGCGACGAACAACATTTGAGGTGACAAAATTTACACCGATAATTTGGCTCCAAAGACGGTTTTATTGGAGTCTTATCTTTAGCTTCACAAGCTTACTTGTATCCTGCAATTCCAGCGTTATCCCCATTGGTTCTAATTCCCTCAACAGTCGCTACACTGAAGAGCAACCAAGTTTGAGTGGAAATGGTCGCTTTTTGGCGTTTGTATCAAATCGGAATGGTGTTCACCAAGTACTGGTGTATGACTTGCAACAGCAACAATTTATTCCGACACCGCGCTTAAACCGAGCGGATACAATTGCTGAAAGTCCTAGTTTAAGCTACACAGGGCGCTATATTGCTTACATTACTAGCGACCAAGGTAGACCAGTTGTGGCACTTTATGATCGCGCTACGCAGCAATCGCAAATCCTCACCCCAATCTATCGCGGTTGGATCAGAAATCCTCATCTCAGTCCAGACGGACGTTATGTTGTATTTGAAACCGCTAGCCGTGGTCAGTGGGATATTGAAGTACTAGACCGGGGACCAAATATTGAGTTAGATATTCCTAATGGTGCAACTGTGCCTGCACCGTCAGGGCAATAGGGAGATGGGGCATGGGATTTTAAAGAGGGGAAAAGGTTAAAGGGCAAAGGGAAAAGGAATAAAAAGTTTTTCCCCTCCTGAAATTTCCCATTGCCCATTGCCCAATGACTAATATATGAAACGCTCTATTTTTATACCTGTGTTGGCATTAACAGGCTTATTGAGTGGCTGTGCTGGCTATCCTCGCCTGTTAAATTACCCTTTTGATCCGGGGGGTAGAAGTCTTAACAGTTCAGCTTCGGAATTAAATCCGCAAATTTCGGGTAGGTATATTGTTTTTAGTACCGATCGCCGGGGTAGCCAGGATGTGTACATGTTTGATATGGTGACTCGCAATTTAATTGATTTGCCTGGTTTAAATTCCTTGGATGCGATCGCTTCTCATCCTAGTGCTTCCGATGATGGTCGTTTTATTGTCTTTGTAGCTTCTCGTCAAGGGCGATCGGCTATATTTCTCTATGACCGGGAAACGCGTCAATCACGCAATTTGACAGCTGATCTTCAAGCGGAAGTCCGCAACCCCACAATTAGCGCTGATGGCAGTAGAATCTCCTTTGAGTCTAGTTTCAATGGACAGTGGGATATTTTTGTCTATGACCGTTCTGGACAGCGTTTGAATATACCTTAAGAATTGTATTGGGAAGTGGGGATAACAAGACAGGGAGAGGAAGAGCGCCAGTGGGGAGATGACGAACGTTATTCGCCTTGGTCTGGGCAAGGAAACAAATGCATCCCTCCTAGACAAGGAAGAATTTCCTTCCTCTACTCCCCCGCTTGCCCTAGTCGCTACTCTTTAGTCGCTAGTCCCTCTTGTTGAACAGCTTCGATAAGCGATCGCACTTGTTGAGCTCCTTCTGAAGACTCAAATGATAGTGGGAATTTACCCCTAGCTATCATTCGCATCCCCAACGGTACAATACTGAGCAACCCTGTCAAGTCTTTAAAGTAATTACCGACTACATGTAAGCCAAATTTACGTTCATCAATCCAGCCACCTTCTTTCACCAAATCGACTAATACTTTACGGTGGCGAATTGAACGGCTGTCGGCTACTTGTTTGTGTTCCAGAATTTCCTGTTTAATTTTAGTGATTTGTTCGAGTGGTGCTACATCCATCGGACAAACTGAATCGCAATAAAGACAACGAGTACAGCCCCAAACGCCTTTAGTACCTTCGTTGTAATTTTCTAATCGAGTTTCAGTTTCGCCATCGCGCAAGTCTGCGACCATGCGGTAAGCTTTGGCAAGAGCATGAGGTCCAACAAAGTCTGAGTTGACTTCACGGGCATTGCATTCAGAGTAGCAAGCTCCACACATAATACAATTGCCAGTTTGATCGAGAAGCGATCGCTCTTGTGGTGTTTGCAAAAATTCTCTTTCTGGAACTTGTCGTGCTGCTGCACTGACATAAGGAGCAACCGCCTCTAAGTTATCCCAAAAACTGCTCATATCCACAACTAAATCTTTAATCACGGGCATATTACCCAACGGGGCGATCATGATTTCGGGAATAGCATTTGCGTTACTTCCTGGCGTTGAGATATTTTGTAATTTGGCAATTTCGCTCTTGAGATTTTCCTTACACGCTAAAGCCGAACGCCCATTGATTCGTATGGCGCAGCTACCACAAATAGTATTGCGACAATTTTTGCGATACGCTAAAGTCCCATCTTGCTCCCACTTAATCTGATTGAGACAATCCAGGATTGTATTGCTCGGTTCTGCCTCTAAGCGGTAAATTTGTACAACTGGGGATGAATTTTCTGTCTGCCGAATGACCTTAAAAAGAACTTCCATTTCCACCAACCAAAGTCTTAAAATTATCTCGCCTGACTAGTAAATCATGAGTACATGCATATTCCTTGCACTCATTGACCCATACTCATATTGCCCTTAATTCAAAGCCAGGTGTTAATTGACTGATGATAAAAGAGCTACTGATTATACTTCAAGGATAACTATAAAAATCTTAGTTCTTTAAATGCCGATTGGAACTCGCGCGATCGCCTCAACCTCTGTCCTTACTTGGAAAATCGAGATCTAACTATATGTTAATCTCCACCAAAGACAATCCATAGATACAAAAATCCCTCTAAAGATGGCTAAACGATATTTTTTTAGTTATATAGAATTGTTAAAGCTTGTAATAAATATCTCCATTTGGCGATAATTTTTTTCCAGGACTGCGGTCCACAAGAAGGACAACTACGGTGTTGCCTTTGGGAAATTAAGAAAAGTTTCGAGCTACGTCACTTGTCAAAACTCCGTCTGTAAATTAGATGAATTTTTATAAAAGCTCTCGGCTAATAACGAATGATTGGTAATCAAGCTGGAAGACCGCAGTTTTGCGTTCAGAAAATCTCCGCTGCAAACTTCCTCAAAATCGTACCATTTTTACCCAACGGCAATAAAGCGCTCCTGAAAATAGTCACCGCTTTTTGTTTCCCTAGGGGAGGGATTTAGATAAAAGTAATTTGGCAACTTTAATTCAAAAATAAACAACAATTTTGCTATTATTAGTCCATGCTAGTATTTAATATAAAATTACGAGGTAACAAAACCACTAGAAATAGCCGTCCAATTTGCGGCTGTTATTATAGTTTTGTTTCTTTGTAATGTAGAGAGGTGAAATTTATCATCTCTACTGGCAGGATAAAAGGGTGTACGTCTATAGAACGGTATGTAAATACTATGCTGTTCTAAAAAACGCTCAGACGAGGAAGAGGAAAACCTTACTACTCATGAGCAACAAAGGCTAACGCTAAAACTGAAAAGCCTGCATTTTAGATTGGTCTACGACTTATTTCTAGTAGTAGAACCCACACAATTTGTAAAGGTGGCTTAAGATTAGACCGCGGTATTAGCGCCAAAAGAGAAAATTATTTCACTAGACGATGGCAAATAATGCTTAACAATGCCGTACACTTACCGAAATTAATGCCTGTGACAACCATAACCTCTAATCTCTTGTGTGCCTTCATAATAGAACGGCAATAAACAAATAACTCTGAGCGGCAGATGCAAGCTGTTCGGAAGTTAGATGCTGGAAACAAGAGTTGAGAGTGAAGAACATCTACACGGCAAACTCTTTGGATAATCTACACTACTTTTTCCCTTGGATCTTATGGTTCTTATAAGCAGGAATTCACCTCTTATCCTAGGGTTTTGAGTAGCTTTGTACAGGTGTCAAAAAGCCAAATACTGGCATGAGACAATATCGTTTATCAGTTTGGAGAGACTAAGGATAATTTGAGCGTAATGACTGAAACTGCAACCGCGCCATTAACTGGAAAAGCACTGCTTGCTAAGGTAAAAGAACTTTCTACTTTACCACGACGAGAAAGAGCCAAGCAATGTGGGTATTACACAACTACTAAAGGTGGTCAGGTACGAGTAAACCTGACCGATTTTTACGATGCTTTGCTATCAGCTAGGGGAATTCCTCTCAGTCCAGAAGCACCAAAAGATGGACGTGGGCGTGAACCGACCTATCGTGTTAGCGTACATCAAAATGGTCAGATTGTGATTGGAGCCACCTACACCAAAGCAATGGGCTTAAAGTCAGGTGATGAGTTTGAAATCAAGCTTGGATATAAGCATATTCACCTGATTCAAGTTGGTGAAGGTGATAAAAAATTGACCGAGGTAGATGAAGACTTAGAATTAGACGAAGACGAAGAAGAGGAAGACGAGGAGTAAGTTTTTCTTATTTAGGGATGAGTTCAAGCTAAATGCTTGATAACTTCTTCTCTGTGTAAGAAAAATTAACACCTTCTGTTTAAAAAGTGTGTCAAGTCAAAAAAATACGATTAGACATCTTGTAGAGATCGCCAATTTTGGTAGAAGCTTGATTAAAAAACAAGAAATCTATGTTTGCAAGAAGTGTGTCGTATTTGTTTTTGTCTGTTTCAATAACATCATTTGAGCCATCAATCAACACCTTAGGGTCATTTTTACAAAATGCACCAATGGTAGTGGTAGTGATGGCTTTTTTTATTGGCTGGATAGGATGCTGGTTACCAGTGGCAATAGTATCGGCATTAGCACTGAATTTGCAACTCGGCAAACCTTTGCAGCCAGAACAAAAATTACCTTTATTAGTATCGCTTTATTTATTAGCACCGCTGATTCTCTGTGCCGTTAATTGGCTCACTAATACATCTTTTTCAGATTATGGCTTAAGAGTCAATATTTCCCTTCTTGGTTCTTTGGTACTGGGTTTTGTCTTGGGAGTCTTGAGTTTAGCTGTTGTATTTGGCGGGCAATTTTGGCTTTCGTGGTGCAGCTGGCAAGAGTCTCAGACAAAGGAATTGCAATCTATTTTGCTACCTATTTTTTTGGTAGCTTTGTTTGTCGGTGGTATAGAAGAATTGGTTTTTCGGGGTTTTTTGTTCACTCAACTAGCTCAGGATTACCCAGTTTGGGTTGCAGCAGTCATTTCTAGCTTGATTTTTGCTTTACTACATTTAGTTTGGGAACGACGCGAAACTACACCTCAATTACCCGGACTGTGGTTAATGGGAATGGTGCTAGTATTAGCACGATTTGTTGATCGCGGTAATTTAGGTTTAGCTTGGGGACTGCACGCTGGATGGGTATGGGCGATCGCTTCCTTAGATACAGCAGAGTTAATTACTTACACTGGTAAAGTCCCTGAGTGGTTGACTGGTAAAAACAAAAAACCCCTAGCTGGTGCTGCGGGAATTGTTTGTTTATTACTAACAGGGTTAATTCTCTACTTTTTCTCTGCCTATATTTAATAAATTCGCATCAAGGCTCAAACAGGTTATCCAAAATTCGGATTTGGGCAGATTTTAGCTAAAATTCGTCCGAAATTGGCTTGTGTTCTGGTGAAGTATTTTTGCAAGCAGTCTAACAATAATGTGCAGGCACGCTATTGTTAGACTACTTAAGTAAAAATGTAAAGTTCTACAGATAATACATTAAAGCTGAGTAAATAGCCTCAATGAGCCAAATCAAAATTCTATTTCTCGCAGCCGATCCGAGTAATGAATCTCGGCTACGTTTATTGCAAGAGTTGCGCGATATCAAAGAAAAGCTACGACTAGCCAACGAGCGAGATAGATTTTTACTAGAATCCCGTGAATCGGTTCGTGTCGGGGATATCACACAGGCATTATTTGATTTTGATCCCCAGATAGTGCATTTCTCTGGGCATGGAACAAGCGCAGGTGAGCTTTACTTTGAAGATTTACTAGGAAAAGCCCAGCCCGTACAAGCTGATGCTTTGGGGAATCTATTTGAATTGGTAGCTGAGAAAATCAATTGTGTCGTATTAAATGCTTGTTATTCAGAAACCCAAGCAAAAATTATTGCCGAACATATTCCATTTGTAATTGGAATGAATCAAGCAATTGGAGATAAAGCAGCGATCGCTTTTGCAGTTGGATTTTACAAAGCCTTGGCAGCAGGTAATACTATTGAAAAAGCTTATAAATTTGGTTGTGTAGAGATTCAACTCCAAGGTATTGCAGAGCATCTCAAACCAGTTATTTACAATAAAAGTGGTTTTGTCCAAGATGTGCTCCTTATAGAGCCAAATGAAGCAGATACAGCAAATCATCGCCCAAGTCCACCCCCTGCCAACTTAACATCGGGGCAGCGACGGCGAATTTCAGAACAAATCGATAGTCTCCAGCAACCATACGAGTTGCTTAGTGAGAAGATAAAGCGTTTGCGACAGAACTTGGCAATAGAAGCTGGTACTACTGTAGCGTTTCAGTTGGAAAAGCAGATTGGACAATTTGAAGCTGAAAGAGAGCAACTTGCTCAACAAATTGAAAAGCTAGAAAATAGCCTTCAATAAAAATGGCAATTTTTGAACCGAAAGTAGCAACAGTAGAATAGTTCGGAAAAAGAAGCTTAGAGATGTCCTCAGTTCAACACTTACAGCACAAACGCGAAGAACTTCAACAACAGTACGATCTACTTAGCGAGAAGATAAAACGCTTGCGGAGTGATTCGGCAATTGAGGCAGGTACTTTAGTAGCTTTTCAGCTAAATAAGGAGATTGAGCGTTTTGAAGCAGAACGCGATCGCCTCGCCAACCAAATTAATAATCTAGAAAGTGAGCGAATACACATTGAACTGTTTCGCTTGAATTATATCAAGCAGGTACGCTTATTTCGAGAATTTATCGAACAAAAACGTATCGGAGCTTTTTTAGTTCATGGTTCACCAGAACACGGGCAAATATTTCTTTTGAAACGCTTGTTAAACGCAATACCAGATGGTTCCGTAACTCCACCAATTCAATTTTCCCTCTCCCGCAGAGCATTTAGAACTGACATCAAAGCATTATGGCGTGAATTAGGGCGTCAGATAGGAGTACAAGACTTTTCATTGCCGGAAATTGCCAGAAATGTGATGTCTCAGTTGAAAAATCAGCACGTCATTTTGGTTTTTCACGATATGGATTGCATTGATGAAGACTATTTGCAGGAATTGATCCGCGAATTTTGGCTTCCCCTGGTAAACTCAACTCAACAGACGATTTATTCAAGCACCGAGTTTTTTTTATTGATGTTTTTAGTTGACCAAGATGGTTGTGTTAACACCTGGAATATCGCGTTTGCAGATGAATTTGAAATTATGTGGGAACCTTGTACTCCTATAAGACTGCCGATTATTGACCGTCTATGTGACCAAGTGTTAGTTAACTGGATGGAAAATGCAATTGATGCACTACCTACAAAAGTTACTAAAAAAATTGACTACACAGTTGAGGTAATTTTACAGAAGAGTGAAGGCGTTCCGGAACGGGTGTTTGCTCAAATTTTTGGTTTGTGTGGTTATAGTTGGGAGCAAGGAGAGGATAGGTGGTTAAAGCTGTAGATGAACGCCTGAAATACACTGGTGACAAGGAGAAACAGCCGAAACCAAAAGAGCAAGACAAGCTAACTGGGCAATTTTTGTATCCATATTTGCCCGGTGAGAAATTGGTAGAAGCGGTGAATTTAGCGATCGCTCTGGAACGTCCTTTATTATTGAAGGGTGAGCCTGGTTGTGGCAAAACAAAATTAGCTCATGCTGTAGCTTACGAGCTAAATTTACCTTTTGAAGCTTGGTACGTTAAATCTACCAGTCGAGCGCGGGATGGGCTGTATACTTACGATGCAGTTGGCAGGTTGCGAGATGCACAACTTGCTGCTTCTGGGATAGATAAAGATGCCGCAGAACAAGCAAAAAATGCTGATGCTTACGTCGAATGGGGACCGCTAGGGCGTGCTTTTCGTAACGAACGCCGCACAGTTGTACTGATTGATGAAATTGATAAAGCTGATATCGACTTTCCCAATGATTTGCTGTTAGAGCTTGATGAGAAAAGGTTTGAGGTAATAGAGGTTAAACAGACCAGCCCCATCAAGAAAATTCAAGCGAAAGTGACACCGATAGTTTTTATTACTAGTAACGACGAAAAAGATTTACCCGATGCTTTTTTGCGTCGCTGTTTGTTTCACTACGTCAAATTTCCGCAGCGAGAGGATTTGATTGAGATAATTAAAGCTCGCTTTCCTTTCCCCGATTTGCGTTTAGCGTTACTCGATGCAATTATTGATCGCTTTATTGATCTTCGAGACAAGATGCAACAAGACAAAGGAGACGCAGGCAAAAAGGTGAGTACCAGCGAGTTGATGGATTGGATCGACATGCTGCTTAAGCACAATTCCGACGGCGAAATTCTCAACAAGTTGAAAACAGAACTTTTGTATCCTGGAGTATTGCTGAAAAGTTGGGATGATTATCGACGTTATGCTGAAGGGCGATCGCAATGAATATTAGACCAATGCGCGTGCCCTGTCCTCAGGCTGGAAGCCTGGGGCTATACAAACAAAGCGTGCCTCCGCAGGCTTCATGGAGTCCGCGTAGGCGGACTTTGTTTGTGTAGCCGCGATTTATAATCGCCAGGTTCTTTTATCTTATGAAAACTACACAGCTACAATTCGCTACCACTACCCAAGAAGAATTATTTCTCGTTCCCAGGCTCCAGCCTAGGAACACATTCCCAGAGGCTCTGCCTCTGCTATATTACTGGAGGCAGAGCCTCCTGAATAGGTTCCCACCCGGAGTATGGGAACGAGAAAAACGAGAAAACAGGCAAACTTATTTGTATAGCCGCGATTAGGAACATCTCCAAGCATTCTATGGAAGCCGCCGAAGTACAATTAGCTACCACTAACAAAGAAGAATTACCGTTACTTGACCTCTTTACGCGGCTGCGAGAGGCAGGCTTACCACTGGGCATTGATGAGTATCGCCTGATTCTAGAAGCTTTACAGAAGGGCTTTGGCACAACTAACCAAGAGGCATTGGCGGAACTCTGCCGTACTTTGTGGGTGAAATCGAAGGACGAGGAACACCTATTTAACTATCACTTTCAACAAGTAATGAGCGCTTCATCCACCAACAGCGCTTTTACTTCCACCTCACCTGAAAAACTGGATAGTTCAGACACAAAAACTACTAAGCCCACTTCTCAACCCGAACCCGAACAAGTCGAAAATACACCAGCTTCCGTACCCGTTTCATCAGAATTGATAGAAGTAGAAGATGAAATGCAAGTAGCTGAAGCAGTACAATTTACTACTAACAGCTTTGATGAAATTGCAGAAAATCGCTTCACCGAAACCGATGAGTATTTTCCGGTAACGCGACGGCAAATGAAGCAAAGCTGGCGACATTTGCGGCGTTTCGTGCGGCAAGGTTTGCCCACAGAATTTGATGTAGAAGCAACAATTGAGCGGATTGGACAACAGGGAATGTTGCTAGAGCCTGTAATGGTTCCCAGTCGAGTAAATCGCACAGAATTACAGTTATTGATTGACCAAAAAGGCTCAATGGTGCCATTTCACGCGCTTTCTCAGCGATTGGCAGATACAGCCTTGCGCGGAGGACGCTTGGGAAAAACTGGTATTTATTACTTCCATAACTGCCCAACAAAGTATATTTACAGAGATACGGTTCGCCAGAAAGCTGAAGCTGTATCAGATTTTCTGGCTCAACTGCGTCCAGAGTGTTCTGCTGTGTTGATTTTTAGTGATGCGGGGGCAGCGCGGGGTGGCTATAGTTTAGAAAGGCTAGAATTGACAGAAAAATTTTTATACCAACTAAAACAACGAGTTCGTTATATAGCATGGGTCAATCCGATGGCGACAGAGCGCTGGTTTGGGACGACTGCGGGTGAAATTGCGCGTTTAGTGCCGATGTTTGAATTGAGTCGTCAGGGGTTGGATAGTGCGATCGATGTTTTACGAGGACGGCAAGTAATGCTACACAATTAAAATAGAAGGCGATCGCGAATTTATGGCATACAGTGATTTTACTCTCGTTAAAGCAAGAAATGCATTTGGCTTGACTCTGGACGAGACTCGAAATTTGTTTCGGGATGTAGTGGGGGTGAAACCATCTGATTTACTACAACGGGTGCTGGCTGAAAATCTAACCTTGGCGACTGCCATTAACAGCGAAAAAGCCCGTTCTGAGTTTCTCATTGCTCCGATTCTATCTGAGGTCAGGCGACAGTTGGATTATCGAATCGGCTTATTTTCTGGGACAGAATTTAATGTTGATCCCGCTCAAGCACTATCAGGTTTTTGTGACTTTATCCTCAGCGCATCTAGTGAGCAATATTTTATCAGCGCTCCAGTGCTTACAGTGATTGAGGCGAAAAACGAAAATATAATTGCAGGGCTGGGGCAATGCGCTGCCACAATGGTTGCTGCTCAAATATTTAATCAAAAAGTAGGAAGTGATATTAAAGTCATCTATGGAGCAGTTACAACTGGAACTAGCTGGAAGTTTTTGACTTTAGAACAAAATATATTGTGCATCGACGCGATCGAATATTACATTAATGCAGTCGATAAGATTCTAGGAATTTTATTGCAACCTTTTGAGGGTTCTTTGTCGAAAACTTTAGTTTAGAAAAGCAGATGAAGCCAGAAGTCGTCACTCGTAGAATAGAAGCTTTTCACCAACGCTTTGGTGAAGCGCATCTCTATTTTGCTTATCATGCTGCTTTTCCCTTAGCGCTTACACCTGATTTACTCTACCGCTTGTGGGCGAATTTTCAACGCGATCGCAACGGTGAAGCACTGAAAATTCCCTGGCTGGCTGTGGCAGATTTGTTGCTTTCCAGCCTTTGTGATGAGGTGGGATATGAACTTTATGAGATGGAAACAGAGGTGCGAAATGCACTGCTGAGGCAATTGAAAGCAAATCCTGGCTTTGGCGAAAAGCGAATTCATGAATTGTCTGATTTTTTGCTTGTCTATGTAAAACAACAGCTTGAGAGTCACGATCCGGATATGCGTGATTTTGCTCAGGTTCAGAGGTGGACGGCTTTAGCTTATACAAAACCTGGTGAAGCCGCACGGGAAATTGCATTTGCGCTTGCAGGTTTGAAACTGGAGGAAAAAGCAGAGTGGGTTCGCATGGCATCTATAGTGGAAACCTTTGCAGAACCGTTAGCCGGATTTGCACCATTGATGACTTATACTCGTGGCATGGCTAGTTTGGCTCGTGGCAACACGACAAAAGCGGTAACTGAGTTAAGTCAACTTGCAAAAGCGGGAGACAAGCTAGAAGTTTCGGGACTCAACTTATCAATTCCGGAATCGCTAATTAGACAAATAGAAAATAACCTGCGACGTTATGAAGAGGAATTATTAAAAGTAGTTAAAGCTCAATACCCACTGGATGAATTCGTCCGCAATGAACTTAAAAAGTTCCAGCAGTATTTAGGACTCAGGGATGAAGATGTAGCACAGATTGAAAAACCAATTCTGGACAACAAAGAAGTAGAATACCAAGAAAAACTACGACAACAACAAGAAGCCGAAAAACTCCGACAACAAGAAGAAGTTCAGAAGCTTCAACGACAACGGGAACAACAAAAAGCCGAACAAAAACGACAAAAACATGAAAATAACCTGCGACGTTATGAACAGGAATTATTAAAAGCAGTTCAAGCTCAATACCCACTGGATGAATTTGTCCGCAATAGACTTAAAAAGTTCCAGCAGTCTTTAGGACTCAGGGATGAAGATGTAGCACAGATTGAAAAAGCAATTCTGGACAACAAAGAAGTAGAATACCAAGAAAAACTCTGGCAACAACAAGAAGCCGAGAAGCGACGACAGGAACAAGTAGAAGCTCAGAGACTACAACGACAACGGAAACAACAAGAAGCCCAGAGACTGCAACGACAACAAAAACAACAAGAAGCCCAGAGACTGCAACGACAAAAACAGCAAACTGATGACCTGCCCTCTGAAAAGGGAGTAGACTACATCAAACTGCGCGACTTGCTAGCAGCAGGTAAGTGGAAAGACGCAGATCAGGAAACTCTAGCTGTGATGCTGAAAGCCGCTGGCACAGAAGAAGACTATTTAAATTACCATGTCATCCATTACTTTCCTTGCACAGACTTACGCACCATTGACCAACTTTGGATACAATATAGCAAAGGGCTTTTTGGCTTCAGTGTGCAAAAGCGCATTTACCAAAGCGTCGGAAAAGACTACGATAAGTTTGGCGATCGCGTCGGTTGGCGAAAGGGAATGGAAAAAAACAAAGAATGGCTCACCTACAATGAACTCACCTTCTCCCTGAATGCCCCCCACGGGCATCTCCCGTTAGGTGGTAGTTATTGGGGGGGAAATTCGTTGCAATTTCTTTATGTCGGTATTGGGATCGGGAGGAAGGTGTATAGTGGCGCAAGGCGCGGTTTGCTCTTCTCTCGCGTCGGGACTTGTAAAGTGTAACATATAAGCCTTTGAGAAGTTTTTTAAGATTTATTACACAAGCCATTCCCACGTAGTAATCAAAATTGTAGAAATCCGATACCTGGCACTGTTCGGTTATAGCAGTTCGCTTCAATAAATATCCTTGCTACTTCCTCTACTTCCGTGCTGTCTGTCACTTTTTGCTTATCCCAAGGTAACGTCATCTGTCCAGGGGAAGATTTTTTGGGTTTACCTTTTATCTTCATCCCTCCTAGCAAGCGACTACCCCAGTGGTTCTTTTTCTCTGGTTTCGGTTTGGGGCGATATTTTTTACAAAAGCCTCGGTATCTAGCAGCACATTCATCCAGAGTTTTACCCAGTTGCAAAAAAGCCAGATGCCATTGAGTGATACCCTCATTGCCTAACCTGTCGTGAACGCCATAATTGCTGAAATCATAGAAAAATCCCTGCTGTATTCCTGCGGCTTTCGGGTTAGCGTGGATGTAACGTAGGGTATTTAATGCCCTTTTGGTGTCGGTGTTGGCAAAACCACTGCTGTGATAACGCTTTTCCCAAAAATGTCCTGTACGGTTAAGCATCCTGTTAAAGCACATGGCAGTATACCAATTAAGCCAGTGCATGATTTTGGGCAAATCTTCTGCTTGTGCCGGTTCGGTGCAGGTAGTGTACATGATTGCTCATGATACAAAGAGCATAGAGTTTAAACCCATACTTCTGCTGTGCTTTTTTGATAGCGTATAAAAACACTTCCCGACATTCTAAGCTGGTGAGCCTAAATTCGCGGTTATTGCACCGGGTGATGTGATAGCAGAATCCAGGTTGTAAATTCCGGGGAGAACGAGACATGAAAACAGACCATCCCAATTTTGCCACTATTTGGCTAGGTTTGCGACGATTACATGATATCGCCGCAACCTGGAAACTACTCTTAAACAATCGTCAAATATGTAGTTAGCGATCGCCTAAAAAATCTCGACCGATACACGTTCTCTGGTGAATGTCAATTATCCATATATTGCATTTTTGTACGATCCTTTCCCTGGCACGTTTACACAAATGATAAGAAAGATGTGACTAATGCATAGCGGAGAGGGAAAGATTTTAGCTACGCTAAAAGCAAGGGTGAGGTTTTTCCGACTTGTATGTACACGGTAGCCTTAATAAGGAGAGGGGAGATAAAGCACAGCTTTGTCTGGGTGAGGTTATGATCTCCAACTTAGTATTAGGACTTAAAAGTAACTAACTCCTAACTCTTAATTACCCACCAAAACCAGGAATGGGAACCAAACGCTTCAGCGCACGATTGACAACATCGCCATAACGCAATTCACCACAGAGGATTCTACCCATAATTTGGCTACCAGAAGGACGCTTGACACCTACCTTGTAACCAACGCCAGGAAAGCGATAAAATGCTCCAGCTAACTTTTGCGCCCAAGCCATATCAGCACCCCATTGTTCGCTAATCGCGTCGGAGTAGCTTTCTAAAGCGATCGCATCACCCGAAAGCGCCTGATGAATCGCTCCAGCTGCCAACAAACCGCTAAAAATAGAGGGACGAATACCTTCTGCTGTCATCGGATCAACCACACAAGCTGCTTCCCCTGCCAAAACCGCATTTTGAGTATGCAGCTTTTGATTGCCATCCCATAAACTAATAGGATGACCGTACTGCTTGCTAGCTTTAACATCTAGACCAAAACTTTTTCCGTACTCATCCAAAATTTTCTTAAAGTCTTGACGTTCTCCACCGATGAAAGTACCGACACCAATCGAATAACCATCAGCTTTGGGAAAGTTCCAGATATAGCCGTTTTTAACCATACCAAACTCAAAGTGAATTGTGGATTTGTTCTCCACAACTGCCGGAACTTCTGCCTCTAAAGCCCCTGCTAAACGGCGTTTGCGTTCTTTGAAACCCAGCCATTTTGCCATCGGTCCCTTGGCACCGTCAGCAGCGATTAAATAACGACCTGTAATTGGACCGTTAGCTGTATTAACTTGCCAATGATCGCTCTTAAATTCAATTCCAGTTACTTCTGTAGAATCTTTTAATTCAGCACCTTGCTTTTGCGCTTGCTGAATTAAGAAATGGTCAAAAACATCTCGTCGCACCATCCAGACTGGCTCGATAGTCTCTATTTTGCTTTCTACAGGGTCGCCTAGTTTCCAGGTAAAGCGGAGCTCGTCCACTTTCAGAGAAATTGCGGGACTAAAATCAAAGTCAAACCATTGGGCGATCGCAGGCGATACCCCTCCGCCACAGGGTTTATATCTTGGCAAAGATTCTTTTTCTAAAACTAATACCGAACGTCCCTGCTTGGCTAAATGGTAAGCGGCTGTTCCACCAGCAGGTCCCGCGCCGACGATGATGCAATCATACATATGGCTGAATTTTTGCTCCTGAAGAACGTTGATTTTTGCGTTTTTATTTGTAATTTACACGTAGATATGACCAGACTTTAACTGATTTTCAGATTAGCCGCTAAATTTTTCACAGGCTTCAGTGTAACCGATCTAAATCTTTCTTCTAGAGCTACCATGCTCAAGCGTAAATATTTGGATATAAATCTTCTATCTTGATTAATTCAGGTTGTTTGTGAATGCATTACCATACTTTACTCTGATAATTCGGCTGAGAATTTTAAACAATTTAAATGTGCTTTTTTTTCATCTAAATTATCTAATTACTGTAACCGCTACTAAGTTACAATTCATTACTTCCACTGATTACAAATTTTTAGCTGAGGCTCTACGATACTTTATAAAGTTTTAATAAACATCTGAGGAAGTATGAAGGTTGAAAAATTCATCGATTATCCTTCAGCCTTCATACTTTATACTTCACACTTTAGACAGTGGTGATGTCTTTTTCTTTTTCTGCCAACAATTCACCGATTTTGGCGCTGTACTTGTCGGTTAGTTTTTGCAACTTGTCTTGCTGGTCTTTGGCTTCATCCTCAGAGATTTCCGAGGCTTTCTCCTGTTTGCGAATTGAGTCAAGGGCATCGCGGCGGATGTTGCGAATGGCAACGCGCCCTTCCTCAGCATATTTGGCGGCGAGTTTGACAAATTCTTTACGCCGATCGCTTGTCAAAGGCGGAATATTCAACCGAATCACAGAACCGTCGTTGTTGGGGGTTAAACCGACATCCGACATAGAAATTGCCTTTTCGATCAAGTTTAAGGTGCCGCGATCGTAAGGCTGAATTGTAATTGTTGTCGAATCCGGCGTGCTAATGTTTGCCAGTGACTTCATCGATGTGGGGGTACCGTAGTATTCCACCATCACCTTATCTAGTAGACTCGCATTGGCGCGACCAGTGCGAATCGTGTTAAAAGCTCGTTGAGTTGATTCAACGGTCTTTTGCATCGTACTCTCAGCTTCATCTAATTTCACAAGAACCTCCCACAAGGGTGCCGATAGATTCTCCCATAATTGCTCGTTGAATGTTACCTCGTACCGATAAATCAAATACAAGTATGGGAATGTTGTTTTCTTTACACATAGCAATCGCGGTACTATCCATTACCCGCAAATCTTTAGCCAAAACGTGGGCGTAGGTTAGGCTTTGATAACGTTTGGCATCAGGATAAATATGGGGGTCAGCATCATACACTCCGTCTACCTTGGTCGCTTTAAAAATCACTTCAGCATCAATTTCTGCGGCTCTTAATGCGGCAGTCGTATCGGTGGTAAAGAAAGGATTTCCAGAACCAGCACCAAAAATTACCACCCGTCCTTTTTCTAGATGACGGATGGCACGACGACGAATATACGGTTCGGCTATTTCTTGCATAGCGATCGCCGTTTGTACCCGCGTTTCTACCCCTATTCGTTCCAGCGAGTCTTGCAGCGTCATGGCATTCATTACCGTGGCAATCATCCCGATGTAGTCAGCGGTTGCCCTGTCCATACCCGCCGACGACGCTTTGACGCCACGAAAAATATTACCGCCGCCCACAACGATGGCGATCTGAACACCTGTGGCTATCACCTCTGCTACCTCTTGTGCTATTCCTTTCACCACTTCTGGATCAATTCCATAGCCCATGTTGCCCATCAAGGCTTCACCGCTCAGTTTAAGTAAAACCCGTCGGTAATTCGTTCCCATGAAGTTACGCTTTATCAAAAAGTTGCAATTGCCTCCAATTTAAGATAGCAGTGGGCGTGACTTTCTGTCTCTATTAGTCAGGTAAAGTTATGAAGAAAGGGCATAGGTAATCGGGACTGGGGGCTGGAAAAAGAATTATTACCCATGCCCAATGCCCAATGCCCAATGCCCAATGCCCAATGCCCAATGCCCAATGCCCCATGCCCATTGCCCAAATTACTAGTTACGCGACTATTAATGAAGTACCAACAGCCTTAGTCTGGGGAATGTGTATTTCTTTACCTTCAAATAAACAGGCGATCGCCTTTTTCAGATATTCGTCTTTCACAGACCGTGAATCTTCCGGGTTATCATCAATTTGCCCTTTGTAGCGGACTACACCATCTTTATCTATTAAAAAAGCCATTGGTGTAACCAGTGCCCCAAAGCTGCGGCTTGTATCTTGGGTTGAGTCCCACAGATAGGGAAAGTTCAACTCATGGATGAGGGCAAAAGCTTGCATATTGTCAAAGCTTTCCGTCGGGTTTTCATTGGCATCACTGCCATTCATGCCAATTAGCGAAAAACCTTGTTGACGAAATTCCGCTTGAATTTCTTTTAGCCTATCTATATACAACCTGACATAAGGACATTGGTTGCACATGGAAATGACGCCGATAGCACGAAACTTTTCAAGATAACGCCGAAGATGGTGTACTTGTTTGTCAATTCCTGGCAGTTCAAAATCTGGTGCGTAGCTTCCTACAGGAGTATCAATTGTTTCTAGTATATTCATCTTCTTTTAGCACCAAGGAACTAAAAACAAAAAATCTAGGGCGTGTCATATTCTGCGTCATGCTCCAGCTTCAAACCAACCCTTAGCTGATGCTTGATATCCAATAATTTTATAGACCAATTTGGCTGCCGTAAATTGTGAAACTACTGAATCTACAAGAGGTGCTAATTCCATCACATCACAGCCGATGACATTATGTTTTTCACAGACGCGCTGCAAGAAAGTCATCAAGGCATACCAATTTAAACCACCCGGTTCTGGAGTACCAACGGCAGGAATTAAGGTAGGATCGATGCCATCTAAATCGATGGTGAGAAAAACTTTATCTGTCTGAATCGCAGAAATTGCTCGTTCCATCCAATTGGGTTCGTTAGCAATTTCCCGTGCTCGAAATACAGTTAGCTGTTTTTCTTTGATTAAGTCGGCTTCTTCTTTACAAATCGCCCGAATGCCAATTTGGACGGTCGGTAAATCCATATCGACAATTCGCCGCATTACACAAGCATGATTGTGAATTGAGCCTTCATAACTGTGGCGTAAATCACCGTGGGCATCAATTTGCACTACCGTAAAGGGTTCTGTATAAACTTTACGATATGCTTCCACAATTGCAGCAGTAATACTGTGTTCGCCACCTAAAGCAATGACAAATTTACCATCATCAATCAACTTATGAACCGTTTCTTCAGTGACTTTCAGCATTTCCTCGGCAGTGACACTAGAGGAGCGGGTGTCCGCGATTGTTTCATGGGTGTAAATTCCTACTTCAAGTCCTGTTTCTCTATCCAGTTCCTCGTCGTAATATTCCACCTGATGCGAAGCCTCCAGTATTGAATCTGGACCATTTTCACAGCCCCGGCGATAGGTGGTTGTTGCCTCGTATGCAATGGGCAATATCACCACTTTTGATGTATCATACTTAGCAGCGACATCACTGCCTAGAAATGGCATTACAGAAGTAGAAGTTTGTGCCAACATGACAAAAAGTTTCCTCAGTTTAGATAAGATGTGACTCCTAATACTGACATAATCTAACTTATGAATACACTATCGCTATGAAAAAGTAAGAGCTATTTTATGCTGAATTAAACTGTTAGCTTGGGATTGATGCTGAAGCTATTTATTTTAAAGCTTTATATTTTTCGAGAAAATAAAAAACAATGATGCTTGCGGCTTATCGTTTTGCGTCGATGTGTTATCCTTTTAAATTTTCTATGCTCAAATCGACAACCGGACTGCCTGCAACAAAAACCTGGACTTGGCAAGGTTTTCCCATCTGCTATCAAACTCAAGGAGCCACTGGACCTGCTGTGGTCTTGGTTCATGGCTTTGGAGCCTCTTGGTGGCATTGGCGGAAAAATATCCCTGTACTGGCGGAAAATTGCCGTGTCTATGCTATTGATTTGATAGGTTTTGGCGCTTCAGCTAAACCCAAGCCAGGTGAAGAGATTGCCTACACATTTGAAACCTGGGGACAGCAAATTGCTGATTTTTGCCGTGAAGTGGTTGGAGAACCGGCTTTTTTTGTGGGAAATTCTGTAGGCTGTATTGTAATCATGCAAGCGGCAGTGGATAACCCAGATATTGCATTAGGAGTTGCGCTACTAAACTGCTCCTTACGGCTGTTACACGATCGCAAACGAGCAACACTACCTTGGTATCGTAGCGCCGGAACGCCCTTGCTGCAACGCCTGCTATCTATCAAACCTGTTGGGAAGTTCTTTTTTAATCAAATTGCCAAGCCAAAAACGGTGCGTTCGATTCTGCTCAAAGCTTATATCAATTCCGAGGCGGTGACAGACGAGTTAGTAGATATCTTAATGGCACCAGTAAGCGATCCGGGTGCTGTAGCTGTATTTCTTGCGTTTACAGCTTATTCTACAGGTCCCCTAGCCGAAGACCTTTTACCTGTGCTACCTTGTCCGGCAATTATTTTGTGGGGAACATCTGACCCTTGGGAACCGTTTGAGTTAGGTAGAGAGTTAGCTAATTTCCCAAAAGTGCTAAAGTTTATACCTTTAGAAGGTGTGGGGCATTGTCCCCAAGATGAAGCACCGGAGGTAGTGAATCCGATTATACAGGATTGGGTTTGGAAAATGTCAAGAGATTTTTGATTTCCGATTTGGATTAACATCTTGCACCAAGCTGCAACGCGAAATGAATAAACTTCGCCTGGTACAAGATGTTAATATTTGGATATAAAGAAGTATGCTTACGGGCATATTGTCACAAAGGCATAAGCATACTTAAAATTAGTCAATAAAAAAGAAAAATTAACGTTGAGGATAGACTTCTACAGGAGCGGTTTGTTGTAACCAATCCTTACCTAGCTGTATAGTGACATCAGAACCGAGATTACCAGTACTTTCTACTCGTACTTCCCCAAATCCTAAAGAGTTGCGAATCGATTCGGCGCTGTTACCGTCTCCTTGTTGAGCGACGATGTGTGTCACCTCTAGCGGTTCACTCCAAGGCTTAGATACATAAACGTTGCGATAGCCAGCTTTTTCCAAGCTTCTAATTAAAGGTCGTAGGTTTGAGCGATCGCCACCTGTGCTATCCTGAATTGCTATTCGCAATGAACCTGGATCAGTCGATTGTTGCTCATGTGGCGCACCCACATCAAAGTTTTCAGCCATCATAGCAGCGATGCGATCGCGATTTGGCAACCAATAGCTAGCCTCGTATTCATTCTTATCGCTAAAGCGACCGGGCACCATCAACATTTGCATATTCGAGCGATTTGTTCGCGCTCCATAACCTACTAATGCCAATAACTCTTCAACGGTTAAGTTGGTGTCAATATGGTCTTTAACTACGTCGAGAACTTTAGGCAATTGAGCTAGTGTAGCAGGGTTGAGGCTTTGATCCATCAATGCCCGCATCACTATTTGCTGACGCTGAATCCGACCGATATCACCATTTTCATCATGGCGATAGCGCAACATTTGCAAAACTTGATCGCCATTTAAATGCTGCTTACCGGCTTTCAAGTTGATGTACAAATGCTGAGAATCATCTTGGTACTTCATATCTTTGGGAACGTAAACCGTAACGCCTCCCAAGGCATCGATCAGCTTACCAACTCCTAAAACGTTAATTCGCATATAGCGATCAATTCCCACACCGTCTAAGAGATTACTAACGGTTTTCGCAGTTAAAGCTGGACCGCCGTGAGTATTTGCGGAATTAATTTTTTTAATACCATATCCCTCTATCTCTGTACGGGTATCTCTAGGGACAGAAAGCATAACTAATTTTTTCTTCTCTGGATCAAATTTGATCAAGAGCATCACATCCGCAAGACCATCAAAGGAATTTACCTGAGGCAAGTACCTGAGATTTTTAGTTTCGGCGGGAGCGTTTTGAGTATCTGGCGGGAGTACGCTCATTCCCATAACTAATATATTGACAGGGCGAGTTAATTGAGAAAATCGTAGCCCTTGTCCAGAGATGCGATCGCTATCAAAAACTGCCGCTTCCTGGGGACTTAACTCTGCTTGCATCAATGGCGTACTCGTTAAAGAGACTGCCAATAGCGCCCCTGCGGTGGCTGACACCATCGCAATACCGCTCATCCCCACCCAAAACCACAGCCAGCGTCCTGATTTGGAATTTTTAGAATTATTGTTATTTGTCGAGGGGTTTGTATGGTCTTCTTGCGCCGAAGTTCTTTGAATGGTCACGGACTTCCTCACACTTACTGATAAAACTCGGTAAATTTGTTACTTAAAAGCCGACAAATCAACCCTTGGTCTGAACAAGCGCCAAAAATGGACAGCCCTCTTACAAAGCTTTGAGCGGAGGTTTCCTCCGCTCAAACTTTGCGCTTCTACACAGATTGTCTGTGTTCGCGTTGGCTTCGCGGAGTCTGTCGCAGACAAGCCTCTCGTTCGCCTTGGTCTTGTGCGATTGAGAAGAGAAGCGTTTTGTAGAGATGCCCCATGAATATTTCAAAACAAGGCTGTCCATTTTTGTCTATTTTTTATGAAACCCATAATAGCTAACCCTTAATTATCAGTGCTAACTTTTCTGGTTTAGTGTTAACCAAAACACTTATAGCAGTATTTCTCCATCTTTTCGGCAAATCCGGAGACGTTTTCTTGAAGTATGGCAACATTAAACCAGATTTGACTAGACTTGTTGGTAAAAAATGTGTAGTTCTTAAAAATACACGTTTAAATACGGGGTAGCGGATTGAATACTAAATTAAGACAAATATTTATTAGTAACTCGGTTGGCAAAACGACTAAACCCTGGTAAACGATTAGATTTGCCTTGAACTGTACAAACAATTAACCAGGTACTAACTAAAAAGTAGCCAGAAGTGAGAAAGCTATTGAGCAGCAGTAGACGCAAGCTGAAAAATTCTCCAGTTGCTGCTCCGGTTTCTAACAATAGATGCCCCAAAAGCCAGGTAAGTGCCAGAGTAATTGACAGACGACTAACATTAAGTTGTTCCCGACTGCCTTGGCGACGATAGAGAGTCCATAACGAGGGGAAAAACCCGATGACAGGAACTAAATATAAAATTAAAGGCAAGGGAGAAATGTTGGCATCCTCGCTGGGGATGAAATATAAGGCTGATTTTTCATGACTTTCTAGGGCAGATGATGAGTCAATTGGTTCAAAATTATTCATTTGGGTAAGTGCAATCCTAAACTAGAGAGATGTATGTCGGTCGTGTAGTCATAGATAATAAGTTGTAAAGAATGATTTAATTTAGTTTTATCCCGCAATCGGTTGTCATATGCAGACACGCAAGCTTCTCAACTGGTGGCAAACACTAAAACCAATAGCTCGAATCGGTGCGATCGCGCTGTTCGCTCCGCTACTTGTTCTTAATGGCTGGGCGATTTCGGCAATATTTGATTACTTCCACTCGCTAATAGTCATTTTAGTCGCAGCCTCAGTGCTAGCATTTCTGCTCAACTATCCTGTGAGTTGGATGCAGCGTCAAGGTGCCAGACGTGAGCAAGTTGCTATTTTGGTGTTTTTAGTTGCCTTATCAATTTTATTGGCATTGGGTGTAACGCTGATTCCACTAGCTTTCACGCAAGCTCAACAACTCGTTGCGCGTTTACCGGAGTTAATTGACTCTGGACGTTCTCAATTAATGTTATTGAATGAGAAAGCAGATACTTTAGGTTTACCAATTAACCTGGATGCTTTAGTAGTGCAAATCAACGATCGCGTCAAGGGACAATTACAGGCGATCGCCGGACAAGTCCTAAATCTAGCTGTAGTTACACTCACTAGCCTGCTAGACTTTCTCTTGACAATGGTTTTGACTTTCTATCTGTTGCAGCATGGCGATGAACTCTGGCAAAGTTTGGTAGATTGGTTGCCTATTAGATTCCGAGAGCCTTTTTCTAATACAGTTCGCCTTAGCTTTCAAAATTTCTTTATCACTCAGTTGATTATCTCAACTTGTATGGCTTCAGCCCTTATACCGACTTTTCTGTGGCTGAAAGTGCCATTTGGTTTGCTGTTTGGCTTAACTATTGGCATTATGGCTCTCATCCCTTATGGCGGTTCTGTAGGTATCGCCTTAACTACATTACTAGTAGCTTTACAAGATTTCTCGATGGGGGTGAGGGTATTGATTGCAGCGGTAATTGTACAACAAATTCTAGAAAACTTGATTGCTCCGCGAATTTTAGGGAGTTTTACTGGTTTAAATCCAGTTTGGCTGCTGGTTTCGGTTTTGACAGGTGCCAGAGTCGGTGGGTTGCTAGGTGTAATTTTAGCAGTCCCAAGTGCGGTTGTGATTAAGACGGCTTTAAGCGCTCTGCGTCCTGGAGTTGGTAGCGATACTGAAGCGCTTGCTTCTAACGAAGAGGTAAATGCACTTGCTGGTCAAGAAGAAAGTTCTAAAGCTGAGTCAAAAAATCTAAGTGTTTCTGAAGCCACATTGCCTTAAGCTAGTCACCCTAACTCAAAATTCTTTTCTTAATGCCTGAATGGGTGAATTGTTTTACTGTGGCTCGACAATTGAACCCATAAATAAAACGCTACCTGTTTGATTATCCCTTACCGCACAGAAAAACGGGCGGTCAACAATCATCCGGAATGGCTTTGGTTTCTCGACCGCTGAAGTTGCTACTATCCCCACAGAAGTCGCTGCTGTTGCTTCAGTACCTTCTTCATTTACCTCAATAAAAGTTTTATGTTTAACTTGGCTCATGGCGAGATTTTTACCCATAGCAGAAAAATTCGCTCTCGCGCTGAAAGCTTCTCCCATGCCTAAACTGCTAAGGGCATCGTTGAGTGTAATGTCATAATTCATTTTAAAGCGGGGCAAACGAACAAATCCTTCTTGTTTGCTAAACTGAGCCATCCATTTTTCCCAGTTTTCAGAATTCAAGTTTTGATAAAAGGCTTCTGAGTTATTCTGTTTCGGCAAGAAGACATAAAAGCTGATTTTACCGTCTTTGCCGTAAGGTAAATTTACTGCTTGAAATTGTTCATTTTCCAAGTATCTGTAGTCACCCGTTTGCGACATCATCGGGTGCTGCTTTTGCTTGTCAGATGCTATGTAAAAGGGATATTCAGCGGTTTGGTTTTTGTCAAATTCGCTCTTCCAGTTGCCTTTGAAGTAGATGGCGTTAATCAGAAATAATACTTGCGAAGGTTCAATTGCTTCTACTATTTTGTTGATTTTGCCGCGTGTGTTCTCATTTACCCAAGTGTTGATTACACCTGATGAACGGGAGTCTTTAAAGTCCAAATTTGTGACTTTAGCTTTGTAAAAATCCCTATTTCTCTGGATAAATTCTGATTTAAAACTAGTATTTTTGTTTGCCCAAAGCGAGTTAGCAATTGTTAGCTGCACTTTTGGGTCGGGATTTTCTAAAAGTGCTTTTAAAGCGGCGTTAGAAGAGTTTATTTCTTCTAAACTCATCCCTTGTAACTCTAATGCTTTCGCCATTCCTTGCTGGGTGGAACCACTAGCACCATTGTATGTCATGGCGAGAGCGATCGCTACACTCGATGGGGAAACAAAAATGTTATCTTTGCTATCCTTTTTGAAAATTTCTGAAAATAGTTTGAAACCAAATTTTGTATTAGCCGCAACGACTTTTGTATCAAGTGTGGCTGTTTTTTTTGGTAATGGTGATTCTGTCGGTAAGGGAGATTTCGCCAGCGCACTTGTACTGCCGTTGACCTGAGAGCATCCTAATACACCCATAAGCATAACGCCTGCTGCTGCCAGAACATAACGTCTACCCAAGCGCACACCATAGCGTCTTTGTAGGAAATTTTCTTTCGCAGTATTAAATTTTTGTCGATGCATTCCTCTACCTCACTCGCCAAATATTTTTTGTAAGCTGTCTGTCAAGATTGACCATTATTATGTGTCAATTGTTAACTATCGCATTAAAAAGAATAAAAATATAGGGCGGTTACAGTTTTTGTAACAGCTAAGTAATTGATAGGAATTAAACATAACTTGTAAGTTATGCTACTTATTAATTATTCATTAAGTAGACAATGCAGATCTATGGTAAATCAGCTTTATTTTTACGGATTTTATGCTTTTTTTGAAGTTGTATTTTAAACTACGAAATGACAAAACAAACTAGTTATTTTTGATCGTGGTAATAAATAAATCTGATAATGATCTTATGGATTCTTGGCTTTCTGCTCATGTGCCGGGAATTTTATTTGAAAATGATGTCTGCGATACAAATAGGGGCACGCTAGCAATGGAAATTGAAAATTAGCAATAAAGCTAAATCTCTTTCTCATGCCCCGTGACGGCAGGTACGCCGCTGCTGGGAAAGCATGAGCGGCAGTCGAGGAAATGGGGAGCCAGTGCGATGGACGGGTTGCCACAGCAGGTGCTACAACGGTCGTGTTCCTCCGCAAGGCGCTGCCGACGCTTACGCGTTGCCTCCCCCATGCCCATTAATCATTGCCCAACTTTTATTTAGTAGATACACCCCACCAAGCTAAAGCAAAAGGCTGAACAGCTTCGTTTACCTTTTGGCGAAACTGGACGCGGATTTTATAATTCCCGGTAGCCGGAACAGGGCAGAAGATGTGTTCTACACTATCAACAGAGCTGATGGAGGAGCAAACCGCACCTGCATTAGAATCTTTTGCATCAGCTTTGACTAGATATAAGTCGAGATTGTTCAAACCGCGATCGCGAAAACTCTCACCGACATCAAATAACTTGTTTTGATTTTTATCCTCTAGTTCTACCAGCCGATCCCAAGCGAGAGTGACAGCAACAAAACTTCCTTGTACTAATGGCTTGGCTAAGGTATAATCCACAGATGCCCCAGCATCTAATGTCTGATAATCCCAACCAATTGCAGGCACGGTAGCGGATGGACTCCATTGACCAAAGCTAAATTGCTGGTAAGCACGAAACGCATTTAAATGACCCGCTCCCATTTGCGGATCAAGGGGAATGTTTGGATCGCTATAAGCTAATGATCTCAGCCAGTCGCCATTTTGTTTATCAATTAGCGTCCGGCTCATTCCCAATCGCAAGCCATTACCAGTATCTTGAATCTTGTCTGCGGAATTTAGCAATACGGCTTTCATTACTTCATGACGGCGAGAGGCTATGCTCCAGTTGGGTTGTTTTGTTCGCATTTGTTTGTCGCCAAATTCCTGCAACAACGCAATAGTAGCTGTAAGGTGAGGCGCGGCAAAACTCGTACCCGTGACTTTGTTGAGTTTGCCATCTGGATTGAACAAAGGAATGTTACTCCCAGGAGCAACTAAACTAATAGAAGGACGCCCATCAACATTAAACTCCTTTCCTGCTAGCCGAGCTGCCGCTCCCTCGTTAGCAGCAGCCAAATTAGAAACGTCAACTTTATTAAAAATATTTCCTTTGCGGGAAGAAAACGCAACGTTCATTGCATTAAAATTGTCTGTAGGAATAGGAATGCCCCCTTTACCCTGGTTGCCAGCGATCGCATACACAACATCATGAACCCGACTAGACCAGTCAATACATAATGTTAGTAATGCGTTACCGTCTAAACTCGCTTCCGGTCGAGGATCGCGGTTGAGAGGTTCACCAAAACTAAAGTTTATGGCGCGGATATCGCCACCATTTTGCATAGCTATGTGCTGCGCGGATAAACACTCTTCTGGCTGACCCATGTTTTTTGTCGAACCTACCGCAGATGAATACAACCGCGCTCCTGGAGCTATTCCCGGCAAGCCTTTGTCTCGGCTGACCATCACACCAGCCACATTGTAAGCGTGCGGGTCTACACCACTATTTGATTTCGCAGGTCCATTCCGTAAAAATACTCCTGCTAAAGATACTAATGCATTTTTAGATACCGCTTTATCCCAGCCGAACTTTCCCGGACGCCCAATTTCCACTTGACCAATAGCAATCTTGCGACCAGTTAAGTTATATGGAGCTTTTTGTAATCTAAGAGCATCAATACCATTAGTACCGATGGAAGTAGCTATAGCAGCGAGTGCCGGCGCACCGAGACAAGAAGTACCCAATCCCCAAATTATCCAGGTAAATTTTTTGACCATTGTCAGTCTTAGTTGTTAGTTGTTAGTTGTTAGTTGTTAGTTGATGGGAATTGGGTAATTTGAGGAGGGGTAAAGGGTAAGAAAGAAGAAATATTTTCCCCTGCTTCCCCTGCAACCCAAGCGCTCCCCCTGCTTCCCCACTTCCCCACTTCCCCACTTCCCCACTCCCCACTCCCGCGCGCGGGATCAAATCTGTGAGCGCTGGCTCAAGATTTTGTTACAATGCTTACAGACGAGGACGCTTAACAAGCCACTACCCATGACCCAAAACCTATCTAAAAAGCCGATTGTAATTGCCCCATCTATCTTATCAGCCGATTTTAGTCGTCTTGGAGACGAAATTCGCGCCGTAGACGCGGCTGGAGCAGATTGGATTCATGTTGATGTAATGGACGGTCGTTTTGTACCTAATATTACGATAGGTCCTCTGGTTGTGGAGGCGATTCGTCCGGTGACGACAAAGCCTCTGGATGTCCACTTGATGATTGTGGAACCAGAAAAGTATGTTGAAGACTTTGCGAAAGCAGGGGCTGATCACATCTACGTTCATGCAGAACACAATGCTTCCCCTCACCTGCACCGTACCTTGGGGCAAATCAAAGAGCTTGGAAAGAAAGCTGGTGTTGTACTCAACCCTGGTACCCCTCTAGAGCTAATTGAATATTCCTTGGAACTGTGCGATTTAGTGTTAATTATGAGCGTTAACCCCGGCTTTGGCGGTCAAAGCTTTATTCCTGGAGTCGTACCGAAAATCCGCAAGCTGCGCTCCATGTGCGATGAACGCGGTTTAGACCCCTGGATTGAAGTGGATGGGGGACTGAAGGCTAATAACACTTGGCAGGTTTTGGAAGCTGGAGCAAATGCGATCGTTGCTGGTTCAGCTGTGTTTAACGCTCCTGATTATGCTGAGGCTATTACCGCTATTCGTAACAGTAAGCGTCCTTCGCCAGAACTAGCAAAAGTCTAGTTTAATGATTCAATGATGTTGGAAGCCCCAACCTGCTTCGCCGAGGTTGGGGTATTTCACTAGGTTCTGAATAATTAGAGGCGTGTTGAAATTTATTCAATACGCTTTTTTGATTTAATGTTAAATGTGTCGGGAGTGACTAACACCTTAGAAGGGTGCGGCGTTGTTGTGCGTACAAAGGCTGGGTAGGCAGGCTCAAATCTTCATATTCTACGGAGGTCGGCTTTGTACTTATAGCCCTACGCTTCTAACCTGTGGGGTATTTTGTACATTTTGGATGCTCATGTTAATTAGAGCGCCTGATTTTTCTTCAGCTGATTGGCAACTTGATATAGAGATTGTAGAGTTACTCCGTCAGTAGGATACTCAGCTAAACCAAAATCAAAGTTAACTTGAAAACGGCTGCTATCTGGTGCAGTGAAGATTTGTTGTCGTAAAGTAGTCATAAATTCCCAAAGGTGATGTTTTACAGCAAGCCGTTCTGCGTTGATGTCTGCTCGTTGTTTCGTGAAAATGGGCATTGCCACTATAAACTCGCCGTTACCCCAATACGCCAACATTTCTGCTTGCGGAAAAGCAGTCTGGAACAGACGACCCCACCGCTGTAGAACATTATTGCCAGTAGTATGTCCGTACTTGAGATTAATAATTTGTAATTCGGTCAAAGCGAATATTGCCAAACAGAAAGAATCAGGAGTGCTTGCGTTTTCATCGTTTATGCTTTTGATGAGAAGTTCCAAGTCGCGGCTAGATTGAGCTTGATTTGCCAGTCCGGTTAAAGGGTCTTTGGTGGAAAGGTTTCGCAGCAAGCGAGAACGTTCTAGACGATTGGTGATTCGGGTTAATAGTTCTGCTGGTACAACTGGCTTGTTGAGGTAGTCGTCTGCCCCAATGGTAAATATTTGCTGAATGGTTTGGCGATCGCTCTTAGCAGTCACAAACAAAATCGGCAATCCCTGCCATTGCGGGTCAGCGCGAACTGCTTGACACAGTTCAAGACCACTAACTTGCGGCATATCTATATCTAAAATCAGCAAGTCGGGAACAGTAGACCGCAGCACTTCCCAAAAACGTAGGGGGTCATCCAATTTTGTCAACCGTATACCCCAAGGTTCTAACATCGGGCGCAGTGCTGCCAGAAATACCGGATCGTCATCGACTGCTAGTATATTTACAGCCTGGGACTGAGTACGCTGTAATAATTGCGTTGCCATATCCCAAATTTGAGCAGCGGTCACAGGTCTAACTAAAAATCCCTGTCCACCAAGACGAGCTACCGTAACCCGATTTAAAAGCTTATCAGCAGAAGCAAGCACTATTGTTGGTATAAATGGTGTCCGAACTGCTAATTCCGAGAGCAGCGCCAAACTATCTTCTTGATTTTCCTCTGCGTCCACCGCTAACACTACTAAATCTGGTGAATGAGACTGAAGCCAAATTTTTGCTAACTCTAAGTTTGCTATTTGTTTCCAACTTAAATCGAGGGAATGCGCTAGTTCTTGTAAATCTCGACATAAATTTGGGTCAGAATCAATCAACAACAGTCGAGATGTTTCTGCATCGGTAGAGGCATCTGGCTCACCCAAATTCAGCAAATCAGCCAATTCCGACACCAGAGACACCAGCTTTCGTTCGCACACAGACAGTTCCTTTTTCCCCTCATCTGTGTGCCCTAAATTTTCATCTTCCAACAAAATCTGTTCAATTTCTCGTGCCAACACAGTTCCTGCTTCGCGATCAAACATTCCTAACACACCCGCAAGTTTGTGTGCTGCTTGCGTTGCATCTTGGCGTAACTCTGGGGTAAGCGTTCTGGTCTGTATCGCCATTGCCGCTGTTTGCAGAGCCGTTAAACGTTGAATCATCAACCCTTGATATTGCTGCCACAGCTTACTCATTCCTTGGTTGAACTGCTGTTTAAGGGATTGGGATAAGGAAGTAGTTTCCTGCTTGTCCCCTTGTCCGCTTGTCTCCTTGTCTTCCTTGTCTCCTACTCCCTCCTTCAGCCGATACCCCAAACCGTAGACATTCTCAATCCAATCTACGGCTCCGGCTTTTTTCAACTTCTGCCGCAATCCTTTAATGTGTGCCTTTACACTTTCTTCCAAAGGTGGATCGTCAAACGTCCACAGATACTCAACCAGCTGTCCACGGCTGAATACCCGTGAGGGGTTTCGCAGAAATATTTCCAGCAGAGTATATTCTTTAGGCGTTAATGCCAGAAGTTTCTCTTTGTAGCTTACCTCGCAACTACGAGGATCTAAACGCAAATCGCCTACTTGTAAAACTGTTGTGGGGGAAACTTCGCCACGTCGCAGCAATACTCGTAACCGTGCGTGAAGCTCTGCCAAATCTAGGGGTTTGATTAGATAGTCGTCTGCACCTGCATCTAGTCCACGAATGCGATCGCTACTAGCATCTTTGGCAGTGATCAGTAAAATCGGAATCGAGGAACCCTCAGCGCGTAACCGTTGGCATAACTTAATGCCATCGAGTATGGGGAGTCCCACATCCGTGAGAATTAGGTCATAGTTTGCACTTTGGGCATATTCCCAACCGCTTTGACCATCTTGAACTGCATCGACGACATAGTGCTGACTGGTAAGAGATTGCAACAGCACATCAAGCAAAACTTCGTCATCTTCAATCAACAAAATTCGCATGGCATTTATGCGTACTTACCTTTGACAATCTTCTCATAACGATCGCGATCGCTCCCGCATTTGTTGAAAAAGATTTGCTCTTCTCTAGTTTTTCCTGATCGCTCTCTAAATTTAAAAATATAGAACGATTGAGTCTAACTCAAAACTTTAGATACTAAGCAGGTATGTAGCTTTAGGTGCAAATTCCAAGAGATGGAGATTAAATCATATGCAAGTTCATTACAAAAAGGTGTTATTCGATCTCGCATTTTGGCTAATAACTGAAGTCATCCTAAATTTGGTTGGACTCGACGATCTAGCAAACTACAGCGAATTCATCTTCGCCAACGATAGTACGAAATTAAGCAGTTATTCTCATCAAATCGCAGTTCAACTTAGTTAATTTATATTTCAGGAGCAAAACTTATGTCTTTAACATGTGAATCTAGATTGTCTGCCAAGATAAATACCGACGGATATATACATGGTTTCACGAAAAGTGAGCAAGACCGCCTCATCAGGCAAAGCACCTTTTTCGAGCCTTATATTTACACCGACATTGATTTTTCAAAGTGCAGCCATATTTTAGAAGTAGGTTGTGGAGTGGGAGCGCAAATACAATTACTCTTACGTCGATGGCCCCATTTGAAAGTTACTGGTGTTGATATCTCCCAATCTCAAATTAACCGCGCCCGCGAATTTCTCAAGTCTCATATCGACTCTGGTCGCGTATCCCTGCACGTTAGTGACGGTAGATATCTTCCCTTTGCTGATAATAGTTTTGATGGTGCTTTTGTCTGTTTTGTTCTGGAACATACAAGTGAGCCATTAATCCTTCTCAAAGAATTAAAGCGGATCATGCAGTCTGGTAGTCCGCTTTATTGTACAGAAGCATTTAATAACAGTTTATATATTGATCCTCCCTGCCCATCCTTCGAGACTTACTGGAAAATATTTAATGATCACCAAAAGGAGTTACAGGGCGATCCGAATGTGGGTATGAAACTATGCAATTTGGCATTAAAAGCAGATTTTTCGGAAACTACACTCAGCGATGTATCCACGCACTTAGATAACAGAAATAAGAATGCTAAACAACGAGAATTTTTTGTTGATATGTGGACTGAGTGTTTCCTGAGTGTCGCGCCGGAGTTGCTTACTCATAACAAAATAACAGCAGATTTAGTAGAAAAAATCAAAAATGAATTGCATTCGATTAAGAGTAACCCGGATAGTGTTTTTGTCTATTCGTTAATGCAATTAAAAGCTTTAAACTGACTTTATTTATTGCCATTGGTTAAAAAGCACAAAATTCAGCTTATGTCTTGAGCAATTCAGGCATGGGCTTTATCTTTGGGCAGCAAAATCATGTGACTGACAGAACTTATCAAAGTTTTTTTAGAAATAGCGATCGCTTTTCCCTGGTTCTTCCCCATCGCTCTCTAAAGTTAAAAGTATCGAAGCAAGAGACGGAGTCAAACAAGGGCGAGATTACCACACAGCAAGCCACTCAACGAGCCAGTGCTTCTTAATAATCTACTCATTGAAAAAATCAAACTTCTCTATTCTCGATCTAAAAACTAGTAAACATTCAAACAAGGAAGTACTAAACTATGCTACTCAGCAAACAAAAACTATTCTTCAAAGCCAATTCTTTATCGACAAAAGGAATTAAATCTTCATCTGTGGTTGAACAGATAACAAAGAACTATCTCAACTCGTCCACAGATAATTACAAAAAGAGTCGTTTAAGTGCGAAATGGGAAATGGTAAATGGTAACTTAGTTTGCAATTGGTTAATTGACTGAATTAATTTAGATGTTTGAGCTAATTATAAAAATTCTTTTAAGTTTTATAACCCCGACTTATTCAATAAGCCGGGTTTATTCGTTTTTTAAAATAAAAAAATATTTTCACATCTTATATTCTCTTCTCTAGTCCTTCCCGATCGCTCTCTAAAGTTAAAAGTATCAAAGGCAGAGAGAGCATCAAACAAGAGTGAGATGAACAGACTGCAATCTCCCTCAAGAGCGAATGCTTTGTGAGGGAGCTTTCTTGTGCTAATTAAGAGCTTTTTATTGTTGTTGAAATATTTAAAAGGAGTAATTTTAAAATGGCTACAGTTTTACAAATTGGCGATCGCACCATTAAATCTGAGGAAATTATCCCTTTGATGGCTGGTTACAAAATTTTACCGCAGTTGTTAAGTGAAACTATTATCGACCAAGCGATCGCTAATATTGACTGCACACCTGAAGAAACTGAAAGTGCTTGCGAAGAATTTTATCAACATTGGCATCTAACCAACAATACTCAAAAACAGGCTTGGCTACAACGTTATGGTATGAGGCAGCAACAACTAGATAGTTTGGCAACTCGTAATTTGAGAATTGAAAAATTCAAACAAAAAACTTGGGGACACAAATTAGAGTCTTATTTTCTTAAGCGCAAAGAGCAATTAGACCAAGCGATTTATTCTTTACTTCGGGTGAAAGACCAAGGACTTGCCAACGAGCTTTATTTTCGCATAAAAGAAGGTGAGCAGTCTTTTTCTGAACTAGCTTTTAAACATTCAGAAGGAGCAGAAGCTAAAACGGGGGGACTCATAGGTCCAGTTGAACTTCGCACTCTCCACCCGAATCTAGCTCAAATTCTCAGGATGAGTCAACCGGGTGAAATTTGGACACCTTTACCTTTTGGTGAATGGCAAGTGGTTGTGCGTCTGGAAAAGTTAATTCCTGCACAACTTGATGAAGGGATGCGTCAGCGATTGCTGCAAGAAAAATTTCAAGCTTGGTTCCAAGAGCAACTTGGTCAACTTTCCCCTCAAGACCAAATGTGGATGGGGGTTACGCCAAATCAGCAAGCAGCGTAGAAAGTTGAGGGTAATTTATAAAGTTAATTAGAGTTTTGTTAGAAAATTTTCAGTTGTAATGTAGAAAATTGATATGGATACTTCAATCAAATTTGTACTGCAAAGTGCTGCCTACATAGCAAAAAAATTAGACTTAAGGGATGAAAATATTCTTCAGTATCTTTACGAGCAGTGTACTGACTACGCTATCCTAACAGATGGACATCCGCCTTTATCTTCTGCTGCTGCTGATGAATTTTTAGCTGTACCTGAAGGTAAAACTACACAAGATAATTTTATATTTGGTTTGTTTGATCAACATGACACTCTTGTGGGAATGCTGGAAACTATTCGGCATTATCCTAATGACAAAAGCTGGTGGATAGGGTTAATGATGTTGGCTCCGGAGCATCGAGGCAAAGGATTAGGCTCGATGTTCTACCAAGCTTACGAAAGTTGGGTGGCACAGCAAGAAGCGCAATCTGTATTTTTAGCTGTTCTCGAAGAAAATCAGCCAGGATTTATTTTTTGGCAGAAGCTGGGCTTTGAAGTGATACGTATAGCACCACCCCAGCAGTTTGGCAACAAAGTTCATCGGCGCTATGTCATGCGGCAAGAATTATCGTGAAAGCAAGCTTATAGTTGATTAGATGTGTAACGCTCTTTTATTACTCTTGCCATAGGAAATTTTAAACTTTATTTTCAGGTCAGTCCGCGTAGGCGGACTTTTTTTGTGTGCAAGATGAGCCGCGACTTCCAGTCGTCAGGGCTTCGTTAGATTATTTTTTCTCCAGAGTAATAGAAGACGGGTAAATAACGAAAGTCGCGATGTTGGTAACGAAAGTCGTGATGTTGGTAACGAAAATCGCGATGTTGGTAACGAAAATCGCGATGTTAGTAAAGAAAGTCGCGATGTTAGTAAAGAAAGTCACGATGTTAGTAAAGAAAGTCACGATGTTAGTAACGAAAGTCGCGATGTTAGTAACGAAAGTCACGATGTTGGTAACGAAAGTCGCGATGTTGGTAACGAAAGTCACGATGTTGGTAACGAAAGTCGCGATGTTGGTAACGAAAGTCGCGATGTTGGTAACGAAAGCTTCTGCATTTGTAGTGACAAAAATATGGCTTTTTAAGTTGGCAAAAATATTTTTACAAATAGCGATCGCGCTTCCCTACTTCTTCTCGATCATTCCCTAAAGTTAAAAGTATCGAAGGCAGAAAGGACATCAAACCTGAGAGATTCGCGGACAGCAACCCGCAAAGCGCGAGAAAGCTGCTTCTAACTAATACTCTCAAAGATGCAACACTCTCTTCGATGGAGAAATCAAACCTACCCTGGTTCTTCTCGATTTCTCTCTAAAGTTAAATACAGTCAGAGCCAAACGCGATTAAAAGCTAACGGCTAACAGCAAACTTTTCAACGATTTCTGATTTTATGTAGTACTCAAGTCTCGCTACCGCATCCGGTGCCAGGCTCAAGTTGCTACTGCAACCAAGTCAATTTAACCACAACTCAACTCAATTTTATTAAGGAGAAATTACAATGTCTATCTTAGGTACTCCAAACCGCGATACTCTTGTTGGTACAGCTGGTAACGACACAATTTTTGGCTTCGCCGGCAACGACAAGCTAACTGGTGGTGCTGGGAGCGACTTGCTGATTGGTGACGAAGGCAATGACACTCTCGATGGCACTAACCCGACATCTGCTAATCCTGGTCGAGGCGAAACAGATTCTTTATTAGGCGGTCTAGGGGGAGATACCTTTATACTTGGTTCCGGCGGTAAAGTCTACTACAACGATGGAAATGATACTTCCAAAGGCACTCTTGACTATGCTCTGATCAAGGACTTCAACAGATCTCAAGGAGATAAGATCCAGCTTGTGGGTAATGCAAGTCAATATGTTCTGGGTGACTCACCTGTTCAGATTAACAACCCAGCTCCTGAGATTGGTATTTATTTTAAAACTGGCAATTCGCTTGAGCTAATTGGCGTTGTCGGGGATGGTGTTGGCTCTCTAGATTTCAACAAAGATTTTAAGTTTGTTTAACTAGACTTAACAACCAAACCATCAACGATAGGGTGCGTTATGCTGCGAAATCTACTCAATACGAGGAGTCTTAAAGCAAAAGCACCCTCCAACGCGATTATTTTCAACAGTTAACTGTGGAACGTATCAAACCTGCAACATATCAGAAAAGCGATCGCCCAGATATTGCAGTGCAATGTCTCTTACCTGATGACATTTTCATCAATAACCCTTAAGCGAATGTTATTGAGTTATCAGGCACTTCCAAGAAACTCGATTTTTGATTTGTACAACTTCTCACAAACTTATAACACTCAGCCCATACCTGAACAACTCAAGGTATGGGCTTTTTAAGTTGCCAAAAATATGATCGCGCTTCCCTAGTTCTTCCCGATCGCTCTCTACAGTTAAAAACATCGAGCAAATTAATTCTATCGGTTCTGTGGGGGATTTCGCAGCATGACTTACTCAGTAGCCAGCAATCAAGTACATGAATTTCTAGAGCAAACTTTTCCGTTCAATCAACTCAACCCCCAGCAGCTACACACAGTCACAACTAAATGTCAACTTGTACGCTATCGCACTGGACAGCCGTTATTTGTCCGGGAAACTATGCCGACTCAGGTGGCGATTATTTATGAAGGAAAAGTCAGGTTGTTGGGCTATGACCAACGTACACAAAAACCTGCGAGTTTGCAAGTAGTGGGTGCAGGAGAAATTCTCGGTTGGGTGGGATTGGTGCGGGGAGTACCTTGTGAAATAGCGATCGCTTCTACCGAAGTAGTATGCATTACCTTAGCTGCGGCAGATTTTCTCGATTTAATCGCATCTGAGCCGTTATTTGCTGAAACCTTAAGTAACACATGTGTCCTGAGTGAACTGTTTGAATTATTGAGTGTTGAACTTCACCGACAAGCAGACGCAAACACAAATCTCAAAGAATTGGCTTTGAAAATTTGGCAAGATGTAACTGTTATCAACTTGTCTAAAGGTAAAGTTAATATTTCTCAGTTAGATCCGCAACGAGTTTGGCTTGTTAGTAGTGGTGCAGTTGAGAATTTTGCTACTGGTAGCCGTTTAGATTTCGATGGTGTAGGACAATTCTTAAGAGTTTCTGGAATACGCGGTGCTAGATTACTAGGTTTACCAAAAGAGGAGGGAGAGGAGAAGAAAAAGTACGCAAACATCTCCCGCACAACGGTTCTTCCACTCCTCCACTCCTCCATTCCTTATGCTTCCGATGAACCCCCAATATCGTCATCAGAAACCAATACGGGACAAACTAAATTTCCCTATGTGCGTGGAAGCGGTGCTATTGATGCACCTCTAGCTTGCTTGCAAATGTTAAGTAAGTATTTTGACATTTCTTTTCGCCGAGATTTGATTCGCAAAGTCCTACAAAACCAACTGAAAGCAGCAGATAATATTTCTTTGCAAGTTGCAGGTGCTGTAGTAGAAATGATTGGCTTGCGTACACAATTAGTGCAAGTTCCTGTTACTGCTATTCATCGGGTTAAACCACCAGCACTAATTCGATATAATGATAGCTTTGCTATTCTCTATAGCATTACAGAAAAAGAAATAGTGCTAGGAATTCCTGAATCAGGAGTTACCCGCAGAAAAATCCGTGATTTTAGCGAGGTTTGCGGAAATGAATGTCAAGTACTTCTGCTACAACCACCTCTAAATAAAGCAAAAGAGAAATTTAGCCTCAAATGGTTTCTACCATCAATTTATAAATATCGCCGAGTTTTAACAGAAGTCTTAATTGCTTCGGCTTTTGTTCAGTTATTTGGTTTAGCAAACCCGATTATTACTCAAGTAATTATTGATAAAGTGCTTGTGCAAAAAAGCCTAGATACACTAGATATTTTAGGCATATTTTTGCTGGGTGTGGGCGTATTTGAAGCTTTGCTTACTACCCTTCGTACTTATTTATTTGTTGATACTACTAACCGCATTGATTTAAGTCTTGGTTCAGAAGTAATCGACCATTTACTAAAACTTCCTTTATCATTCTTTGAAAAGCGTCGCATTGGTGAATTTGCTGGTCGCATGAATGAACTGGAAAATATTCGTTCTTTTCTTACTGGAACTGCTTTAACAGTTGTTTTAGATGCAATTTTCTCGGTAATTTATATAGCCGTCATGCTGTTTTACAGTTGGACTTTAACACTTGTGGCTTTAGCAACAGTTCCTTTGTTTGCTTTGTTAACCATGAGTGTTTCTCCGATTGTGCGACAACAGTTAAAACATAAAGCTGAACGTTATGCCGATACTCAATCTTATTTTGTCGAAGTTCTTTCGGGAATTCAAACAATTAAAGCCCAAAACATTGAATTAAAATCTCGCTGGCAATGGCAACAGCGCCATGTTAAATATATTAGTGCTGGCTTCAAAAACGTTATTACATCTAGTACAGCTAGTTCTATTAGCGGCTTTTTAAATAAATTCTCTGGCTTTCTGTTGCTGTGGGTTGGTGCACATCTAGTTTTAGCCAATCAGTTGACTTTAGGACAGTTAATTGCTTTCCGCATGATTGCAGGGTATGTAACTAGCCCGCTGCTGCGTTTAATTCAACTTTGGCAGAATTTCCAAGAAACAGCTTTATCGATTGAACGTTTAGGTGATGTTCTCGATGCTCCTCAAGAAATTGATGAAGCTAATAGTAAAAATATCAGTCTACCGGAAATTAAGGGTACTGTTAACTATGAAGGAATTTCTTTCGGATTTAATCCGAGTGTATCTTTGCAATTAAAGAATATTAATTTAGAAATTACTGCGGGTTCGTTTGTCGGAATTGTTGGTCAAAGTGGTTCAGGTAAAAGTACTTTAACAAAGTTACTCCAACGTCTTTATGAACCAACATCAGGGAGAGTAAAAATTGATGGCTATGATATTAGCAAAGTCGAACTTTATTCGCTGCGTCGTCAAATTGGTACTGTACTTCAAGATACCCTATTATTTAGCGGGACGATTCAGGAAAATATTGCTTTAACTAATCCCGAAGCGAGTTCTGAAGAAATAATTGAAGCGGCAAAAATTGCTGATGCTCATGATTTTATTATGTCACTGCCCAATGGGTACAACACAATCGTGGGAGAAAGAGGTTCAGCATTATCTGGGGGACAGAGACAACGGATTGCGATCGCTCGCACTGTGATGCAAAATCCCAGCTTATTAATTCTCGACGAAGCAACCAGCGCCCTTGATTATAATTCCGAACGCCAAGTGTGTCAAAACTTAGCTGAAGCTTTTCGCGATCGCACAGTCTTTTTTATCACCCATCGTCTTACTACCGTCAAAAATGCCGATGTGATTTTAGTCATGGATCAAGGTGCGATCGTTGAACGAGGTACTCACAGCGAATTAATGGCGCTAAAAGGACGTTATTTCTGCCTTTACCAACAACAAGAATCACAGCTTTAAGGAATAGGTAATAAAGACTAGAAAAAGAGTTATTACCAATGCCCAATGCCCAATGCCCAATTTAGAATTTACAATTTACAATGAATATCCCATTTGAGCAATCTGTAATTTTAGAACGTCCAAAAACCTCATCAAGAATGTTTATTTGGCTGATAATTAGCCTTGCCACATCCGCAGTAACTTGGGCATCTCTTGCAAAAATCGAAGAAGCGATTCCAGCAACTGGCAAATTAGAACCTCAAGGTTTTGTACAAGAAGTTAAAGCACCAACAGGAGGAGTAGTACGCGAAATTTATGTACAAGATGGACAACAAGTAAAAAAAGGACAGATCTTGCTAAACTTTGATACTACAGCGCCAAAAGCTGAATTAGAATCATTAAACAAAGTCAAGGAATCGTTGCAGAAAGAAAATCAATTCTACACTACAGAAGTTGCTAACAGCAGTGTGATAGGTAAACCTTCAGATTTGCAAGTTTTGACGCAAGTTAAGGCTAAACTAAGAACTGAAAATCAGGCTTTTAAAGCTTTAGTATCAGGTGTTAATTTGCCGAATATTGGCGGTGAATTAAATGCCAATCAACAACTCGTAATGGCAAGTCGTGCAGAATTGCAATCTCGTCAAACAGCTGGGCGATCGCAAGTTACTGAGTTACAAACACAACTTGCTCAAACACGAGAACAACTAACATCTGCCGAGAAGCAATTACCAATCGCTCAAGCGCAATTAGAAACTGCAAAAATACAATTAGCAACCGCTGAAGCACAATTACCAAAAGCCCAGGAACGTGCAGTAACAGCTAAACAGATTCTTTCTACAGATAAAAATATTCTTGAGAGAATGACTCCTTTAGCATCGCAAGGGGCTATCTCAATTGTACAAGCACAGCAGCAGCGGCAAAAAGTATTGACAAGATATCAAGAAATATCATCAAGTGAAGCCGAAATTTTGACACGTCGTAAGGAAGTTGCTGCTAGCCAAAGTGAAATTAGCAATCGCAAAAGTGAAATTGTCCACAGTCTAGGGGAAATAGCCCGGATGAAAAAAGAAGAACAGCGTATTGATGCGACAATTGCTAAGGCACAAGCAGAGTTACAAAATACTGTTGATTTAACTACCAAAGAAGTCTTAACGAGAATTACCGAAAATGACAAAAAAATTGCCGAAATTGATAGTCAACTCAGTCGAGCCAGATTAGAGAACCAAAAAAAGATTGATGAAATTGATGCTCAAATCAGCAAAGCAAAATTATCTCTTGAATATCAAGAACTTCGCGCTCCTGCGGATGGGGTAGTATTTAATTTACAAGCACACTCAGCCGGATTTGTGGCAAATTCGACTCAGCCAATTTTAACTGTTGTCCCCAATGAAAATTTAGTAGCTAATGTTTTTTTGACCAATAAAGATATTGGATTTGTCAGAGATGGCATGGAAGCTAGTATTAATATAGAATCTTTTCCGGAAAGCGAATTTGGCAGCGTTACAGGTAAATTGATTTGGGTAGGTTCTGATGCTTTACCTCCTACTCAAGAAAGACCTTTCTACAATTTTCCGGCGAAAATTAAGCTAGAGAGTAAGTCATTATCAGTTAATGGTAAGAAACTACCTCTACAATCTGGCATGGCGGTTAATTGTAGTATCAAAGTACGAAAACGCACTGTTTTGAGCATTTTTACAGATATGTTTGATAAGAAAGTGAAGAGTTTAGAAACTGTGAGATAAATATGGGTAAATTTTGAATCTTAGCTTTATTCACCCCATACGCTTTTATGCACATGTTTGGGGTCGCCCTCAGGCTGGAAGCCTGGGGCTACACGAGCCAAGTCCGCCTGCGCGGACTACGGAAAATTAAGGTTTTCAGCCCACGAAGGTGGGCTTTGTTCGTATAGCCACACCCTTCTAGAGTGTTGGGGCTTGGTGCAAGATGTGAAATAAGAAAGAAAGTTAATAGTTTAGACACATTTAGGCAACTAAGTATTAAAACATGATTTATCGCGTCTGCCACTACTTTATAAATACAGTTACTATTCCAATTACAGCGCTTATAAAGCCTATCAAGCCTACTAATCCGCTAATGATAGGATTTTCTTTGATTAACTCAATGACTGCTGTTATATAGTTTCCATAAATATCTTTCCAACTAGAGTTTGTTTTTAGTGAGCCATCAGCAGAACGTTCAACTATATTTGCAAAAACATCAACTTTTCGCAGAGTTGACTGGTGAAGCTTGACATATTGTTTGTTAATGAAAGCATCAGCTTCAGCCTTGCCATCTAGGAAATCTTTATGTGTTATGTGATTTTTTTCAATTATCTTTTGAAGCCGAGGATGTGAAATATAACTAATACCATAAATAGAAATTAGTAAACGAGATAAATCAACCAATTTAGATTCATTTATTTCTTCAGGATTTCCTTTAAGAACTTTATAACGGTGAGCTAGCGCCGGAAATCCATAATTGATATCTCTCATACGATCGCTTCAGAACCATTTTCAGCTGCACGAGTTTCAAACCCAACCGTATTAAATAACTGCGTTAATAAATCGCAATTTTCTTTACGGTCATCTACCACTAAAATACGATATACAGGTTGACCTGGTACTAAAGCGATCGCCTTTTCTTGAGACGCTGCTGGTGCAACTTCAGATGACTGTGCCAGTTCAATTTTGACATCAAAAAAGAAAGTTGAGCCGCGACCTACTGCACTTTCTAAGTGGATATCACCCCCCATTAACTGCACAAATTGACGGCTAATAGTCAATCCCAGTCCTGTACCTTCTCTAATTTTGGCAGCACTTGCAGTCTGAACAAACGGCTGAAACAGCTTGTCTAATTCGTCTGGTGCAATTCCCTTACCAGTATCTTCAATTTCAAATACTAGGGCATTGGGCATTTCCCCTTTAACCTTTTCCCCTCCTATTTCCCCATTGCTTAATTGCACGCGCAGCATTATCCTCCCTGTATCTGTAAATTTGATGGCATTTCCCAACAGATTTATCAAAACTTGCCGTAGCTTGCCTTCGTCTGCGAGGATATATTGCGGTAAATTTGGGGCAAGTTCCATTTGTAGTGATAGCTTTTTTGCCTCAGCTCGTACTTGGAACATCTCCTGAATCGTTTGTAACAACTGATGCAGGTCAAAGGATACTGGATTAAGAACGATGCGTCCAGCTTCGATTTTGGACATTTCCAGCACATCGTTAATTAAGTTGAGCAGATGTTCTCCGCTACGATTAATAGTAGAGAGCCAGTCTCGCTGACGATCGCTGAGGGTAGTGTCTCGTTCCATCAACTGGGCAAAACCCAGGATAGCATTTAGTGGCGTTCGCAGTTCATGGCTCATGTTTGCTAAAAAGGCGCTTTTAGAACGATTAGCAGTTTCAGCAGCTTCTTTTGCTATTCTCAAGGCTTCTTCTGTTTGATGACGCCACCGTCCAATCGCAATTACTTCGCTTACTCGTTCTAATAACTTAATTTCCTCTTGGTTCCAGGATTTAGAAGTGTTGATAATATCCAATTCTAAAAATCCAACTACTCTGCCAGAGTGAATTGTCGGTACAGCCACTACCGAATGAATAATTTCTTCTTGTGGAAGTGATTTTTCTTCTACCGCCTCTGGTAGAATCTCTTCATCAATATCGGAGACTTGTAAGCCTTGTACGGGGTTGCCGTCGAGAATTTGGTTGTAGAACCAGGGAAACATCTCAAAAGGTGATTCTTTATCGATGCTGGCTACAAATTCTAGATTAGCAGCACGCCACTCATGAACTTTGTAAAACTGGTTGTTTGACTCTAAGTATTCAAAGATACGACTTTGTTGAGCGCCCATAAACTCAGCGATCGCTTGCAAGGTAAAATTAATAGCGGTGTCTGCGTCTTGGTCGATAAACTGCCGAGAAATGCTGTTGAGCAAACGGTCTACCTGAGAGCGGTATTGCAGTGCTGTTTCGGCTTGCTTGCGTTCGGTCAGATCGTAGATTACCGCTTGTAGTAGCTGGCGATCGCCTACTTTAACCCCAGTTAACCATACCTCAGCCGGAAGCTCTGTCCCATCAGCGCGGCAGTAAAGCCACTCAAAGCGGTTACTGCCTTGCTCAAAAGCGACAGCTATCTGCCGATTGGCAAGATTAAAAGAGTCTTCACCATTGGGTTGCAATGGTGGTGAGACTTCAGCAGGGTGCTTGCCCAAAATCTCTTGACGAGAAACGCCGAAGAGCTGTTCGGCTGCCAGGTTACAATCAAAAGGAGTTCCTTCCTCCATCAGCACCATAGCAGCACTGTTTGATTCGTAAAGCCCTCGAAATCTCGCTTCTGATTGTCGCAATGATTGCTCTACCTGCTTACGCTCAGTGATATCACGGAAGTACCAAATTCTGCCGTAACAATCTCCTGTTGGCGATCGCACAGATGCCGAATAGCGGTCTAGAGTCTTTCCATCCTTCATGATAATTTCATCCTGGCTAACTACCTCTGGATGGGCGTATAAATACTCAATTTTTGTTAAAAACTCTTGCCCTTGTTCGACTTTATCGATTACCGACTCCAACAATTGCTGATCGCTGGCGCTTTGGATGAGTGTTTCTGGTACTTGCCATAGCTGACAAAATCGCTGATTGTAGGATACAAGTTGATTGTTTTCATCAACAATTAAAATTCCGTCGATGGAAGCTTCTTGTTGAGCTTTGAGGATAGCATTGCTACGGTGCAAATCAGCTTCGGTTTGCTTGCGATGGGTAATGTCAGTAACTACAGCCTCAATGCAGGATTCTTCGAGATTCAGACGTAATGAAAACAACCCCCAGCGCACCGAGCCATTACATTGGCGATACTGAATCTCGATGTTATTAACTACGCCTTTTTGATGGAGTTCAGTTAATATTGCAGTGCGATCGCTTGGGTTAACATAAATATCAGGGGCAAATGTTTTCCCAATCACTTCTGCTGGACAACTGTAACCAAATAAATCGGCACAACGTTGGTTAGCATCCAGAAACAACCCATCCTCAAGTCGGCTGCGGAAAATACCTACCTGAGAATTCTCAAAAATATGCCGGAACTTTTGTTCGCTTAGTCGCAGTGCTAACTCCACCTGTTTACGCTCTGCGATCACACGCGATACACTCAGCAGCAGTAAGTTACCATTAGCATCTTGTGACGTACTTATGTTGGTAGCGTGCCACTGCCAGCTATTATCTTTGAGTCTGACTCGATACTCAATTCCTGACTGCTTTTCACCTGTTGTCACCACCTTTTGGAATGCTTCTAAACATCTTGGTATGTCATCGGGATGAATGAAATTACTAAAAACTACACCCTCTAACTCGCTGGTATCGTATCCTGTGAGGTTGAATAAATTGGGGGAGATGTAGCAAATGCGACCTTCTAAGTTAATCAGAGAAATTACGTCATTTGCATTTTCGACGATGCGGCGGAATTTAGTCTCACTTTCGCTTAAAGCTGCTTCCGCTTGTGAACGTGCAGTAATATCTCGAAAGCTCCAAACACGCCCAATAATTTCTCCGTTGTGCCATTGGGGTTGAGAGTAGCGATCAAAAACACGTCCATCTTTCATCTCTAGCAGATCAAAAGCTTCTTGTTCTGAGTATTTAAAGAAAAGTTCCTCAACCCTAGCAATAAAAGCTTCTGGATCTCGCGTTTGTTGAGACATGAACATGAATCGTTCATTGCTCTTTTGAGGCTGCAACAACGATTCAGGCAATGCCCACATTTGGAGGAACTTTTGATTAAAAACCGATACGTTAAAGTTCTGATTTACAACTATAATTCCATCAGCTGTAGACTCTAACGTCGCTTGCAGCAAAGATAGAGTTTGGGCTTGTTCTTGCTCTATTTGTAAGCGTTTTGCTTCAGAGCGTTTTGCTTTCGTGACATCGCGAATCACCATTACCGCCGATTTGTTGCCTCCAGGCAGTTCGGCAAAGTTGCCACATATTTCTAAAATTAGAGAGCGATCATCTTGCTGAAACTCGTATTCTTCTGCTGCTTGATATTCTCCCCTTAGCACCTTGAGATCAGGATAAAACTCTGGTGAAACAGTTATCCCTGCTTGCTTCAAAGGTAACAAACCACTTAGTTTGGCATTTAGCACCAAAATGTGAGGTTTGTTTACTAGTTTATCGAAAGCTGCATTGCACCATTCCACCTTTCCATCTTGACCTGTCCAGGCAATAGCATCAGCGATCGCCCCTAATGCTAGTTCCATTTTGCCCAGAGTCGCCCGTAACTGATTAACCAAACCTGTTAAATCAATATCCATTGGGAAAATCCTTTTAGGAATAGGGAATTAGGCATGGGGCATTGGGAATTAGGCATAGGGCATAGGGCATTGGGCATGGGGCATTGGGGAGAGTGAATTAAATTCTTCCTTGTCTCCTTGTCCCCCTATCTCCCCCTGCCTCCCTCCTGCCCCCCTGCCTGCACCCCTGTCTCCCCATCTCCGGCACCCTAAAGTGGGCGCAGCATAGCCATAAATATCCACTCTCCTTGATGTTTTTCTGCCATAATTAGGTGTTCAGCTTCAATTTCTCTACCATCTTTAGTGATACCGACTAGACGAAGCGGGTGATTAAGGATAGTTGACTTTTCGGTAGTGAGAAAGCGGGAAAAACCCAGATGGTGGGGAGCGTGAAAACCATTTGGAATAATTACCGTAATCATCTGACCGTGAATTTCAGTTATACTCCAGCCAAAAACCGAGGTAAAACAATCATTCACATAGGTGACGAACCCTTGGCGATCGGTGATCACAATGGGCACGTCTTTTTCCTCCTTCATTTCACTAAAGGTTTTCATAATACCATACACATTTTTTTGTTAAGTTGGATCTGACGCAACTGGCAGATGAATAGAGTTTGCAGTAAGCATTAAAACCCCTATTTCAAGCATTGAAGTGCTTACGAAGAAACAATATTAAGTGCTGTAACTAATAGAAATAATGGCGTTACATTATTGTAGGAATGATAATCTCATCCACAGACCAATACCAAAATGTAGAGACGCTGCAATTGCAACGTCTCTACACTATCTATGCCTGCGATTGTCAAAATTAACTATCCGGCAATTATGTAACGCCGAAGTAATATATACAATATTTTCCTAATAAATCCAATCTTTTGTGATAAAAAGTTGAATAATGTAGCGCCCTGAGGATGAGCCACTAGTAAATATTAAACGTTAAATAAATTGCAAAAATTAGGCGTTGCCGAATTAACGTATAATTTTAAAATTCGAGCATCCTGTAGAGACGTTACATATAACGTCTTGACAACGGTTCTGACACAACAAAGTTCGGATTTGCGATTATCTATTTTCCAAACAGTGATACATTGTACCCTCAGGGGCAAGACGAATAGCTGTGTTATAATCTGCCATTGCTTTGCACTTATCACCGCTTTCATAGTAAAGTTGACTACGCCAAAGATAAAATAGGGGATTATCTGGATGAAGATTAATCGCTTTGGTATAATCTTCAAGTGCTCCGTTTGGGTCTTGTAGATTTTGGCGACGCAAGTTAGCGCGTTGGCTGTAAAGGTCAGCATCCTCAGGAAAAAGACGAATTGCATTATCAAATAGAGCGATCGCTCTATTTGTATCTCCCTGCCTCAAGAAGGTATGAGCTTGTTTAACGTATACAGCAATAATACTCTGTTGATTACCAAATATTGTCGAGGCTATAACCGGCTCAGGCTTATCTTCTTGTGTATGCTCTGCAATTTTTGCCGCATACTTCCCCAAATTCAGCGCTTTACAAATTAAGCTAATAGTCGAGCTAAAGGCTAAGACTGTTGCAGCTACAATAGCAATGGCTGCCAAATCTCCACTATTGTTAGTGCTGTTTTCAAAGGCTTTGATATGATGTATGAGAGGATTTTCTAAACCCGGAGTAGCTGCGGGTTTATGAACTTCTGTGGTGGTTAGCAGTGGTGTATGAGTAAGAATTATTTTATTGGTAATCTCGTTGCCCGACGCATTGTATAATCCTTTGATGCCCGTAATCATTTTGAGTTATCCTGTAATTTTTAAAGGTTTATTGCAGGCTTAACTGCCTGATATGTTTAAAGTTAGAGAGCGATCAAGAAGAACTAGGGAAGGTCAACTCCTTTTAAGAAGGTAAAAGTAAAAAGGCAAAAATATTACCTTATGAATCAATCTATGACTAATGGTTTTCTGCAATTACCCTGCTTCCAATTACCAATTCCTAACTGTATATAAAGTGATTCATTTTCCTTGAAAGCAGAGATTGTTAACTACGAAGAATTTCAAGGAAAAATATGAATATCAGTACAAAACTTTACATATATCGAAAGACGAACTCTAGGGGAATGCGATCGCTTATTTCCCTCAAAACCGCAAAATCTGTTCAATCATCCGATTCGCTTGCGAAGCATAACCGCCCCCAAATAAATTAAAATGATTGAGGATGTGATAGAGGTTATATATAGTCTTTCTTTGTTCATAGCCTGCATCTAAAGGAAAGACTTGGTTGTAACCATGATAAAAATCAGCTGGAAACCCACCAAAAAGTTCGCTCATAGCAATATCAACTTCGCGATCGCCAAAATAAGTTGCAGGATCAAAAATTACTGGTTCTCCTGACACAGTACACCCAGCATTTCCTCCCCACAAATCACCGTGTACTAAGGAAGGTTGCGGTTGGTGTGATAGTAACTGCGGTATAGCTGCTAATAATTTTTCTTGCTGGGGAAAATCGCCACCGCGCCGTCTTGCAAGTTTAAATTGATACAATAGTCGATGTTGAGCATAAAATTCTACCCAGTCTGCTGTCCAGGTATTAATTTGCGGTGTGGAACCGATGGTATTATTAATTTTCCAGCCCATCCCTTGACTGCTAGTAGTTTGATGCATCGCAGCTAACTTGCGTCCCATCTCTTCCCAACATTTGCTATTACCTTTATCCATTTGCAGCCACTCCAAAACGATGTAGCTGAAATTATCTGCTGTCCCCCAGCATATTGGTTTCGGGACGCGTATGCTATTTGATTGCAGCATTTCTTGCAAACCCAACGCTTCAGCCTCAAACATGGCTATTTGCGCTGCTTGGTTTAGCTTGACAAAGTAAGTGCGTTCGCTGCTACTGACAGCATAGCCTTGATTGATGCACCCACCACTAAGCGATCGCCTATTCTGGTTCTCAAATTTCTCGCCAGTCACCTGGCTAATATGAGCATCAATTTTAGTCCACATCGTTTGATTGGGGAATTTTATGAGGGGAAAAGATGAAAACAGGGGAAAAGGGAAAGCGCTCCGCGCACTCTTAAAGGGAAAAGGTAAGGAAAAATAGCCGTTGTAATTACTCATCATGTTTTCTTCCCCCTTTCCCCTTCCGCTTTGATTAAGCTGGTTTCATGACAACGACACCGTAAGCATCTGGCGAAAGATACTTTTGGGAAGCTTGCATTAAGTTGGTTGCATTTTGTGCTTGAATGTGACTTGGATAATCGAAGGCTGGTTCTAAGTCTCCTACCATAGATTGATAGTAACCGTACAAACCAGCGCGATCGCTTGGTGTTTCGTTCCCAAAAATAAACCTGTTAGCTACACGTTTCCGCACGCGCTCAATTTCTGCTATGGCGATCGTTTCAGTTTGTAGTCTGCTAATATGTTGAGCGATCGCACTTTCCACGGCTGGCAAATTTTCTACAGCACAATGCGCGGAAATATAAAAAGTTCCTTGTAACCGCTGCGTCATATTACTCACAGAAACCGAAGAAACCAATCCTCTTTCTTCGCGTAAATCTCGCACTAGTCTTGATGTGCGTCCATGTCCCAAAATTCCCGCTAAAACATCCAGCGCGTAAGTTTCCGGAAGCTTAGTCAAACCTGGAACTCGCCAAAGCATTACCAACCTTGCTTGTTGAAGGCTTTCATCCACATATTCTCGGCGGACAATTTCTGTAAATGGTAATTCTTGAGTAATTCCTAAATGCTGTACAGGTGGGGTTATCGCATCTTTGGCGCTAAATCCCCCGGCAACAATTTCAATTAATTCCTCTACCGGTAAATTACCTACAACCGCAGCCGTCATTGACTGTGGTTGATACCACATTGCGTGAAAATCGCGCATTTGCTGCGCTTTTAGTTGAGAAATGACTGTTTCTGGTCCCAATACCGAACGACGATAAGGTAGTTGATCAAACGCCGTTTCCATCGCCCGTTGAAAGGTGCGCCGACGAGGATTATCATCACTACGGCGAATTTCTTCTAAAACTACCAATCGCTCTCTTTCAAAAGCTTCATCAGGAATACTGGCATTAGTTACTATATCAATTTGTAGTGGAGCAAGCTCCGCAAAATCTTTGGGAGCAGTTGTCACATAGTAATGAGTATAATCTTGGCTGGTGGCGGCATTAGTAACAGCACCCCGCTCTTCAATTTGACGTTCAAACTCGCCGCTAGTTAGTCGCTCACTGCCTTTAAAAATCATATGCTCTAAAAAGTGAGCCATACCGTTAATGGCATCTGATTCTACCGATGAGCCAACTTTAACCCACAAATTGAGGTTAACGGCTTCAATTGGCATTTGCTCTGCTACTATTGTCAACCCGTTGGGCAACATGTGCAGCTTTGGCGCGTTGAGACGAGGAAAATTCAGCAGGGTTGAAGTCATTGGTCGTAGGGAAGTGAAAAGCTCTCTTACTTCTTTATCTTACCTATGACTTATATAACCAGCGAATTCATCACTTTTTGACTTGGAATTTACTTAAGCACTCTTACTTCAATAGATTGGTCAGCCGTCTCACCTAGATCCGTGATACTAACGAGTTATTTAAACACACGGTGAGTCCAGTCGGCGGGGTCGGTTTCCGTCTATTCGTACTGGCGATAGCGCAGCGGTAGCGAGGAACGAGCGTCACCCGTTCGCGCAGCGTCTCGTTGGCGCAGCCTCTCGTAGAGAAGAGAAGGGCTGACCAATTTATTTTTGCACAACCCTTAACTGCCTGCACAAGTTCTATTTTTTCGATCTCCCCCAGTCGAAACCAAGCCTATGCCGTTTATTCGTAAGCAGCGAATATTGAGGGCTGAATATTTTATTACTTGTAAGTGCCTTGGCTACAATGCCACACTAGATAGAAGCATGATTGTCAACTGCTAAAAGTTGCAATTTTAATTAAGAAGCGATCGCTTTAATTCCCTCAGAATACGTAATTTTATCATTATATATAGTTGATATTCCCGTATATTTCTGTATAATATAATTTATATTATTAAGGCAAACAACTAATTTTATATAAAAGGATTTTTCTTTTATTTAGGACTTTTTACCAATTTTTTATCTATTTTCTGTTTTTAACTAACTTGTTAAATTCTTTAACCAACATTTACAATATTTGTGAAAAACAATGAACGATAATCTGCCCTTGGTTTCAGTTATTATTCCTGCTTACAATGCAGAGGCATTTATTAGTCGGACATTAGAGTCTGTGCTCGCACAAACTTACGAAAATATTGAAGTTTTAGTGGTTGATGATGGTTCTAAAGATAGAACTGCGGAAATTGTCGCATCTTTTGCCGAAAAAGACAGTCGTGTAATTTTATTGGAACAGCAAAATGCTGGAGTTGCCGCAGCTCGTAATTTAGCAATAGAAAAGTCTAGAGGGGAATATATCGCACCACTCGACGCTGATGATATTTGGTATCCCTCTAAACTTGACAAACAAGTACAATGCATATTAAAGGGGGGCTCATCTGTAGGATTAGTTTATGCCTGGTCGTTATTTATTGACGAAGATGATGTAATTATTGGACAATATACGCCTTATAATTATTTAAACATTCACAGCGTACAGGGAGATGTTTACCCAGCTATGCTGTTTACCAATTTTATCGGCAACGCGAGTTCGCCATTGATTCGCCGAAGTTGTTTTGATAAAGTTGGTGGTTACAACTGCGAACTTAAACAGCAAAATGCTCAAGGTTGCGAAGATTGGGATATCTACCTGCGAATTGCTGAATCTTATCAGTTTCGGGTTGTGCCTGAGTTTTTGGTTGGTTATCGTCAACTTAGTATTAGTATGTCTAACAGTTGTAAGACAATGGCAAAGTCTTACAATCTGGTGATGACAGATTTCCAAAAACGACATCCAGAAATTCCTGATTATATATATTCTTGGTCTGCTAGTGCTTTTTATGTCTACCTTTCATGGAAAAGCAGAGCTTGCGGCGATTACTGGACTACTTTGGGATGGATATATAAGGCTGTAAAATTGGATTATAGTCCGCTTTTGTTAAGACCAATTTATCAATGCATTATTGAATGTATTTTAAAAATCGTCGCTAAACCGATAACGTCATTGATTTGGTCAGATCATCACTCTTGGTTGCAGTTCTTAGAAAAATTTAAACTTGTTCGCAAAGTATCTCTGAATCGCAATATTACAGTTACTGATATTCAGGGACAAATGTATAAACCATACCAATATCCCACCAAACCATATGCAAGAGTGATGGGGCAAAGATGGTTGCAAGTGTTACAAATGTGTCGCACGATATATGAATAAGATTGGGTAAATTTGCATGGTTTTACATTGTGCAGCTTTATCATAGTTATCTTCGAGTGGAAAGACTAAAGTTATTTAAAAAGTTTGTTAATAATTCCTCAAACCCTGACAACAAAAAATTTACATGAGCAAAGAGGCGAAGGTAATTAAAACGCTATTGCCACTACTGAAACTTTATCCTTGGGCAATTCCAGCAATTGTAACTTTAGGGATATTATCTTCTCTTTCTGAAGGATTGGGGATTAGTTTATTTATTCCGCTTCTGCAAAGTTTAGCTCAAACAAACGATGAAACAGCCAGTAGCAATTTTTTAGTCAGGTATCTCAATCAAATATTTATAGGCGTTTCAGCTAACGAGCGTCTGATAATTATTGCTTTATGTATTGTGTGCTTGATTCTTTTGAAAAACTGTCTGATTTATAGCAACACAATTTTATTTGCCTGGTTAAGCTCGCGGATTGGCCATTCATTGCGATCGGGAATTTTTCAGCAATTTTTAAGCGTCAGCTATTCTTTTTTAGAAACTAAGGAATCTGGCAACTTAATGAACATACTGGGTAGCGAAACATGGCGAACTACTCAGGCTTTAGCAACCTTGGTTGCCTTAATTATTACTACCTCAACAATTGTTGTTTATACGGTTGTTTTGTTGCTTATTTCATGGAAACTAACGCTGACAGTTTGTGTTTTGATGGTGCTGGTTTCCCTTGGCATTCAGTTGATGACGCGCTCTGTAAAAACCTTGGGCGAACAAGCCGTAGAGGCTAATTCTGCTCTTGCTACCCGCATGTGGGAAGGCTTTGCGGGGATGAAGGTGATTCGAGCTTTTGGGCGTGAATCTTATGAGCAAAATCGTTTTGACACAGTCTCAAAAAAGGTACGTCGTACTTTTTTGAAAGTCGATGTCATCTCAGGATTTGTAGGTCCTATTTCTGAAGTTTTATCGGTCTTTATATTAATGTGCATTTTGGTAATTGCACTGTTGCAAGACCGAAGCAACTTACCTACTTTACTGACTTTCATTTTTATTCTGTATCGCCTACAACCTCAAGTGAAGCAGTTAGATAGTGCGCGTGTCACTTTGATGGCTTTGACAAGTGCTGTACAGGAAGTAATGTCTATTTTAGACTCCTCTGATAAACCTTATATTCGTTCTGGTAATATTTCTTTCAACAGTTTGAAGCAAGGCATATGTTTTGAAAGAGTTAGCTTTATTTACAATCGCCTAGAAAAACCTGCAATTGAGGATATTTCAATTTGTATTCCCCCAGGTAAAACCACTGCGATAGTAGGTCCTTCAGGTGCAGGTAAATCAACATTAATTGGCTTGATATGCCGTTTTTATGACGTGACATCAGGGGAAATTTATATCGATGATTGCCCCTTACGAGAACTGAATTTAACTGATTGGCGCCATCAAATTGCTATTGTTAGCCAAGATGTTTATATGTTTAGTACAACGGTGCTAGATAACATTGCTTATGGTCGTTTAGATGCTACACAAAACGAAATTATCGCAGCAGCAAAACTGGCAAATGCCCATGAATTTATTATGGAACTGCCCCAAGGTTATGATACCAAAGTAGGCGATCGCGGAGTTCGGCTTTCTGGAGGACAGAGACAGCGCATAGCCCTAGCTCGCGCTATTGTTCGCAACCCACAAATTCTCATCTTAGATGAAGCTACGAATGCTCTTGATAGTATTTCCGAACACTTAATCCAAGAAGCTCTCAACACCCTGAGTCAAAATCGTACAGTAATTGTCATCGCCCATCGGTTATCAACTATTGAACAAGCCGATCAAATTATTGTCGTAAACGAGGGACGGGTTATAGAACAAGGTAATCTCCAACAGTTACTTGAGCTAGACGGAATGTTTGCTCAACTTTATAACTTGCAATCCCGCAATGCTCATACTTTTTGAAAGCCAAAAAGAGCGTTTTATGCCCTACAGTATCACTGAAATTGAAGTCACTCAACCTTTACCGACTATCTCACTATCAGAAAGTGATACAGGTATTGCGTTAATTTTGCGACGCAAAGATAAGCCAATCGGCTTTTTAATGCAAGCACTATCAGCAAAAAGTGTGCTAATTCCGGAAGATTTAGCTCAATTCATTGCCAAAGAAGTTGGAAAGAAACTCCTTCAGGAGAGTCTACGAGAAGAACTAATAACGTCTGCTTCATTGACTCATTTCCCCTTTCTTACAGTGGCAATTTGTACCAAAGACCGTACGGACAATTTGGCACGCTGTTTGCAATCTTTACTGAATTTACAAACACCAGCTTCAAAATTGGAAATTTTGGTAGTTGACAATGCTCCTTCTGATGAACGCACAAAAGAATTGGTAGCATCATTAGCAGGAGTACGGTATGTTCGAGAAGTAAAACCAGGTCTCGACTTTGCACGAAACTGCGCTTTGCAGTCAGCAACGGGTGAGCTTTTAGCCTTCCTGGATGATGATGTAGTCGTAGACCGTAAATGGCTAGAAGGTTTGATGGAAGCATGGGCAGAAAATCCTGATGCTGCGGCTTTCACAGGTCTAGTGCTGCCTTATGAATTAGCTACAGACGCTCAAATTTTATTTGAACAAAGAGGCGGATTTCGTCGCGGTTTTGAGAAAATTCGCTACGGTAAAATTTTACCAGGAAATCCTCAGTACCCGTGTGGCGCGGGAATCTTTGGAGCGGGTTGCAATATGGCTTTTCGCCGGGATATTTTACTAAAAATCGGTGGATTTGATAATGCTTTGGATACAGGCGCACCCCTTCCAGGCGGTGGTGATTTGGATATTTTTTATCGAATAATTCGAGCAGGTTATCCACTGGTATACGAACCTCAATATTTGGTTTTTCACCAACACCGTCGGGAATATGAAAAACTGCGTCGCCAATATTGGACTTGGGGTTTAGGCTTCATGGCTTTTGTGGTGAAGTCGTACCAAAGTGATCCACCCCAACGTTCTAAGTTACGCCGTCTTATATGGTGGTGGCTCAAGGACCAGTTAAAGCAATTTAGAGATAGTTTGAGCGGTCGTCATGTATTACCCCCAACGATGATTTTGGCTGAATTCTGGGGCGGTGTTGTCGGATTTTTTGGCGAATATCCCCGTTCGTTAAGGCGTATTGAGCAAATTAGGAGGCAATTCTCGTGAGTACCTTTGCTCCCTGGAAAGTTCTGCACATTGAATTGAGTGAAGGCATCCCTACACTAACCGCTGAACCAAAGTATCAGGGTATCTATGTAGTTTTTTGGTGGTATGGTATTCCCCTTGGTCATCAGGAAATTTTAGCAGAGCAGTTGCCAATGCCTGCACTTTCACTGTGCAATTTGGTTGTGCAAACGATTACCCCAACGGTTGGTTGTCATCTTTTAGACCACGGTTTCAAAGCACCTTTACCTGTAATTTCTGAAAATCCTTCACGGGATAAACCTGTTAATTTTCACGCTTTGATAACATTGCAGCAACCGCTCAAGCTGCTGCAAGAACGCTGTTCGCAGCCTGTCAGTAATTCTGTTTCCGTAGTGGTGTGTACGCGCAACCGACCCCAACAGTTAGCGCAATGCTTGCGCTCACTGCAAAATTTGTCGCAACCGCCACAACAGATTTTAGTCGTCGATAATGCCCCTTCGGACGACGCTACACGTCAACTGGTTGCACAAATGCCTGGTATCCAATACGTGTTAGAACCACGTCCGGGATTAAGCGTTGCGCGTAATACTGGTATACACCACAGTACTGGCAATATTATTGCCTTCACTGATGATGATGTGATAGTCCATCCTGACTGGAGCGCACGATTGCAACAAGGTTTTGAGAACCCAAAGGTGATGGCTGTGACTGGGCTAGTCCTCCCTGGAGAACTAGAAACGGAAGCGCAAGTCTTCTTTGAAAAAACCTTTGGAGGATTTAGTCAGGGATACCGTGTTCTCACTTTTGATTCTCAGTTCTTTGACGAGATGAAGCATCGAGGTGTTCCTGTTTGGCGCATCGGTGCTGGAGCGAACATGGCGTTTCGACGCAAGGTTTTTGAACTAGTAGGGGACTTCGACGAACGCTTGGGAGCAGGCGCTTCAGGATGTAGTGAGGATTCAGAATTATGGTACAGAATCTTAGCTGAAGGCTGGCTTTGTCGCTATGAACCAGCATCTGTAGTTTACCACTACCATCGCAGCGATCTAGATGGCTTGAAACAGCAAATGTATCAGTATATGCGTGGTCATGTGGCAGCCCTTTTGGTTCAGTTTGCTAGATATCAGCACTGGGGTAATCTGCGTCGTCTATTTGTTGCCTTACCTAAATACTATACCCGGCAGTTTTTATCTGGACTTCTAAATGGCTTTAAATCTTTCAACAAAATGCTATTAGCACAGGTATTAGGCTGTTTTTCAGGAGTAAAATTCTACTTACAGCATAGATACTTTACCAAAGTGATTATTAAGTAAAAAAGAGATTTGACTCATAAAACCTGTACAGCACTTCATGTGTTGTCATCGACTCCTAAATCTTAAAGTAAGCAATTAAGAGGTTACACATGCAAACTTATACAGAAGATTTTTTTAAATGGATCCAAGATGGTTCGATAAAATCAGCTAAAGAGATTATTCCCATAATTTTTGAGTTCATTCAACCAAAGTCAGTGATTGATGTTGGTTGCGGCACAGGCACTTGGTTGTCTGTATTTCAAGAACATGGTGTTGAGGACATTTGGGGCGTAGATGGTGATTACGTAGATCAAAAAAATTTAGAAATTCCTCAAGACAGGTTTTTATCGTTTGATTTGAAAAATCCTTTGAGTCTAGATAGACAGTTTGATTTAGTCGTCTCTTTGGAGGTTGCTGAACACTTGCCCTCAGATTGTGCTGAAACATTTGTAGATTCGCTGACAAGATTGGGATCAGTGATTCTTTTCTCTGCTGCAATCCCCTTTCAAGGGGGAACAGAACACATTAATGAGCAATGGCTAGACTACTGGGCAAAATACTTTCAAAAAAAAGGATATGTAGCGATTGATTGTATCAGACCTAGAATTTGGGAAAATGATAATGTGGAAATGTGGTATGCACAAAATATTTTGATTTTTGCCCAAAAAGATTCTCTGAAATTACCACAGTATTATCTTCTGAAAAATCAATTTGAACTAACTAGGGAAAATCAACTTTCAATAGTCCATCCAAAACAATATTTACAATTCGGTGAAAAATATACCGCCGAAAACAAGGCTGCTCAGTGGTATGCCGCAGAAGCCGAAAAGTATTTAGCAGCATCTGACCCCAAGAATATGTCACTTAAGAAGGTACTTTCGGCATTACCAATTATTATCAAAAATACTTTGCAAAGAAAGCTATTTAAGAATAATAACCACACTTAGACTGCTCATCTCATTAACTTAGCACACATCTATGCATAAGACACCATTAGCTGATTTTCTGTCCTGCAATCCTTTTCCCTATCCCTTGACTCAAGGATTTTTTTACCGGGAAAAGATGCACGCCATCCACCGCATTACTCCCGACAAAGCCATTAAAGACATTTTAGAAGTTGGGGGTGGTCAAAGTGGTTTAACTGCCCTGTTATTTCCTCAAGCCCAAGTCACCAATCTTGATTTAAACCCTGAATACGCACAAGCTCCCTGTAACCAACAAAAACGGGTGCATTTTGTGTGTGGGGATGCCACTGCTTTACCTTTTGCAAGTGAGTCTTTCGATGCTGTTACAATGTTCGACCTTTTGGAACATGTACCAGATGACAAAAAGGCAGTATCAGAGGCTTTGCGAGTTTTGCGTCCAGGTGGTTTTCTGCTAATTAGTACTCCTAATGAAAATTGGCGGTTTCCCTATTACAAATTCATGAAACCTATCTGCCCTAGTGAGGCAGAAGTTATGGGGGAATGGGGTCATGTCCGGCGTGGCTACACTTTGGCAGAACTCAAGGTTTTGATAAATTTGCCCTGCCAAGGATATGCCACGTTCATTAACCCCCTTACGGTTCTGGGTCATGATATTGCATTTTCACGCTTATCCCATCGTCAACGTCAACTCTTGTGTACGATGCTTAGTCCGGTGACATGGCTGAGTTATTATCTGCACAAGCCGCAAGCAATGGGTACAGAAACTGCATCGGCTTGGCAGAAGGGAGAAGAAAAGCTATGAAAAATATATTTAGGATAGCAACTAATTTAAGACGAGTTCTGCTGGAAAGTAATACATTAGACCAGCCTTCGGTTGCGTATGAACCTGACTTAATTCCACCACTCGAGCTGATGCGTCAGGAAGGCATTGATGTCCTCGAAGAGTGGTTTCGCTGGGCGGAGGAGTGGAGTATGCTCCTTCGCGTCTATGGTGGCATAACAAAAAACAGCAAAGTACTCGAAATAGGCTGTGGGCTTGGGCGGATTGCTTTTCCACTACGTTATATTTTGTCGCCTAGTGGTTCTTATGAGGGTTTTGATATCTGCCAAAACAAAATCGCGTTTTTAGAGAAAACTTTTCATAAGGCATACCCAAACTTCCGCTTTATTTCGGCTGACATTAACAACACATTATATAATCCCAAGGGGCAAATAGGCGCCGCTGACTACCGCTTTCCCTATCCCAATAACTCCTTTGACATTGTCTATGCAGCCTCTGTTTTTACTCATATGCTGCCTGAGGCTGCTGCCAATTACTTCCAAGAGACTGCACGCGTGCTAAAGCAAGATGGGCTTTGTCTGTTCAGCTTTTTCTTGCTCGACAATTACCGCCCCGAACAACCCAGACCTTTAGGATTCGCACGACCAGATTTTAATTTCGATCATCCATATGGCAGCTATGGTGAGGATTTTGCCATTGCACGGCTAGAAAACCCGGAAGAGATGACAGCCTATGGCCTGCCTTTAATTGAGCGTTTTGCTAAACAAGCGGGTTTAGAGTTAGCTCAAGCACCCGTCCCAGGATTCTGGTCAGGTAGTACGTCAACCTGGGTTGGAGCGCAAGACCTTGTCATTCTCAAAGTTTGTTCTTCTAAGCCATGACCATACATGAACCAGTAACTACGTAGCTAAAAACAGCGATCGCCTGCCTGACCAAGCCCTGCGGGCAAGGCAGAGGGTAGAGGGCAGGAGGCAGAAGGAAGGATAATCGTGTTTGTTAAGTCGCAATTGACCGATTGGGTTCAAGCCGCCACCAAATCAAAGATTTTGGTGGTCAATAATTGCGTGGTGGGTTCAAGCCCCCACTGATTACACATAGCTGCCCTCAGACGAGCGTACTTCTGCCTTTGTTCTTGACTACACTGGGGCGACCTCATCGCAGAGTTTTTAGATATCATTGGGGTTTTCTTCGAGGCTTTATGCACAGAGATGACAGACGACGGCTAGTAGGGACAGGTAGCGACGCAGACAAGTTGCGCCAACGTCTTGCCCAACTGAACCAAATCTACGACTTTTCTGACATAATATAAAATTATTAATATAAATATTAAGAAATATGTCATAAGTATCTATGCCAAGTTATTCTGTTGGCAAAAGCAAATCTCGTGTCATCGTCATCGGTGCAGGAATCGGTGGACTCACCGCTGGGGCTTTATTAGCTCATAGAGGTTACAATGTCTTAATTTTGGATCAAGCTCTCGTACCCGGAGGTTGTGCTTCTACGTTCAAACGCAAAGGGTTTACCTTTGATGTGGGAGCAACTCAGGTAGCAGGGTTAGAACCAGGAGGTATTCACCACCGTATTTTCTCAGAATTAGAAATAGAACTTCCCGAAGCGACTCCTTGCGATCCAGCTTGTGCGGTGTATCTTCCTGGGGAAAAAACAGCGATTAACGTTTGGCGTGATTTAGAAAAATGGCAAGAAGAACGTCAACGACAGTTTCCTAGGAGTGAACCATTCTGGCAATTAATGGCAGCTTTATTTAAAGCCAGTTGGAAATTTCAAGGACGCGATCCGGTGCTACCACCGCGTAACATCTGGGACTTGTGGCAGCTAACTAAGGCAGTCCGTTCTGGTACATTAATTACGGTGCCTTACACTTTGTTTACAGTGGGCGATGCTTTACGAGCTTATAAACTAGGAAGCGATCGCCGTTTGCGGACATTTTTAGATCTGCAATTAAAACTGTATTCTCAGGTGAATGCAGAAGAGACAGCATTACTTTATGCAGCGACAGCATTGAGTGTATCACAACTACCGCAAGGATTGTTTCATCTTCAAGGTAGTATGCAGGTATTGAGCGATCGCTTAGTTTCAGCTTTGGAAAGAGACGGTGGTAAGTTGTTGATGCGCCACAGCGTAGAACATATCCAAGTCAAGCATAACAAAGCTGTCGCAGTCGTCATCAAAAATCAGAAAACTGGCGAAGTGTGGACAGAACCCGCCGACCACATAGTTGCAAATGTCACCGTGCAGAATTTAGTCCAACTATTAGGTGAAAAAGCTCCTCGCGGGTATAAAAACCGAGTGAAAAAATTACCTCCCGCATCCGGTGCGTTTGTGGTTTATTTGGGTGTAGATGAAAGCGCCATTCCTCCAGGATGCCCGCCCCATCTGCAATTTATGTATGATGCTGATGGTGAGATCGGCGAGAATAATTCGCTATTTGTCTCCGTCAGCCATGCGGGAGATGGTCGCGCTCCTGAAGGGAAAGCAACAATTATTGCTTCATCTTTTGTCGAGCCATTACCGTGGTGGCAGACTGAGGATTATGAAGAATTAAAACAAAAGTATACACAACAAGCGATCGCTCGTCTTTCGCAATACTTCTACCTGAAACCAGAAACGATTATTCATTTAGAAGCAGCAACACCGCGCACTTTTGCTAATTATACAGCACGCGATCAAGGTATTGTTGGCGGTATTGGTCAAAGGATATCTACTTTCGGTCCTTTTGGTTTTGCCAATCGTACACCAATCAATGATTTGTGGTTGGTGGGTGACTCTACCCATCCTGGGGAAGGTACTGCTGGGGTGAGTTACTCAGCGCTAACTGTAGTTAAGCAAATAGAAGCTCAAAGGTAGTAACCACTTCAGTGGTTAAATAGAGCGCTAAAGCGCTAACGACATATAAACAGGTATTTGTAGGGTGCGTTACACATAACGCACCCTACGCATCTTTTCAAAAATCTTCAAAATTCAAAAAAGTCAACTTTTGACTTTTGACCCGAATATATGTACCAGTTGCCTAAGTCCTGAATAACTCAGTTTGAGGCAGATGCTTCGGAACCTTACATTTTATTGTTTATCGCCAATCGGATTGATTTCTCCGACAAATTTTAACAAGTCTACCATTGTGAATGTACCCGGATTTTGGGCAGGTAGTATCGGCTTCCAATCTGGGCAACGCGCCAAAAATGAGCTGCTATCTGCTTCCAGAAGACCGACAAACACCTCAGCGAGAATGCGACTTCCTACTTGACCCAAGCGCTTTCCTTGACCCTGGACTTGCGCTTCCTTGAGGATGTAATACCACAGTGGTGACTCAATATGAAAGTTATGCTTGACGGCAACTGCTCCATCAGATCCTGTGGAGATTTCAGCCTTAGTCAACGGCTGAATTTTCATAAACCGAGCGACACTTTGACCGGATGGTAAACCGAGACTGCGACCGCGCAGCAGATTTCTCACTGCCAGTGAATTAGGAGGTGGAACATTCGGCAAATTCTTCAGCGGGTCAACAAGAAATGGATCTAGCTTGCGGCTAAAACCAACTTGCACATTAGGATCGATTTGAAAGAACCTTCTCCAGTCAATAATCCAGTCACTAGGAATAGGTATATCAGCAAAGTCACCAAGCTTACCTGATTTGGCAGTGAAAGCAAACAGCAGTTCCAAAGTAGCAGCAGGTCTTGGTGGAACAGGGGGATTAGAAAATACACGGTTGTAGTCATAAACCGCACGCACCATACTGTGACCGAGACGATATGCAGCTACTGAAAACTCAACAGGGATGAATGGCTCTTCCTTAAATTTGTAAAAGCGTCTGCCTTTAGTCAACACCGTCTCTAGCTGATTCTTGTCAAGAATGCGAGTCAAAAAATCGTTAAGTACAATCCACTGATAGTGCCAAATCACCAATTCTCTGGCTTGTATAAAAACTGATTTGTCAGTAGAATTCTTTGGTTTAATGCTTCCATCCCTAATGCCTGCAACTATTTTGTTGTGAAACTTCAAAAAAGCTAGGTGCAGTTGTGCAACAATTAAGTTTTCGTCGTTGCGCGAGTCGCCAAGAATACCCAAAGTACTTTGGGCACGGGGCAGGTCATTGGGCAGTTTAGTCGGAATCGATGGATCTCCCGCTCCTGGCTGTTCATTAGTTGTCCCAATTAAAAATAGATCCGGGTCATCAAGTTGGTAGAGATACGGTTGCACATCAGGTCCTGAGCCATAGAGACTATCAAGGTCAAGCCTTGGGGTTCGGAAATTTTGCACAGCCAATGGATCAACAAGAGTATCTTGCAGAGCAGTGGTATCAAGGGTTATGTCATGATCGACAAATTGACCCAGATAAGTGAATCCCACAGGGACATTTAAATTGTCACCGTCAGGATTATTTGGGCTTGGATCGTTCATTGCCTCGCCCAATTCAGTCAAACTTTGTTGTGATGGAGTAAAACTGGGTAATTTGGGAAACATTCTGCCAAACTTTCCAGTTTCTGTAAATTCACCCAGTGGTTGATTCTCACCTGTACGAGGGGTAAATCCATGACGTCTACGCATATTTATTGTTTTCCTATTGTTGGAGTTCGTTGTCCAATTGAAAAAAATTCAATTTGTATGTATTTGTAGTATGGTTTGGACAACTAAGCTCTGGCAGTACCCTTGAGGGTACTATTTTTGACAAGATATATCTGATTGGTAATAAATAGACTCTTGATACTGTAGTGGCGCAAGATGTAGCGTCCTTGAGCATGTGTATTACATCTGTATCAATTGTGGTGTCGCGACGCGACACTGCGAGAGATTCTAAAGCTAGGGGACGATATTATGCATTATCCTTGAGTCTTAGTTTTGCGGCTGTGTTGGATAAAGCGATCGCTCCTCTATAGGCAGCCGCAGCAAGCGGGTTTAGTTATAAGTAGTAAAATTCCTTTGTATAATTACAGCCACATTCGTGTTTTCCCTATAAACACATGACATGTACTTTACAAAGGTCTTTTATGAACAGCTCGGATAAGGCAAAACGCATCATATCTCCCTGGTGGCGCTGGCCTCTTGAAGCTTTATTCCCGGATAAAAAATTTGATGGACAATTTCAAAATCCAGGTAGCGAAGAGGTCTTTGATTTTGACTTGGTGATGGCATCTCTTAACCCAATCGGCATGATTGCATCTGAGATCGCCTATTATCCAGAAAACGATAAGCGCGAACTTTTTGCAATATTTATCTCAGGGTTGGGACAACGTGAGTCGGAGTCTTCAAGAAGGAGCCGTAGGTATGCTACTACTCTCTTAACTGGCATCGCCAATATGAACAACTCCACTTTTCTTAAACAAAATCCAATTATCGCTTTCATTAACCGATACCTTGACTGGATTAACGCAGGTCTTGACTATGTTGGTTTATCGGGTAGTCCAGTCATTGAAAATGCGGCAACTTTGATTACTTATGCCGTAATCAACTCGAAAACTCTCAATTTATCAGGCGATAGTCTTGGAACAATTTTCTTGGCTAGAGCTATTAAGCTTGCTAAAACAAAGTTTATTTGTAGACACGCTAGAGTGTTTGACTTTCGAGAACGACGAATTCAAGAACAGAAGTGGAAGCAGCGTACTAGTCAACTCATCAATGTTTTCAGCTTCGGAAACGGCTATCGAAAATGGGTACTAGGTCCAAATTACATTATGGTTTTCATTCAAGGCGATCCATTACCAGAGAAATTTGGAATTACACCCCAAAGAGCTATTAAGCAAAAACGAGACGATATAAAATTTTTGATATTTCCGCGTTTGTTTCCTAAAGGCAGCTTTGAAGCCCATAACATGATGTTTACAATCGAACTTCTTCGCCAAACCTTTCAAAAAAATCAGATTGAAGTTGGTGATTTTACTGGCTTATATAACAAACTCAATTCCAGCACCCTCAAAATTGCTACACCTGATGAAGTCTCATGGCCCAGCGACATGAAAGACTACGTATGGAATCAAGACAGTCTCAATTCAATTCCATCTTTATCGTGAGATGAATTGCTGCATTTTTTACATATCATGTCTTCAGCGCAAAGCGTCAGGGCATCGAAGCTTCCCCTCCAACTTCTCTCTTACTAGGGGGGGAGCCAAAAGGAACTTTTGGCGGGGAGAAATCAGAGTAAGGATGTATGTTAATCAATCAGACTTGATATGATTCCAATTACCATAAAACTGGATTTTTGTAAAAAATTTAAGAATTTGGAACTTTGAGTTTCACAACTCAGTCAAAAAGAGTTGATCCGAATTGCTATTAGATGAGCCGTCCTATGAAGCAACTGCTGGTTATTACTGCTTTGGTTTCACCACTTTGCTTAATTGCACCGACGATCGCATTCTCAACTCCATCAGAAAAATTGCTTGCTCAAACGCAGCCAACAGAGACGGAAATTCAACAAGCTTGTGCCAATCGGCAGATTGACAAACTCCCTGCACCGTTTTCTGATGTCCCAAAAGACCACTGGGCATCTCAAGCTGTTGCGAATCTATATTATTGTAAATCAGCGCGGCGAAATGCATCTACTAGCGAGTTAAAAACCGCGCCTGACAAGGTAACAATAAATGGACGTACTTACGGAATTGATGCTTATTTGTGGCGTAATTTTATGCCAAGTACCACCCCAAATACTAAGGGAATGATGGCGAGTGTCCGCTTGAAAGCGCAGGATGGCAAACCAGTACTATCGACATTAACTGCTGATAAATTGTGGCTGATTAAAAACAATGGGGAAGCGGTTTGGGAAACTACCTTTTCTGAACAACCGAGAATTTCTAATCAATTTGTCGAGATGGTAGTTAGGGGTGGACCAAATTTAGAACCTGGTAGCGTGGTTGATGTAGTAGTTCGGCTACGTAATGAAAAAAATAACACGTATTTTGTGCGATCGCCGAACCAAAAAATTCAAAGCACATATTAAAAGTAGTGAGGGCTTGAGCCCTCATATTTAAACAAATTATGCCCTCAGGCTAGAAGCCTGGGGCTACACCAATGAAGCCTGCCTCCGCAGGCTAATTATATGCATCTTCATTTAGAAACGGTATTACTACTGCTTAACTCGAACCACTTCAAAGTCGAAAGCAGCAATACGCCGATTATCAATGTAAACTTCTATCTTATGCTTACCACTCGGATCGCCAGGAGCTATAGTCCAGAAGTTTTCAATCACACCATTTTGAGCCTTCTGAGTACGCGTAGTTATACCTTCAGTACCGTTTGCTGATAACGAGAAGTTTTCACCATTATCTGTACCCCAGTTTTCTGGTTGTTTTGGCAATCGCAGAACTTCTCGCCATGTTACTTCACCCTTGTAATCTTTAAGTTGAATTCGCCATCCGTAGCGCTTTTTCTCTTGAAGTGGCACTCTTGTTGTCGGAATGAAGGTAACATTACCTCTTGCGCCAACTCTCTCAACTCCGAATTCGGCTTTAGTGACAGAAATTAGCTTAGAACTTCTTGACTGAGAAGTCGCGATCGCCTGATCTGCCAAAACCGAAGTTGTCAAGGGAGATGTCAACCAAAAAGAAGCTAGCACAAAGGTAGTCGCCCAAATTCTCAAAAACATACTTTTTCTATCAGATATTCCTAGTTATTAATAGAGGAATATCAACTCGTGTTCCGGACACACTCTATGAAAATTGGGAATCGGGAATGGGGGTCTATTTTAGAGAAGACGGGATATATTCTGTTTGAACAGTCGTCTTCGCATTTGATATACATTTTAAGGGGTGATGTCTTCTGACGCGCCGCTAAGAGTCTAGGCTTTTGACACTCCCACGGCGCGCGAAAAGAACGAGTAGCGCTCGTTTTCACTTAAAGCTGTGGGATTGTTGGTTCATGAGCGTCTACTTACCATGATTAGTTTCCCAATCACGCGCCTAAATGCGTCTGTCCGCAAGCTTTTTGCTTTATTGCAGAAGGTAGATTCGGTATGCCCTACCGTACTGTTTCGAGCAAACTTTGGTTTTCGCCTTCCTTGGGTAAGTGAAGATTTTACCCACACAAGCCGGGACTGTGTGGAACCACGCCAAATGATAGCATACGTGAGTAGATTTGACTCACAAGATGGAAGAAGTTAGCTTAAATGTTAGATTACCAAAGGATGAAATGAAAATTCTAGAAAGTTATGCAAAAAGAACTAAACGCACCAAAACAGATTTAGTACGCGAGTGGATTCGTTCTTTTGAAAACATATCTGACGGCACTTAAAAGTGCCACTCATTCATGAGCGAAAATGTAGTGTGGCTGTGCCTAGAGCATTATTCGCGTCCCCACCCCTGTAAGGGGATGGGCTTTCTGCTTTTATCGCTGTAACGAAGCATGACAAAAACGCTGCTAAATAATCGCTATCAAGTAATCGAGGTACTCGGCGCTGGTGGGTTTGGTGAAACCTTTCTGGCAGAAGATACCTATATGCCTTCTCGCCGCCGCTGTGCGATTAAGCAACTCAAGCCGATCGGCGCAAATGATCCGCAAACCTACAAACTGATTCGACAGCGGTTTGAACGAGAAGCGGCGACTTTAGAATATCTCGGCAAAAGTAGTGACCAAATTCCCGAACTCTACGCTTACTTTCCTGAGAATGGGCAGTTTTATTTGGTTCAAGAATGGATTCACGGTCAAACCCTAACACAGATTGTCGCCGCTAAAAAATTACTCAGCGAAAGTACAGTTAGAGAAATTCTTTTGCGTCTGCTGTCAGTTTTGGATTATGTCCATAGCAAAGGCATCATCCATAGGGACATCAAGCCGGATAATATTATTCTTCGCTCTAGCGATGGCAAGCCAATTTTAATTGATTTCGGTGCAGTCAAAGAAACGATCCGTTCGGTTGTCGGTACACCTGGATACCCAACTCAATCGCTAGTCATTGGTACACCTGGATATATGCCGAGTGAACAAGCTGTCGGACGCCCAGTTTATGCCACTGATATATATAGTTTAGGCTTAACGGCGATTTATTTACTGACTGGCAAACACCCGCAAGAAATAGAAACCAACCAGCAAACAGGGGAAATACTTTGGCAACAATACGCCCAGAATGTATCTCCAGGTTTGGCGATAATATTAAATCAGGCGATTAAGCCGCACCCAGGCGATCGCTATTCGACTGCTAGCAAAATGCTACATGCATTGCAGTCTGTTAGTTCTATTCCTCCACAATCTGCCCCACAAGCAGCGCCAACTGCTGCCACAATACCTTTAAATGCTGTAGCTGCCCAAAAGCAAACCCCGCCACCTCCCACGCAAATCAGCCATAACGGAAACTGGCGAAAGCCTGCTTGGATTGTCGGTGGTTTAGTTGCGGGTAGCTTATTTGGTGCGGTAGCGATCGCTAATCTTACTCGTCAGCCTCAGCCTGAAGCTTCAATTGCGACATCGCCCGAACCAGAAACTACTGAAAAAGCGATCGCCAACATACCAACTCCTTCGCCAGAAACTTCAGTTCCCACAGACGAACCCGCTGATACGCCCATTGCTTCCCAACCTTCGTCTAGTGCGCCAATTATACCCACCTCACCGCAGCAACCAGCAAATCCTGCACCTGTTGCGCCCCCAATTGCAGCCACTACGCAGCCCGAAACCGAGCAGCCACCTACTTCATTAGATGATAAATCAGATATACCTGTACCGATAGTACCTGATGAAACCCCCGCAGCATCAGTAACTCAGCCACCAACAGAACAACCGTCTGAACTTCCTACCCCTGATGTAAGTCCACCACCAAAGAAAAGCAAAAAACCTCCCAAGGAAGCGATCGCTACTACAAACATACAAAGCGTTCCCGCCTTTCCTACAGGTACGCCAAGAAGCTCAGTAGAAGCTGCTTTGGGCAAACCAGCCAGAGATTTAAGAGGCGCTTGGCGCAATACGCGTGCTGTCACTTACACCTTAGTACCAAATCAAATTGACCTTGGTTACTTATTTGACCGCAATTCGGGAGAGCTGCGCCAAACTGAAGCCTCTTTTGCACAATCTGTAGACCCCCAAGTAATGCAGACAACCTTAGAGGGAATGTTAGGTGGGCAAGCAACTGAAGAAATTAAGCAGGGACTCCAAGAAATCCAACAACGCCAAAAAGATAATGTCAGCTTTACCCAAGGCGGATTAAAAGGTCAGATTGTGCGTCAGGAGTGTGATTTAATCTACATCAGTATTTGGGATGCCAACCTACATGATTTTGTGAATGTATCTCGAAACAGAAAGTGTTAAATCGTCGTTGCACAAAGAAAGTAACGAAAACTCCGCGTTTGTTCGCGTTTCATTAAACTCACTCATCCCCATATGGGGGCTTGGAAACGGGCGATCGCTCCGTGCATAATACAGACTTCATGGGCAATTCGAGCTACTTCTGTAGAGATGACAGTTTTGTCTCGCACTGCTTGCAATGTAGGAGTTATATAGAACCCATTTGACATCTTTTACTGTGTTGAAGTAAAGTTAGCGCAAAAGTTGTATCCAACAGTTATGCCATACTCTAGCAGCCTCACAGACGAAGAGTGGATAATCCTAGAACCCCTACTG